>CAWCCY010000022.1:0-64049 GCA_963794075.1 uncultured Actinomycetota bacterium
TGTCGGGGTAGCCTGCTGGTGTCTGTCCTTGAACATCGGTCCTCCTCGGCGGCGATGGTGGCGTCGGGGCGAGCAGCTTCACCGCGTCCTCGTCGTCGCCTGGCATCACCTCATCAGGCGAGGTCGAGTTCCTCGGTGGACAAGTCACCTCGCTGACCATCAGCAGCGTGGCCACGGTGCCACTGGGCCACGTCGCTGGTGGCGGCGACGACGACAGGCAGGGTGGGGTGGCGGGCGTGGCAACGATGGTGGTGTGCATTTGGAGCAGTGGTGGGGGCTGGAGACAGGTGACGGAGTGGTGGGTGGTGGTGTACTGTTCACACCTAACAGTTACGTATTGCTAATTCGGAGCGCCATTCGCGCCTCTCTCGCCGCGACGCCATGCTTCTCTGTTCCGATGGTGTGGTCTTCTGCCTGACGCCTAGCACGAATTTCGGTCGCGGCCGAGAGTGCCGTGTGAAAGGCGCTGGCGCGGGGGGCCCTACCCCAATCCTCCTCCGCTTCCCGCCTCGCGGCAGCACCCCCCGAAGGCGCAGGGACGGGAGCGCGAGAACGATGAGATCGAGGTGGCCAAGCGTGCCTCTCAGACCTCAACCGGCGTTAAACAGGCACATAGACCTGGAGCCTTGCGGCAGGCCGCCGTATCCGCCAGAACCGCACAGCGCGGTGATATCCGTCAAGCAAAGCTGTCAAGCCTGAGTATTGCCCAAGTGTCAGCGGGTCATCCCGCATGGAGTGAGGAACACCGTATGCGGCGTACCGAGCATGATCCTGGTGAAGCGGTCTCACCGACTCGGCCTCGATCCAATCTTTGAAGCTGGTGGTCGATGCTAGAAACGTCGCGGACGAAGTAGGAGATCACGTACACCGCTGCGAGATCATCGTTGCTCCAATCCACGGGTTTGAAGGCCGTGATGCCAACTAGTGGTCTGATTCATTCGGCGATTCCCAAATCGCCCGAAGCAGTTCAAGCTCTCGGTATGAGAGCAGGAATTATGGTCAACGTCACCCGGAAGATCGCCGTCGGCTTGAGGCGATCGTCTCGGATCGCAGCGCGCCGCAGAAGCACGTGTGGCGCGCCAAAATCATCCTTGCCACCGCCGACGGCTGCGGCACGACCGAGATCATGCGCCGGTCGGGCAAGGCCAAGCCGGTGGTGTGGCGATGGCAGGAACGGTTCATGGCGGAGGGCGTCGAAGGGCTGCACGCGTGACAAGACGCGCAAGCCCGGCAAGCCGCCGCTGCCGGCGGCCACGGTTCAGCGGGTCGTCGACTTGGCGCTCGGGCCGCCGCCGGGAGAAGCCACCCACTGGACGGGCCGGATGCTGGCCAAGGCGGCGGGGGTGAGTTTGCGATCGGTGCAGCGCATCCTCGAGGCCCACCAACTCACGCCCCATCGCATCCGCACGTTCAAGCTGTCGAACGACCCGAAGTTCGCCGAGAAGCTCAGGGACGTGGTCGGCCTCTATGTCGATCCTCCCGCGCACGCGGTCGTCCTCTCGGTCGACGAGAAGAGCCAAATCCAGGCGCTCGATCGCACCCAGCCGGGCCTGCCGATGAAGCCGGGCCGCGCCGGGACGATGACGCATGACTACAAACGCCATGGCACGACCACGCTGTTTGCCGCCCTCAACGTCCTCGACGGCACCATCATCGGCCGCAACATGAAGCGCCATCGCCATCAGGAGTTCATCCGCTTCCTCAACGCCATCGAGGCGCGGGTGCCGAAGCGAAAGGCGATCCACGCCATCGTCGATAATTACGCTACCCATAAACATCGCAGGGGCAACGCTGTCCGAGATCGTTTCTTTGCAACGGAAGGGCTGGGCTCTGCGTTGGGAGGGCAAGCCGGGTGGCGTAACCCATCCGGCGGCGAAACCCTGGAGTTAGCATGAGATGCCAGGGTCTTCCTTTTTAAGACGCGTTCTGATGAGTCGGTTTTGTGGCAGCGATGGCCCCCATTGCCACCTGTCTTGAACTCGACGACGTAAGTGCCGTCTTCCTTCGGGCCGTAGATCACGATCCGGTTCTTGCCGGCTGCCGTCGCCGTTTTTCCTTCCCCTCAATCTTCGGCCCCGCGTCTCCTCGGGGCCTGTGCCCGGGTGCTGGCGAACCGCCACCGGGCCTTCGGGTCTTTCAAAAGGCTCCCTTGCCTTCCGTCATGTTACGCTCGGCTCTCGATATTCATGGCACTCGGAGGGTCGCCCATGCGCACTACCTAGCCTATGTGATCCCTTTCGCAGGCCTTGAGCCTTAGCATTGGGAGCCTTGCGGTATTGGTTTCTGAGAGGGCTGTCCCTCTGAGACATTACGCTGCCGGGATCGCAATGATCTCAGGTGGCCTCGGTCTGGGGGGCCTCGTCCGAGCCTTGCGACTAGCCGAGATTTTAACGAGGGGAGCGTGGTTCATTTAAATGGCGGCTTCCCCCCGCCCTCACTCCGATTTCGGCACCTTCGCCTTGGCCACTCGCTTAGCGTTGGGGCCGACTTCCTGGATCGGAATGATGTGCGGGCACCAATCCCTTTCTTCACGGCGAGGCTCCGGCCGCGCGGCCACCAAAAATCTCAACTAATCAAGCAGTTAGTAGGAAGCGGACGCAAGCCATGAGCGGGGATGCTCTCGTGTCCGTAGGGGAGCCTCGGCGGCATCCTTTTTTGCGCCCTTTTTTTGCTGAGAACGAAGCGCGCGGCTGGCCGGTCGGGTGGCCCGCGCTTCGGGGGGAAGCGAATGAGTGAAGACGGAAGGCGAAGCTCCAACGCAACCTCCGGCACGCGGTCGTCCAGAGCTGGATGATCTCGAACCTGGCGGTGGCGGTGCTGGTCGCGGCGATACCCGTCGAACACGCACGCGGCGGCGAGGTGATGGACTGCGAACCGCAGCCCGTGCGCGGCGATGGGCGCCACTGGGCCTACAGGATCATAGATGGCCGCCAGTGCTGGTATCCCGGGCAGCGCGGCAAACCGAAGGACGAGCTCCGTTGGAGTGAAGCGCCCTCTGCAACCCAAGAGTCCAGCGTGTTGGAACAGCCTGCCGACGAGGCAAGAGCGTCCCGCGCAAGCACCTCAAAGTCCCGGCGTGGTGGAACAGGCCGAAGTCGAGGTAAGCCCTTCCGAGCCGAATTCGACCCCGCGGCTGCGTCACCAGAGCCCGACATCATAAGGTGATGCCGGAGGAGTGGCGCGCGGCCGCCGCCGATCAATTGCTGGCTTTCACCTGCTGCTGGCCGGAGCTGCCGACGGCGGTCTCGGTTCCGCAGCCTGGGCCGGGAGGAAGACAGGACCAGCCGCCAGCTTGGCCGCTGATCCTGCTGCCGCTCGGACTGTGCGCGATGTGGTCAAAAAAGTTCAGGCGGCTGCTTTCGACCGATTTCGTTCGCTCAGCAGTCTCCACCTGGTGGCGCTCGTGGCGAGTCCCGGTACGCCGGGGCGCTCACTATGTGAGCGGCGGGCGCAGGCCCCAACCGCCGGCCGGCGGTGTCGCTAGCTCACCCACAATGCTCAACGCCCAACAAAGCTTGTCCGCATCGACGGCGCTCTGGTGCCTCTTGCTCCTCGCAGACTTCCATCGGCACCTCGCGGATGGCGGGTTCCTTCCGCAGCTCAGCCAAAGCTGGCGATTGGCGTCGGATGAGCTTCATGCTGACTGATCGAAGCGAGGTCGCAATGATCCGCTATTTTCCGGAGCGACGTCCTACGGAGATGTTCATGCCGACTAAGGAGAAGGGCCGTTCACGGGCAGTGTGAGGGACGTCTGATGCACGTCAAGCCCTTCAGACGCCTCTTGCGACGTCTTCAAGGCGTCAAAACAGCGCCCGCAGAAGAGTGACCATCGCGGTAATTTTGCCATCAACGCGCGGAGGCGTTGTCTGTCTCGTCGCCACTCGTCTCAATTCTCTATAACCCGGTAAAGAAATTTGTTTACGTTTTGCGCTTCCTCTTCCCTGGCACGCAGTTGTTCTACCTCGATGCGCAACTGACTTAATTCGATGAGCAACAGCTCATTTCCCGCCGCATCACCGGTAGCGGATCGGGCAGGTCGCACGGCTGAGACGCAGGAAATGTGGTCATCAAGGGAGGAACGTTCGCATGCTTTCAGCATGCGAACGTTCCTCCCTTGATGACCACATTTCCTGCGTCTCAGCCGTGCGACCTGCCCGATCCGCTACCGGGTGATGCGGCGGGAAATGAAGCTGTTGCTCATCGAATTACAGTGAGTTGCGCATGCGAGACCAAAGCGACTCGCCGGAAGGAAGCGCAAAACGTAGACGAAAGTTCTTACCGGGTTATAGAGAGTCGAGACGAGTGGCGACAAAGCGCGACGCCTCCGCGCGCGTTGATGGCGAGACCGGCCATGTCGCTGCCGCGTACCTGGTACGAGTACGTATTGCTGCTGACCGTGACGACACCGTCGACGAGCGCCTGCACGAGGGCGAACGGCACGTCGCCCGGACGCCCGACGGCGATCCCGTCGGCCATCGTCGTCATCGCGGCCAGCGCCAGCGGTTCGCCGACCGACAGCGAGGGAGGGTAGGCGGCCGCGCCCTCGGCCTGCACCCCGATCACGGCGACGTCCGGCCGCAGGGCCGACACCGCGGTGGCGATCCCGGCGAGCAGGCCGCCCCCGCCGGTGCAGACGAGCACGGTGGCCACGTCGGGCACCTGCTCGAGGATCTCCAGGCCGACGGTGCCCTGCCCGGCGACGATGTCCGCGTGGTCGAAGGGGTGGATGAGCACGGCCCCCGTCGCCTCGGCCCAGGCACCGGCGTGCACGAGGCACTCGTCGATGGCCCCGTCGACGAACTCGACCTCGGCGCCGTAGGCGCGCGTGGCCTGCACCTTCGGCAGCGGCGCGTTCACCGGCATGTAGACCTTGACCCGGGTGTCGAGCATCTGGCCGGCGAGCGCGACGCCCTGCGCGTGGTTACCCGCGCTGGCGGCGACCACCCCCTGGGCCCGCTGCTCCGGCGACAGCCGCGCGATCCGGGTGTACGCCCCGCGGATCTTGAACGAGCCCGCTCGCTGCAGGTTCTCGCACTTGAGCGCGACCGGGCCGCCGACCCGCTCCGAGAGCGCCCGGTTCGGCTCCACGGGCGTGCGCCGGACGACGTCCGCGAGCAACTCCCGCGCGCTCTCGACATCGGCGAGCGTGACGGGTAGGGCGCCCAGCTCGGCACTGAGATGGGTCATGGGGTCATGGTGCCACTGCCGGCCGCGTGCCAGGCGAGTGCGCGCGCCGCCACCGGACAGGGGCCGGCGAGCAGACCGACGGCGAACAGCACGTACTGGTCGTCGACGGTGGTCCGCGCCCCCTCCGGCACCCGCCACCCGCCGCCGTGGTCGCTCACCGCGGGCCGCAGGATGCGCTGCTGCCGGGCCGGGTCGGCGTACCGGAGCACGCCCCCGCTGCCCACCACGAGCCGCAGGTCGCGCAGCGGCCGGGGCGCGGACGTCGCCGTGGCGGGGCGGCCGTGCCGGCGCAGGGCCACGGTGACGGCGAGCTCGGCGAGCCGGGTGTCCGGCTCCCAGCCCTCGGCTGTGTCGGCTGGCACGGCCCCGGGGTCGGCCGCGACCCCCGCGGCGTAGGCGGCGAGCGCCTGCTCCTCCCCCGCCGCCAGCAGGCCCTCCGCCCGCGCCGCGTCGACGACGCCGGGAGCGCTCCAGCGCATGCCGAGATCGCCCTCGACGGTCCTGGCCCGCCAGAGCGGCGCCACCACCTCGCGGGCCAGCCCGGCGGCGCCGGGCCGGTCGTCGGGCGCGTCCTCGCCCTGCGGCGTGAGAACCGAGTAGACGTCGGTCGTCGCGCCGCCCACGTCGACGACGAGGACGTCCCCCTGCGTCACGGCGGCGAGCACCTCGACGCCGGTGAGGACGGCGTCCGGCGTCGGGGCCCTGACCAGCGCCGCGAAGCGCGGCCCGCGGGAGAGACCCTTGCCACCGATGACGTGCGCCAGGAACAGCTCGCGGATCGCCGCCCTGGCTCCCAGCGGCTCCAGCGTGCCGATCCGCGGCAGCACGTTGGGCGCGAGCTCCACGGTGCGGCCGCGGCGGGTGAGCTCGGCGACGGCGTCCGGGGCGGCCTCGGCGTTGCCGGCCACGACCACGGGGGCGCGCAGCCGGGCGCTCCCGAGCCGGCGCGCGTTGGCCACGAGGACGTCCCCGTCGCCACCGTCCGTGCCGCCCGCGAGCAGCACCACGTCGGGCGCCGCGGCGCGCAGCGCTGCGACGTCCGGGGTGGCCAGCGGGCCGCGCGTGCACGTGCACGACGCGCCCGCCGGCCGAGAGCGCGACCCGGCGGCCGGCCTCGGCGGTCACCAGCCGCTCGTAGCCGACGACGGCGATCCGGAGCCCGCCGCCGGCGCTCGAGCAGGCCAGCACCTCGCCGGCCGCCACGCCGGCCCGCTCCTCGACGGCCGCCTGCACCGCGCGGACGCCGTCCAGCACGTCGCCCCCCGCGGTGCCGCCGGGCAGCGACGCGGCAGCGTGGTCCGGTGCGCCGCCGCCGCGAGGAGCTCACCCGTCGAGGGATCGACGAGCGCGCCCTTCGTGAACGTCGACCCGACGTCGACGCACAGCACCGCTCCCGCGACGTCTGGGCCCTCGCGTGATCACTATCGCGGAATGATCACGACGAGGGCCAGAGGTCGCCACCAGGTCAGAGAGGGCGCGGTCGAGGTCCGCGAGCAGGTCGTCGGCGTCCTCGATGCCGACGGACAGCCGGATCAGGTCGTTCGGCACCTCGAGCGCCGAGCCCACCACCGACGCGTGCGTCATCCGGCCGGGGTGCTCGATCAGGCTCTCGATGCCGCCGAGGGACTCCGCCAGCGTGAACACCTCGGTGCGCTTGCAGACGTTGAGCGCGTCCTCCTCGCCGCCGACCACGCGGAAGCTCACCATGCCGCCGAACCGGCGCATCTGCTTCTGCGCGACGTCGTGGCCGGGGTGCTCGGGCAGGCCCGGGTAGAGGACCTGCCGCACCCGCGGGTGCCCGAGGAGGAACTCCGCGACGCGCTCGGCGTTGTCGCAGTGCTTCTCCATCCGGACGGCGAGCGTCTTCAGGCCGCGCTGCGTGAGGAAGGCGTCGAACGGCGAGGGCACGGCGCCCATCGCGTTCTGGTGGAAGGCCACGCGCTCGACGACGTCGCCCGAGACGTCGCCCACGCCCGCCGCCCACGGGGCCCGGGTGCCGGGGCGACCGCGAGGGCGCCGCCGATGACGTCGGAGTGGCCGCCGGCGTACTTCGTCGTGGAGTGCACGACGACGTCGGCGCCGAGCGCGAGCGGGCTCTGCAGGTAGGGCGTCGCGAAGGTGTTGTCGACGACGAGCAGCGCGCCCGCGTCGTGCGCGACGTGCGCGAGCTCGGTGATGTCGGCGATGGCGAGCATCGGGTTCGTCGGCGTCTCGACCCACACGACGCGGGTGCTTCCCGGGCGGATCGCCGCGCGGACGCCGTCGAGGTCGGCCAGGTGCACGGCCGTGTGCTCGACGCCCCACGGGCCGGCGACGCGAGCCACGAGCCGGTACGAGCCGCCATAGGCGTCGTCGGGCACGACGACGTGGTCGCCGGGGCACAGCACGGAGCGCAGCAGAGTGTCCTCCGCCGCCAGCCCGGACGAGAGGCGAAGGCGTGCGCCGCCGCCGCCCGGGGTGGTCTCGAGCGCCGCGAGGCACTCCTCGAGCGCCGTGCGCGTGGGGTTGGCGCTGCGGCTGTACTCGTACGCCCAGCCCGGTGCGCAGGGCGCCGACGCCGTCCTGCATGTAGGTGGTCGTCGCGTAGATGGGCGTGATGACGGCGCCGGTGGCGGGGTCGGGCTCGCTGCCGGCGTGGATCGCGCGGGTCGAGAAGCCGCGGCGCAGCCAGGGGGCCGGGGCGTCTGCGCCGACACCGGCGTGCTCCTCGGGCAGGGGCGTGATGGGGTCTGCGGGAGCCTTCGGCGTGGACGTCACGGCGGACCAGGCTACGCCTCGCCTGCGCCGACGCACGGCGCGGCACCCGGTGAGGCCGCGGGTAACGCTGCACCGGCGTCACGCGATGAGAACGCCGAGCCCGGGGCGCCAGACGCCCCGGGCTCACCAGTTCCCGCGGCAGCCCGTCACCCGGAGCACCCGGAGCACCCGCTCACGGCCGCGCGCGGTCGAGGGCGGCGCCGACCAGCACCTGGCCCAGCGCCAGGCCGCCGTCGTTCGCCGGCACGCGCCGGTGCCGCAGCACGGTGAAGCCCGCCTCGCGCAGCCCGCGCGACGTCAGGGACAGCAGCACCGCGTCGGTGAAGACGTCGCCGCTCAGCGCCACCGTGCCCAGCCCGTACTCGGCGCGGGCGTGCAGGGCCACCCGGACCACGGCCGCCGCCAGGCCGCGGTGCAGCCGGACGGCCACCACCGGCGCGGGCACCCCGGCGAGGACGTCGTCCACGACGGCCCGCACCAGCGCCGCGGCGTCCCACTGCAAGGGACCGGCGGCCTCGGGCGGGGCGAGCAGGGGCAGCGGGTACGCGCCCGGTTCGCCGGCGCCCCCCGCCAGCTCCGTGGCGGCGAGCGCCTGCAGCTCCATCGCCGCCTGGCCCTCGTACCCGACCTCGTGGCACACACCGGCCAGCGAGGCCACGGCGTCGACGAGGCGGCCCATGCTCGACGTCGGGACGCACGCGAGGCCCGTGCCCAGCTGGTGGGCAAGGACGGACCGCTCGCGGTGCGGCGCCGCGGCGACGCACGGCAGCCGCTCGCTCCACGGCAACCCGGCCGCGGTCAGGTGCGCGAGGGCCATCCGGTACGGACGGCGCACGGTGGCGTCGCCGCCGGCCAGCGACACGTAGGACAGGTGGGCCAGCCGCTCGTAGCCCGCGCGGTCCGCGAGCAGCACCTCACCGCCCCAGACGGCGCCGTCGTCGCCGTAGCCGGCACCGTCGAACACGACGCCGACCACGCGCTCGTCGCCGTCGTACCCGTTCTCGGCGAGGGCGGCGGCGACGTGCGCGTGGTGGTGCTGCACCCGCTGCAGGGCCATCCCCTGCTCGGCCGCAGCATCCTCGGCACCGCGCGCGCTGCGATAGAGGGGGTGCCGGTCGACGACGAGCCGGCGCGGGTCGACGCCGGTGAGTGCCTGCAGCTGGTCGACCGCCCGGGCGAAGGCGCGCTGCGTGGCGATGTCGTCCATGTCGCCGACATGGGCGGACAGCCACGCCGAGCGGCCGGCGGCGACGCAGAACACGTTCTTGAGGTCACCGCCGGCGGCGAGCGTGGGCTCGACCTCGACCGGCAGGGTGATCGGCAGCGGGGCCTCGCCGCGCGAGCGCCGCAGCGGCGAGGGCTCACCGTCGACCACCTCGACCACCGAGTCGTCGCACGGGACGTGCACGGGCCGGTCGTGCCGCAGCCACGCGTCGGCGATCCCCGACAGCCGGCGGACGGCCTCGTCGTCGTCGGTCACGATGGGCTCCCCCGACAGGTTGCCGCTGGTCAGCACGAGCGCCCGCGGCCCCGGCACATCGCCCGGCAGGCCGAGGAGCAGCACGTGCAGCGCGGACGGCGGCAGCAGCAGGCCCACCCGGTGGTTGCGCGGCGCCACCTCCGCCGCCACCGCGAGCGACGGCCGCGCGGCCCGGCGCAGCAGGACCACCGGACGGCGCCCGCTCGTCAGCAGGCCGGCCTCGACGGCGTCGACGTCCGCGACCTCGCGCGCCGTGGCGAGATCGGCGACGAGCACCGCGAAGGGCTTGTCGCCGCGCTGCTTGCGCCCGCGCAACCGGGCGACGGCGCGCCCGTCGGTGGCGTCGCAGGCGAGGTGGTAGCCGCCGACGCCCTTGACGGCCACGATGCCGCCGGCGGCGAGGATCTCCCGGGCCCGCGCAAGGGCCGGCTCGGCGCGGATCGCCGCCTCGCGGGCGGCCTCGAGGGCGTGCTGCCCCGAGGCCGGCCCGGGGACGGCCTCGACCAGCTCGAGCACGGGGCCGCAGTCGTGGCAGGCGATGATCTGCGCGTGGAAGCGCCGGTCGGCGGGGTCGAGGTACTCGCCGCGGCAGGCCTCGCAGAGGCCGAAGCCGGCCATCGTGGTACGGGCCCGGTCGTAGGGCAGGGCGGTCATCACCGTGAAGCGGGGGCCGCAGGCCGAGCACGAGACGAACGGGTGCCGGTGCCGGCGGTCGGCGGGGTCGGCCAGCTCGGCCAGGCACTGGTCGCAGGTCGCGATGTCGGGCGGGGCCGGCACGGGCGGCAGCACGGCGCTCTCCGCCCCACCGTGCAGGTCACGTCCGACCGGCCCGTCCGGCGCCACCTGCTCGTCCAGGGCGCCGGCTCGGATCCCGGCCCCCACGTCGACGCGTCCTCGTCCGAGCCGGCGATCGCGAAGCCGTCGACCTGCCGCGGCGCGAGCGGGGCCCAGCTGACCTGCTCGACGAGCGCCACCGCCGGCGCCTCGCTGCCGACCCGCCGGCAGAAGGCCTCGACGGCGTCCGCGGGGCCCTGGACGTCGGCGACCACCCCGGCGCCGTCGTTGAGGACCCAGCCGGCCAGCCCCAGCTCGAGCGCCAGCCGGTGGACGAACGGACGGAAGCCGACTCCTTGGACGACTCCGCGGATCCGCACTCTCCGTCGCTCGACTGTGACGCTCTGCATGGGTACAGCGTGCCTGCTGCGGGCGCGCTACGTGCTCATCTCCACGGGGTCACGCGTGGCGGCCGCCGTCCGGGGCCTTTCAGGGGCACCTTCCGGGGCACCCTCCGGGGCACCTTCCGGGATGCGCAGCAGGGGCAGCAGCGGGTGCACCAGCGGGCCGACCGCGAGCGCGTAGACGACCGTGCCGACGCCGAGCGTGCCGCCGAGCGCCCACCCGAGCGCCACGACGGCGACCTCGATCGCCGTCCGCACCAGCCGCGTCGGCCAGCCGAACCGCGCCACGATGCCCGTCATCAGCCCGTCGCGGGGGCCCGGGCCGAAGCGGGCGCCGATGTAGAGGGCGGTCGCCACGGCGTTGAGGACGACGCCGAGCACGAGGAACGCGATCCGCACACCCATCGCGCCGGGCGGGGCGAGCACGCGCAGCACCACGTCGACCACGAGCCCGATGACGATGACGTTGCTGACGGTGCCGAGCCCGGGCCGCTGCCGCAGCGGGATCCAGCCGAGCAGCACCAGGGCCCCCACGGCGATCGTCACCGTGCCGAACGACACCGGCAGCCGGCCGGCGAGGCCCTGGTGCAGGACGTCCCACGGCATGACGCCGAGGCGGGCCTGCACGAACAGGCCCATGCTCACGGCGTAGAGGGCAAGCCCGAGGTAGAGCTGGACGAGCCGGCGGGGCAGGCGACGCGGGCCGAGGGTGAGCGCTGAACTCATGCCGCCATGCTCGAGCCGGAGTGGCCTTGATTTCTATAGCCAATCCCCCGAGAGTGGTCGGGTGATGTGGAAGCAACCACCACCTCCTCTCGGTGATCAAGGAATTCTCGCCCTCATGTCGCCGAGAATTCCTTGATCACCAACCAGACGTGGGCGAGGCCGGCGCGGCGGGTCGGCGTCCGCGAACTGCTCCCGCTCCTGACCGGCTGGGCCGACCGCCCCGGCCCCGGCTACGCCGCCCTGGCGGAGCGGCTGCGGCTGCTCGTCCTCGACGGGCGGCTCCCGGTGGACGCCGTGCTCCCCTCCGAGCGCGACCTCGCCACCGCGCTCGCCACCAGCCGGACGACGACGGCGGCGGCCTACCGCGCCCTGCGGGAGAGCGGCTTCGCGGCGGCGGGGCAGGGGGCCGGCACCTGGACGACCCTGCCGGGCGGCCGCACCGGAGGCGGCGCCGAGGTGCCGTGGCCCGTGCAGACGACCGGCCTGTCGGGCACGGCGGACGGACGCGGCGACCTCGCGAGCGCGGCGCCCGAGGCACCGCCCCAGGTGCACGGCGCCTACGCCGCGGCGCTCGCCGAGCTCCCCCGCTACCTGCCCGGGCACGGGTATGTGACCGCCGGTCTGCCCGCCCTGCGGGAGCGGGTGGCGGCCCGCTTCGCCGCGCGCGGGCTCCCGACGAGCGCCGACCAGGTCCTCGTCACCGCCGGAGCGGTGCACGGCCTGCGGCTGGTGCTCGAGGCGACGATCGCGCCGGGTGACCGCGTGCTCGTCGAGAGCCCGTCGTACCCGCTCGCGCTGGACGCCGTCCGCCGCGCCGGCGGCCGCCCGGTCACGCTGCCGGTCGAGGGGGGCGGCTGGGACGTCGCCTCGGCGCTGGACGCCGTCCGCCGCACCGGGGCCCGCGCCGCCTACCTCATGCCCGACTTCCACAACCCGACCGGCCAGCTGATGGACGCCCCCACCCGGCAGTCGCTCGCCGCGGGCCTCGCCGGCGCCGGCTGCACAGCGATCGTCGACGAGACGACCGTGGAGCTCGACCTGCGGGGCCCGGGCGCGACCCCGATGCCCGCCCCCTTCGCCGCGTTCGCCCCGCCGGGCGCCGTGGTGACGCTCGGGTCGGCGTCCAAGACCTTCTGGGGCGGCCTGCGCGTGGGCTGGGTGCGGGCCGACACCCGGCTCGTGGAGCGCCTCACCCTGGCCCGCGCCCTCGACGACCTCGGCTCGCCGATCGTCGAGCAGCTCGCCACCGCACACCTCCTGGACGTCGTCGGCGAGGTGCTCGCCGGGCGCCGGCCGGCCCTCGCCGCGCGGGCGGCCGCCCTGCGGGCCGCGGTCGCCGAGCACCTGCCGGGATGGGTCGCGCCGATGCCGGCCGGCGGCCTCTTCCTGTGGTGCCGGCTGCCCACCCCGGCGAGCAGCGCCCTCGCGGCGGCGGCGCGGTCGGCGGGCGTCGTGCTCACGCCCGGGCCGCGGTTCGGAGCGGGCGGTGCCTTCGAGGCGCGCATCCGGCTGCCGTTCTCACGCCCGGCGGGCGAGCTGCGGGCGGCGGCGGCCCTGATCGGCCCCGTCTGGCGGGGCCTGACGGGCGAGGTCACCGCCCCGGCGGACGACGTCCTCGTGGTGTAGCCGGGCCGGCACGGCCAGGGTGGGCGACGGCCCGGCCGCGGTGTAACGATGGGGCGGCCGCCGGCACGTACCAGGTGCCGCGAAGGGTGCCCGCCCCATGAGGGCCGGGCGCCGCGGCGAGCCCGCCGGCACGATCGCCGGCGGAGCAGAGAGGAGCTCCACGTGCTGTTCGGATCCCGCCTGAAGACGACGATGGTCGGCCGCGACGAGGCGCTGCCCGGTCGCGAGGCCCGGCCGTACCCGGTGCCGCGGCTCCACGCCGTCCTCGGGACCCCGCTCGAGGGCCCCTGGCCCGAGGGCACCCAGGTCCTGTATGTCGCCATGGGTTGCTTCTGGGGCGCCGAGCGCGTCTTCTGGCAGCTGCCCGGCGTCGTGACGACGGCCGTCGGCTACCAGGGCGGCTACACGTCCAACCCCACCTACGAAGAGGCGTGCACCGGCCGCACCGGCCACACCGAGGCGGTGCTCGTCGCCTACGACCCGAAGCGGATCACCGCCGAGGAGCTGCTGCGGACGTTCTGGGAGTCGCACGACCCCACCCAGGGCTACCGGCAGGGCAACGACGTCGGCACCCAGTACCGCTCGGCGGTCTACTGGACGACGGACGAGCAGAAGCAGGCCTACGAGGCGACGAAGGCCGCCTACCAGCCGCTGCTCGACCAGTTCAACCTCGGGCAGATCACGACCGACGCGCGCCCCGCGACCGACGCGGGCACGTTCTACTACGCCGAGGACTACCACCAGCAGTACCTGCACAAGGTCCCGAACGGCTACTGCGGTCTCGGCGGCACGGGCATCTCGTGCCCCGTCGGCGTCGTGAAGAGCGGCCAGAGCTGAGGTGAGGCGGCGGGTTCAGGCGGTCTTCGTGACCGCCCGAACTCGCTCCTCGCGTCCGGGCTAGCGTGGGGCGATGGCAGCGGTCGCGTCCTACTTCGACACCTCGACCTGGGAACGGCACGACGTCGTCTCGGGTGGCTCGCGGATGATCCCCGTCGGGACACCCGGCGGCACCTATCGGGTGTGGACCCGGCGGGTCGGGACCAACCACGACCTGAAGGTGCTCCTGCTGCACGGCGGCCCCGGGGCGACCAGCGAGCTCTACGAGTCCTTCGACACCTGGTTCCCCCGGGCCGGGATCGAGTACTACCACTACGACCAGCTGGGGTCGTTCCGCAGCGACCAGCCCGACGACGACGGGCTGTGGGAGCTGCCCAGGTTCGTCGACGAGGTCGAGCAGGTCCGCCAGGTCCTGGGCCTCGACCGCGGCACCTTCGTGCTGCTCGGGCAGTCGTGGGGCGGCCTGCTCGCGATGGAGTACGCGCTGCACTACGGCCAGCACCTCAAGGGCCTGGTGATCTCCAACATGATGTCGAGCGCACCGCTCTACAACGCCTACGCGGACGACGTCCTCATGCCGGCGATGGACCAGGACGCGCTGGCCGAGATCAAGCGGTTCGAGGCCGAGGGGAGAACCGAGGATCCCCGGTACATGCAGCTCCTGACGGAGCACCACTACAGGCTGCATGTCTGCCGGATGCCGCCGCAGGAGTGGCCCGAGCCGGTGAACCGGGCGCTGAACCACATCAACCCGGCCGTCTACGTTCCCATGCAGGGACCGAGCGAGCTCGGCCTCAGCGGCAGACTCGAGAGCTGGGACCGGTCCGCGGATCTGGCGCGCATCGACGTTCCCACCCTGGTCATCGGCGCGACCCACGACACGATGGACCCCGGCCACATGCGCTGGATGGCTGAGCAACTCCCGCGGGGACGGTATCTGCACTGCCCCGAGCGGCAGCCACCTGGCGCAGTTCGACGACCCCGACCACTACTTCCCGGGTCTGATCGACTTCCTGACCTCCCTCTGATCACCCGGGTCCGAGGCGCGGCGCTGTCAGCCGCTGACGACGGTGCGCCTACGCTGCTCGGGTGACAGCCGGGGCGGGGGCCGCCGATCGGCCCGCGTTCGCCTGGCGCCCGGTCGGCGCCGTCGTCGTCGTCACCGGCGTGCTGCTTCTCGCGGTCGCCGGCCGGTACGGGTACCACCGCGACGAGCTCTACTTCATCGCCTGCGGGCGCCACCTCGCCTGGGGCTATCCCGACCAGGGCCCCGTCACTCCGGTGCTCGCGCGGCTGATGGACGACCTCGCCCCGGCCTCGCCCACCGTGCTGCGGCTGCCCGCGATCGCGTCGGCGCTGGGCAGCACGGTCCTGGCGGCCTGGCTGGCCCGGCAGCTCGGCGGCGCCGCGTTCGCCCAGCTGCTGACCGCCGTCGTCGTCGCCGGTGGGGTCCTCACCCTGCTCGCCGGGCACGTCCTGGTGACCGCGACCGTGGACCTGATCGTCTGGGTCGCGATCATCGCGCTCGTGGTCCGGATCCTCTCCTCGCCGCCCGGGCGCGCGGACCGGCTGTGGCTCGTCGTCGGGGCGGTCGCCGGCGTCGGCCTGCTGAACAAGGCCCTGCCGACGGTGCTGCTCCTCGGCCTGCTCGTCGGCGCGCTGGTCACGCCCGCAGTCCGCCCCCGCCTCCGCAGCCCGTGGCTCTGGTCGGGTGCCGGGCTCGCGCTGGCGATGTGGGCGCCCTATCTCGCGTGGCAGGCGGGGCACGGGTGGCCGCAGCTCGAACTGGGGCGTGACATCGCCCGGGAGTACGGCACGCCCGGCCAGCGCCTCGGCTTCGTCGCGCTGCAGGTGGTCATGTTCGGGTTCGCCGGCGCCTACCTGTGGATCCGGGGGGCCTTCCGGAGCCTGCGGCGTCGCGCGCCCGCGGCCGGGCCGCCACGCCCCGCCTGGCAGCCGTTGCTCGGCTGGGCCTGGCTCGTGGCCGTGGTGGTGTTCGCCGCCACCGCCGGCCAGGGCTACTACGGCGCGGGGATCTACCCGCCCCTGATCGCCGCGGGGGCGGTCGGGCTCGAGGCCGGCCTCCGGGCCCGCGGCGCGCGGGTCGCCGTGCTGGTGGCGGCCGTCCTGCTCGCGGCCTTTCTCGCCCCGGCGGCTCTGCCGCTCCTGCCCGCGTCGACGCTGCAGGCCTCGGCCTTGTCGGGCGCGGCGGAGAATCAGTTCGAGACGGTGGGGTGGCCGCGGCTCGTCGACGACGTCGCCCGCACCTACCGCTCACTGCCGGACGCCGACCGCGCCGGCGCCGTCGTCCTCACCAGCAACTACGGCGAGGCGGGCTCGATCGATCTCTACGGCCCGTCCCGTGGCCTGCCGCACGCGTTCAGCGGGCTGAACGCCTATGGGTACTGGGGCCCGCCCCCGGACGGCGGCCGTGCCGTCGTGGCCGTCGCCGAGGGCGGGCCGCCGGAGGAACTCCCCGGCTGCCGGCTGGTGCAGCCGGTGCGCAACGACGAGGGCGTCCGCAACGAGGAGAGCGAGTACGCCGCGATCTACGTGTGCGCTGCCCCGGTCGGCGGCTGGGCGTCGGTGTGGCCTCGGATCCGGCACCTGAACAACTGACGCGCTCCGGGCTCGGCTCGCGCCCTCAGGCCTGCTCGGCCGCGCCGCTCGTCAGCAGCGCGTCGACGACGTCCGCGGCCAATCCCCAGTCGAGGAGGGCGGCCCGGGTGTCGGCTCCGACGGGACGGGGCGGCTCGCCGGGCACGCCGGGAGTGCGCGAGAACCGCGGCGCCGAGCCCGGCGCGAGGCCCCGTGCCGACCCGGACCCTGAAGCTCCCGGCCGGCGTCCGTCGGCCGTCACCGCTCCCCTGCCGCCGAGCTGGGGGTGCGCGGCGGCCTCGCCGAACGTCAGGACGGGGGTGACGCAGGCGTCGACGCCGGCGAAGGCCTCCGCCCACTCGTCGCGGGTGCGGGTCGCGAACGCCGCGGTGAGCCGCTCGCCCAGCAGCGGCCAGTCGGCTGGCCGGGTCCGGTCGGCGATCCCCGTGAGGTCCAGACCGCACGGCGGCCACCAGCTCGGCCCAGAACCGGTCCTCGAGCGCGGCGACGGCCACGTACCCGCCGTCCGCGCACCGATAGGTGCGGTAGTAGGGGGCGCCGCCGTCGAGCAGGTTCGTGCCACGCTCCTCGCGCCAGAGCCCCGCCGAGAGCAACCCGTAGGTGAGCGCCAGCAGCGAGCTGACGCCGTCCACCATCGCGGCGTCCACGACCTGCCCCCGCCCGCTGCGCGCGCGCTCGACCAGCGCGGCCAGCACGCCGACGAGGACGAGCATGCTGCCGCCCCCGTAGTCGCCGACGAGGTTCAGCGGCGGCAGCGGGGCGCCACCGGCCGGGCCGATCGCGGCCAGGGCGCCCGTGAGCGCGAGGTAGTTCAGGTCGTGGCCGGCGTCGCCGGCGAGCGGGCCGTCCTGACCCCAGCCGGTCATCCGGGCGTAGACGAGCCGGGGGTTGCGGGCGAGCAGGCGGTCGGGGCCCAGGCCGAGGCGCTCCATCACGCCCGGCCTGAAGCCCTCCACCAGGACGTCGGCCGCGGCGGCGAGCGTCAGGGCCGTGGCGGCGCCGTCCGGGTGGCCCAGGTCGAGGGCGACGGCGCGCCGGCCGCGGTCGACCGGCCCGGGCGGCGCCATCGGGACAGCCCCCGGCCGGTCGATCCGCAGCACGTCGGCGCCGAGGTCGGCGAGGACCATCCCGGCGTGCGGCACCGGACCGAGCCCGGCGAGCTCGACCACCCTGATCCCCGCGAGCGGGCCCCGGCCCCTCACCCGGCGAGGACAGCCGTGACCCTGGCCGCGATCGCCGCCTGCCCGGCGGGGCTCGGGTGCGCGTAGGACGACGCGGGGACGCCGGGGAACCCGATGGGCACCAGCCACGGCTGGGCGGAGCAGAGCTCGTGACCCGCGAAGTCGGGCCGGACGTCGACGAACGTCGCGTGCGCCCGCCGTGCTTCGACGGCGATGACGGCGTCGAGGAGGTCCCCGCCGCGGGTCAGCGCCGCCCGCTCACCCGTGCTCAGCCACGGGCATCCCGTCACCTCGGAGTCCGTCGCCGGAACCAGGCGCGGGTAGCCGACGACGACGAGGCGGGCACCGGGGGCCGCGCGGTGGATCGCCCGGTAGGTCTCCGCGAGGCGGCCGGGCAGCACCGTCAGGGTGACGACCTCCGACTGGGCGATCGCCCCCTGGCAGTCGCTGCGTGACGCAGGCCGTCAGCACGGGGCCGAAGCCCACGTCGTTGCCCCCGATCGTGATCGTCACGATCCGCGGGCGCGGGCGCAGCGCGGCGAGCTCGGTCACCTGGGCGGGCTGACCCTTGAACGGCTGGAGCACGTCCTTCGTGGTGGCGCCGCTGCAGGCGAGGAGGGCCGCGGGCCGTTCGAGCCGGGCCGCGACCTGCAGCGGCCACGCGAGCGGGCTGCGGTCGCAGCCGTCCGACGCCGGGTCGAAGGGCGGCGCGCCCTCGCCGGAGGAGTACGAGTCGCCCAGGGCCGCGAGCGGCCGGCGATGCTCGGCCCCGCCCCGCTCTCCGGCGGCGGCCGGACCGGCCGCCAGGCGTCGTGGCGGCGGCGGCGAGGAGTGCGACGAGCGCGAGTCTGCGACGGCGTACGGCAGGCATGACGGCCCCCAGTCTCCGGTGCGCGCACGGCGGTGTGCGACAGCAGGCGGTCAGCGTACGAGTACCTACCGGTCCGCACCAGAGCCGGAACTCGTACCCCGCCCGCCGTCACCGTCAGCCCACGGCGTCGGGCTCAGCACGGCCCGCCCCGGTCACCTTCTCGATCGCGCAGGGCACACGCGTCGACGACGAGCCGGCCGACGGCCTCCGGCGCGAAGAGTGCGTCCTCCCACGTGACGCGCAGCACCAGCCAGCCGGCGCGGACCAACTCGTTGTACCGCCGGCAGTCGGCTCGGAACTCCGCGCGGCCGGCATGGTGCGCGTAACTGTCCGCCTCGATGACGATGCGCCGGCGAGGGTCGCCCAGGTCGACCTGCACGCTCCGGTACCCCGGAAGTGCGATCACCAACTGCGGGACGAAGCCCGTGACGCCGGCCTCGATCACGGCGGCGCGCATTGCCGACTCGAAGGCGTTCGTGGCGTCGTCGTGGGCGTGCTCCACCACCCGGCGTACGCGTAGGGCGCCGGGTCCGCGACGCTCCCGTGCGAGCTCCGCGAGATCCGGGCGGCCGACCAAACCCTGATGCAGGGCCGAGTCCGCCACGGCGAGGGCGTCGGCGAAGGGTAGGGCGACGGCGCAGTCGAGCACAGTTCGCAACACCCTGGTGCTGGTCCGCGTGGCGTCGCCGCGCGGCAGGTCGATCCGATGCAGCACCACCCCTGGTGGGGCCGCCCGATGCGAGGCCTTCGGCACGATGACGTGCACCTCGCCCGGCGGTCGCAGCACGGACAGCCCGATCTCGCCCGCGGCGGAGAGGTGCGACAGGACGCCCCCGACGGCAGCGGCCGCTGCACGTGGCTCGGAGAGCTCGGCCAGGCGATACAGGCCGCGGCCCCCGCGGACGACGTCGCCTCGAGCCACGGCTTCGCGCACCGCGTGCCGCGAACTGAGGGCGCGCAGTTGCTCCCACGTCGCCCGCCCTTCGAGCACGCTCAGGACACGAACGGGATCACGACGTCCCCCCATGACCGCATCGTGTCGGCCGGCACCGACAGACGCCCCGCCACGGGCACCGCCGAACCGATCCCCGAACTGCCCAGCGAGCACCGCCCGCAGACGACATCTGAGCGTTCGGCGGTACCCGTGGCGATCATGACGCAGCGGGCGACCGGCATGCCACCGGAGCGACAGCGTCCCCGCCGCCGGCACCGACAGACGCGCCGCCACGGGCACCGCCGAACGCAGCTCGGGACGTTGTCGGTCAGCACGCGGACGGGCGACGTCCGGGACTTCGGCGGTGCCCGTGGTGGTCGGGGCGACGGTCCGGGCCGACCGGCCGGGCCGACCGGCCGGTCGGGAGTGACCCGGTTTGAGATGAGGTGGGGTGGGTGACGAGACTTGCGGGGTGACAGCTGCACTCGACGGTGAGGCCGCGGACCGCGCCCCCTCCCCCACGGCGGAGCCCGACCCCGCCTACCCCCGCCCGCAAGTGACCCGCGCGCGGTGGACCGACCTGACCGGCACCTGGCAGTTCGGCTACGACGACGCCGACCGCGGCGTCGACGGGCGCTGGTGCGAGGGCGACGGCGGGTTCGACCGCGACATCGCCGTGCCCTACCCGCCGGAGTCACCCGCCAGCGGCGTCGGCGACACCGGCTTCCACGCGATCGTCTGGTACCGCCGCTCCTTCGACCGGCGCGAGGCCGGCGACCGGCCCGGCGAGCGCGTCCTGCTGCACTTCGGCGCCGTCGACCACCAGGCCTCGGTCTGGGTCAACGGCCACCTCGTCGCGACCCACGAGGGCGGCCACACGCCGTTCTCCGCCGACATCACGCCCGCCCTGACCGAGAGCGGCCCCCAGGTCGTCGTGGTGCGCGCGGAGGACGACCCGCACGACATGACCCAGCCCCGCGGCAAGCAGGACTGGCACGAGCGGCCGCACGCGATCTGGTACGAGCGCACGACCGGGATCTGGCAGCCCGTCTGGCTCGAGCCCGTGCCCGCGACCCACCTCGCCGCCCTCACCTGGACGTCCGACCTCGACCGCTGCGTGCTGCGCGTCCGCGCTCGCGTCGAGGGGCCGGTGCGGGCGGCGCTGCGGCTCTCCGTGCGCCTCACCCTGCGTGGGGACCTGCTCGCGGACGACGTCTATCCCGCCACCGCGCCGGTCGTGCAGCGCGACATCCCGCTCGACGGCAGTCGCATCCAGCACGAACGGCGCAGCTACCTCTGGTCCCCCGACTACCCCAACCTGGTCGAGGCGCAGGTGCGACTGCTGCTGGGCGACGAGGTCGTCGACGAGGTGGGCAGCTACTGCGGCATCCGGACGGCGGGGGCGTCGGACGACCAGTTCGTGCTCAACGGGCGCGCCTACCCGCTGCGGATGGTGCTGGCGCAGAACTACTGGCCCTCCTCCCACCTGGCCGCTCCCGACGGCGAGGCCCTCAAGCGCGAGGTCGAGCTCGTCAAGGAACTCGGCTTCAACGCCGTCCGGATCCACCAGAAGGTCGAGGACCCGCGCTTCCTCGGCTGGTGCGACCGGCTCGGCGTGCTCGCGTGGGGCGAGATGCCGAGCGCCTCGACTTCGGGCCGCGCACCGTGCGGCGCATCACCAGCGAGTGGCTCGAGGTCCTCGAACGCGACCAGTCATCCCGGGCCTCGTCGCCTGGGTGCCCTTCAACGAGAGCTGGGGGGTGCCGAACCTCGAGCACGACCCCGCCCAGCGTGACGCCGTCCAGGCGCTCTACCACCTGACCAAGGCCATCGACCCGACCCGGCCGGTGGTGGGCAACGACGGCTGGGAGAACCTCGCCTCCGACATGATCGGCGTGCACGACTACAGCCCCTCGGGGCAGGTGCTGCGCGACCGGTACGGCAGCCGCGAGGCGTTCGACCGGACGATGGCCACGGTGCGCCCCTACTACCGCCCGATCAGCCTGCCGGGGCTGGCGCGCAACGGTCAGCCGCTCATCGTCTCCGAGTTCGGGGGCATCACCTACGACCCGGGGCGCGAGGACCACTGGAACGGGTACGGCGCGGTGAGCTCCGCCGAGGAGCTCCTCGAGCGGTACGGCGACCTCGTCGGCGCGCTGCTCTCCAGCCCGGTCGTCGCCGGCTTCTGCTACACCCAGCTGACCGACACCGCCCAGGAGCGCAACGGCCTCCTGACCGAGGTCCGCAAACCCAAGGTCGACCCCGGCGCGATCGCCGAGATCAACCGGCAGTACTCGGCGGCCGTGCCGGGCCAGGCTCTCGAAGAGGTCCAGATCGTGCACGCCGCCCGGTTGCGCATCAGCTCGTGACCGACCGCTTCAGGGTCGTGCCCGCGGCGTACGTCGTGATGCTCCGCGGCGACGAGGTGCTCCTGCAGCTGCGCCAGGGCACCGGTTACCGCGACGGGCACTGGGCCTGTGCGGCGGCCGGGCACGTCGAGGCCGGCGAGTCGGTCGTCGAGGCGGCGGGGCGCGAGGCCCGCGAGGAGATCGGCGTCGACCTCGAGGAGCTCGAACCGCTGACGGCGATGCAGCGCACGGGGGGCAACGGCCGGCCGGTCGACGAGCGCGTCGACTTCTTCTTCACCTGCCGCCGCTGGAGCGGCGAACCGCGCCGGCTGGAGCCGCACAAGAGCGCCGATCTGCGCTGGTGGCCCCTCGGCGCGCTGCCGGACCCGGTCGTGCCGCACGAGCTGGCGGTCCTCGACCTGCTCCGGGCCGGGCCCGTGCCCGCGATCCTCACGCACGGCTTCGCATGACGGCAGCCGCCGTTCCGCCGGCGCTCGCCCGCACCGCCGTCGCGACGTGGGGCCGCCGCGGGGAGCGCTGGCTGGCGGCGTTGCCCAGCACGCTCGCCGCGCTCGCCCGTGACTGGGGGCTCGAGCTCGGCGAGCCGTTCGAGCTGTCCCACCACTGGGTGTGCGGGGCACGGGCGGGCGGCGTCCGGGCCGTCCTCAAGGTGGGGCCGCCGGGCGCGAGCCACCTCGCCGCCGAGGCAGCAGCGCTCTCGGCCTGGGGCGGCGCGGGCGCGGTCCGGCTGTTGCGGTCGGACGTCGGGCGCGGCGCGCTCCTGCTCGAGCGGGCGGAGCCCGGGACGGCCGCCACGGCCCTGGTCCCGGACGCCGACGAGCAGGCGACGGCCGCCGGCGTCGCGGTGCTGCGCCGGTTGCACGCGACACCGCCACCCGCCGAGGGCGTGCCGACGCTCGGGGCACGCCTGCACGCCTTCGAGGAGCACCTCGAGCGCTTCGCCGGCGACGACCCGCTCCCCCGGGCCCTCGTCGACCGGGCCCGCGGCGTGGCCGCCGAGCTGCTCGCCTCGTCGCCGGGCGATCGCCTGCTCCACGGCGACCTGCACCACGACAACGTGCTGCGCGCGACCCGCGAGCCGTGGCTCGCGATCGACCCGCACGGGGTCGTCGGCGACCCCGGGTACGACGCCGGCGCCTGGCTCTACAACCCGGACCCGCCACGTCGGGAGGAGCACCTCGTGTCGCTCGTGCCGGCCCGGCTCGAGCAGCTCGCCGACGGTCTGCGCCAGCCGCTCGACCGGCTCGCGGCCTGGGGGTTCGTGCAGGCCGTGCTGTCAGCCGTCTGGAGCGCGCAGGACGGTGAGCCGCCACAGGACCGGAGCCTCGACGTCGCCGCCCTGCTCACGCCCCGCGTGCCGTGACCCTCGTGCGGTAGCAGCGGGCGACGTAGGGGATGGCCACGTCGCGACCGCCGGCGATCTCCGGGTGCCGCTCCAGCAGGGCGCGGACGTCGGCCAGCAGCGCCTCCCGCCGCGCGTCCGGCAGCGTGATGACGTAGCTGCGCGAGGCGACCATGTCGAGGACCTCCGCCGGCGTGCGCCGCGACACCCAGCTGATCTCGGTGCGCTCGAGCGGGCCGAGCGGCGGGCCGACGACAGGGTCGGACATGTCGGTGCCGCCGGACTCGGTGGGCTGGGCGATGAGCCGCTCGAGCTCGCCGACCCAGCCGTCCCGCGGGTCGCGCAGGTTCCACACGAGGCCGAGCACGCCGCCGGGCGCCAGCACACGAGCGACCTCGGCGGACGCGGCGGGGACGTCGACCCAGTGCCAGGCCTGCCCCACCAGCACCGCGTCGACGGCACCGTCATCCAGCGGGATGCTCTCGGCACTCCCGTCGAGCACCGGCACCCCGGGCAGCACCCGCCCGAACTCGCCCCGCATGCCGTCCAACGGCTCGACGGCGACGACGTCGAGGCCGCGGGCGACCAGCGGCCGGGTGAGCTTGCCGGTGCCGGCGCCGAGGTCGAGGACACGGCGGGCACCCACCGGCAGGAGCCACTCGACCGCCGCCTCCGGGTAGGTCGGCCGGCCGCGCTCGTACGCCTGCGCCGCCGACCCGAACGAGCTGCGCTGGCGCTGCCACCAGTCCACCGTCTCCATGGTCCAAGTCTGCCCCGGCCTCAGCGGCCGCCCGTGACCCGCAGCGTGGCGCCGGTGACGTACGAGGCCTCCGGCCCGAGCAGCCACGCCACGGCTGCGGCGATCTCGTCGGGGTCACCGGCGCGGCCGAGCGGGATCTGCGGGGCCATCCGCGCCGGCCGGGTCGCGTCGCCGGCGTCCGCGTGGATGCCCGTGTCGACGAGCCCGGGCGCCACGCAGTTGACCCGGACGCCGTCGCGTGCCAGCTCGCGGGCCAGGCCGAGCGTGGCCACCTCGACGCCGGCCTTGGCCGCCGCGTAGTGCACGTACTCGTGCGCGGAGCCGCTCGACGTCGACGACGACGAGATCGTGACGATGGCGCCGCCGGCTCCTCCACGGGCCGTGGACATGAGCTGCGCGGCGCGCCGCAGGCACAGCAGGACGGCCACGAGGTTGACGTCGACGACCCGGCGGACGACGTCGACCGGGGTGTCGGCGAGATCCCCGAGGTGCGCCGTCATGCCGGCGTTCGCGACGAGCCCGGTCAGCAGGCCCAGCTCGGCGGCGGCGGCGAACAGGCGGTCGACGTCCGCCTCGTCGGCGACGTCACCACCCACCGGCACGGCACGCACGCCGAGGGCGCTGCAGCGGTCGGCGACCGCCCTGGCACCGTCGGCCGAGCGCCGGTACCCCAGCACCAGGTCATGGCCGGCCCGCGCCAGCCGGACGGCGACCGCCGCGCCGATGCCCGCGCTCGCCCCGGTGACGACGGTGACGGGGCGATCGACCTCGGCAGGCATGGCGCACATGGTTGCAGGACGCCGCTCTTGCCCGGCAGGCGGCGGATGGATACCTTGACGTCAAGATATCTCGGCTCGTCCTGGGAGGTCGGCGTGCGCTGGGACCCCGAGCAGTACCTGCGCTTCGCGGACGAACGGGGCCGCCCGTTCCGCGACCTGATGGCCCGTGTCGGGGCACGCGAACCGGGGTCCGTCGCCGACCTCGGGTGCGGTCCGGCCACCCTGACCGTCGAGCTCGCACGGCGCTGGCCCGGCGCCCGGGTCGAGGGCGTGGACGACTCCCCCGAGATGATCGAGCGGGCCCGGGCCGAGACCGCCGGCGCCGTCGAGCTCACCCTGGCCGACCTGCGCGACTGGGAGCCGGCGGCGCCGGTCGACGTCATCGTCAGCAACGCGACCCTGCAGTGGGTGCCCGGCCACCTGCCGCTGCTCGACCGTCTCGCCGGCCTGCTGGCGGCCGGCGGCTGGCTGGCGTTCCAGGTGCCCGGCAACTTCGACCAGCCCTCGCACACCGAGCTGGCGGCGCTGAGCGACGACCCGCGGTGGCGGGCCAGGCTGGCGGGCCGCGCGCGGCCCAGGGTGGAGGAGCCCGGCGACTACCTGGCCCGGCTGGCCGGCCGCGGCCTGCGGGTCGACGCCTGGGAGACCACCTACCTCCAGGTCCTGCAGGGCGAGGACGCCGTCCTCGAGTGGATGCGCGGCACCGGGCTCCGACCCGTCCTGTCCGCTCTGGACGGCGAGGACCGCACCGAGTTCGAGGCGGAGTACGGCGCGCGGCTCCGGGCCGCCTACCCCGGGCAGGCCTACGGGACGGTGCTCCCCTACCGCCGGATCTTCGTCGTCGCGCAGGCCTGACCCCGTATTCCCGGATCGCGTTCATCGATGGCGTAAGGCTCCGGCATGCCGGCCGGCAGGCGGCGGACGTACGGTCGACGCGTGAGCTCACCCCAGCCGCCCGCTCATCCCCGCACCCCGGCCGCGCCCGCCACCCTGCCCGCCACGCTCGGCGCGCTGCGCGCCTCCGGCCACGAGTACCGCACCGTCAAGGAAGAGGTCCGCGCGAACCTGCTCGCGCGCATGCGCAGCGGCGAGACGCGCTTCCCGGGGGTCGTCGGCTTCGACGAGACCGTGCTGCCCGACCTCGAGCGCGCGCTGCTCGCCGGTCACGACCTCGTGCTCCTCGGCGAGCGCGGCCAGGGCAAGACCCGCCTGATCCGGACCGTCGTCGGCCTGCTCGACGAGTGGACCCCGGTGATCGCCGGCTCCGAGCTGCACGAGCACCCCTACGAGCCCATCACGCCGGCCGGCCGGCGCCGCGCCGCCGAGCTCGGCGACGAGCTGCCGGTCGCCTGGATCCACCGCGACGAGCGCTACGCCGAGAAGCTGGCCACGCCCGACACGAGCGTCGGCGACCTCATCGGCGACGTCGACCCGATCAAGGTCGCCGAGGGCCGCACCCTGGGCGACCCCGAGACCATCCACTTCGGCATCGTCCCCCGCACCCACCGCGGGATCTTCGCCGTCAACGAGCTCCCCGACCTCGCCGAGCGGATCCAGGTCTCGCTGCTCAACGTGCTCGAGGAGCGCGACGTGCAGGTGCGCGGCTACGTGCTGCGGCTGCCGCTCGACCTGCTGCTCATCGCCAGCGCGAACCCCGAGGACTACACGAACCGCGGCCGCATCATCACCCCGCTCAAGGACCGGTTCGGCGCCGAGATCCGCACCCACTACCCCCTGGACGTCGACCTCGAGGTCGACCTCGTCCGGCAGGAGGGGCGGTTCGTGGCCGAGGTGCCGGACCACCTGCTCGAGACGGTCGCCCGGTTCACCCGGGCCGTCCGGGAGTCGCCCGCCGTCGACGCCCGCTCCGGCGTCTCGGCCCGCTTCTCGATCGCGGCCGCCGAGACGCTCGCGGCGGCCGCCCTGCGCCGCGCCGCCCTGCTCGACGAGCTGACCGACGAGCTGCCCGGCGGCGGCGCGGTCGCGCGGGTCGGGGACGCCGACAGCGTGCCCGCCACCCTGCGCGGCAAGGTGGAGTTCGAGGCGGACGGCGAGGGCCGCGAGGAGGAGGTGCTCGACCACCTCCTGCGGCGCAGCGTCGCCGAGACGTGGCGCTCGCGCCTCGGCGGCCTCGACCTGTCGGGCTTCGTCCGGCTCGTCGAGAACGGGCACGGCGTCGCCACCGGCGACCGGGTGCCGTCCGGTGAGCTGCTCGAGCAGGTCGGCCGCGTGCAGGGCCTTGCCCAGGTACTGGGCAGGCTCGGGTTCGAGGAGGTGCCCACCCCGGCGCAGGCGGCGTCCGCGGTGGAGTTCGTGCTGGAGGGGCTGCACCTGACCCGGCGGCTCGCGAAGGACGTGCTCGACGACGGTCGCGTCGTGTACGGCTCGACCTCGGCGCCCGACGACGACGGCGACTCCCGCCGCCGGCGGCGGGAGCGCTGATGCCTCCGACCGGCCGGGGTGGCCGTCGAGGCCGGTACGGGCGGTACCGGTACGGCCCCTGGCACGGCGGCCCCGACCCGCTGGCGCCCCCCTACGACGTGCGGCAGGCGCTCGACGCGCTCGGCGACGAGGTGCTCGCGGGCAACTCCCTGCGCGAGTCCCTGCGAGAGATGTTACGGCGAGGGTTGCCGGACGACCACGGCAACCTGAACCGCCAGGGCCTGGACGACCTGCGGGCCCGGGCGATGCGGATGCGCCGCGAGGTGGCCCGCCGCGGCCGGCTCGACGGCGCCGTGACCCGGGCCCAGGCTCAGCTCGACCAGGCGCTCGCGACCGAGAAGGAGGCCCTGGCCGAGGTCGACAGCGACGACGCGCGGTTCGCCGAGGCCCAGCTCGACGCGCTGCCGCGCTCGACGGCCGCCGCCGTCCAGGAGCTGTCGGAGTACCGCTGGACGTCCCCGGAGGCCGAGCGGATCTACCGCGAGATCCTCGACGGCCTGCGCAGCGACGTGCTCGACCAGCGGTTCCGCGGGATGCGCGACGCCCTGCAGGGCATGCAGCCGGGGGCCTCGAGCGCCGAGCAGCAGGCCGCCAACCAGGCCCTCAAGGACATGCTGAGCGACCTCAACCAGCTGCTCGACAAGCACGCCCGCGGCGAGGACACTCCCGAGGACTTCGAGCAGTTCATGGCCAAGCACGGCGACCTCTTCCCCGGCGACCCGCAGAACGTGGACGAGCTCGTCGACGAGCTCGCCCGGCAGGCGGCCGCCGCCGAGCGGCTGATGGCCTCGCTGACGCCGCAGCAGCGCGAGGAGCTCGCCGGGCTCATGCAGCAGGCGCTCGGCGACCCCGACCTCGCCGCCCAGATGGCCGCGCTCAACGACAACCTGCGGGCGCTGCGCCCCGACCTCACCTGGGACCGCGGCGAGCGGATGCGCGGCGAGGGGCAGCTGGGCTACGGCGAGGCGGCCGGGGCCCTGCGGCGAGCTGTCCGACCTCGACGACCTCATCGACCAGCTCGGCCAGGAGCACCCGGGCGCCACCCTCGACGACGTCGACGTCGAGACCGTCGAGCGTGCCCTGGGCTCGTCGGCGGCGCAGGACGTCCGCGCGCTGCAGCAGCTCGAGCGCGAGCTCGAACGGCAGGGCTGGCTGGTCCGCGGCTCGCGAGGGGCTCGAGCTGTCGCCCAAGGCGCTCCGCCGGCTCGGGCAGACGGCGCTGCGCAAGGTCTTCGAGCACCTGCGGGACGGCGGCCGCGGCGAGCACGACATCCGCGACGCCGGGGCCTCCGGCGAGGCGACGGGGGCGTCCGCACCTGGGAGTTCGGTGACGAGCAGCCCCTGGACGTCGTCCGCACCGTGTCGAACGGCGTCCGGCGGTCGGTGCACGCGCCGGAACGCGGCGGCGGCCGCGGTGTGCGGCTGGCCGTGGAGGACTTCGAGGTCGTCGAGACCGAGCGGCGCTCGTCGGCGTCGGTGGCGCTGTGCGTCGACCTGTCGTTCTCCATGATCAGCGAGGGCCGGTGGGGCCCGATGAAGCAGACGGCGCTCGCGCTGGCCCAGCTCGTCGCCACCCGCTTCCCGCAGGACGCGCTCCAGATCATCGGTTTCGGCCGGTACGCGTCGCCGCTGACCGTCGAGAAGCTCGCCGGTGTCGAGCCCGACTACGTGCAGGGCACCAACCTCCAGCACGCGCTGCACCTGGCCGGCCGGCACGTGCGGCGGCACCCGGACGGCGAGCCGGTCGTGCTCGTCGTGACCGACGGTGAACCGACGGCGCACCTGGAGGGCGGGCAGGCGTACTTCCAGTGGCCGCCGACCCGGGCGACCGTGCAGGCGACCGTCGCCGAGGTCGACGCGCTCACCCGGTACGGCGCGGCGATCAACGTCTTCATGCTCGGCGAGGACCCTGGCCTGCGGCGATTCATGGACGCCGTCGCCCGCCGCAACGGCGGGCGGGTCCTCACGCCGTCACTCGACCGGCTCGGCCAGTACGTGGTCAGCGACTACCTGAGGTCCCGCCGCGGCCGCCGCGGCTGACCCTCCTGCCTGAGGTCTGTCGATCACGGGTTGCTCCCGGAGAGTGACCCTGCGGCGTATCCGTCACCGGCTGCGCCCGGTGCGTCTACTTTGGTGCTCACGCGGCGCCACCGATCCCGGCCTTCACTCCCGGTCGGCGCCGACCTGCATCACGGGCCGTCACCAGCGACTCGGCGCAGGCCGACCGAGAGGAGCCGGTGCACGTGACCGACCGAGGAGTCACCGACCTCTTCGACAGCTTGGTCGACGGGTCGTCGCCTGACGCGCAGCCGCAGCTCGACGACGGCAGCCCGCGCCCGCCGGCCCGCGCCCGGCGCCGGCACCGCCGCTGGCCGTTCGTCGTCGCCGGGCTCCTCGTCGTCGTCGGCGCCCTCGCCGGCGGCGGCTGGCTCGCCGTGCACCAGGCCGTCTCGCGCTACGACCACAACATCGAGCGCTTCGGTGACCCGTTCGCGCAGATCCCGACCGCCGACCGGCCGGTGAAGACGGTGGCCACCGGCGCCATGAACGTGCTGCTGCTCGGCTCGGACAGCCGGATCTCGGGCGGTGACCCCACGCAGTGGGTCTACGGCGGCCAGCGGACCGACGCGATCATGCTCGTGCACGTGCCCGCCGACCGGAAGGGCACCACGGTCGTCTCGATCCCGCGCGACAGCTGGGTCCCGATCCCGGGCCACGGCACGGCGAAGATCAACGCCGCGTTCAGCTGGGGCGGGCCGCCGCTGATGGTGCGCACGGTCGAGCAGCTGACCGGCGTGCACGTCGACCACGTCGCGATCGCCGACTTCACCGGGTTCAAGGACCTCACCGACGAGCTGGGCGGCGTCGACATCCGGATCCCCGAGGCCACCAAGGACGAGCGGGCGACCTGGACGGCGGGGCTGCACCACATGAACGGCGAGGAGGCGCTCGACTACGTGCGCCAGCGGCACAACCTGCCGGGCGGCGACTTCGACCGCGTCAAGCGGCAGCAGGCCTGGATCCGGGCGGTGGCCCACCAGCTGACGTCGGCGGGGACGCTCACGAACCCGCTCGCCCTGAACGACGCGCTGACCACGCTGTCGAAGTCGGTGGCGACCGACAGCCAGTTCGGCATCGGCCAGATCGGCGACCTCGTCACCTCGCTCGCCGGGATCGGCGGCACGCACAGCCTCGTGTTCATGACCGTTCCCACGGCGGGCACCGGCTGGAGCCCCGACCACACCCAGTCGATCGTCAACCTCGACGTCCGCGCCGGGAACCAGCTCTGGACCGCCGTCCGGCAGGACAAGGTGCCGGCCTGGATCGAGCAGAACCGCCCGCAGCTGCTCCCCCAGACGGTGCGCTGAGGCACACGGAAGCCGGGTGGCGATTGGCAGGAGCCGCCCGGCGCGCGACGATCGAGCCATGACAGCTCTGGGCGTCCATTCCGAGGTCGGCCGGCTGCGCGAGGTCGTGCTCCACCGGCCGGGCCTCGAACTCGAGCGGCTGACGCCGGCGACGGTGCGGGACCTGCTCTTCGAGGACGTGCTCTGGGCGGAGCGCGCCCGCGAGGAGCACGACGCCTTCGCGGCCGTGCTGCGCGAGCACGGGCGTCACCGTGCACCTCTTCTCGGACCTGCTCGCCCAGGCCCTCGACGTCCCGGGGGCACGGCCGTTCCTGGCGGACCGGCTGGCCACCGCCACCCGCTTCGGGCCCGCGCTCGACGGGCCGTTGCGCCGGGTCATCGAGGACGCCGACGCCGCCTGGCTGGCCGAGCGGCTCGTCGGCGGCCTGCTCAAGCGCGACCTGCCGCACCCGAGGATCAGCAGCCTGCTGTGGGAGACCCTGGCCCCCGACGACCTGCTGCTCGCGCCGCTGCCGAACCAGCTCTTCCAGCGGGACAACCTCGCCTGGGTCTACGACGGCTACTCCGTCAACCCGATGGCGATGCCGGCCCGGCGCCGCGAGGCGCTGAACTCGCGGATCGTCTACCGCTTCCACCCGCGCTTCGCCGGCGCCACCTGCTACTACGGGGACGACGACGAGCCGCACGGCGCGGCCACCGTCGAGGGCGGCGACGTGCTCGTGGTGGGCAACGGCGTCGTGCTCGTCGGAGTCAGCGAGCGGACGACGGCGCAGGGCGTCGAGAACGCCGCCCACGCCTGGTTCGCCGGCGGCTCCGTGCGCGTCGTGGTCGCCCTCGAGCTCCCGCGCGAGCGCGCGTTCATGCACCTCGACACGGCCCTGACGATGGTCGACGTCGACGCGTTCTCGATGTACCCGTACCTGCCCGACGAGCCGCGCGCGTGGACCCTGCGGCCGGCCGCTCCGGACGACCCGCGGGGTGACTTCGTCGTCGAGGAGACCCTCGAGCCGTTCGCCGTGGTCGCCGACGAGCTCGGCCTCGAGAAGGTCCGGCTGCTGCGCGCCCCGATCGACGCGCGGGGTGCGCAGCGCGAGCAGTGGGACGACGGCAACAACTTCCTCGCGCTCTCCCCCGGCGTCGTCGTCGGGTACGAGCGCAACACGGTCACGAACGGCTTCCTCGCGGAGGAGGGCGTCACCGTCGTCCCGGTGGCCGGCTCCGAGCTGGGCCGCGGCCGAGGAGGCCCCCGGTGCATGTCGTGCCCGGTCTCCCGCGAGGCCCCCACCGGCTAGCGGCAGCGCTGGTCACCTCCATAGGAGGTCGTTGGCGCAGCGGAGCACGGGCGGGGCTGCGAACGCTGCCGCGGCGAGGTCGCGCGTCGAGCGCACGTGCAGCCTGGCGGACTCCCCCGGCAGCAGCGTGACGAGCATGTCGTCGACGACCGCCTCGGGGTCGATCCGGTCCGTGAGCAGGGCCAGGTCCTTGACCAGGGTGCGCGCCGTCACGGTGACGGCGTAGCCGTCGGCGACCGCGGCCGCGTCGACGTCGCAGAGCGGGGGCGGCAGCGCCGCGTCGATGTCGTCGGCGAACCAGAAGTGCACCACGGCGACGCCCTCGGCGCGGACGACGAGCAGCTCCGCCCGGGGATCCGCCGGCGTGGCCACCCCCGAGGGGAGGGGCGCCACACCGCCGGTCCGGGGCTCGAGCGCCAGGGCGATGTCGGTGGCCGCCAGCACCGTGCCGTCGAAGCCGACCCGCTCGACCCGGACGGCGCCGTGCCACGGCTCGGCACTGTCCGCCAGGGTGGCGAGCTCGAGACCGTCGCCGCGCCGCCGGATCACGGCGAGGCGGTCGCGGAAGGCACGGCGGACGGCGTACCAGGCGGGCTTGAGCCGCCCGTCGCCGTCGACGACGGCCCACGACGACACCGGCCAGCAGTCGTTGAGCTGCCAGACGACGGCGCCGGTGCAGACCGGCGCGAGCGCCCGGAAGTGCTCGATGCCGTGACGAGGGCCCGGGCCTGGTTGAGCTGCGTCGTCCAGTGCCAGTCCTCGAAGGACGCGGGCTCCGGCAGGTGCCCCCGCAGCCCGCGGGCGAGCTTGCCGTTGCCGTCCTCCGCCTTCTGGTGGGCCAGCATGCCTGGGGAGTCCGGCGCGAGCGGCTCGTCGTGGACGGCCCGGGTGAGGGTCGACCAGGTGGGTGGTCCCTGGAACCCGAACTCGGAGACGAAACGCGGCGTGTACTCGAGGTAGGCGCTGTAGTCGCGCTCGTTCCACACGTCCCAGATGTGCATCGGACCGTGTGCGGGGTCGTTGGGGTGGAGGCCGGGCACGGGCGACGAGGGACTGCCCGGGATGTACGGGCGGGTCGGGTCGAGCCGCGCGAGCAGGGCCGGCAACTCCTCGGCGTAGTAGCCCGCACCCCAGGTCCGGCCGGCGAGTGGCTCCTTCCAGCCCCAGTCCTCGTGGCCCCACAGGCATTCGTTGCCGCCGCACCAGAGCACCAGGCTCGGATGCGCGGACAGCCGGGTGACGGCCTCGGCCGCCTCGGCCCTCACCTCGCAGGCCAGCGGCTCCTCCTCGGCGTACGCGGCGCACGCGAAGAGGAAGTCCTGCCAGACGAGCAGCCCGAGCTCGTCGCACACGTCGTAGAAGTCCTCGGTCTCGTAGATCCCGCCGCCCCAGACCCGCACGAGGTTGGCCCCGGCGTCACGGCCCTGGCCCAGCCGGCGGGCGTACCGGGCGCGGTCGACCCGCGGCAGGAAGACGTCGTCCGGGATCCAGTTGAAGCCCCGCACCAGCACGCGGGTGCCGTTGACCCGCACGGCGAACGAGGTGCCGTGCTCGTCGGGCGCCGACTCGAGCTCGACCGTCCGGAAGCCGACCCGGACGTCGCGCGCCTCGAGCACCTCCTCGCCGTCGAGGAGCTCCACCTCGACGTCGTACAGCGCTTGCCCCCCATAGCCCGCCGGCCACCAGAGGTCGGCGTCCGGCACCTCGACCCGGGCCACGCCGGCGACCATGCCCCCGCCGTCCGTCGTGACGGGCACGGTCGTGGCCCGGCCGGCGACGCCGACCCGCAGCCACAGGTCGGCCGCCCCGAGCGTCTGGGCGTCCGCGTGCACCTCCAGGACACCGGTGCCGTCGGGCCGGACGTCGACGAGCGGGCGGACGGCGGCCAGGCGTGCGACGGACCAGGATTCCAGTCGGATCGGCCGCCAGATGCCGGTCGTGGGGAGGTCCGGCCCCCAGTCCCAGCCGTAGCTGCTCGCGTTCTTCCGGAGGGCGTTGTACGGGTGCGCGTTGACGTGCGGTCGCGGCCCGAGGGCGGCCGCCGCGTCCTCGGCGGCGTGCAGCGGCGCCCGGAACGCGACCGTCAGCCGGTTCTCCCCCGGCTGCAGCAGCGAGGTCACGTCGAAGCGGAAGGTGCGGTGCATGTTGCGGGTGACACCCACGAGGACGCCGTTCAGCTCGACCCGGGCCACGGTGTCCAGGCCCTCGGCGACCAGGTCCACCCGGCGCCCGGGCCCGCCGGGCTCCCAGCTGAAGGAGGTCCGGTAGGTCCAGTCGGTACGCCCGACCCAGGCCAGCGCCGCCTCGTTCTCGTCGAGGTAGGGATCCGGGACGAGGCCGGCGGCCAGCAGGTCGAGGTGGATGCAACCGGGGACACCGGCGGGCAGCGGCTCGGTGCCGAGGCGTCCGGCGCCTTCTCCTCCGGCCGGGAAGGCGCTCCACCCCGCGTGCAACTCCTGGCGCACGTGCTCTCCCTCCCGACCGGCCGAGCACCCTCAGGTGCCGGGCGTGACGCCGCTCTCGAGCAGGTGCTTCAGCCGCTCCAGGTCGGCGGCGACGAGGCCGGCGTCGCGCTCGAACTCCGCGTCGGTCATGCCCGGCTCCCGGCGGACGGTGAAGACGACCTCGGCGCCGTCGCCGTCGCGGACGACGCGCATCGGGACGTGCACGACGGCCCCCGACGGAGTCGTCACGACGTGGTCCAGGACGCCGAGGTCGTTGCGCGGCGCGAAGGCCACCGCGGCTCTCCCGCCGGGCGTCTCGACGTACCACGGCCGTCGACCTGTTCGACGGTGCTGCCGAGTCCGGCCGCCCAGCTCGGCAGGTTCCTCGGGTCGCAGACGTAGTCGTAGACGTCGGCCGGCGTCCGGTCGATGTGGACGTCGAGGTGCCGCGAGGCCACCGCGTCAGCCCGCGAAGAAGCCGAGCAGGTCGTGCGCGGGTGAGCACCCCGGCGGGCTTGCCGTCGTCGACGACCATCACGGCGTCGACGTTCTCGAGCGCGTGCCGGGCCGCGTCGAGCGGCTCGCCGGAGCCGACCAGCGGCAGGGCCGGCGCCATGTGCTTGCCGACCCGGTCGGCCAGCGCGCGCGACCGGCGAACAAGGCGTCGAGCAGGTCGCGTTCGGACACCGAACCCGCCACCTCGCCCGGACATGACCGGCGGCTCGGCCTGGACCACCGGCATCTGCGACACGCCGTACTCGTGCAGGATCTCGACGGCGTCCCGCACGGTCTCGGCGGGTGGGTGTGCACCAGCGCCGGCAGCTCGCCGCTCTTGCCGCGCAGGACGTCGCCGACGGTGGCCTCCCGTCCGCGCGCAGGAAGCCGTAGGAGGCCATCCAGCGGTCGTTGAAGATCTTCGACAGGTAGCCGCGGCCGCCGTCGGGCAGCAGCACCACGACGACGTCGTCCGCGGGCCGCACCGCTCGGCGACGCCGCAGCGCGGCCGCGGCGGCCATGCCGCAGGAACCGCCGACGAGCAGGCCCTCCTCGCGGGCCAGCCGGCGGGTCATGGCGAAGGAGTCCGCGTCGGAGACCGGCGATGATCTCGTCGGTCACCGTGGGGTCGTAGGCGGTCGGCCAGAAGTCCTCGCCGACGCCCTCGACCAGGTACGGCCGGCCGGTGCCGCCGGAGTACACCGAGCCCTCGGGGTCGGCGCCCACGACCCGCACCCGCCCTCGCGGACGACTCCTTGAGGTACCGGCCGGTGCCGCTGATCGTGCCGCCGGTGCCGACGCCGGTCACGAAGTGCGTGACCCGGCCCGCGGTGTCCCGCCAGATCTCCGGGCCGGTCGTGGCGTAGTGCGAGGCGGGGCCTTCGGGGTTGGAGTACTGGTCGGGCTTCCAGCCACCGTCGATCTCGCGCGCCAGCCGGTCGGAGACCGAGTAGTAGGAGTCCGGGTGGCTCGGGGGCACGGCGGTCGGGCAGACGACGACCTCGGCGCCGTAGGCCTTCAGCACGTTGCGCTTGTCCTCGCTGACCTTGTCGGGGCAGACGAAGACGCACCGGTAGCCGCGCTGCTGCGCGACCAGGGCGAGGCCGACCCCGGTGTTGCCCGAGGTCGGCTCCACGATGGTGCCGCCCGGCTTGAGCCGGCCGTCGGCCTCGGCGGCCTCGATCATCCGCTTGCGCGATCCGGTCCTTGACCGAGCCGCCCGGGTTCAAGTACTCGACCTTGGCCAGCACGAGCGGGGCCAGGCCCTCGGCGACCCGGTTGAGCTTGACCAGCGGGGTGTCTCCCATGAGGTCGACGACGGACTCGGCGTACGTCAACCCGTCGTGCTGCATCTGCTCGCGCGTCACGCCGTCATCCTGTCATCAGGCCGGCCCTGGCAGCCGATCCGGTCGGCCGACCCGGTCGATCGACCCGCCCCGCCGACCCGGTCGGCCCGGTCAACCGACCCGGTCGGTGAGGAAGGCGCGGGCCACCGCCCACACCCGGGACCCCGGGTCCACGTGGCCCATGTGCCCCGCCCCCGGCTCGACGTGCAGCGTGACGTCGTCGCCCGCCGCGCGCGCCGCCGCGGCCCAGGACGCCGACAGCTGCCAGGGCACGCTCTCGTCGGCGTCCCCCGTGACGACCAGCACCGGGACGCCGAGCGGCACGAGCGCCAGCGGAGACGCCGAGGCGTACCGCTCGGGATCATCGTCCGGGCCCGCGCCGAGAAGGTCGGTGACCGCGCCGTTCCCGACGCCGGCCCGGGCCGCGGCCTCGAGGTCGAGGACGCCCGCCTGGGCGACGGCCGCGACCGGGCGCACCCGGGGCTCGGCGCCGGGCGCGCCGGCCGGCAGCCGGTGCCGGCCGGCGATCCACAGCGCCAGCGCGCCGCCCGCGGAGTGGCCGGCGACGGCGACGCGGTCGAGTGGCAGCCCGGGCACGGTCGCGAGCAGGTCGACGGCGGCGGCGACGTCCTCGAACGTCCGCGGCCAGCCGCCGCCCGCCGACGGCCCCTCACCCACCCCGCGGTAGTCGATGTTCCAGACGGCCCAGCCGGCACGGGTCAGGTCGGCGGCGACGGCGTGCTCCTGGCTGCGGTCGTAGCGGGCCCGCCAGAAACCGCCGTGCACGAGGATCACGACGCCCCGGACGGGGCCGGCGGGCAGGTGCAGGTCGCACACCTGGGCGGGAGCGGGGCCGTACCGGTGTTCGCGCATCACCGGGCGCATGGTGCCAGCCGAGCGCCTACGGTGTCAGCCATGGCGGATCACGCCCTGCGCCTGGGCGACGGGGTCTGGCGCATCCCGACGGCGCCGTTCAGCGGCACGAACTCCTTCGCCTTCGTCGAGGGCGACGGGCAGGTCACGCTCGTCGACTGCGGCCTGTCGTTCGCCCCGCCGCGGATCGTCGCCGGGCTGGCCGCCATGGGCAAGCACCCGCGCGACGTGACGCGCATCGTCCTCACCCACGCGCACGTCGACCACGCCGGCGGCGGCGCGAAGGTCATGGCCGAGACCGGGGCGAGGTTGGCGATCCACGCCGACGACGCCGGATACGCCCGGCGGGGCGAGGCTCCCCCGATCGACACGAGCACGACCCGGGGCCGCCTGCTCGCGCGGCTCGGACCGCAGCGGTTCGACCCTCTGCAGGTGGCGCAGGAGCTGCACGACGGCGACGAGCTGCCCGTCGCCGGCGGCCTGCGGGTCGTCCACACGCCGGGGCACACCCCGGGCCACGTGGCGCTGCTGCACCCGGCGAGCGGCGTCCTCGTCACCGGGGACTCCGTCTTCAACGTGCTCGGGACCCGCTGGCCACCGCTCACCTTCTGCAGCAACCCGCGACTGACGCAGGCGACCGCGGACCGGCTCGGCGAGCTCGAGTACGCGGTCGCCGCGTTCACGCACGGCCCGCACGTCGCCGACCGGGCCCGCGAGCGGGTCCGGACCTTCCTCGCGACGGCCCGCCGGCGATGAACCACGAGCCCGGGGACGAGGACCTCGCGGGGCTGCCACCGGCGGCCGTCGACCGCGTGCGGCACCAGCGCGCCAGCGGCGTGCGGGGATCGCTGCTCTCCGCGCCGGCGGCGGCCGCGATCCGCAGCGCCGGCCTCGAGCCCGTGGGCGAGGTCTTCGGCTGCATCGTCATCACCCTGAGCTGGATCGGCGCCGGTGGGTGCGGGTACGCCTACGGCTGGAACACGACCTTTCCCGGCTCGAACGCCCCGTGGAGCGGCGGCGTGCCAGGCACGGCCGGCGGCGGCATCGCCGGGGGCACGAGCGCGGCGCGCGGCGGCTACCGGATGCGCGGCCCCGTGGTCGGGTCAGCCGCCGGCTGGGGCATCGGCGGCCCCGTCACGCCCGTCGTCGTCAGCGGCGACATGGACGCGAGCCGGTACGGCTGGGCCCGCCCGTACGCCGAAGCCGTCGAGCACGCGCTCGGCGAGGCCCACCGCCGGATGCTCGCCGAGGCGCGGGCGCTCGGCGCGGACGGCGTCCTCGGGATCACCCGCACGGTGACGCCCATCGACGTCCGTGCCCGCGAGTACGCGACGCTCGGCACCGCCGTCCGGTACTCCGACCCGGCCCTGCGGCGGGCGGCCGGGCATGCCCCGTGGGCGGCCACCCTGACGGGCGAGGACGTCGCCGCGGCGGCGTCCGCGGGGTTCCGACCGGCCGGGGTCGCGTTCGGCTACTCACTCGCCCTGAAGCACGAGGACTGGGCGCTGCGCCAGCAGCGCGCCACCTTCGCCAACACCGAGGTCACCGGCCTGACCGAGCTGCTGATCGCCGCCCGCTCCGACGCGCGCCGCTCGCTGGCGCGCGAGGCTGTCCGCGCCGGTGGCCGGCCGCCGTCCCCCCGCGGCGGGCCACCCGGCCGGCACGAGGTCGTGATCACCGGATCGTCGCTGCACACCAGCGAGCGCGCCTGCACGGGCGACCAGAAGGACTTCGTGGCCGAGGCGCTCTTCGTGGGCACGGTGCTGACGCCGCATCCGGCAACTCCGGCCACCCGCGGCCGTACGCTCACCGTGCTCCCGCTGACCCCGCCCACGACCGCCGCCCGACGGCGCAACGCCCCGAGGAGACCCCGATGACCCAGCCCCCGCAGGGGACCGGCGGGCCCGGCGCGCCGGACGCGCCCGATCTCGCCTCGGTCCACCTCCCTGCGGACGCAGAGAACCGGCTCCGGCGGATGCGCCCGGGCCAGGGGACCCAGCTGTTCACCAGCGACCTGTCGGTCAACGAGTTCCTGCTGGTGCGCGAGGCAGGCTTCCGGCCGGTCGGGCTCGTGCTCGGCTCGAGCGTCTACCACGTGGGGCTCCAGGTGGCCCGCTGGGGCCGGAACATGGAGATGGACCGGCTGACGCAGGCGATGTACCACGCACGCGAGCTGGCGATGACCCGGATGGAGGCCGAGGCGCACGAGCTCGGCGCCGACGGGATCGTCGGGGTCCGGCTCGAGATCGACTTCAAGGAGTTCGGCAACGACCTCGCCGAGTTCATCGCGGTGGGCACCGCCGTCGTCGCCGACGAGCCGCCGCCCGGTCCCGACGGAAGGGTCGGCACCTGGCGCAACGCGCGCGGGCTCCCGTTCACGTCCGACCTGTCGGGGCAGGACTTCTGGACGCTCGTCCAGGCCGGCTACGCGCCGCTGGGCATGGTGATGGGCACCTGCGTCTACCACATCGCCCACCGCGGCCCGCTGGCGTCGCTGCAGACCGTCGGCACCAACGTCGAGATCGAGCAGTACACCGAGGCGCTCTACGACGCCCGCGAGCTTGCGATGAGCCGGATGCAGGCGGAGGCCGAGGCGCTGCACGCCGAGGGCATCGTCGGCGTCCAGCTGCTGTCGCTCCCGCACCGCTGGGGCGGTCACACCACCGAGTTCTTCGCGATCGGCACCGCCGTCCGGCCGCTGCGCGAGGACCACGTCATCGCCACCCCGCAGCTCGTCCTGCCGCTGACGGACGGGCGGGGCTGGTGAGCCTCGACCCGAAGGACCCGGCGGCCCTGCTGGAGGCTCTGGCGGACCGCGTGCCGGCCGCGCTGCCCCCGCAGGTCGCGGACGCCGCCCTCGAGGTGGAGCGCGACCGGTCGATGGGCGACCGGCTGGCGGGCCGGCCCGGGCGTGTCGCGCTCGTGCGCCTGCGCGGTCCGGAGCATGTGCTGACGCTGCGGTTCGACGGCCGGCGGCTGGTCGCCGAGGCGCTGCGCGAGGTGCGCGGGGTGGTCATCGCGCGGCAGACCCCGGCGCTCGCCGCGTGGCTGGAGCTGTTCGCGGGGCAGTTGCACGCGCTGGCCGCCGAGGCCGCCGGGGACAGCGCCGCCGTGACGCGCACCCTCGCGGCGCTCGGCGTCGCCGAGCCGGCGTCCGACCTGGCGGTCGACGCGGCGGACGTCCCCGGTGGGCTGCGCGCGCTGCCGCTGCGGCTGGCCGGCCGTGTCCCCCCGGACGTCGTCGCCCGGGTCGAGCGCGTCACCGGCCTGCTGGCCGACACGCTGCCGCGCGTCGCGGGGGCCTTCGAGCAGGAGCACGCGGTGCGCCGCACGGCGACGGACTACCTGCCGCGCACCCTGCAGGCCTACGCTGCGCTGCCGCGGCCCTGGGCCGAGACGCACCGGCTGGCCGACGGCAGCACGCCGCTCGAGGCGCTGACCGGCCAGCTCGAGGTGCTCGAGCAGGCCGTGACGCGGATGCACGACGCGGCCGTCGGCGACGACGCGACGGCGCTGCTGGCCAACGGGTCGTTCCTCGCCGACCGGTTCGCCACCAGCTCCCTCGACGTCCCCCCACCCCCTTCATGAGGGCGGCTCGACGGGCGCGCGCATCACTGGAAAGGCGGAGAGCCTCGTAACGGTGTCCGACGTACGGTGGACCATACTTCAGCACCTCACGTCAAGACCCGAAGAGAGAACATCTGCACCACGGCTGTCGCAGACCCCAGCCGTTCCCGTCCGTCCGTGCCCGAAGGACCCGCCGTCATGAGCCGAGCCAGCAGCGCCCGCCGCATCGCCGCCGCCGCGGTGTACGGCGGAGGGGGCCTGGCGGGGCTCGGCATCGCCGGCTTCGGCGTGCTGCTCGCGGAGGCCAAGGTGGCCCGCCGCGCGATCGGGCAGCCGTTCGGGCTGGTCGGGCCCGACGCCACGGGCCTCTACGGCGAGGGCGCCGGCGAACCGCTCGAGTTCGCCATGCTCGGCGACTCGACCGCGGTGGGCCTCGGCGTCCGGGACGCCCGGCAGGCGCCGGGAGCCCTGCTCGCTGGCGGGCTGGCGGCGCTGGCGGGCCGGCCCGTGCGCCTCACCGTCGCGGCGGTGGTGGGCGCGGAGACGCGCGAGCTCGACGCCCAGATCGACCGGCTGCTGCACCGCTCACCGCTGCCGCACGCGGCAGTGATCATGATCGGCGCCAACGACATCACCCACCGGGTCAGGCCCGCCGAGTCGGTCCGGGCCCTCGGCCTCGCCGTCCGGCGCCTGCGCGAGCGCGGCACCCAGGTCGTCGTCGGGACCTGCCCCGACCTCGGGACGGTCGAGCCGATCCCGCAGCCGCTGCGCTACCTGGCGCGGCGCTGGAGCCGCCAGCTCGCCGCGGCGCAGATCGTCGCCGTCGTCGAGGCCGGGGGGCGCACGGTGTCCCTCGCGGACCTGCTCGGGCCCGAGTTCGTGGCCCGGCCGCACGAGATGTTCTCGGACGACCGCTTCCACCCGTCCGCCGCCGGGTATGCCCAGGCGGCGTCGGCGCTGCTGCCCAGTCTGTGCGCCGCGCTCGAGCTGCTCCCCGGCGAGCTGGCCGCGCAGCGGCCGGACGTGCGCGCCGGCGAAGGCCTGGACGACGTCGCGCACGCGGCGGCCCGCGCCGTGGCCGAGCCCGGCACCGAGGTCGCCGGCACCGAGATCGCCGGCAACACCCGTGGGCCGCGCGGCCGCTGGGCCGTGCTGCTGCGCCGCGGGCAGCCCCCGGTGCCGGGACAGCTGCCGGAACGGTCACCGGCCGGGCTGCCGGGTCAGCTGGCCGTGGGCAGGGCGGTTACCGGCGGGTAGGATCGGGGGATCCACGCCCCGCTCTCCCCGCAGGAGGAGCCGTGCCCGAGGCCGTCGTCGTCTCCACCGCCCGTTCACCGATCGGGCGCGCCTTCAAGGGCTCCCTCAAGGACGTCCGGCCCGACGACCTCGCGGCCACCATCGTGCGCGCCGCGCTCGACAAGGTGCCACAGCTGCGACCGGAGGACATCGACGACCTCTACCTCGGGTGCGCCGAGCCGTGGGGCGAGCACGGGTCCAACATGGCGCGGGTCGTCGCCGTGCTGCTGGGGTACGACCACCTGCCCGGCGCCACGGTCAACCGGTTCTGCTCGTCGTCCGTGCAGACCACCCGGATGGCCTTCCACGCGATCAAGGCCGGCGAGGGTGACGTCTTCGTGTCCGCCGGCGTCGAGTGCGTGTCCCGGTACAAGGGCTTCGCCGGGGCCGGTCAGAGCGCGAGGGACTGGCTGAACCCGCTGTTCGCGCCGGCCGAGGAGCGCACGCAGGCCACGGCGGCATCCAACGAGACGTGGCACGACCCGCGCGAGCAGGGCCTCCTGCCCGACGTCTACATGGCGATGGGCCAGACCGCGGAGAACGTCGCGACCTGGCGGGGCGTCAGCCGCCGCGCGCAGGACGAGTGGGGCGTCGAGAGCCAGAACCGCGCCGAGAAGGCGCAGGTGGACGGCTTCTTCGCCCGCGAGATCACCCCGGTGACGCTGCCCGGCGGATCGGTCATGACCAAGGACGACTCGCCGCGGGCGGGCGTCACGCTCGAGGCGGTCGAGTCGCTGCAGCCGGTCTTCCGGCCCGGCGGCACGGTGACGGCGGGCAACTGCTGCCCGCTCAACGACGGGGCGGCCGCGCTGGTCGTCATGAGCGACACCAAGGCCCAGGAGCTCGGCCTCACGCCGCTCGCGCGGGTCGTGGCGACGGGCGTGTCGGCGCTGTCGCCCGAGGTGATGGGGCTCGGCCCGGTCGAGGCGTCGCGCCAGGCGCTCGGGCGCGCCGGGATGACCATCGACGACATGGACCTCGTGGAGATCAACGAGGCCTTCGCCGCGCAGGTGCTGCCGAGCGCCGAGGACCTCGGCATCGACCTGGACAAGCTCAACGTGCACGGCGGTGCCATCGCGCTCGGGCACCCGTTCGGCATGACGGGGGCCCGCATCACGACGACGCTCCTGAACGGGCTGCAGGCCCGCGACGGGCAGTTCGGGCTCGAGACGATGTGCGTCGGCGGCGGCCAGGGCATGGCGATCATCTACGAGCGCCTGAGCTGACCCGGCCGGTCCGGGTCAGGCGCCGCTGCTGACCTCGTAGACCGCGCCGGTCGAGAAGCTGCACCGGTCGGAGGCGAGCCACGCCACGAGTTCGGCGGCGGCCTCGCAGTGGGCCACCGGGGCGGCCCCGGGCGACGCCGGGACCGCGGGCGCGACGGCGTTGACGAGCACGCCACTCGTCGCGAGCTCCTTGCCCAGCGCCGTGGTGAGGCCGATCACGCCCGCCTTCGAGGCGGAGTAGACGGTCAGCCCGGCGTTGCCGTCCTTGCCCGCCATGCTCGCGATGTTGACCACGCGGCCCCATCCGGCGGCGACCATGTCGGGCACGAAGGCCCGGCACGCGTGGAAGGTCCCGCTCAGGTTGACCTCGATCGTGCGCGCCCACTCCTCGTCCTCGACGTCGACGAGGGGCTTGTCCGGGCCGATCACCCCGGCGCTGTTGACCAGGACGTCGACGGGCCCCACCGCCGCCTGGACCCCCGACATGCCGGCGGGGTCGGCCACGTCGGCGACGACGTCGATGCCTTCGGCCGGCTCGATGTCGAGCGTGACGACCCGCAGGCCGTCGGCCCGGAGCCGGGAGGTGATCGCCGCGCCGAGGCCGCTGCCGGCGCCCGTGACGAGGGCGATGCGGGCGCCTCCCCCGCCCGGCCGGTGGTCGGCGGTCACAGGCGCTCCCTCAGGCCGGCCAGGACCTCGGCCGCCTCGTCGAGCACCGCCGGCTCGCCGGTGGCGGCGGCGTCCCGGGTGAGCACGAGGAGCTGGTCGGCGAGGGCGTGCAGCCCGAGGTCCGGCACCGGGCGAACCGGCCTGTCCTGTGACCGCGCGGCGGCGTCGGCCAGTCTCTGCAGCCCGGCCCGGACGGCGGCCGCGTGGGCGGCGTCGTCCGGCAGGGACCGGGCGGCCCAGCGCGGGCCGAGCACCCGGAGGCGGTCGGCGAGCCGCTCGGCCGCGCGGGCCACGTCGTAGCCGTCCGGCGCCTGCCCGGTCTGGCCGGTCCGGCCGATGGGCACGGGGTCAGGCCCGGCGGGACGTCGTGCTGGACGACTCCTGCGCGGCCGCGACCAGCGCGTCGAACAGGGCGGGGTCGTCACCCGCCTCGGGATGCCACTGGACCCCGATGCAGAAGGCGAGCTCGGGGTCCTCGATCGCCTCGAGCGAGCCGTCGGGCGCCCACGCCGTCGGCTGCAACCCGGTGCCCAGGACGTCGACGCCCTGGTGGTGGTACGTCGGGACGGAGTCGACCTCGGTGCGGCCGAGCACGGCGGCGAGCCTCGTGCCGGGCTTCACGCTGACGGGGTGGGACGCGTAGGCGCCGATCGAGGGTGCGTGCAGGTCGCTGCCGACGACGTCCGGCAGGTGCTGCTGCAGGGTGCCGCCGCGCAGCACGTTGAGCAGCTGCATGCCCCGGCAGATCCCGAGCACGGGGAGGCCGCTGTCGATCGCGTCGGCGAGCAGCAGCAGTTCGGCGGCGTCGCGGTCGCGGTTGGGGGGCTGCGTGTGCGGGCCCGGCTCCTCGCCGTAGCGGACCGGCTCGACGTCGGGGCCGCCCGCCACGATGAGCGCGTCGATGCGGGGCAGCGCCGCGGCGATGACCGCCGGCAGCGGCGGCAGCACGACGGGGGCGGCGCCGGAGCGCGCCACGGCCTCGACGTAGGGGCGGGGCAGCAGCACCGCCTCCGCATCCCAGGCGCCCCAGGCGGCGCGGGCGGAGTAGGCGGTGATGCCGACGACGGGCACGTCCATGGTCAAGGGCTCCTCGTGGTTCTGATGTGTGCCCCCGAGCGGTCGTGCCATGCCCAGGCAGGCCCGGTGTACACGTCCGGGTTCCGCGACCTCTCACCGTTGGGACGCGAAGCGGCGCGCGGCCGGTGCTCCCGCACCGATCCGCGCGCCGCCGCTGAGGTCACGCCCCCCAGGATGCCCCAGGCGTCACCGGTTGTTCTGGAGGATCGCCAGCAGCCGCAGGATCTCGAGGTACAGCCAGACCAGCGTGACGGTGAGGCCGAAGGCCGCCGTCCACGCGTACTGCTGCGGGAGGCCGTTGCGGATCCCCTGCTCGATGAAGTCGAAGTCGAGCACGAGGTACAGCGACGCGAGCACCACGCCGAAGCCGCTGAGCAGCACCGGCAGGAGACCGCCGGAGTTGTAGACGCTGTTCCCGCTGACGAAGAAGAAGATCATGTTGATCAGCCCGAACACGAGGTAGGACACCCCGGCGATCAGCAGGACCTTCGTGAAGCGCGGCGAGTTGCGGACGATGCCCGCCCGGTAGAGCGCCAGCATCGTGCCGAAGGCGACCAGCGTGCCCAGCACGGCCTGCGGCACGATCGCGTTGCCGAACCGGACCGAGTACCAGTAGCTGATGCCGCCGACGAAGACGCCCTCGACCAGGCCGTAGGCGAGGATCAGCCCGGGCCTGACGGTCTTGCCGAAGCTCACGACGAGCCCGAGGACCAGCCCGACGATCGCCGCGCCGATGACGAGCCCGAAGCCGGGCTTGATGAGGATGTACGTGGCGGCGGCCGAGGCCACCAGGACGGCGAAGATCGCGGCGGTGCGGACGACGACGTCGTCCAGCGTCATCCGGCCCGTCTGCAGCGCGGTGGCCGAGGGGGCGTCGTACATGCCCTGCAGGTCGCCGGCGGTCGGCGTGTCGAAGGTCGCGTAGCCCCCGCGCTTGAACCCGTCGTTGTTGCTGAAGACGGGGTTACGGCTCTCCATCGGTCCCTCCTGGGATCGAGGTCTCTGCACCGTGGCCGGTGCAGCGTGGCCCGCGGTGGCCCCTGCCGCCGCGGGAGGCCGGGACGATGCCCGGCCTCATGAAATGTAATGCCAACCTGCCCCCGGAAGTTCCCCCGTGATCGGCGCGCCACCCGGACGGGCTTGACACCTTTCATCAGTTTCGACTAATTATTAGCCATGGCTGATGGAGCGGCTGCGGGGATCGTGCTCGACGCACTCGGCCACCCGACCCGGCGGCGCGTGCTCGAGCTGCTGCGTGATGGCGAGCTGACCGTCGCCGGCCTCACCCGCGAGCTGCCCGTGAGCCAGTCGGCCGTGTCGCAGCACCTGCGGGTCCTCGCCGGCGCCGGGCTGGTCGACAGCCGCCCGAGCGGGACGCGTCGCTACTACCGGGTCGCACCCGACGGTCTCGTCGCGGTGCGGGCCTACCTCGACACCTTCTGGGACGGCGTCCTCGACGCCTTCACCGCCTACGCGGAGGAGAACCCGTGACCACCAGCGGACCCGCCGACCGCGGCACGGACTCCGGCACCGGCCGCAGAGTCGAGCCGGCGGATCTGCCGCCGGTCCTGCGGGCGACCCACGTGCGCCGCACGCCGGCCGACGCCTTCAGGCTGTTCACCGAGCACATCGGCGCGTGGTGGCCGCTCACGACGCACGGCGGCTTCGACGGCCGCTCGACGTTGGCCTTCCGCGACGGCCGCCTCGTCGAGCGCGCGCTCGACGGCACGACGTCGATCTGGGGCACCGTGCTGGCCTGGGAGCCGCCGCGCCGGCTCGTGCTCAGCTGGTCCCCCGGCCTGCCGGACACGGAGGGCAGCCAGGTCGAGGTCGTCTTCACTCCGGACGCGGACGGCACTCGCGTCGAGCTGCGCCACGACGGCTGGGCGTCGTTCGGGGAGCACGCCGCCGCCCGGCGGCGCGCCTACGACGCGCCCGACGCCTGGGGGGCGGTGCTGGAGCAGTTCAGCGACCTCGCCGGCCGGGAGCCCACCGGCGGCGACGCCCTCGCCGCGCTCGCCGCCGCCTATGAGCACTTCTACGCCGAGGCGCTGGCGGGCGCCTTCGCCGCGCCGGCGGCGGGCGAGTGGACCGCCGAACGGGTGGTCGCGCACGTCGCCCTCAACGACGTGGGGCTGGCCTCGGTCGCCCGCGCGCTCGTCGTGCACCGGCCGCCCGTGCTCGACAACGAGGCCGTCAACGACCCGGCGGTCCTCGACGCCTTCGTCGACGAGCACGGCGGCGAGATCCCCCGCCTCGTCGCGGCGGGCCGGGCCACCTCGGCCACGCTGCTGGCCCTGCTCGCCCGGCTCGACGACGAGCACCTCGACACCCCGGTCGCGAGCAGGCTGCAGGACCACGGCCGCGTCGTCGTCGACGCCGACCTGCCGCTGTCGCGCCTGGCACTCGTCATCCAGCCGCGGAACCACCTGCCCTCCCACACCGACCAGCTCCGCGCCCTCCGCCGCTGATCATGCAATCCGCGTCGATCACGCACTCCGCGGCGATCAAGTACGTCGCGGCGATCACGTTGCCCCCGCCCTGTCCATGGACGCCACGCTCGCTCCGTAGCCCCGCGATCGTGCTCCCGTCGCGCTGCGATGCGCCCGGAAAGCCGCCTCATCGGGGCTCGCGGGCGGCTTCTCGCGCGCAAAGTAGTCAGACCCGAGTACGCAGACGAAGCGTGGCGGCTGCGGCGAATTTGCATGATCACACCTGCATGATCGCCTCTGCATGATCGACATGGATCGCATGATCGACACGAGGAGGTGGAGGTGGTACCCCGCCAGGTTGGTCAAGAGCAGCTGGGCGGGACCGGCGAGGGTGACGTGGCGGTCGCGGCCGATCCGGGAGCGACCCTCGTGGTGGTCAGGCCAGGGTCAGGCGCTACAGGCCCTGAGCGAGCCGGTAGTAGGCCTGGTTCCAGCGCACCTGATCACGGAAGCGGCGCCGAGTGGTGTCCTCGTCGATGAGTAGCAGCTCCGCGCCCGCGAGCTCGGCGAAGATCTCGAAAGCCTCGATACCCGCCGCGGTGGACAGCACGGTGTGGTGCGCCCCACCGGCAGTGAGCCAGCACTCGGCGCTCGTGGCGAAGTCGGGTCGCGGCTGCCAGACCGCGCGCGCAACAGGCAGGTGGGGCAGGTCGGCCGGCGGCTCGACCACGTCGACGACGTTGGCGGTGAGTCTGAATCGATCCCGCATGTCGGCGAGCGAGACCACGACGCCCTCGGCGGGATCGGCGTTGAAGACCATCCGCACCGGGTCCTCTCGACCACCGATGCCGAGTGGGTGGATCTCCACTCGAGGCGTCGCCGTTGTGAGCGTCGGGCAGATCTCGAGCATGTGTGCACCGAGAATGCGCTCGCGACCCGGTGTGAGGTCGTAGGTGTAGTCCTCCATGAGTGAGGCGCCGCCGGGAAGGCCGGCGCCCATGACCTTGGCGGCGCGGACGAGCAGCGCGGTCTTCCAGTCGCCCTCGGCGCCGAAGCCGTAGCCCTTGGCCATGAGGCGCTGAACCGCGATGCCCGGGAGCTGCCGCAGACCTCCCAGATCCTCGAAGTTCGTCGTGAACGCCTTCGCCCCGATCGACGACAGCAGAGATTCGAGGCCGCGCTCCTGGCGAGCCGCGTACCGCAGCGATTCGTGCCGATCGCCCCCTCGGCGCAGCTGGGCCACCACCTCGTACGCGTCCTCGTACTCAGCAACCAGGTCGTGGACCTCGGTCTCGAGGACGTCCTCGACCGAGGCGACCAGGTCATTGACGGCCCACGTGTTCACCGACGCACCGAACCTGATCTCGGCCTCGGTCTTGTCGCCTTCCGTGACCGCGACGTTGCGCATGTTGTCGCCGAAGCGCGCCAGCCTCAGGGACCGGGTGGCGTCGAAGCCCGCTGCTGCCCGAACCCAGGTGCCGACCCGTCGGGTCACGGTCGGGGTTCGACGCGTGCCCCACGACCGTCGTGCGGGCAATGCCCATGCGCGATGCGATGTAGGCGATACTCGCGGTCGCCGTGCGCGGCCTGGTTGAGGTTCATGAAGTCGAAGTCGATGTCCGCCCACGGCAGCTCGACATTGGCCTGGGTGTGCAAGTGCAGCAGGGGCTTTGCCAGAACCGACAGGCCCGCTATCCACATCTTGGCGGGGCTGAACGTGTGCATCCACGTGATGACACCAAGAACGCGGTCGTCGCTGTTCGCGTCGAGCATGGCCCGGCGGATCGATTCGGAGTCCTTGAGAACCGGCTTCCACACGATGCGCGCCGGCACGTCGTCGGATGCGTCGAGGGTCTGTGCCACTTCCAGTGACTGGGCTGCGACTTGCCGCAGCGTGTCCTCGCCGTACAGATCCTGGCTTCCGGTGAAGAACCAGATCTCACGGTCGGCGTACGGCTTGCTCACGCGTCAGTCTCCTGCGGGTCGATGGTGGGGGTGGCTCCGGGGCCGGCGTGGACCCACCCCGGCCGTAGACGTGCTGGTAACGGCTGTACAGGGAGTCGATCGCGGCCGGCTCGATCTCGACCGGCTCGCCCAACTGGCGCGCGACGTGGACCGTGCGCGCGACCTCCTCGAGCATCACCGCGGCCTTGACCGCGGCCCGCGCGTCGGTGCCGACGGTGAACGGGCCGTGATTGCGCATGAGGACCGCGGGGCTGCGCGACCCCTCCAACGTCTCGACGATGCCGCGGCCGATCGAGTCGTCGCCGATCACCGCGAACGGGCCGACCGGGATGGGGCCGCCGAACTCATCGGCCATCATCGTCAGAACGCACGGGATCGACTCGGCGCGCGCGGCCCAGGCCGTGGCGTACGTCGAGTGCGTGTGCACGACGCCGCCGACCTCCGGCCGGTTCCGGTACACGTACGCGTGCGCCGCGGTGTCGGACGAGGGCGACCGGTCGCCCAGCACGCGATTGCCGTCGAGGTCGCACACGACCATCGATTCGGCCGTGAGCTCGTCGTACGTCACGCCCGACGGCTTGATCACGAGCAGGTCCTCCCCGCCGGGGATGCGCACGCGCTGCGAAACGTTGCCCGCGCTCCAGACGACGAGCCCCCAGCGCGGCAGCTCGGCGTGCAGCAGCGCGACGACCTCGCGCGCGCGGTGCACCTCGTTCGCGACCGGGAGCGGGACACCTCTGGCGCCGTCCGGTCTGCGGGTGGTGGTGGTCATTCTCCGTGGGTCCTGTCTGTCGGTGGTCGGGGGGACGGAGGAGGCGTGCCGCACGGCGGCACTACAGCGGGTCGAGTCGGCGGCCGTCAGGTCGCGTCGATCGCCGCGCGCTCGATCGCGAGGCCGGCGACGTACCGCTCGAGGTACGCGCCGAACCCGGCGACGTCGTGAGCGTCGGGTTCGATGACCTCGATCGCGGTGCCGGCGAACACGTGCTCCGCGAGGTACGTCGCGAGGTCCCTCTCCTGGGCGCCGAGGAAGGACGCGAGCACCGCGATGCCCCACGCGCCGCCCTCGCCGGCGGTGTCCCCGAGGGCGACGGGGACGCCCAGCGCAGCCGCGAGGAACCGCTGCGCGACACCCCGCGTACGGAACATCCCACCGTGCGCGACCAGCTCGTCGATCTTGGCGCCCTCCTTGTCGAGGACGCGCATCCCGAGGCTCAGGGCCGCGAACCCCCCGTAGATCTGCGCACGCACGAAGTTGGCCAACGTCAGCCGGCTGTCGGGCGCGCGCACGACGAGGGGCCGGCCCTCGACGAGGCCGGTGACCGGCTCGCCGGAAAGTGTGTTGTACGCGAGCAGGCCGCCCGCGTCGGCATCAGCGTTCAGCGCTTCGCCGAGCAGCGCTGCGAACACCTCGTCGCCGTCCGTGGGGTGGCCGAGCACGTCGGCGAACCGGCGGAACACCGTCGCCCAGGTGCCGAGCTCGCTCGCGCCGTTGTTGCAGTGCACCATGGCCACCGGATCTCCGGCGGGAGTGGTCACGACGTCGATCTCGCGGTGCACGGACGACAGGCCACGCTCGAGCACGACCATGGCGAAGACGCTTGTACCGACGCTGACGTTGCCGGTGCGCGGCACGACGGCGTTGGTGGCCACCATGCCCGTCCCCGCGTCGCCCTCGGGTGGGCACAGCGGGATATCCGATTGCAGCGTGCCGGCCGGGTCGAGCAGCCGCGCACCTTCCATGGTCAGCCGACCCGCCTCCTGGCCCGCGACCAGCACCTCCGGTAGGACGTCGGAGACCCGGATCTCGAGCTGTCGCTCGGCGAGGAGCGCGTCGACGGTCGCGACCATGTCCGCGTCGTACGTGTGGGTCGTCGGGTCGATCGGGAACATGCCGGACGCGTCGCCGACGCCGAGCACGTTGCGGCCGGTGAGCCGCCAGTGCACGTACCCGGCCAAAGTGGTGAGGTGCCGCACCAGGTGCACGTGTGGCTCGTCGTCGAGCGCCGCCTGGTACAGGTGCGCGATCGACCAGCGCAGCGGCACGTTGAACCCAAGCCGCTCGGTGAGCTCCTGGGCCGCGCGCTCGGTGGTCGTGTTGCGCCAGGTGCGGAAGGGGACGAGCAGCTCATCACGCGCGTCGAATGCGAGGTAGCCGTGCATCATCGCGGACACGCCCAACGCCTCGAAGGTCGTGGGCCGAACTCCGTATCGGCGCTCGACGTCTGCGAACAGCACGGCGACGCAGGCGCCGAGTCCGGCCCAGACGTCGTCCAGCGCGTAGGTCCAGCGACCGCCGATGAACTGGTTCTCCCACGCGTGACTGCCGGTCGCGAGCACCGTTGCGTCCGGGCCGATGAGACACGCCTTGATGCGGGTCGATCCGAGCTCGATGCCCAGCGTCGCACGACCTGCGGCGATGGTCAGGCGTGCCTGCTCCTCGAGCGTGGTCGTCATGAGCTTCCTCCCGGCATGTTAACGCTAACATGCTGAGCGGCAAGATTATATAGGCAACTCAAGGGTGCGGCAAGCAGCGCCTGCGCCGACTGCCGCCTACGGGCACGCTGCACCACGGCCAAGAGCGGCCGCGACGTGGCGCCGGCCCCCCACGACGCGCTGCAGCACGCACCGCGCCCGCGCCACGCACCCGTCCTTCCAGGAGCACTCACCGCCGGCACCGGCCGACGCCGTGACCGGCCCTTCCAGAACGAGCATCGTGGACGCCCGGACGGGGCGACCTCTGTGTAGCGCCGTCCGGGATGCTGACTCGACCCACCCAGCTACGACTGCCTCCAGGCGCCCCATCCGTCGGCCTTGTTCAGCAGTCTCCTACCCACCACTTCGGACGCGCCTGGATCTTGGGCCTGTTCACCTCGCTCACCCGCCGACCCGCACGGGTGAGCGGGCGCCAACCTGCCCCTGGCGCGTGGTCGGCCGGCCTCAGAGCCCGTCGGCGTCGGTTGCGCAGGCCCGGGCACCTTCTGTGGCCTACGCAGACCGTCGACCCTTCAGCGAGGCCGTACGGTGGCAGTGCCCGACTGTGAAGGATCACATTCGCATCCTGTCCACCTGTCCGCAGCTGGTGACGCTCTCGCTCGCCAGCGGGACGTTACGGAAATGTGATCGCTAACAACCTACCCATCGCCTGGCTGTGAACGCTAACATCCCGCCACGGACCTGGCTCAGCAGGGTTCATGACTCAGCCCGGCAGCGTCGCCGGACTCAAGACGAGGAGGTTTTGGATGAGGAAGAGACTGCTCGCCGGGCTCGCGCTGGTAGGGGCCCTCTCGCTCGCGATGACCGGATGCGGCTCCGGCTCCAGCGGCGGCACCGCCACCGCGAGCGGCGGTGCCGCCGGCAAGGTGATCACCGTCGGATTCGCCCAAACCGGCTCGGAGTCCGGCTGGCGTGCGGCGAACACTCAGTCGATGAAGGACGCGTTCTCCGAGGCGAACGGCTTCAAGCTCATCTTCAACGCCGCGGACAACAAGCAGGAGGCCCAGATCGCGGCCGTCCGAAGCTTCATCAACCAGGGCGTTGACGCGATCGTCATCGCGCCGATCACGGTGGACGGCTGGGACGACGTGCTCAAGGAGGCCAAGGCCGCCAAGATCCCGGTCATCCTCGAGGACCGCACCATCAATGTGTCCGACCCCAGCCTCTACGCCGCCTGGATCGGTGACGACTTCAAGAAGGAGGGCGAGACCGCCGGCGGATGGGCCAAGCAGACGGCGACGAGCGCGACGGACATGGTCGTGCTCGAGGGCACGACCGGCTCGGCGCCCGCGCTCGACCGCGCGACCGGGTTCGCCGCCGGCGCAGCGGGCGCGCCCATCACGAAGCTCGCCTCGCAGACCGGCAACTTCACGCGCGCCGACGGCAAGACCGTGATGGAAGGCTTCTTGCAGAAGTACGGCAACAAGATCCAGATGTTGTTCGCCCAGAACGACGACATGGGCCTCGGCGCGCTCGACGCGATCAGCGCCGCAGGCCTGGTGCCTGGCAAGGACATCAAGATCGTGACGATCGACGCGACGCACGACGGCCTGCAGGCACTTGCCGACGGGAAGTTCAACTACGTCGTCGAGTGCAACCCGCTGCTCGGCCCACAGGTCGCCGACCTCGTCAAGAAGGTCGTCGCGGGCCAGTCGGTCCCGAAGTCGCAGGTCGCCACGGACCAGGCGTTCACCCAGGAGCAGGCGAAGGCCGCGCTGCCTGACCGAAAGTACTGAGCAGCTCGGTCCTGCTGTCGACGGGCCGGGGGTCGGCCTCGTGCCGGCCCCCGGCCCGTCCCACCGCGAAGGAAGCCGCCATGTCCGTCATCGACGCCGAGACGACGAGTGACACCCTCGTCGCGATGCGCGGCATCACCATCCAGTTCCCCGGGGTCAAGGCCCTCGACGACGTCGACCTCCACCTGCGCGCGGGCGAGGTCCACGCGCTCATAGGCGAGAACGGGGCGGGGAAGTCGACGCTCATCAAGGCGCTCACAGGTGAGTACACCGTCGACGCCGGCACCATCAGGGTCGCCGGCGAGCCGCGCGTGTTCCACGGCACCGCCGACGCGCAGTCGGCCGGCGTGTCGACGGTCTACCAAGAGGTCAATCTCTGCACGAACCTGTCGGTCGGCGAGAACGTCATGCTCGGCCACGAGTTGCGTGGCGCCGGCCGCATCGACTGGCGCGCGACGCATCGAGCGGCCGCGCGGCACCTCGAGAACCTCGGCGTCGGGATCGACACCCGCACGGTGCTCGGAACCCACTCGATCGCCGTTCAGCAGCTCGTGGCGATCAGCCGCGCGATGGTGACCGACGCGAAAGTCCTCGTGCTCGACGAGCCCACGTCGAGCCTGGACCGCAGCGAGGTCCAGCAACTGTTCAGCGTCATGCGCGACCTGCGCTCTCGTGGCGTCGCGATCCTGTTCGTCACGCACTTCCTCGACCAGGTCTTCGAGATCGGGGACCGGTGCACCGTCCTGCGCAACGGTCGGCTCGTCGGCGAGCACCGGATGGACGACTTGTCACCCGGATTGCTCGTGTCGCTCATGCTGGGCCGCGAACTCGAGGACATCGCCGCGCTCTCCGCCGCCGCGGAGCGCCACGTCGACCGGTCGGGGACGCCTGTCCTCCGCGCGAGGGGCACGGGGCGCAAGGGCGTCATCGAGCCCACGGACGTCGAGGTCTACCCCGGCGAGGTCGTGGGCATCGCGGGGCTGCTCGGCTCGGGTCGCACCGAGCTCGCACGCCTCCTGGCCGGCGCCGACCACGCGGACTCCGGGCAGATCGAGGTCTCGGGAAAGGCCGCCAGGCTCACGAGTCCACGCCACGGAATCAACCACGGCATCGCCTACTCGCCGGAGGACCGCCGCGCCGAGGGTATTCTCAGCGACCTGACCGTCGCCGAGAACATCGTGCTCGGCATCCAGGCGCGCAGGGGATGGCGCAAGCTTCGCAAGGCCGAGCGAGACGCCGTCGTGTCCGAGTACATCGCTGCCCTGGGCGTCCGTCCCGCGAGCCCGAACGTGCTCATCCGGAACCTCTCGGGCGGTAACCAGCAGAAGGTGCTGCTCGCGCGGTGGCTGGCCACCGCACCCGCGCTCCTGATCCTCGACGAGCCGACGCGCGGCATCGACGTCGGTGCCAAGGCTGATATCCAGAGCAAGGTGGCCGAGCTGTCCGAGCGCGGCCTGTCGGTCGTGTTCATCTCGTCGGAGCTCGAGGAGGTGCTGCGGCTGTCGCAACGGATCGTGGTGATGCGCGACCGTCGCAAGATCGGCGAGCTCTCCGCGCACGATGTCGACGTCGACGGACTGATCGACTTCATCGCGCACGAGGGCCGGGAGGGAGCGGCGTGAGGGCCGTTACGAAGCATCGGCTGTTCTGGCCCATCACGGTGCTGCTCGCACTCGTCCTGGTCAACACGCTGTCGCGGCCGACGTTCGTCCGCATCACCGTGCACGACGGGCGGCTGTACGGCTCTCTCATCGACATCCTGCGCAACAGCGCACCGCTCATGCTCGTGGCGCTCGGGATGACACTCGTGATCGCAACCCGCGGCATCGACCTGTCGGTCGGCGCGGTGATGGCGGTCTCCGGGGCGGTGGCTCTCACCATCATCAAGGGTTCGGCCAACCCGGCGAGCCCATCGGTGCTCGCGGTCGCGATCGGCACCGCCGTGCTCGCGGGTCTGGCGTGCGGGCTGTGGAACGGCTTTCTGATCGCGTTGCTCGGCATCCAGCCGATCGTTGCCACCCTCGTGCTCATGCTCGCCGGTCGCGGGATCGCCCTGCTCATCACCGGCGGCTTCATCACGACGATCAACAGCGACCCGTACAAGTTCATGGCCCAGGGATACGTGTTCGGCCTGCCGTTCGCGTTCTGCGTCTCCCTCGCGGCGATCACGATCGTCGCCCTCGTCGAGCGGCGGACGGCGCTCGGCGTGCTGACCGAGGCCGTCGGCATCAACCCCGCGGCGAGCCGAATCGCCGGGGTGCGTGCGCGGGGCATCATCTGGGGTGCCTACGCGGCCAGCGGCCTGCTCGCGGGGTTCGCCGGCATCCTTTACAGCTCCAACATCATGGCGGCCGACGCTAACGCCGCGGGGCTCTACATCGAGCTCGACGCGATCCTCGCAGTCGTCTTGGGCGGGACCTCGCTCGCAGGCGGCACGTTCAGCATCGCCGGCACCATCGTCGGCGTGTTCACGATCCAGACGCTCAAGTCGACCATCACGTTCCTCGGGGTGCCGCCCGCCGTCACCCCCGTCTTCCAGGCCGCGGTCGTCGTCATCGTCGTCCTCGTGCAGTCGCGCCGATTCCGCCGCTGGTTCGGCCGGCTGGGTGCCGGCCTGCGCGCCGGGCCCTCCAATCCCGCCGACCGACCGAAGGTCGCGTCATGACAAGCACCCAGGTGGCACCCGCGCGCAACGCGCGCGTCGTGGCCGGCGCGCACCGGTTCATGGCCCGGCACGCCTCGTGGATCCCGGTGTTCGCGGCGGCCGCGATCCTCGTCGCGATGATCATCGGCGCCCAGCTCTACTTCGGCCACTTCCTCACGCCGCGGCTGATCTCCTCCATCCTGCTCGACAACGCCTACCTCCTGATCCTGGCGGTCGGGATGACGTTCGTGATCCTCACCGGCGGGATCGACCTCTCCGTCGGTGCCGTCATGTCATTCACCGGGATGATGGGCGCGAGCCTGCTCAGGCAGGGTCTGCCGTCGGGGGTCGTCGCCCCCATGATGCTCGCCAGCGGGGCGATCGTCGGGCTCGGCATCGGCGTGCTCGTGCAGTACTTCGACGTCCAGCCGTTCATCGCGTCGCTCGCGGGGATGTTCCTGGCGCGCGGCCTCGGCTTCGTCGTGAGCCTGAACTCGATCAAGGTGACCGACCCCGTGATCCTCTGGCTGCAGGGCACACGACTCCAGGCCGCACCGGGAGGCTGGTACGTCACGCCGACCGGCATCCTGGCGCTGCTCGTGGTCGTTGCCGGGGCCGGAGTGCTCGCGTACACGCGGTTCGGCCGCACGATCTACGCCGTGGGCGGCAACGAGCAGTCGGCGCGGCTCATGGGCCTGTCCGTCGCGCGGACGAAACTCCTCGCCTACGTCGTGAGCGGCACGTGCGCGGGGCTCGCAGGAGTCGTCTTCACGGCGTACACAGGGGCGGCCTACCCGCTCAACGGGATCGGGGCCGAACTGGACACGATCGCGGCCGTCGTGATCGGTGGCACGCTGCTGACGGGCGGCAGCGGGTACGTCGTGGGGTCGATGATCGGCGTGTTCGTCTACGGCATGATCAAGACGATCATCGACTTCCTCGGCGTCGACCAGTCCTGGACCCGCATCACGATCGGCGCGCTTCTGCTCACCTTCGTCGTCGTGCAGCGTGTGATCGTTGCCCGGTCGGCGCGGCGCCAGTAGTCAGATTCCGGGGGCGAGAACGGTGTCTCGCCCCCGGGATACTGTGCTCATGGAAGACGTGGTGCCGCTGGTGCAGGTCACCGGCGCGACGGTGCGTTTCCAATCGGACACCGCGCTCGACGCCGTCGACTTCAGGATGTTCCCAGGCGAGGTCCACTCGCTCATGGGCGAGAACGGCGCGGGCAAGTCGACGCTGATCAAGGCGCTCACCGGTGCGCTGCCGCTGGACGCCGGTGTCATCAGCATCGCCGGTCAGGACGTGCAGTTCGCCACGCCACGCGACGCGCAGCGGGCCGGGATCAGCACGGTGTACCAGGAGATCGACCTCCTGACCAACCTCACCGTCGCGGAGAACATCGCGCTCGGCCGCGAGCCGCGCGGTCGCCTTGGATCGATCGACTGGCCGGCCACGCGCAGACTCGCCCGGGACGCGCTCGCGGACCTCGGTCTGGAGATCGACCCCGCGTCGGTGCTCGGGACGCATCCCCTCGCCGTGCAGCAGCTGGTCGCGATCGCGCGCGCCATCTCGACGGACGTCAAGGTGCTCGTGCTCGACGAGCCGACCTCGAGCCTCGACGTCGAAGAGGTCGCCGAGCTGTTCCGCGTTCTCCGCGACCTCAAGGCGCGGGGGGTCGCGATCCTTTTCGTCTCGCACTTTCTCGATCAGGTCTACGAGATCTGTGACCGCATCACCGTGCTGCGCAACGGGCGGCTCGTCGGCGAGTACCTGACCACCGAGCTCCTTCGCATCGACCTCGTGCAGAAGATGCTCGGACGCTCCGCCGCCGCGCTCGCCGAACGGCGGCGGGTCGGCGCGCTCGACGACGATCCGCCCGTCGCGCTGAGCGCGCGCGGCGTCACCGTGCTGCCGGGGATCGCCGACGCCGACCTCGACCTCGTCGAGGGCGAGGTGCTCGGTATCGCCGGGTTGCTGGGATCCGGTCGCTCGGAGCTCGCCCGCGCACTCACCGGCGTGGCCCGGCTGGAGGCCGGCATCATCCGCGTCGCCGGGCGCACGAGGCGTCTGTCGAGCCCTCGCAGGGCGCTGTCGGCCGGTGTCGTGTACTCGTCGGAGAACCGGCGCACCGAGGGGCTGTTCGGCGAGCTCAGCGTGTTCGAGAACATCACGCTCGCGCTGCAGGCGCAGCGCGGGATCGTGCGTCGCATCCGGCCGGCACGCCAGCGCGAGCTCGCGGCGAGCTGGGTCGAGGCGCTCGACATTCGGCCGTCCGACATCGACCGACCCGTGGGGAGCCTGTCGGGAGGTAACCAGCAGAAGGTGCTCCTGGCCCGGCTGCTCGCGCTGTCGCCGCGCGTGATCGTGCTCGACGAGCCGACCCGCGGCATCGACGTCGGCGCCAAGGTCGAGATCCAGAACCTGGTCGGCGAGCTTGCCGACAACGGGTTGTCCGTCGTGTTCATCTCGGCGGAGCTGGAGGAGGTCCTACGGGTCGCCGCGCGGATCGCGATCCTGCAGAACGGCCGGGTCGTCGACGTCGTGCCGTCAGACGGACTCACCGCGGACTCGCTGCTGGCGATGGTGGCCCGGCCCGACGAGGACGAGCTTTGAGCGGGGACCGGGGTTCCCGCACCGCCAACATCTTCGATGTCGCGCGGCTCGCGGGCGTGTCGCACCAGACGGTCTCGCGAGTCCTGAACGACCTGCCCAACGTGCGGCCCGCGACGCGCGCCCGCGTCGAGCAGGCGATCGCACAGCTGCGGTACAGCCCGTCGCCGGCGGCTCGCGCTCTCGTGACCCGCCGAACACGCACCATCGGGTTGGTGACCCCTGTTGTCGCGGACTACGGCCCGACCTCGATCGCCATGCACTTCAACGTCGCCGCGCGCGCCGCGCAGTACAGCGTCGAGACCGTGAGCTCGATCGACGCCGACCCGGCGGGTGTCCGGGCGGTCGTCGAGAGCCTGCTGCGCCAGCGCGTCGACGCGATCGTGCTCGTCGTGGTCGATGTCGATGTGCTGGAGTTCGTGCGCGGGCTCGACATCAGCGTCCCCGTCGTCGCCTCGGCGTCCACTGCGAGACGTAGTCCGCTGTTCGTGTCCATCGACCAGTACCGTGGTGCGCGGACCGCCGTCCGCCATCTTGCACAGCTCGGCCACGAGCGCATCCTGCATCTGGCCGGACCGCAGCGGGCGGCCGATGCGATCGAGCGCGAGCGGGGATGGCGCGACGAGCTGGCGGAGCGCCGTCTCGAGATCGTCGCTCCGATCCATGGGGACTGGTCGGCGGCGAGCGGCTACCGCCTCGGCGCCGGACTCGACATCTGCCCCGGATCAGCCGTGTTCGTCGGCAACGACCACATGGCGATCGGCGTGCTCTCGGCGCTCCGGGAACGTGGCCTCCGCGTCCCCGACGACGTGAGCGTCGTCGGTTTCGACGATGTTCCCGAGGCCGGCTACCTCTATCCGGCGCTCACCACGGTTCGACAGGACTTCGCGACGCTCGGCGAGCTGATGATGCAGAAGGTCCTGGTCGCCGTCGAGGAGCCCGACAGCGCCACGGTCGACACACCCCTGCCGACGCACCTGATCGTGCGTCAGTCGACCCACTCAGGGCCGTCCTGAGACGAGCTGATGGGCCAGGGTCCATGTGCGTGTAGCCGGTACCCCCGGCGGGACTCGAACCCGCACTCGGGCGCTTTTAAGGCGCCTGCCTCTGCCGTTGGGCTACGGGGGCTCGGCGCCAGCCTACGGGCCGCCGTCCAGGCCGTTCAGCACCGTAGAGGCACGCCGACCGGTCCGTTTGGTCCTGGTTCCCGCCCCCATGAGCGCCTGGATACCCGCCCACATGGTGGAAAGGTCCTCCCATCACCGGTTGATCGGCCTCTAGCCTTCGCCCATGACCGAGCTCGCCGGGGCCCCCGCGCCCGAGCTGACCGACGCCGAGCGGGCGGTGCTCGACGGCGTCCACGACCTGGCCCGGCGCGGTGAGCTGGTCCGCGACCTCGGGGCGCTCCTGCGCATCCCGAGCATCACCGGCACGGACGCCGAGGCCGACGCGCAGGAGTGGGTCGCGCACCGGCTGCGCCGGCTCGGGCTCGACGTCGACCACTGGCAGCTGGACCTCGCCGAGCTGGCCGCGCGCGAGGGGTACCCCGGGACCGAGGCGCCGCGCACGCAGGCCTGGGGCGTGGTGGGCACCACCCGGGACGACGACCATGACGACCCGGACGCCGACACCGCCGCGCCGGCCGTCGTGCTGCAGGGTCACGTCGACGTCGTCCCGCCCGGCCACGCCGCGAGCTGGGAGGGTGATCCCTTCACACCGCGCATCGTGCGGATGGGCGGCCGTGACGTGATGGTGGCGCGCGGCGCGTGCGACATGAAGGGGGGCGTGGTCGCGGCGCTGGCCGCGCTCACCGCACTGCGCACCGCCGGGGTGCGCACCATGGGCCGGGTCGCGTTCCACAGCGTCGTCAGCGAGGAGGACGGCGGCCTGGGGGCCTTCGGCACGCTGGCGCGCGGGCACACCGGGGACGTCTGCGTCATCCCCGAACCCACGGACCGCCGCGTCGTCACGGCCAACGCGGGCGCTCTGACGTTCCGCCTCGAGGTACCCGGTGCGGCGGCGCACGGCAGCTCCCGCGCCGACGGCGTCAGTGCACTCGAGGTGTTCCTGCCGGTGCACGCCGCGCTGCTCGAGCTCGAGCGACACCGATGCGCCGACCCCGACCCGCTGATGGCCGGCTACCGGCTCGCGTACCCGCTGTCGATCGGCACCGTGCGGGCGGGCGGCTGGGCCAGCACGGTGCCCGACCTGCTGGTCGCCGAGGGGCGCTACGGCGTGCGGATCGACGAGGACGCCGCGGACGCCCGTGCCGCCTTCGAGGCGGCCGTGGAGCACGCCTGCGCCGCCCATCCCTGGCTGCGGGCGCACCCCGTCGAGGTGACCTGGTGGGGCGGTCAGTTCGCGAGCGGCCGGCTGCCGGCCGGGCACGACCTGCTCCCGATCGTGCAAGGCGCCTGGGCCGATGCCACGGCGGGTCCGCGACCCGCCGAGCGGCGCGCCCCCTACGGCAGCGACCTGCGCCTGTACGCCGCCGCGGGGATCGCGACCGTGCACCTCGGCCCCGGCGACGTCCGCCGGGCGCACACGGCGGGCGAGTACGTGCCGCTGGACGAGGTCGAGGAGGTCGCGGGGGCGCTCGCGCTGACCGTCATGCGGACCGCCGGCGTCCGCTGAGGACCGTCACGCGACTGTCATCCGGGGGATCTGTCGGGTCTCCCCGTGCCGCCGTACGCTCGCGTCATGGACGCGCTCGGCGCCTTCCTCGGCGGCTGGGACCCGCAGCCCGTCCCTCTCGCGGCGGCGGTCGCCGCGGGCGCTCTCTATGCGTGGGGCGTCATGGTGCTGCGCCGGCACGGGCGGCCGTGGCAGGCCCGGAGAGCGGTCGCGTTCGGCGCCGGCCTCGCGCTCTGGCTGCTCGTGATCGTCGGGCCGTTCGGCGCCTGGGACGACACCTTCTTCTGGGCGCACATGGTGCAGCACCTCGTGACGATGATGATCGTCGCGCCGCTGCTGCTGCTCGGCGCCCCGGTGCTCCTGCTGCTGGCCGCGCTACCGGGCGCCCGACGGCGCCGCTGGGTCGTTCCCGTACTGCGCAGCCGGGCGGTCGCCACCCTGACCCGGCCGGCCGTGTCGTGGGCGTTGTTCGCCGGCGCACTGATCGCGACCCACTTCACGGGCTTCTACCAGGCGGCCCTGACCCACCCCGCCCTGCACGACTACGTGGAGCACCCCCTCTACCTCGGGGTCGCGTTGCTCTACTTCTACCCGCTGGTCGGGGTCAACCCGCTCCCCCACGGCCCGTCCCCGGCCGTCAAGATCGTCTCACTGGTGCTCATGATGGCGCCGGAGAGCATGACCGGCTTCTTCATCTACGTGGCGGGCGGCGTCCTGTACCCCGCCTACGCCGTGGCCGAGCGTCCGTTCGGGCCGGGACCGCTGGCCGACCAGCAGCTCGCCGGCGGGCTGATGTGGTCCACCGGGATGCTGATCGGCGCCTTCTGGGTGAGCGTCGCCGTCCACGGCTGGCTCAAGGCCGAGGCGCGGGCCACGGTACGGCTCGACCGGCAGATCGCGCTGGCCCAGGCGGCGGGCCGATGAGTACAGAGGCCTCGGCCGACAGGCCCTCCCGCCGGGCGCTCCCGGCCGCCGTGCTGCACGTGACCGGCGCCGTGGTCATCCCGCTGTGCCTCGCGGCCGGGCTCGTCGAACTCTCGAGGGCCCGCGGCGGCAACCAGCTGAGCTGGGGGTACGCCGTCGAGTGGCCGGTGATCGCGGGCTACGGCGTCTATCTGTGGATCAAGCTTGCGCGGGAGCGGTCGGCCTCGGTGCGGGGCGACGGGGCTCCTCCGAGCCCGCCCGCACCGGCGCCCACCCCGTCGGAGCCGAGCGCGGCCGACGACCCGGGCCTGGCCGCCTGGCGGGCATATCTGGCCGACCTGCACGCGGCCGATCCGCCCGGTGGGCCGCCCGAGGCGCACGCGGCCGCCAGGAGGACGATGCAGGGGTGAGGAGTGCTCTGCTGGGTGTCACCGCCGCCGTTTCGCTCGCGCTGGCCGCCGGGTGCTCCGCGGGCGCATCGACCCCGGGGGACGGCGCCACCGGGCCGGCCGCCGTCGTCGTCACGCAGGGTTCCGGCGGCCCGCCGAACGGCACGGTGACCGACCGGGCGCTGCCGGCCGCCGCCCTCGACGTGCCGTTGACCGACGCCGACGGGCACCCGGTGACCCTGCGCGGCCTCGCCGGGAAGACGCTCGTCGTGACGCCCTTCCTCACGACCTGCCAGGAGGTGTGCCCGATGACGAGCGTCGACGTGCGTGATGCCGCGGACGCCGTGGACCGCGCGGGGCTGGGTGACGCCGTGCGCTTCCTCGAGGTGACGGTCGACCCCGACCGCGACGACCCGCACCGGCTGGCGGCCTACCGGGCCCTGTTCGGAGCGCCCCGCGCCGACTGGACCTTCCTCACCGGCACCCCCGCCCACGTGGCGGCCTTCTGGGCCGCGATGGGAGTCGCCTACTCCAAGACGCCGGACAAGCCACCGCTGCCGAAGGACTGGCTCACCGGCGAGCCGCTGACCTATGACGTCACCCACCAGGACGGCGTCTTCCTCGTGGACGGGACGGGCCACGAGCGCTGGCTGGTGCTCGGCACGCCCGACACCGGTGGCCAGGCCCCGCCGCCGACCCTGGGCGCCTTCCTCAACGAGGAGGGTCGCGACAACCTGGCGCACCCCGAAGGCCCCACCTACACCGCGCAGGACATGGAGGCGGCCGTGGCCTGGTGGACCCACCACCCGGTGCACTGACGTGGAGTCAGGCGGGGAGTCCGAGATGGAGCCCGAGATGGAGTCCGAAGGGGAGCCCGGGAGGGTCGACACGGGGCCGGTGGCGAGGTCCGGCGGCGAGTGGTGGCGGCGACGCCGGCTCTGGGCGCTGGCAGGGGCGACCGCCGCCTGCTACGCCGTCGGCTACCCGCTGGCCCTCGTCGCCGGCTCGCCCGCGGGGTGGCTGCTCGTCGGTCTCGGCGGAGTCCTGCTGCTGGCGCTCGGCGCTGCCGTCGTCCGCGGTCTCGCCGGCGCCCAGCAGCGGGGGTGACCCCCCGGTGCGTCACTCCACGTCGTAGGTCAGCGTCGCGACGTAGGTTGACCGTCGGTGCCGGCGTGCGCTGCGGCGGCGGCTCCCGGCGGGGCGGCGAGCAGCCGGAGCCCGAGCGTCCACCGGCCCGGATGGGGCGCCGTTGAGCGAGCACCTCGGCGCGGCCGGTTCCCGTGGTCCGCCCCTGCGCCACGACGGGCCCCAGCCCGAGCTGCGGCTGCGTCAGCGACGCCGAGAGACCTGCGAGCGGCAGCGCCGTCCCGTCCGGGCGGGTCGCGTCGACGCTGATCGTCTGGTTGCCGAGGCGCACCGGGTCGACGACCACGCGCACCTGCACCACGTCGCCCGCCGCATCGCGGGCGGCTGCCGTG
>CAWCCY010000023.1:0-71832 GCA_963794075.1 uncultured Actinomycetota bacterium
TCCTGCGTTCGCTCGTCGTGCGGCTGGGCGATCTCGCCGAGGTGGGGGTCCGCGACCCGCGCGAGGTCGTCGGCCCCTACGTCGAGGCCCTGCTCGAGCTGCGCGCGAGAGCCCGGGCGGCGCGGGACTACGCGGCGTCCGACCTGGTGCGCGACCGCCTGGTGGCCGCCGGTGTCGAGGTGCGCGACACCCCCGACGGCGCGCAGTGGGTGATCGCGCAGGGGTGACCGCGGGCAGGGCGAAGATGGCCCGGCGGTCCGGGTGGCGCCGGTACAGTGACGGGAATGGCACTATGCCTGCCGTCCTGTCGATGCGCAACGCCGTCCGGCCCTACGACTGGGGGTCGTCGACGACGCTCGCGCGCATGCAGGGCCGGCACCCCTCCGGTGGGCCCGAGGCCGAGCTGTGGATGGGCGCGCACCCCGCCGCCCGTCGGCTGTGCTCGACGGCGGTGCCGAGCGCCGGCTCGACGATCTCGTCGCGGAGCAGCCGGCCGACCTGCTGGGGCCGGACGTGATGGCCGCGTTCGGCGCGCGCCTGCCGTACCTGTGAAGGTGCTCGCGATCGCCCGGCCGCTGTCGCTGCAGGTGCACCCGGGGCCCGAGCGCGCCCGCGAGGGTCGGAGCGAGGCGGAGGTGCGGGGCGAGCACCGGTACGTCGACCCGTACGCCAGCCCGAGATGCTCTACGCGCTCGATCCGGTCGACGCCCTCTGCGGGTTCCGCCCGGCCGCCCAGGCGCTGCGCCTGCTCGGCCTCGTCGACGGGCCGCGCGCGGCCGCCGTCGCCGCCCCGCTGACGGGCACGAGCGCGACGAGACGGCGTGCCTGGAGGCGCCTTCCGGGTGCTGGTGACCTGGCCGGACGACGACCGGCCCGCCTTCGCCGCGGAGCTCGCCCGCGAGGCCCGGCGGCTGCTGTGGAGCGCCGGCGGGCACGGCATGGGCGCCCTCGCCGCGCACGACCGTCGGGCGCTGATGTGGGTGAGCCGGCTCGCCCAGCAGCACCCGAAGGACCCGCTCGGTGGTCGCGCCGCTGCTGCTCGACCTGGTGCTCCTGCGTCCCGGCGAGACGCTGTTCGTGCCCGCCGGCGCCCCGCACGCGTACCTGCACGGCACCGGCGTCGAGATCATGGGCGAACTCCGACAACGTCCTGCGCGCCGGGCTCACCCACAAGCCCGTCGCCGTCGAGGAGCTGCTGCACGTCGTCGACGGGCGCAGCCGGCCGGTGCGGGACGTGCCGGCGGTGCGCCTCTCAGGGCACGAGGTCGCCTGGCGCCCCGGGGTGAGGGAGTTCCAGCTGACCCGGCTCTCCGTCAGCGCCGCGGGCGCCGCTCTGCCCGCGGCCCGCTCAGGTCGCAGCACGCTCTACCGTCGCACGCTCTGCCGGTCCACCCGGCGCCCGGCCCCCAGGTCCTGCTGTGCACTGCCGGTGCTGTCACCGTCCGGTGCCCCCCGCCGAGGTCACCCTGACGCCCGGCACTTCGGCATTCGCTCCCGCCGGCACCGGCCCGCTGACCGTCGCCGGCTGCGGCGAGGTGTTCCGCGCGGCCGTCGGGCTCCCGTGAGCACTGTTCCCGTGAGGACTGTTCCCGTCAGAACTGCTCCGGGTCGCGGGCGTCAGCCGCTCTTGCGCCGGAACAACCGCTGCGCTCTCCGGGCCGTGCGCGCCGTGGATCTTGCCGTTGTCGCCCCGCTCCCCCGCCTCGGCCTGCCGGTCGGCCCGGCCGTGCTTGCGCTCCAGCGCCTCGCGGAACTTGCGCTTCACGTCCTCCTGAGGGTTCGGAGCGTCGTGAGGGCCGCTGCCCTGCTCGCGGCCCTCGTCCGCCGGTCCGCCGGTCGGTTCGGTCGCCATCGCCTGCTCCTGTCGCTCGGGCCCGGCCGGGCCGCTCCTGCCTGCACAGCCCGGCCAGCCTCCCACGCCGGGGCTGACCTCGTGCTGGTCCTGCACCCCTGGTGGTCGCGCGCCGGGACGCTCGCCGTCTGGGCCGAGGACGCGGCCGTTCCGCTGGTCGACGAGCCGGCGCCGGCCCGCCGGGTCGGCTCCCCGTCGAGGCCTCACCCCCACGCCGCGGACGCCGCCCGCGTCGCGGCCGCCCTCGGCGTCCCCGAGGCACGCCCGGCGCAGCACGACCTGCTGCTGCCGACGTCGGGCGGCCGGCCGGTGGCCTCGCCGGAGCTGGCCGCTCCCCCGACCGTGTCCGCGACCTCCGGTGCCCGGCTGGTCACCCGTGCGCTCGCCTGGCGGGTGCCGGTGGTCGAGCTCGACCCGGCCACGGCCCTCGCGCTGCTGCTGGCCGACGTCCCCGACGGCACCGTGGCGGGCCCGGCCTGGCGGCACCTGCGCGAGGTGGCCGCCTTCGCCGACGACCTCGCCGCCCGCGGCCGCGCGCTGCCCGTGGTGCTGCCCCCACCCGGCCGGTCTGCCGCATCCCCGCTCGGGCTCCGGCCCTGGGCGGCCGCGCCGTGTGGCGCCCGCTGCCGACCGGCGCCGACGCCGCGTGGGCGCGCGCGCTCGTGCTCGCCCTGCCGCCCGCCGGGCTCGGCGCAGCCGCCGCGGCCGTACCCACTCCCGCCGACGTCGTCGGCACGGCCCTCGACGACCTGCTCGACGCGGCGGTGCGGCGCCGGCTGGCGGCGTCCGGACGGTCGGGCGGGATCGGCGCGACCCGGTCGCGGGCGTGCGGACCGCCCCCGGGACGCCCGCCTGGCTGATCGCCCTGACCGAGCCCGGCGACGGCACCTTCGAGGCCAGCGCCGGAGCGGTCGCCGCCCTGGGCGTCGAGCTGTCCCCGCTGGCAGCGCGAGGTGGTCGGCGGGCCGGCGCGGGCCCGGTTCCGGCTGGTGGAGCCGTCGCCGGGGGCGCCGGAGGAGGTGTGGGAGCTCGAGTTCGCCCTGCAGGCGAGCGCCGAGCCGAGCCTGGTCGCGCCGGCCGCGCAGGTATGGGCCGGCGAGGGCGCGGCGGCGGCGATGGGTGGGCTCGTCCCGTCACCGCCACGGGCGCTGCTCGCCGAGCTCGGGCGGGCCAGCCGGCTGTACCGCGAGCTGGAGCGGTCGCTGCGGGCCGCCCGGCCGGAGGTGCTCGCCCTCGACACCCCGGGGCGCACGCCTTTCTCCGCGAGGCGGCACCGGTGCTCGCGGCCGCCGGGTTCGGCGTCGACCTGCCCGGCTGGTGGGCCCGGCCGTCGGCCCGGCTCGGAGCGCGGCTGCGGGCCAACGGACGGACCCAGCCCGGGGTCGTCGCCACCGCGGGCGGCCTGGGCCAGGAGGCCCTGGTCGACTACCAGTGGGAGATCTCCCTCGGCGAGGAGCGGCTCGACGCGGAGGAGCTGGCCCGGCTCGCGGAGCTCCAGCAGCCGCTGGTGCGGCTGCGCGGGCAGTGGGTCGAGCTGGATCCGCGCCGGCTGGCCCGCGGGCTGAAGCTGCTCGCGCAGCCGCCGTCGGCGGCGCTGTCACTGGCGGAGGTGCTCGGCCTCGCCGCGACCCTCGACGAGGAGACCGCCGGCCTGCCCGTGCTCGGCGTCGAGGGCGAGGGCTGGGTCGGCGACCTGCTGTCGGCCGCGGCCGACGAGCGGCTCGAGCGGGTGGCGGCCCCGGCCGGCTTCACCGGCACCCTGCGCCCCTACCAGGAGCGAGGTCTCGCCTGGCTGGCGTTCCTCGACCGGGTGGGCCTCGGGGGCGTCCTGGCCGACGACATGGGGCTCGGAAAGACGGTGCAGCTGCTCGCCCTGCTGCGCCGGCGCACGCCGGGCCCGGCCCCGACCCGCCTTGCTGGTCTGCCCCATGTCGCTGGTCGGCAACTGGCAGCGCGAGGCGGAGCGGTTCGCGCCCGAGCTGCGCGTGCACGTGCACCACGGCGCCGACCGCGCCCGCGGGCGAGGAGTTCGCGGCCGCCGTCGGCGCGGCCGACCTCGTGCTCACGACCTACGCCGTCGCCGCCCGCGACGTCGAGGCGCTGCGCGAGGTGGCGTGGCGACCGGGTCGTGCTCGACGAGGCGCAGGCGATCAAGAACGCGGCCACCCAGCAGGCGCAGGCGGTCCGCACGCTGCCGGCGCGGCAGCGCATCGCCATGACCGGCACCCCGGTGGAGAACCGGCTGGCCGACCTCTGGTCGATCCTCGACTACGTCAACCCCGGCCTGCTCGGCTCGGCCGCCGCGTTCACGCGGCGCTTCGCCGAGCCGATCGAGCGCGCACGGCGACGAGCGAGCGGCCGACCGGCTGCGCACGCTGACCCGCCCCTTCGTGCTGCGCCGGGTCAAGACCGACCGCTCGATCATCGCCGACCTGCCCGACAAGCTCGAGATGGAGGTCGCTGTGCACGCTCACCCGCGAGCAGGCGGCGCCTCTACCAGGCCGTCGTCGACGAGCATGCTCGAGAAGGTCGAGCAGAGCGAGGGGATCGAGCGCCGCGGCCTCGTGCTCGCCACGATGACCAAGCTCAAGCAGGTCTGCAACCACCCGGCGCACGCTGCTGCAGCGACGGACTCCCCTGCCGGGCCGCTCCGGCAAGCTCGCCCGGGTCGAGGAGATCCTCGACGGAGGTGCTCGCCGACGGCGAGCGGGCGCTGCTCTTCACCCAGTTCGCGGAGTTCGGCGGCATGCTCCGCGGCGCACCTGTCCGCCCGGTTCGGCCGTGAGGTGCTGTTCCTGCACGGCGGCGTGCCGAAGAAGGCGCGCGACGCGATGGTCGCGCGCTTCCAGTCCGATCGATCGGCCGCCGCGCCGGCGGTGTTCGTCCTGTCCCTGAAGGCCGGCGGGACGGGCCTGAACCTGACCGCCGCGAACCACGTGATCCACTACGACCGCTGGTGGAACCCGGCGGTCGAGGACCAGGCCACCGACCGGGCGTTCCGCATCGGCCAGGCCAGGAACGTCCAGGTCCGCAAGCTCGTCTGCGCCGGCACGATCGAGGAGCGCATCGCCGGCATGATCGAGCGAGAAGCGCGGACTGGCCGACGCGGATCGTCGGCACCGGCGAGGGCTGGCTCACCGAGCTGTCGCACCGACGCAGCTGCGCGAGCTCGTCACCCTCGACGCAGCGGTCGCCGTATCGGAGTAGCCACCCCCACCACTCCCGGTGATCAAGGAATTCTCGGCCGTGGCCGTGAGCACGGGGACGCGCATGCGAGCCGAGAATTCCTTGATCACCGGGGAGTGGGGAAGGTCTCCGCGTCGGCGAGGGGAGGGAGGATGAGCACGTGAGCGGCGGCTGGCAGGACTGGGGCGAGCGCGGCGCCCGGCCGATCCGCGTCGAGGGCGGCCTCGTCGCGCGGTCCGAGCGCGGCGCGATCGGCTCGACGTGGTGGTCGCGGCGGTTCGTCGCCGTGCTCGAGTCGCTCTCGATGGGCGGCCGGCTCACGCGCGGCCGCACGTACGCGCGCAAGGGGCAGGTGCTCACCCTGACGGTGCGTCCGGGCGCCGTGAGCTCGACGGTGCAGGGATCGCGGCCACAGCCGTACCAGGTGAGCATCGGGTTCGCGGTGCTCGGCGACGACGCCTGGCAGGCGGTCGAGAGCGCGCTCGCCTCGCAGGCCCTGTACCGGGCGCAGCTGCTCGCCGGCGAGCTGCCCGGCGAGCTGGAGGAGGTCTTCGCGGCGGCCGGGGCGCCGCTCTTCCCCGGGAGCTCGCGGGAGCTCGCGATGCGATGCACCTGCCCCGACGTCGCCGTGCCGTGCAAGCACATCGCCGCCACGTTCTACCTGCTCGCCGAACGCCTGGACGACGACCCGTTCGAGCTCCTGCTCTGGCGCGGCCGCTCCCGCGCCGACCTGCTCGCGGATCTGGCCGCCGGCGCGGTCGACGACCCCCCGGACGCCGCGGAACCGGTCAGCGCCCGCCGTGTCCTGGCCGACCTGCCGTCGGTCGACGTCGCGGCCGCCGCCGAGCGGTTCTGGCTCCCGCCCGTGCCCCTGACGGCACGGCCGCCGACCCTCGAAGCCCCCGCCGACCTGCTCCTGCGCCAACTCCCGGACCCGCCGCCGGCGCTCGGCGGCCGGGCCACCCACGAGGCGCTCGCCGCGCTGTACCTCGCGGCCGGCCGCGACGACGAGGGCATCGAGGAGTAGAAAGGCGCGCATGACCCTCGCGCCCGACCTGCTCGACGACGCCCGATCCCTGCACACCGACGTGACCGAGCTGCGCCACCGGCTGCACGCGGGAACCCGAGATCGGGCTCGACGCTGCCCCGCACGCAGGAGCGGGTGCTCGCCGTCGCTCGCGGCCTGCCGCTCGAGATCACCACCGGCGACGCGATGACGTCCGTGACCGCCGTGCTGCGCGGCGGGCGACGCGGCCGGCGAGCCGCGGTCGTCCTGCTGCGCGGCGACATGGACGCGCTGCCCGTGGCGGAGGAGACCGGCGTGCCGTTCGCGTCGCGGCGCACGGCGCGATGCACGCCTGCGGCCACGACCTGCACACCGCGGGGCTCGTCGGGCGCCGCGCGGCTGCTGGCGCCCGCCGCGACGAGCTGGCGGCGACGTCGTGTTCATGTTCCAGCCCGGCGAGGAGGGCTTCGACGGCGCGCGGCACATGATCGAGGAGGGGGTGCTGGACGCGGCGGGCCGCGCGTCGACGCCGCCTACGGCCTGCACGTGTTGTCGCACCGACTGCCCGCCGGGCGTCGTTCGCCCGGCCCGGCCCGCTCATGGCGGCGTCGCGACGGGCTGTTCGTGACCGTGCGCGGCGCCGGCGGCCACGGGTCGACGCCGCACCAGGCCCGCGACCCGATGCCGGCGGCCTGCGAGATGGTCACCGCGCTGCAGACGACGGTGACCCGCGCGTTCGACCGTTCGATCCGGTCGTGCTCACCGTCGGGACGCATCCACGGCGGCACGCAGGCGCAACATCATCCCCGACACGGCGACGTTCGAGGCGACCGTGCGCACGTTCACCGCGCGGTCCGGCAGTCGCTCGCGGACGTCGTGCGGCGGGTCTGCGAGGGCATCGCGGCCGCGCACGGGCGTCGACGTCGAGGTGCGGTTCGAGGAGGAGTACCCCGTCACGGTGAACGACCCGGCCGAGGCCGCGTTCGCGCTGCGGCGTCGCCGCGGACGTGTTCGGCGCCGAGCGCTCGCCGTGCGCATGCCGAACCCGATCACCGGCTCGCGAGGACTTCTCGCGGGTGCTCGCCGGGTGCCCGGGCGCCATGCTCTTCCTCGGGGCGCTCGTCGACGGCCGCGACCCGCGCGAGCGCTCCGAGCAACCACTCGCCCCAGGCCGCGCTTCGACGACGCGGTGCTCCCGGCCGGCACCGCTCTCTACGCCTCACTGGCGCTGCGCCGCCTCGGCCAGGCCTGAGCCCGCCAGATCGAGGGCCCGCCAGACGCACGTGAGCCCGCCCGGCGATGCCGGACGGGCTCACGTGTTACCTCTCTCGAGCGCCGCCCGGATGCGGGCGGCTACGCGAGGTCAGCTCAGATCGGCGCGGACGTTCGCGGCCTGCGGGCCCTTCTGGCCCTGCGTGACGTCGAACTCGACGCGCTGGTTCTCGTCGAGCGAGCGGTAGCCGTCGGTCTGGATGGCCGAGAAGTGGACGAAGACGTCGGCACTGCCGCCGTCCGGCGTGATGAAGCCGAAGCCCTTCTCGCCGTTGAACCACTTCACGGTGCCCTGTGCCATGTTCTCTCCTGATGATGTACCACGTCGGCAACGGAATGTGACCATTACCGGGTCACGCGGCCGACGAGGCCCACAGCACGAACGACGCCCGCGGGACGAACCGCGGGGAGGCCGAAGAACGAGGGAACGGCGACTGCAACCGCGAAGACCGTATCACGGGCTCGTGACCTGATCACAAGCCCGCTCAGCGCGCCACCCGCTCGGCTGCCTCGACGACGTTCGCGAGCAGCATGGCGCGCGTCATCGGGCCGACGCCGCCCGGCATCGGCGCGACCCGGCCGGCCACCTCGAGGACGTCGGGCGCGACGTCGCCGACGAGCCTCGTGCGCCCGCCCTCGTCGACGCGGGTGATGCCGACGTCGAGCACGGTGGCGCCCGGCTTGACCATGGCCGCCTTCACGATGCCCGGCGACGCCCGCGGCGGCGACGACGACGTCGGCCCGGCGGGTGTGCTCGGCCAGGTCCTTCGTGCCGGTGTGGCAGAGCGTGACCGTGGCGTTGACGGACCGCCGGGTCAGCAGCAGCCCGAGCGGACGGCCGACGGTGACGCCGCGGCCGACGACGACGACCTCGGCGCCGCGCAGGTCGACGTCGTGCCGCAGCAGCAGGTCGACCACGGCGTGCGGCGTGCACGGCAGCGGTGACGCTCATCGGCCGGTTGACGTTCAGCACCAGCCGGCCGAGGTTGGTCGGGTGCAGGCCGTCGGCGTCCTTGGCGGGGTCGACGAGCTCGAGCACGCGGTCGGTGTCGAGGCGCCGGGCAGCGGCAGCTGGACGATGAAGCCGGTGCAGGCGGGGTCCGCGTTCAGCGCGGCCACCGCCTCCTCGACCTGCGCCTGCGAGGCGTCGGCCGGCAGGTCGACGCCGGATCGAGGCGATCCCGACCTCGGCGCAGTCCTTGTGCTTGCCGCGCACGTACGCGTGGCTGCCGGGGTCGTCGCCGACGAGCACCGTGCCCAGGCCCGGGACGACGCCACCCGTCGCCAGAGCCGCGACCCGCCGCGCAGCTCGGCCTTGACGGTGGCCGCGGTCGCCTTGCCGTCGAGGATCTGCGCCGCTCATCACCACTCTCGAGCCCCTGGTAGAGCGGGAAGTCGGCGGCCAGGCGCTCGACCCGGGCGCGCAGCGCCTCGACGTCCGCGCTGGGCTGCAGCGCCGCCGCGATGATGTCGGCGACCTCGGTGAACTCGGCGTCGCCGAAGCCGCGGGTGGCGAGCGCCGGAGTGCCGATCCGCAGGCCGCGAGGTGACCATCGGCGGGCGCGGGTCGAACGGCACGGCGTTGCGGTTCACGGTGATGCCGACCTCGTGCAGGAGGTCCTCGGCCTGCTTGCCGTCGAGCTGCGGAGTTGCGCAGGTCGACCAGGACCAGGTGGACGTCGGTGCCGCCGGTGAGCACGCTGACGCCGGCCGCCGCCGCGTCGGGCGGCGAGCAGCCGCTCGGCGAGGATCTGCGCGCCGCGGATGGTGCGCTCCTGGCGCTCCTTGAACTCCGGCGTCGCCGCGATCTTGAAGGCGACGGCCTTCGCCGCGATGACGTGCATGAGCGGGCCCGCCCTGCTGGCCCGGGAACACCGCGGAGTTGAACTTCTTCGCGACGTCCTCGTCGGCGGCGAGGATCATGCCGCGCGCGCGGGCCCGCCAGCGTCTTGTGGCGTGGTCGAGGTGATGACGTGCGCGTGCGGCACCGGGTTGGGGTGCAGCGCCGGCCGCGACGAGCCCGCTGAAGTGCGCCATGTCGACCAAGAGCAGGGCGCCGACCTCGTCGGCGATGCTGCGGAACGCCGCGAAGTCGAGCTGACGCGGGTACGCGGACCAGCCGGCGATGATGAGCTTCGGCCGGGTCTCGAGCGCGGCTGGCCCGCGACAGCTGTCCATGTCGATGCGGAACGTCTGCGGATCCACCCCGTAGGCGACGACGGCGTAGAGCTTGCCGCAGAAGTTGATCTTCATGCCGTGGGTCAGGTGGCCGCCGTGGGCGAGCTCGAGGCCGAGGATGCGTGTCGCCGGGTTCGATGATCGCCGACCAGGCGGCGGCGTTCGCCTGCGCCCCGCAGTGCGGCTGCACGTTGGCGTAGCCGGCGCCGAACAGGGCCTTGACGCGCTCGATGCGCGAGGTCCTCGGCGACGTCGACGTACTCGCAGCCGCCGTAGTAGCGGCGGCCGGGGTAGCCCTCGGCGTACTTGTTCGTCAGCACGAGCCCTGCGCCTCGAGAACCGCGCGCGGCGCGAAGTTCTCGCTGGCGATCATCTCGAGGGTGCCGCGCTGGCGGCCCAGCTCACCGGTCAGCACGGCGGCGATCTCGGGATCGACCTGCGCCAGCGGCGCGGTCGTCACGGCCTGGGAGGGGGTGCGCTCGCGCGCGGGACGGGGGGTCTGGTCGAGCATGGGAACTCCTGTTGACGTGGTGGACGTCGTTCGGGCCGGCAGGTGCGGGCCCGGCGAGCCGGCGGGCCCAGGCGGACGACCCGTCGACGACGACTCCACCGCTCCCCGGTGGTGACCCACCTGAACGCCAGTCGCGGCGACGCCCAGCCTAGCGCGGCCCTCGGCCGGGCTCAGGGCTTGCGTGCCACCGCGCAGTAGGCGGGAGACGGGCGGACGGGGACGACGTCGTCCGGCCCGGGCCGCCACTGCGACATGTGCACGACGCCCGGCTCGACGAGCTCCAGCCCTTCGAGGAACGCCTCGAACTCGGCCCGGCTGCGCCGCTGCATCGGCGTGGCGACCATCTGGTTGTACCGGGCCGTTCCCTGGTTCGCGGCCACCGCGTGCTCCCCGCCGTCGCTCGCCGGGTGGGAGAGCACGAGGTAGCTGCCCGAGGGGACGGCGTCGAGGTACCGGCGCACGAGCTCGGCCGGGCCGTCCTCGTCGAGGACGAACTGCAGGGTCATCAGCAGCATCACGGCGACGGGCCGGGACAGGTCGAGCGTCCGGCTCCCGGCGGAGAGGATGGCGTCGCTGTCGCGGATGTCGCCGTCGACGTAGTCCACCGTCCCCGAGGCGCCCGTCAGGAGCGCACGGGCGTGCACCAGGACGATCGGGTCGTTGTCGACGTACACGACGCGGGCGTCGGGCGCCGAGGCACGGGCCACCTCGTGCACGTTGTTCGCCGACGGCAGCCCCGTGCCGAGGTCGAGGAACTGGCGGATGCCGGCCTCCTCGACGAGGTACCGGACGACCCGCACCAGGAAGGCGCGGTTGCTGCGCACGCTGGGCACGATGCCGGGGTTCGTCGTCGCGACCTGCTGGGCCGCCGCCCGGTCCGCGGCGAAGTGGTCCTTGCCACCCAGCCAGGCGTCGTACACCCGCGCGGGGTGCGCGACCGAGACGTCGAGGGCTTCGGCCCCCACTGCCGAGCCCGGTGCAGCCGTGTCACTCATCTCGACCCCTGCCTCGCGCCGACGGCAGGCGCGATTGCACGGCCACATCGCGGCGTGGCCGTCCTGGCAGCGTAACCAGGGCCGCGCGCGCCGCGCGAGCGCTCTCCTTCTCTCGGGCGCCGCTGCTCACGCGCGCCCTGCTGACCGGCGCGAGCGCCCTACCCTCGACCGGTGAGCTCCCACCACGTCCTGACGCTGTCGTGCCCGGACCGGACCGGCATCGTGCACGCCGTCGCGGGCGCCGTCCTCGCGGCCGGCGGCAACATCGCCGAGAGCCACCAGTACGGCGATCCCTCCACCGGACGGTTCTTCATGCGCGTCGAGGTGGCGCCCTCCGGCGCCGCCGTGACGCCCGTCGAGCTCGGCGCCGCGCTGCGGCTGGCCTTCGCGCCGGTCGCCGCCGGCTTCGGCATGGACTGGCAGCTGCACGCCGCGGACCACCACACCCGCACGCTCGTCCTGGTGAGCCTCGGCGGGCACTGCCTCGCCGACCTGCTCTTCCGCGCGCGCAGCGGCACCCTGCCGGTCGACGTCCCCGCCGTGGTGGGCAACCACGACGACCTGCGGCCGATCGCCGAGTTCTACGGGGTGCCGTTCCATCACGTGCCGGTCGGGCCCGGCACCCGGGACGCCGCCGAGGCCCGGCTCCTCGAGCTGGTCAAGGAGCACGAGGTCGAGCTCGTCGTGCTCGCCCGCTACATGCAGGTGCTGTCCGACGCCACCTGCCAGGAGCTCAACGGCCGATTGATCAACATCCACCACTCGTTCCTGCCGAGCTTCAAGGGCGCGCGGCCGTACCACCAGGCGCACGACCGCGGGGTCAAGCTGATCGGCGCCACCGCGCACTACGTGACCCCCGAGCTCGACGAGGGGCCGATCATCGAGCAGGACGTGGTCCGGGTCGACCACGCCATGACCCCCGAGGCGCTGGCCGCGGCGGGGCGCGACGTCGAGGCGCAGGTGCTCGCGAGAGCGGTGCGCTGGCACGCCGAGCACCGGGTGCTCCTCAACGGCCACCGGACGGTGGTGTTCCGCTGAATCCCGCTGCTGGCGCTCGTGGGCTCGTGGGCGACACGCGCTGCGCCGCCGGCCCTTGGGGCGGGGGCTCGCGGCACCGGAGCCCTAGCCTGGGCTCGTGTTCCAGCGACTCAATGTGATCGTTCTGCTACTCCTCGCGCTCACGGGCTGTGCGGGCGGCGGTACCGGGGCGGGGTCGGCCGCACCGCCTGCGGACGGCACCTCGGGTGCGTCGAGCACGGCGGCGATGCCGTCGCCCGGTTCCGGCGTCGCGCCGTCCCCGGGCACGGACGCCGGGCGGGTGGGGCCGACCACCGGCACAGCCATCCTGCCCGTGGGGAGCACGGTGGCAGCCGCCGGCCAGGGCACAGACCCCGCGGCGTCGGCGCCGCCCGCCACCTCCGCCGAGGAGGGCGCGGGGGACGACGGGCCGACCGTGGACCTGCCCGGACTGGTGCTCGAGGCCGGCGGACTGGGCGTGATCACCGCGGACACCCACATCGCGCACCTGGAGTTCGGCGCCTCGGCCCGCCGCGTGCGGGCCACGGTCGCGCGGCTGGTCGGGCCGCTCCTGGCGCACCGGCGGGCCTGCCCCGCCGGGCGACGGACGGTCTACGCGACGAAGGGGTTCACGATCGTGGCGCGCGGCGATCACTTCGTCGGCTGGACGGACCGGGGCGCCCCCGGCCGGACCCTGTCCACGGTCGACGGCATCGCCGTGGGGCTGACGGTCGCCCAGCTCCAGGGCTCAGCGACGCGGATCAGCGTGCACGCGGGCCGCTCGGGCGGGGCGACCTGGACCTCCGGCAGTCACGGGCTCTCGGGGCGCGCCACCTCGTCGTCGCCCGACGGCCTGGTCACGGTCGTGTCGAGCGGCGAGGTCTGCTGAGGGCACGCCGCTCAGGCGAGCGCCTTCTGGAGGTTCTCGTCGAGAGCGCCGAGGAACTCCTCGGTGGTGAGCCAGGCCTGGTCGGGGCCGACGAGCAGCGCGAGATCCTTGGTCATCCGCCCGCTCTCCACGGTCTCGACGCACACCCGCTCGAGCGTCTCCGCGAAGCGGGTCACCTCGGGGGTGCCGTCGAGGACGCCCGGTGCTTGAGGCCGCCCGTCCAGGCGTAGATGCTCGCGATCGGGTTCGTCGAGGTCGGCTTGCCCTGCTGGTGCTGACGGAAGTGACGGGTCACCGTGCCGTGGGCGGCCTCGGCCTCGACGGTGCGGCCGTCGGGCGTCATCAGCACGCTGGTCATCAGGCCGAGCGAGCCGAATCCCTGCGCGACCGTGTCCGACTGGACGTCGCCGTCGTAGTTCTTGCAGGCCCAGACGTACCCGCCCTCCCACTTGAGCGCCGCGGCCACCATGTCGTCGATGAGCCGGTGCTCGTAGGTCAGGCCGGCGGCCTCGAAATCCGCCTTGTACTCGGACTCGAAGATCTCGGCGAAGGTGTCCTTGAACATGCCGTCGTACGCCTTGAGGATCGTGTTCTTCGTCGACATGTAGACGGGGTAACCGCGCTTGAGGCCGTACGAGAGCGAAGCCCGGGCGAAGTCCTCGATGGACCGCTTGAAGTTGTACATCCCCATGACGACGCCGCCGCCCTCGGGCATGCGCACGACCTCGAACTCCATCGGCTCACCACCCTCATCGGGGGTGAACGTCAGGGTCACGGTGCCGGGGCCGGACACCTTGAAGTCGGTCGCCTTGTACTGGTCGCCGTGCGCGTGGCGGCCGATGACGATCGGCTTCGTCCACGTGGGCACCAGCCGTGGGATGTTGCTGATGATGATCGGCTCACGGAAGACCACGCCGCCGAGGATGTTGCGGATGGTCCCGTTGGGCGAGCGCCACATCCGTTTGAGGCCGAACTCCTCGACCCGCGCCTCGTCGGGGGTGATGGTCGCGCACTTGACGCCGACGCCGTGCTGCTTGACGGCGTTCGCGGCGTCGACCGTCACCTGGTCGTCGGTGGCGTCCCGGTGCTCGATCGAGAGGTCGTAGTACCGCAGGTCGACGTCGAGATAGGGGTGGATCAGCCGGTCCTTGATGACCTGCCAGATGATCCGCGTCATCTCGTCGCCGTCGAGCTCGACGACGGGACCCTCCACCTTGATCTTCGCCACGGGACAGCGCTCCTTCGACGGCACGACGTTCTGACGGCCAGCCTATCCAGCACGGACGCCGAGGCCGCCGGGCCCCGCCGGCTGGGAGGGGTCGCGGACGCGCCCGGGCCCTTGGACGCCGTCGCGCCCGGCCCCCCTCGGGATGCCGGGCGCGACCCTGCATGCCTCAGCCCCTGTCTCAGCCCATCGGGGCTGCCCCCTCGATCCGGGTGGCGCCGCGGCGGGGCCGGCCACCGACCTCCTCGCGGGTGTTCACCGCGGACAGCGGGTTGGCGATGTCCTCCAGGGACTTGCGCTCGGCGTCGACCCCGAAGAACCAGGCGATGATGCCACCGGCGATCATGACGGCGGCGCCGAAGAAGTAGCCGATGGTCAGCGGGCCCGGGTCCTTACCCTCACCGATGAGCCGCCCGAAGATGTACGGCGCGGCGACGCCGCCGGCGAGCTGGCTGATGGCGAAGAAGAACGAGATGGCCTGGCCGCGCAGCTCCAGCGGGAAGATCTCGCTGACCGTGAGGTAGGCCGACGACGCGCCCGCCGAGGCGAAGAAGAAGATCACGCACCAGAACGCCGTCTGCGTCGTCGCGGTCAGGGAGCCGTTGTGGAACAGCACGGCGCTGACGGCGAGCAGGACGCCGGAGATGCCGTAGGTGCCCAGGATCATCTTGCGCCGGCCGACGGTGTCGAACAGCGGGCCGAGCAGCAAGGGGCCGAGCAGGTTGCCGACAGCGAACGGGAAGAAGTAGTACCCGATCTTGTCGCCGGGGATGTTGTAGAAGTGCGCGAGCACCAGCGAATAGGTGAAGAAGATGGCGTTGTAGAGGAAGGCCTGCGTCACCATCATCGAGAAGCCGAGGAACGAGCGGCTGGGGTACTTCGACAGCATCACCCGGGCGATCTGGGCGTAGGAGATCGGCGGCTGCGCCTTCACCTCCAGCGCCTTGGAGTCGGGGACCGGTTCGAGCTCGATGCCCTGCGCGCGGACCTGCGCCTCGATGTCGTCGACGGTGGCCTCGGCCTCTTCCTCGCGGCCGTGGGTCATCAGCCACCGCGGGCTCTCGGGGATGTTCCGGCGCAGGTAGATGATGCCCAGACCCAAGACAGGACCGATGAGCAGGCCGATGCGCCAGCCGACGTTGATCGGGAACAGGTCGGGGTTGAGCAGGAAGATCGAGGCCGCCGCGCCGATCATCGCGCCGGCCCAGTAGGTGCCGTTGATGGCGATGTCCACGCGACCGCGGTAGTGCGACGGGATGAGCTCGTCGATCGCGGAGTTGATCGCGGTGTACTCGCCGCCGATACCCAGGCCGGCGACGAACCGGAACAGGAGCAGGAACCACAGCGAGAACGAGAAGGCGGCGATGCCGCTGGCGACGAGGTAGAGCGCCAGGGTCAGGATGAAGAGCCGTTTGCGGCCGAGCCGGTCGGTGAGCCGCCCGAAGACGAGTGCGCCGACCACCTCACCGAAGAGGTAGACCGAGCCGAGCAGGCCGACCTGGCCGCTGCTCAGGGCGAGCGTGCCCTTCTCCTGCAGGGTGCTGCCGATCGCGGACACGATCTGGATCTCGAGGCCGTCGAGGATCCAGGCAGTGCCCAGACCGAAGACGATCGTCCAGTGGAAGCGCGCCCACGGCAGGCGGTCCATGCGCGCCGGGACCAGACTCCTCACGACTGGCCGGTCTACGGTTTCCGATGTCATCGCACGCTCCCCTGACGTCATCGTCGTCGTCCTGGGCGGTCATGTACCCCAGGGCCGGAGACGTCATGCACGCGTGAATTCCGTGAACCCCGCGTGACCTGTCAGCGGCCGGCAGACCACCTCGGGTCGCGCCCGGCGAACCCCAGCAGCCGCTCGAAGGCGCCCGCCCCGGCAGCCACGGGCACCTCCGGCCCGAAGTAGCCGGCGTCGCCACCGCGGTACTCCGGGGCGATCATCGTCCGGAAGAACCCGAGCGCCGCCTCGCACGCCTCGGGCGCCGGGGGCCACGGCAGGTCGAGCGCGCGCGCCAGGTCCCACCCGTGCAGGAGGTACTCCCCGAGGATCATCGCGAGGACGGCGCCGCCGTCCATCCGGGAGGACGCCAGGACGACCTCCCGCCGGCCGGCCCCGTTCCGGACGGCTGCTGCGATCGAGGCCGCCGCCAGCCGGACGACGTCCGCGGGATCGCGGTCGTCCTGCGCGGCGCGGTACGCGTCGGGGTCCGGCCGCGGCTGCTCGCGCCGGGGGTCTGCCAGCGCGGCGGCGAAGAACTGCACCCATCCGAGCACGTGGTCGCGCAGTGCCGTCACGTCGAACCTGTCGCAGGGGGTCGGCAACCGGGCCTCGGCAGCCGACGGCCGCCGCACCACCACGGCGAGGTCGGCGAGCACCGGCTCGAGCAGGGCCAGGGCGCGGGCCGGCGGCCCGGAGAGCGCGGCGGGAGCGGTGGCGGCGAAGTAGGGCAGCTGGGAGGACTCAGTCGTCATGCCGGGAACCTAGGGGCGGGGCAGGACGCCGGGCTTGAACATCCGCGCCATCATCGGCGGGTGACGCGCACGCCCCGGCCGGTCGAGGAGGACGCCCGCGGGATCGTCGACCCCGACGTCCTGCGCCGTCGGGTGGTGCTCACCCGCTACCCCGCCGGCGGGGTGCTCGACGGGCTCGTCGACCGCTTCTGGACCGTCCGCTGGACCCTGCCGCCGGGGACGTCGCACACCCAGCAGGTCCTCACGCATCCCGGCGCGAACCTCAGCGTCGCCTCGGACGCGCCGCCACTGCTGCACGGCGTCCAGCGGCGGAGAACGGACCGCACCGTCAGCGGCGAGGGCTGGGCGGTGGCCGCGATGACGGCGCCGGGCGGTCTCGGGGCCCTCGTCGAGGTGCCGGTGCACACCCTGACCGACCGTGTCGTGCCGCTCGGTCGGCCCGTCGTCGACCTGGACGCCGGCGCGCTCACCGCCGCCGTCCGCGGCATCGCCGGGCCGGACGCCGACGAGCGCCGGGTGGAGATGCTGCGGGCGGCCCTCGCCGGGATCGTCGACCGGGCGGACGCCGCCCGCGTCGCCGCCGCCCGCGAGGTGGTCGCCGCCGGCCGGATCGCCGAGGCGGACCGTTCCGTTCGCCGGGTGGAGGATCTCGCCGCGCGCACCGGGGTCACCGTCCGGACCTTGCAGCGACTCTTCGCCCGGCACGCGGGCGTGTCACCCACCTGGGTGGTGCGTCGCTACCGGCTGCTCGAGGCCGGTGAGCGGGCGAGGCACGGTGACGTCGCCCTGCGCGCCGCCGGCGGCTGGGCCGCGCTGGCGGCCGAGCTCGGGTACAGCGACCAGGCGCACCTCAGCCGCGATTTCAGGGTGCACTTCGGGGTCACCCCGAGCGAGTACGCCGGCCGGCAGCGATCATGATCGGGCGCCCGCCGCCACACCGTCGAGGATCCGGTCCAGCCCCCACCCGAACTGTTCGTCGCTGTTGTAGGCGGCGACGACGTCGGTGGCGGCCGCGGTGAGCGGGAAGGCCTCGACGGGGATGCCGGTGAGCGCCTCACGGCGCAGCGCCGTGCGCGTCTCGTCGTCGGGCCGCGGAGCGGCCGGGTCGAGCTCGGCGACGTCGAGCGCCACCGATCCCAGCACATAGGTCTGCAGCAGGTAGGAGGCGCGCGCCGCGTCGGCCGGGGGGAGGCCCGAGCGCTCCAACGCGGCCAGGAGCCGCTCCCCCGCGGCGAGGGCGTTCGGCCCGTCGAACGCCGAGCGCAGCACCAGCGGGACGACGCCGGGGTGGGCCAGCAACACCTGCCGCAGCGCCTGGGCGAGGGCCGCGACCTCGTCCCGCCCGGGGCGCTCCGCCGCGGCCGATGCGGCGGCGAGGCCCTCGAGGAGGTGATCGGCGAGGGCACTCACCAGCGCCGCCTTGGTCGGGAAGTACGTGTAGATGGCGTTGGGGGCGATCCCGACGGCGGCGGCGACGCTGCGCACCGAGACGGCCTCCGCACCGCCCTCGTCGAGCAGGCGCAGGGCGGCGGCGAGGATCTCCCCCTCGCTGCGGGTCCGGGCCGGGCCGGGCATCGACATCTCCCTCTTGACACGATCTCTGTACGGCATACAAGATTACGGTATCAACTCTGTACACCGTACAAGGAAGCTGATCTCATGCCTCTGCTCGCCATCCGTCCCCGCACCACCGGTCTCCTCCTCGTCAGCTCCGCCGTCCTCGTGAACGGGGCGTTCCTCGGGCTGAGCACCGCGTTCGACTACCCGAGTGTGCTCCAGCTGCCCGGCGAGGAGGCGCTGCGCCACTTCGAGGGGTCGGCGGCACTCGTCGGCGGCCTCTTCGCCCTGCTCGCGCTGGGCGCCGCCCTGCTGGCGCCGATCGCCGTCGGCCTCGGCCGGCTCGCCGGTGACTCCCGCTGGACCCGGGGTGCCGTCGCCGCGGGCGTCGCCGCCGCCGTCGTCCAGGTCGCCGGCCTGCTGCGGTGGCCGCTTCTCGTCCCGGGGCTCGCGTCGACGGCGACCGACCCCGCCTCGACACCGTCGCAGGTGAAGGCGGCGGTTCAACGCTACGAGCTGCTCGGGGACGTGCTCGGCGGCGTCGTCGGCGAGGCCGGTGGATACCTCCTCACAGCGGCGTTCACCGCGCTCGTCCTTGCCGCCCTGCGCGGCCGCTGGGTGCTGTCCCGGCCGTTCACGGCGCTCGCGGTCGTCTCGATCCCGCTGATCCTGACCGGGCTGCTCGTGCCGGCCGGAGTCACCGGCGCCGCTCTGGTCAACTTCGCCGGTTACGTGCTGTGGAGCGTCTGGATCGTCGCCCTCGGCGTCCGGCTCGTCCGCTCGGCCGCACCGGGCCGCCCGCGTCGGGTCTCACCGCCGTCCTCACCCCGCATCCCCGCCGCGCGCTGACCCGCGACCGGCAGAAGGGCTCACACGGTGGCTCTCGTCCCGACCCCGTACCGACTCGCCGCCGGCCTCCGCGCCGGCTAGAGCGAGGAGGCGTCCTTGGCCTTGGCCTTGACGGCGTCCGCCGCCTCCCGCAGGCCGGCCAGCTCGCTCTCGGTGAGGTCACGCTCGACCACGCGCCGGACGCCGCCGGCCCCCAGCTCGGCCTCGACGCCCAGGTACACGCCCTCGATGCCGTACTGGCCGTCGACCCAGGCACAGACCGGCATCACGGCGCCGGCGTCCTCGGCGACGGCCCGGGCCATCCGGGCGGCGGCGGCCGACGGCGCGTAGTAGGCGGACCCGCTCTTGAGCAGCGCGACCACCTCGGCGCCGCCGTTGCGGGTGCGCACGACGAGCTCCTCGATCGTCTGGGCGTCGAGCAGCTGGTCGAGGGGCCGGCCGTTGACGTGCAGGCACTCGGCACGGGCACCATCGTGTCGCCGTGGGAGCCGAGGGTGAGCGTCTTCACGGCGCCGACGGGCACGGCGAGCTTCTCGGCGACGAAGTACGAGAACCGCGCGGTGTCGAGCATCCCGGCCTGGCCGAGGACGCGCTCGTGCGGGAAGCCGGTGGCGATCTGCGCCAGCGTCGTCATCTCGTCGAGCGGGTTGGAGACGACGATGACGACGGCGTCGGGCGCGTGCCGGGCGACGTTCTCGGCGACGCCGCGGACGATCCCGCCGTTGACGCCGAGCAGGTCCATCCGGCTCATGCCGGGCTTGCGTGGCAGGCCGGCGGTGATGACGACGACGTCCGAGCCCGCGATGACCTCGTAGCCCGAGCCGTCCGTACCCGTGGTCTTGCCGACCACCTGCGTCTCGAAGCCCTCGATGGGGCGCGACTGGTTCAGGTCGAGCGCGAGCCCCTCGGCCCAGCCGTCGCGGATGTCGGTCAGCACGACCTTGGAGAAGATGTCGTACTCGGCGAGCCGCTGCGCCGTCGTGCTGCCGTAGAAGCCAGCGCCGACGACGGTCGCCGTGCCCTTGCGCGCCATTGCGTCAGGTCCCCTCAGTGGGTCGGAAAGGTCGGTCGTGCGGCGCCGCCGGGCGGCACCACTGCCATCCGAGGCTATCGAGTCGCGGCGTCGCCGACGCCGCCGATCCCTGTGAGGTACGGCTCCCGCATCCGCTCAGGCCTGCCGGACGACGATGCGCGTCCAGGCGCCCACGTACACACGGTCGTCGTCCGCGAGCTCGACGCGCTGACCGGGCGTGATCGCCACGGTCGGCAGCGGCTCGCCGGCGGCGCCGATGAACGTGCCGTTCGACGACTGCAGGTCCTCGATCCACCAGCGCTGACCGTCGGTGGTGAGCTGGGCGTGCCGGCGGGACACCCCGTTGTCGGCCGAGCAGTCGATCTGCGGGTGGATGTTGCGCGACGCCGAGGTGCGGCCGACGAGCACGCTGCGGTCCGCGAGCGGCACGACCGCGGGCGCCCCCACCGACGGCAGCGGGTCGGTCACGGCCTGGGCGGTGTACCAGTCGGGGTCGACCCACACCTCGGCCACCCACCCGACCGCCCCGTCGGGCGAGGCGGGCGGCGGCACCGGCTGGGCGCCCGCCCCGGCCCCGGCGTCGGGCGGTGCGAGCGGGCGGGGCAGCTGCCCGGTCGTGAAGTCGTAGCCGCAGTTCTCGCAGAAGAGCGCGTCGGCGGGGTTGTCGGTGGAGCAGTTCGGGCAGCTGCGCGTCGCCGCCGCCGGCCCGGCGGGCGCCGCCGTGGGGGTGCCGAGCGCGAGCGGGTTCGTGGTGGGCAGCGGGGGCGGCCCGGCGGCGGCGCCGGCCGAAGCCGGCGCTCCGGGCGGCTGCAGCGGCGAGGGGCCGCCCGCGGGCGCGCCGATGGGCAGGCCGCAGACGTCGCAGTAGTCGCCGGACTGCGAGGTGTGCCCGTCAGGGCACGTGTACGTCGCCACTCGGACCTCTACCTCCGGTAACCCGTCAGAGACGCGGCCACGGCCGTGGCGACGGCCCTCGCGATCGCCGTCACCGCTTCACGCGCGTGGTCTTCGTCGAACTCGTGTCGAGCGCCATCTCGTCGAGCTTGTCGACGTTCCGGCGCAGACGCACCGTACCGGTGCCGGGGTCGTCGATCTCGACGACCTTGCGCAACCGGCTCGTCGCCTCGTCGTTGCCGGTGGCCGCGGCCAGCTGGACGGCCCGGCCGAGCTTGGTCGTCGCGGTCGCCGTGTCGCCCGCCGCCTTGGCCGCGAGGCCCTCCTGGATGACGTCGGCCAGCTCCGCCTGCCCCGTGTAGTGCGCCACAGCCGGGTTGATCCTCGTGGTCAGCGCGTCGTCGTCGGACCACAGCGCCTTCACCAGGGCCTGGGCGACCACCTGCTCGCCCACCGCCAGCTGCACCCGGGCTGCGAGCTGCTCGGCACCCACGCCTTGGCGGCCAGCCGGACGGCCACGTGGTAGTCACGGCTCTCGTCGCCCCACGCCCCCGTCGGGTAGGCGCCCGTCAGCGCGTTGACGTCCTGGCGGCGGCCGGTGAGGTCCTCGACCTGGGGTGCGACCTGGCGGACGAACAGCACCTGGGCCCCCTGCGGCGCCCAGACGCGCAGCGACGCCTCGGCCACGCCGCGCCCCATCGAGTTGCGCATGATCTCCTCGAAGGACGCCGCCAGCTGCGCGGGCGCCGCGACGAGGTCGACGGTACCGAGCAGGGCGGTGGCGACCCCCCGCAGCTCGCGCACGTCCCAGTCGGCGCCGATGCCGCGGCAGTCGCACTGGAAGACGCCCTGCGCCGTGCGGATCCCCTCCTGGAGCGCGCGCGCCGACTCGCTCTGGTCTTGCCGTCGGTGAGCAGGATGGCGTGCCGCTGGGTCACGCCGGGCACGGAGCCGAAGACCTGCGTGGCGAGCCTGAGCCAGGTGCCCATCGCCGTGCCCCCGCCGGCGAGGAGCTGGCGGACGGCGCGCTTGGCCTCGGCCCGGGCGCCCGGCTCCATCCGGACCATCGCCGACACGGCGTTGGGGTACGGGAACGCGCGGGCCGCCTGGTCCGTCCCCGCGATGACGGCGAACCAGGTGCCGTCGAGGATCTGGTCGATCGCCGCGGACGCGGCCTGCTGGGCGGCCGCGAACCGCTCGCCCTGCATGGAGCCCGACGAGTCGATGATCACGATCTCGGCGGCGTCGCCGCCCTCGCCGCGGCCCGCCTCGCCGGCGCCGGTGCACGTCACGGTCACGATCGCGTGCACGTCGGTGCCGTCCTGCGGCAGGAACTCGTTCTGGTAGACCTCGGCGGTGAACTGGGCCATGGTGTCCTCCTGATCACTCCACGCGCGCGAGCGCGACGCTGATGTTGTCGGCGCCGCCCTGCTCGACGGCCCACGTGACGAGGGCCTCGGCCAGAGCGCGCGGTGAGGTGCCGGGACCGCCGGCCGCGGTGCGGGCGACGAGCTGCCCGAGGTCGGCAGCCTCGGAGCAGTAGTTCCACAGGCCGTCCGAGCAGAGCAACAGCCACCCGGGGCCGGCGAGGGGCCGCCCGGCGACGTGCGGGCGCGGGTCGGGTGCGTCCGCCCCCAGCCAGCGCGTGATCGCGTGCGCGTTCCGGCCGCTCTCGGCCTCCTGGCGGGGGACGCCGAGTGCGATCGCCTCCGCCGCCCACGAGTCGTCGACGGTGAGCTGCTCGGTGTCGGCGCCGTCCGGCAGCCAGTACGCCCGGCTGTCCCCCACCCAGCCGACGGCAAGCCGGCCGGAGGCGAGCAGGGCCGCGACGAAGGTGGTCGACGGCGGGTTGCCCCCGCTCCGGCCGGCGACGCGGGAGGCGACCTCGGCCGCGGCCCGGTGCGCGGCGGCTCCTGCCTGCGTGAGCGACGCCTCGAGGGCCTGCGCCTGTGGGGCCTCCCCCGGCGCACCGGCGGCGCCCGCCAGCACGTCACGGGCCGCGCGGGCCGCGGCCAGGCTGGCGAGGTCGGAATCGGGCGCCGACGACACGCCGTCGCACACGACGAGCGCGGCGAACGAGCCCGGCTCGGCTTCGGCGGCGACCGCCACGGCGTCCTCGTTGCGGGCGTGCCGCACCCCCCGGTCGCAGACGGCCGCCACCCACGGGGCCGGCTCGTCGACCCAGTGGTCGCGCGCCCGCGCCGCCGGGGTGCCGCACTGTTCGCAGTACCCGTCGGGTGCCACCCGGCCCCCGCACGACGCGCAGGTGGCCGGCACGGCGGCGAGGTCGATGGCGGCGATCGCGACCCGCCCCGGCGGCGGCTCACCGTGCGTCGGACCCGGGTCGGCGGCCAGCGGCTCGGGGCCGAGCGGGGCGCCGCAGCTCTCGCAGAACCGCTCCCCTTCGCCCACGGCGGCGCCGCAGCTGGGGCAGACGGTCATCACGCTCGTGGCCGGCTCGCTCATCTCAGCGTCCACCGCCGCTTGGCGTTCGCGCGGTCGACGAGCTCGACCCGCTCGGCGCGGTCGGGCGTCAACGCGGCGAGCTCCCGGTAGGCCCGCTCGAGGGCGTCCCGCAGGTCCGGCTCGACCGCGGGCACGCCGGCGATGGTGATGCTCTCCTGCGGGCCGTCCTTCACGACGACGTCGAGCGCGGCGTCGAGCACGCCGGTGGCGAGGCGCGCGCGGTCGACGGGGTCGATGGTCACGGACTCGATACTGCCCATCGCGTCCGACAGAGCGGTCAGGCCGCGCCCCGACGCCGCCAGCAGGCCGGCGCGCTGGCGCCGCGCCTCGACGTACCCGCGGCTCGTGGCGGGCACGAGGCCGAGCGCGGAGAGGGCGCCGTCGAGGTCGCCCCGGGTGCGCCGGATCCGGGTCAGGCCGAAGGCCGCGGGCGCGGTGTAGTTCGCGTCGGTGCGGGCGCACACCGCGTAGAGCGACTCGGCCACGTCGTACTCGGCCGACCGCTCGCACGACAGGGCGAGCGCGAGCTTGGGCGCGAGCTCGCCGGGCACCTGGCCGTAGACGGCGTTGAACGCCGCCCGCGCCGCGGCGGGGTCGTCGTTCGCGAGCGCGGCAAGGCCCGACACCCAGACCGCCCGCCACTCCCACGGGTCCTCGCGCAGCACCGCGGTGATGACACCCTCGGCGATGTCGGTGCGCCCGGCGGCGATCGCCGTCCGGGCGAGGTCGAGGCGCACCTCGACGGTCTCCTGCGGAGCGCGGTACAGGACGTTCATGCGGTCGTTGGGCTCGGTCACCGACAGCGCCGACAGCCAGCTCGCCATCGGGTCACCGTTGTCGACCCGGAGCACCGGCAGCGACCGCCAGTCGATGGTGTCGCCCTCGACCACGGGGGCCTCGAACAACACGGACGGCGCCGAGTGCCGGGCCGCCTGGTCGACGTGGCCGGCGTCCGGCCCCGACGGCGCGGTGGCGACGATCTCGCGGAGCACACCCAGCAGCTGCACCCGCAGCTCGTCCGCACTCTGGAAGCGGTCGGCGGGGTCGAGCGCGCACGCCTTGGCCAGCAACCGGTAGAACGAGTCGTACCGCTGGAAGAGCGGCGTCTCGGACACCGGCGGCAGCGACGAGACGTACGTCGACTGGTAGCCGCGGAACTCCATGGCCAGCACGGCGAGCGTGCGGCCGAGGGTGTAGATGTCCGAGGCGACCGACGGCCCGACCTCGCCGACCTCGGGCGCCTGGTAGCCGACGGTGCCGTAGATCGCCGAGTCGAGGTCGTCGATGCGCCGCACGCCGCCGAGGTCGATGAGCTTGACCGCGTCGCCGACCTGGATGATGTTGTCGGGCTTGAAGTCGCAGTACAGCAGCCCCATGTCGTGCAGGTAGCTGAACGCGGGCAGGATCTCGACGATGTAGGCGATGGCCTGGTCGACGGGGAACGGGTCGTAGCGGCCGCCGTTCGCGGCCGTGCGCTTCTTGAGCAGGTCCTTCAGGGCGGTCCCGCCGACGTACTCCATCACGATGTAGCCGGCGCCCTCGTGGAGCACGAAGTTGAAGATCTCGACGATGAGCGGGTGCTCGACCTTCGCGAGGAACTCCCGCTCGGCGACGGCGGCGGCGTAGGCGTCGGGGTCACCGGAGTTGAGCAGACCCTTGAGCACCACCCAGCGGCCGGAGAGCACCGTGTCGCGGGCCAGGTAGATCCAGCCGAGGCCGCCGTGCGCGAGGCACCCCGCCACCTCGTACTGGCCCCCGACGACGTCCCCGGGCTTCAGCTTCGGGCGCGAACGAGAACTGGGTGCGGCACTGCGGGCAGAAGCCCTCGGCACGCCCGGGCCGGCCGTCGCGGGAGCGCCCGACCGGGTTGCCGCACTTGGCGCAGAACCTGCGCTCCTCGGGCACCACCGGGTTGGCCATGATCGCCTGGCTCGGGTCGAGCGGCGGCACCGACGGGATCGTCGTCAGGCCGGCGCCGAGCCTGGCGCCGCGCAGGCGGGTCGACGACGTGCCCAGCTTGCGGGTCGTTCGTGAACCGCCCACCCGCATCGAGCCGAGCGGGGTGCTGGCGAGCCGGTTGGACGACGAGGTGAGGCTGGAACGGGTGGAGACCGCGCCGTCGGTGCCCGCCGCACCGTTGCGGGCCGGGCCCGCCGCCCCGCCGGCCGCGCCGCCCACCGCGCCGGTACCGCTGGGGTCGGCCTGGACGCCGCCCGCGCCACGGCCGGCCTGTGCCGGAACGGAGGTGACCGCGGCGGCGCCGGCGGGCGTCCCGCAGACGTTGCAGTACCCGTCCTCGATGGTGCCGGTGCAGCCTGGAACGGAGCAGCGCTGCACCCCCTGGGCGAGGCCGGCGGGGTCGGGGGTCATGACGAGGCTCCAGGAGTCGTGGCAGGAGTCGTGGCAGGAGTCGTGGCAGGAGTCGTGGCAGGAGGTCGTGGCAGGCGCCCGGACGAGCTCGGTGAAGGTGGTCACGAGACGCCGGGCGTCGGCCACCCGGGCGGGAGCCGCACCGAGCGCGTCGCGCGCAGCCACGGCGGCGGCCGCGAGCCGGGGGTCGTCGAGGCGGCCGGTGCGGTCCGCCCGCGTGAGGTAGGCGCCGAGCAGGCCGCGCAGGTCCTCGAGCTCGGCGAGTGGCGCGCTGTAGGCCTGCTCCACGACACCGAGGGCGCGGGCCACGTCACCGAGGCGGCGCAGGTATGCGTCGAGCTCGTCGCGGCCCTGCGGCACCGGCCCGAGCGCCGCGACGTCGGGGACGGCGAAGCGCGGCGGGTCGGCCACCGCGCCGACGCACCGCGCGGCGAGCGCGCGGGCCTGGTGCTCGCGCGTCTCGAGCGCGGCCGTCTCGGCGGCGGCACGCGCCCGGTCGCTCGCGAGATCGGCGACGGCGCGCTCGGCGGCGCGGGCGGCGTGCAGCCGCTTCGCGGTCGTGACGACGAGGTCGCGCTCGGCGCGGGCGGCGTCCGTCTCGAGGGTGGCCAGTGTGCTGTCGACGTCCGCGCCGCGGGCGGCCCGGGACGCGACGTCGTCCACCCGGGTGACCAGGAACTCGATCTGCGGAGCCCAGGTCGGCTCCTGCTTGACCAGCTCACGCAGGCGCTCGAGGGCGGCCCGGAGGGCGGCGACGCGGGCGCCCGCCTCGGCCGCGCGCGGGTCGAACGACAGCCGCACCCGCAACTGGGCCACGAGCGCGTCGGAGAGGCGGGTCGCCTCCACGAGCGAGACCCCCAAGCCGCCGCTCTCGAGCCGCCCCCAGACGAGGCGGGCGAGGCGGTCGCGGGCGACGACGTCCGCGCGGCCGTCGTCCCAGACCCGCACCATCTCGGCGTACCGGTCCGAGACGGCCTGCCACAGCGACATCGACAGAGTGACGTCGCCGGTGTAGAGCTCGGGCTCGGCCGCACGGAGCGCGGCCGCGTCGAGCAGGTCGAGCTCTCGCTTACGGGCGTCACGCCAGCGGCCGAGGTCGAGCAGGTAGACGCGAGCCGCGTCGACCGGCAGCGGCTCCCCGAGCCGGCCGGGAGCAGCGGGGGCGACCGAGACGGTCGACGCCCCCGCCGGCGGTGCTCCCGACGGCACGGTCATGTCGCCGGTACCGGCCGGGTGTACGTCGCCAGGGGCTGGCTGCGGCCCGGCAGGAAGTCCTTCAGCTTGGAGGTCTGGTACGCGTCCTGCCAGCCGCCGTCGGCACGCATGCGATCGAGCACACCGTTGACGAACTGCACGAACTCCGGGTGGTCCTTGGACACGGCGAGCCCGTAGGGCTCACTCTCCAGACTGGTATCTCCGATGATCTTCGCTGACGGATCCTGGGCCGCGAGGCCGGCCAGGATGGCGTCGTCCGCCGCGATCGCGGCGACCTGCCCCTGCTGCCACAGCACCATGCAATCTGTCGTGAGGGGGACACCGACGGGGGCCACGCCGGCCGAGGCAACCCGCGCGATCGTCGTCGACCCGCTCGTGGCGCACACCCGCTGGCCCTTGAGATCGGCGACGCCGGTCGCCTTGTTGGACTTGGCGACCAGGAGCTTCAGGTAGGAGGTGAAGTACGGCCCGGCGAAGGAGACGTCCTTCCAGCGGTCGCAGGTCATCGTCATGGCCCGGGCCACGATGTCGACGGTGCCGTCCTTGAGGAACGGCACCCGCTGCGCGGCGCTGATCGCCTTGAACTGGATCTTGTCCGGGCTCCCCAGGATCGCCTGCGCGACCCGGCGGGCCACCTCGATGTCGAACCCCTCGAACGCGTTGGTCGACAGGTTGCGGGCGCCGAGCAGCCGGGTGTCGGACGAGACGCCGACGACGAGCCGGCCGCGCTGGGCGATCGTCTTCTCGATCGCCCCGGCCGGCAGGCTCGACACCGGCTTGTACGAAGCTGTGGCCGCCGGGGTGCAGGACGGCGTGCCGGCGGCAGCCGCCGCCGTGGCGGAGGCGGTCGCCGTGGGGGCGGTGGGCGTGCGGTCGGGCGAGGAGCAGGCCGCGAGGGGCAGCAGGGTCGCGACGAGCGCTGCGGGCAGCAGCCGCTTCATGGGTACTCCCCGCCTCATCGGTACTCCCCCAGCCGCTGCGCGATGCCGATCCCGGCGGCGGCCGCCGCGACGAGCCCGGCGATCAGGGTGACGAACCCGAGCAGGACCAGGAGCCAGTGCCGGTCCTGCAGCCCGGCGGAGAGTGCCTTGGCCTCCGTCCCCAGGGCCGAGCCGCTCGTCGCGTCGAACGCGACGAACGCCTTCTGTGAGGGCTGTGAGGGGTCGGTCGCCAGCTTCACGGCGCCGGGCCAGTCGCCCCCGTCGTCGAGCTTGCGGACCTGCTGGTGCGCGGTGTCCCAGGCGTCCAGCTCGGTCCTGCCGGGATCGTCGACGCCGGCGGCCTTCGCGGCGTCGACCTGGGTGCGGGCCGTCGCCAGGCGATCCTGGTACTTCTTCTCGTACTCGGCGCCGCTGCCCTGGTAGACCAGCGTCAGCCCCTCGTTGGCGCGGGCGTCGAACGCGGCGATCCGGGCCTGGCTCAGTGCCCGTGTCGCCGCGTAGTGCGTGTCGCGCACCCGGTTCGCCGCCGACTGGCCGGTGACGAGCACGACCACGCCGACGATCAGGCAAACGAGCACCGCCGCGCTGCCCCACGTGAGCGGGATGTTGAGGATGCGCCGGGTCCTGCGGGCGAGCCACACCTGGACGGCGAGCAGCCCGGCGAGCACCACGAGCCCGGCGGCGAACAGCTGGAAGGTGGCGTTGCGGGCGTCGTCGAAGGCGTCGCCGACCCTCGCGGCGTCGGCCGTCGCGACGGCGTCCAGCGTGGGCAGCACGGCCGCCTGGCCGGCCGTCGGTGTGCGCAACAGGTTCGAGGCCTGCCGCAGGTAGCCGCTGCCGACCTGGAACCCCTGCCGGTTGTTCGCGCGCGCGGACGCGACGGCGGCCGTGTAGCGGGTGAGGGCGCTGTTCGCCTCGCCGAGCGCCGTGGCGTCGCCGGGCTCCGCCTGGGCGGCCTGGGCCAGCCCGCGGCTGGCCGCGCCGATCGCCGCCTGGTACTCGCTCACCACGCCCGCCGGCTCCCCCGCCCCCTGCAGGAAGGCGTTGGTCACGAGGGCGTCGGCGCGAGCGACGTCGATCGCGACCTGCTGGACCCGCACGAGCTGGGTGGCCGACTTGTTCGCCTGGTCGAGGGCGTCGCCCCGGGCCCTGAACGCGTTGCCGCCGAGTGCGGCGAAGACGAGGCATGCGAGCACGCCGACGATCACGGCGGCGCGGAGCCGGCCGGGCGTCCCGTCGAAAGCGCCCCGCAGGCGCCCGCGCAGGCGCGCGACCGGCGGGGGCGGCGGAGCGGCGGCACCTCGAGCGGTGACCGGCGCCGCGCCTGCCGGTGGGCCGCCTCCCGGCCGCACCACGGTCTGGCTCACGATGCCTCCCCTCCCACCCTCTCCGGCTGGTCCTTCTCGGGCTGATCCTTCTCGGGCTGGTCCCCGGCCGCCGCGTCGAACGCCGCCTCGTCGAGCCCCGGTGCCGGAGCCCGGTCGGGCGTCGCCGACCCGTCGCCGGCGTCGTCGTCCAGATCCTGGGGCAGCAGCTCGCGCAACTGCTCCACGGTCGGCTCCTGGACGTCCCGCAGGCGCCAGGCGTGGCGTCCGATCGCTGCTTCGAGGACGTTCCGCGCGAAGCGTCCGTTCCCGAAGCCCTCGCCGCGCGGCGTGGCGGCCAGGATCTCGCGGAAGCGGTCGAGGAAGGCGGGGGCGGGCGCGTAGTCGGCGTCGGTGGCCAGCCGCACCAGGATCTGCACGAGCTCGTCGTCCGTGTAGTCCGCGAACGTGATCGTCGTCCGGAACCGGCTGGCCAGCCCGGGGTTCGACGTGAGGAAGCGTTCCATCGGTGCCGGGTAGCCGGCCACCACGACGACGAGGTCGTCGCGGTGGTCCTCCATCTCCTTCACGAGGGTGTCGACGGCCTCCTCGCCGTACTGGTCGCCGGCCAGGCTGTAGGCCTCGTCGACGAACAGCACGCCTCCCAGGGCGCGCCCCACGACCTCCTGCGTCTTGATGGCGGTCTGCCCGAGATAGCCGGCGACGAGCTCGGAGCGGTCGACCTCGACGAGCTGGCCCTTGGTGAGCAGGCCGAGGGCGCGGTAGATGCCCGAGACGAGGCGGCCCACCGTCGTCTTGCCGGTGCCCGGGTTGCCGAGGAAGACCAGGTGCCGGGTGATGGCGGGGCTGCGCAGGCCCGCCGCGGCCCGCAGCTGCTCGACCCGCAGCAGCTGCGCCTGGCGGTGCACCTCGCGCTTGACCGCCTCGAGTCCGGTGAGCGCGTCGAGCTCGTCGAGGAGCTCCTCGAGGGTCTTGGCCGGCGGCTCCTGCGCCGCGGGCTCGGCCGCGACCTGCGCCTGCGCCACTGTCGCGGCGGCGCCGTCCTGCGCGCCACCGGCGCCGGACGACGGCTGGCCCGGCGCGGACGGCGACCACGGGCCGGTGATCACCGGCATCGCGACGGGCGAGGGCGGCCGCACGCCGGCGGCGTCCAGCTGGGCCGCGGCCGCGACGCTCGCGGCGGCGACCACGGTGATGGTCGGCTCGCCGAGCCCGCAGGCGGCGGACGCGACCTCGACGAGCGCCCGGGCGTAGGGCTGGACCTGCGCGGAACCCTCGGCGACGAGCGCGAGGAGCTGCGCGGTCGGGGCCTGCCGCCACCGGCGGGCCCGGACGGCCGCGTCGAAGAAGCCCTGCACGGTCGACCCGAGCGCTGCGGCCCACGCCTGCGGCGCGCCGGGCGCCGACTCGCTGATGGCGGCGGCGAAAGCCGCTCCCTCGGCGCGGGCGTCGCCCGGCTCGACCCCGCCCGGCCCGCCGGCCGCGACGAGCGCGTCGAGCGCCCCGACGAGCGCCGAGCCTGCGTCGCCGCTCACGGGGCGGCACCCGCACCCGGTGTGTCGAGCCCGTCGAGGCCCGAGTGCCCGAACTTCTCGGCGAGGAAGCGCCCGTGCGCCACGAGCGCGTCGGCGTCGGCGCGATAGACGGCGTCGAGGATCTTGTCCATGGTGACGGCGAGCAGGTCGAGCTGGTCGACGAGGACCATGAGCGAGGTCTTGGCGCCGTCGACGGGCCGCCGGTCGGCGTAGGCGCGCGGCAGCCGCAGGTACCCGTCCAGGGCCTCGGGCAGGTAGCTCGTCACGGTGGCCATCACGGAGTGGGCGTCGCGGCTGCCGGCGCCCAGCCGATCGAGTGCGGGCACGACGTCGCGGGCGGTCGCGCTCACCTTGCGGACCCGTGACGCGACCAGCTCCGGCAGCCGGCCCGCCGCGGCCTTGGCGGTGACGTCGGCCTCGATCCCGGCGATCTTCTCCAGCAGCTCGGCACTCGTCGGCACGGGCGGGAGCACGACCGACGACTCGGGCAGCGCGGAGCGCCGGCCCCCGAGGGCGTCGAACAGGTCCTTGAAGAAGGGCACCTACCGCCCCGGTGAACCCAGGTCGAGGCTGCCGCCGGCGAGGCGCTCGTCGCGCTTCTGCACCCGCTGCAGGTACTCCTGCGACTTCGAGACCTCGTTCTGCAGGACGCCGACGGTGGCGGCCATGGTGTCGAGGGCCTGGACCTTGAAGGTGTCGATGGCGTCCATCGTCTGGTAGATGTTCGCGAAGGCCGCCTGCAGCTGCGGCAGGCCGATCGTGGCCGAGGCGGCCTGCTGCTGGATCGCCACCGAGTTGTCCCGCAGCATCTCGCTGGTCCGCTGGATCAAGCCGGACGTCGTCTCGTTCAGCGCGGTGATCTGGTCGAGGACGAGCTTCTGGTTGTTCAGCGCCTGGGCCACGATGACGGCCGTGCGCAGCGCGGAGATCGTCGTGGTGGTCGCGCGATCGACGCCCTTGACGAGCTCGATGTTGTTCTTGATGACGACGTCGATGGCCAGGTAGTTCTGGATCGAGACGGCCAGCTGCGTCAGCAGGTCCTGGTGTTTCTGCCGCACGTAGAACAGGACGTCCTCGCGCATGGCCTTGGCCTTCTCGGGATCCGTCGCGTCGAGCTCGGCGATGCTCGCCGAGACCCGGGCGTCGAGCCGCTCGGCGATGTAGACGTACTGGTTGAGCCGGCCCATCGTGTCCCAGAGCTGCTGCTTCTCCTGGTTGAGGGCGGCGTTGTCGCGGCGCAGCTCGTCCTGCCCGTCGTAGAGCGCCTGCATGATCGCGTTCAGGTGGCTCTGCGCGCTCTGGTACCGGCGGAAGTAGTCGGTGAGGCGGTCCCCCATGGGGATCATGCCGAAGATCTTCCGCGCGCCCTGGGCACCCTTGGGGTCCAGCGCCTCGACGGTGCGGCGCAGCTCGAGCAGGGTGCCGCCGACCTTCGTGCCCTCCGAGAGCCCGCCCTCCTGGAGAGCCTTCACCGGGGCTGCCGAGCATGCGGTTGCTCGTCTCGGCGGCCCGGCGGATCTCGTCGTCACCCATGGTGCGCACGTCGTTCGCCTTGGCCGTGAAGTCGGGCGAGTTGGCGGCCGTGCCGAGCAGGCCGGCCAGGTAGGCGTCGACCTTCTGGTCGAGCCCCGGCAGGGCGGCCGCCGGCACGGCGGGGGCCATCCTCGGTGCGGCCGTCGCGGAGACGGCCTTCGGCGCCTCGGGCGCCGTCAGCGTCAGGGCGGGCTCGGCGGGGGCCGGTGGCGCCAGCGGCGAGGGCTCGGTCATGGCCTTATCTCATCAGGTGGCGCCGACCAGGTCGAGGCCGCTCCCCGGTATCCCCCGGGTGCCGCCCTTCGGGGCAACGCATTCGGGACAACACAGGGGTTGCGGACGGGTATCGTCCGCAACCCGTCCTAGCGTTCCCCGCATGACCGAGAACACGACCGGGACGACTGAGAACACGACCGGGACGACGACGCAGCCCACCACCGAGACCGACTTCCCCTGGGAACCGCCGCTGGCCGGCACCGAGCCCGAGCACCTCCTCGGGGCCCTGGACCGCCTGCGCACCACCTTCCGCTGGAAGGCGGACGACCTCGACGCCGCTGGGCTGCAGGCCCGGATCGGCGCGTCCGCCCTCACCCTCGGCGGCCTGCTCAAGCACCTCGCGTTCGTGGAGGCGTTCCACTCCAAGACCAAGCTCGGTGGGCAGTCGCCGGGCATCCCCTGGGAGAGCATCGACTGGGACGCCGAACCGGGCTGGGACTTCACGTCCGCGGCCGGCGACACCCCGCAGGAGCTCTACGCCCTGTACGACGACGCAGTCGAGCGCGCGCGGGCGGTCTACGCGGACGCCCTCGCGAACGGCGGCCTCGACACGGTCGCCGAACCCGACTGGAACGGCGGCCGGGAGCCCAGCCTGCGCCGCCTGCTGTTCGACCTCGTCGAGGAGTACGGCCGGCACACCGGTCACGCCGACCTGCTGCGGGAGGCCGTCGACGGGCTGGTCGGCGAGGACCCGCCCGCGCGGTGGCGCCCCCGCTCGGGCCGTCAGGCGCCCTGACGCCCGCTCGCCTCGGCCGCCCCGCTCGGGTCGGCCGGCTCGCTCGGATCGGCCGGCTCGGCCGCCCCGGTCGACTCCGTCGCGGCGAGCATCCGTCGCCCGACCGCCTGCACGGCGTCGCACAGCTCGACGCCACCCACGACGCGGTACGGCACCGGGAACGCCGCCAGCTGCTGCGCGTACCAGAACGGATTGCTGGTGCTCGCCGTCAGCCGGGTCGCCGCCTCGCTGGCGGGCTCGAGGCGGCCGAGCGACCGCGGTACGCGCCGCCCCACCTCGGCGAGCGGCGCCTCGATGACGACGTCCACCTCGTACTCCCACCCGACCGCGAGGTGCGCCTCGAGCTCGGCGACGGGGTCGAGGTCGGCCGGCGGCGCGAAGCCGGCGGCCAGCAGCTCGACGTCCCCGACCCGGTCGACTCGGTAGGCGCGCAGGGCGTCGGCACTGTGGGAGTGGCACAGCAGGTACCAGCGACCGTGCCGGACGACGACGGCCCACGGGTCGACCTCGACGGTGAACGACGAACCGGCCTCGGACCTGTACACGAGGCGCACCCGGCGCCGGTCCGAGCACGCCTGCACGAGCACGCTCGCGGTGCCGGGGTCGGGCCGGGCGGCGGCCCGGTCGGGGGCGGGGGCAGCACTGCGCCTCACCAGCTCCGCCTGGGCGGCCACCGGCTGCGGGAGTGCGCGCACGATCTTGCCGAGGGCGCTGCCGACGGGTTCCGTCGGGTCGGCGGCCTGGTGATGGCCGTCGAGGACGGCCATCACCAGCCCGAGGGCCTCGGCCGAGGTGAAGAGCAGCGGCGGGAGGCGCAGGCCGCGCCCCACCGAGTAGCCCCCGTAGGGGCCGCGCACCGACTCGATCGGGATGCCGGCCTCGCGCAGGATCGCGACGTACCGGCGGGCGGCGCGGTCCGAGACCCCGAGCTTGTCCGCGAGACGCTCCGCCGTGATCCCCGGGCTGGCCTGGAGCAGCTCGAGCGCCATCAGGGCCCGCGCCGTGGGGCTCGCATCCGTCATGTCGCTCCGTGGTCTCCGAGAATCCGTGCTTCCGAAAATCCCTGGTCTTCGAGAATCCGTGGTCTCCGAGAACGAGAACGCTTCCCGGAAGGAGAACGTCCGCAACCGACCCTAGCCTTCGGCGCATGACCCACCAGGACGCGACGTCCACGGCTGACGGCGACGAGGCGGACCTCGAGTTCACGGCGGAGCTCTGGTACTGGCGTGGCCCGTCGCCGTACCACTTCGTCACGGTCCCGGAGCGGGAGAGCGACCTGCTGCGCACGGTCTCGGCGGACGTGACCTACGGCTGGGGCATGATCCCGGTGCGGGCGAGCGTCCGCGGGACGCGGTGGGAGACGTCGCTGTTCCCCAAGGACGGTGGCTACGTGGTGCCGGTGAAGGACGCGGTGCGCAGGGCCGAGGGGCTCGAGCAGGGCGACGTCGTCACCGTGCGGCTGACCGTGGCGCCGCGACGGCGCCTCCCGATGAGATGACCCGGTGAGATGACCCGGTGAGACTGACGGACGTCAGGACGGGACGAGGTTGGCGAACACGGCCACGGCCACGGCCAGCACGGTCGCGGTGATCACGTCGAGCGCGCGGCTGCGGACGAGCAGCCCGAGGCAGTACCGCTCGGGGAGGGCCGCACGGAACGCCGCGGAGAGCCCCAGCGCGCCGGCCAGCACGTAGCCGCCCAGCCTGAAGTCGACGAGCAGGGTCGCCGCGACCGAGGCCGCGACCACGACCAGCACGCCCGTGAAGGCCAGCCGGCGGGCCGGCGGCACCTCCCACGTGACCATCAGCAGGTGCCCATCAGCAGGTGTCCATCAGCACAAGTCCATCAACAGACGTCCATCAGCAGGTGCCCATCAGTGCGCGAAGTGGCGGGTGCCGGTGAGGTACATCGTCACACCGGCGGAGCTCGCCGCGGCGATGGACGCGTCGTCCCGCAAGGATCCGCCGGGCTGGACGACCGCGCGGACGCCGGCCTCGAGGAGCACCTCGAGGCCGTCGGGGAACGGGAAGAAGGCGTCGGACGCCGCCACCGCGCCGCGGGCCCGCTCGTCGCCGGCGCGCGCGACGGCGAGGCGACACGAGTCGACCCGGTTGACCTGCCCCATCCCGATGCCGACGCTCGCGCCGTCCTGCGCGAGCAGGATCGCGTTGGACTTGACCGCACGCACCGAGCGCCAGGCGAAGGCGAGGTCGGCGAGGGTGGCCTCGTCGGCGGGGTCCCCGCTCACCAGCCGCCAGCGGGCCGGGTCGTCCCCGCCGCCGTCGGGGCCCACCGCCAGGGCGTCGAGCCGGTCGGCGGTCTGCGCGAGCACGCCGCCGCTGATCGGCCGGAACTCGACCGGGTCGGGGTGGCCGGTGGGCACGGCGAGGAGGCGCACGTTCTTCTTGCGGCGCAGCACCTCGAGGGCACCGGGCTCGTAGCCGGGCGCCGCGACGACCTCGGTGAAGACCGCCGCGATCTGCTCGGCCAGGGCCGGCGTGACCGTGCCGTTCACGGCGACGACGCCCCCGTACGCCGAGACGGGGTCGCAGGCCAGCGCCTTCGCGTAAGCCTCGGCGAGGTCGACTCCGACGGCGATGCCGCACGGGTTGGCGTGCTTGATGATCGCCACGCACGGCCGCCCGTGGTCGTGCGCGGCCCGCCAGGCGGCGTCGGTGTCGACGTAGTTGTTGTACGACATCTCCTTGCCGTGCAGCTGCTCCGCGTGGGCCAGGCCGGGTCGCCAGTGCCGGTAGAGGGCCCCCGCCTGGTGCGGGTTCTCGCCGTAGCGCAGACCGGCGGCGCGCTCCCACGTCGCCCCGGTGAACGCGGGAAAGCGGGTGCCGTCGGAGGTGTCGGCCAGCACGCTGCCCATCCACGAGGCGACCGCCACGTCGTACGCGGCGGTGTGGGCGAAGGCGCGGGCCGCCAGGCGCTGCCGCTGGCCGAGGTCGAAGCCGCCGGCCCGGACGGCGTCGAGCAGGGCGCCGTAGTCGCCCGGATCGGTCACGACGGCGACGCTCGCGTGGTTCTTCGCCGCGGCACGCACCATCGCCGGCCCGCCGATGTCGATCTGCTCGACCACCTCGGCCGGGCCCGCGCCCGACAGCACGGTCTGCCGGAACGGGTAGAGGTTCGACACGAGCAGGTCGAACGGCTCGATCCCGAGCTCGCCGAGCTGCTCGACGTGCCCCGGGTCGTGGCGGTCCGCCAGCAGGCCGGCGTGCACGTGCGGGTGCAGGGTCTTCACCCGGCCGTCGAATCCCTCCGGGAAGCCCGTCACCTCCTCCACGGGCGTCACCGGGACGCCGGCCGCGGCGATCTGCTGCGCGGTCGAACCCGTGGAGACGATCGCGACCCCGGCCTCGTGCAGGCCACGGGCGAGCTCCTCCAGACCGGTCTTGTCGTAGACCGACACGAGCGCCCGGCGCACCCGCCGACGGCCCGTCGCCCCGTCGGGGTCGGGAGAACCGGCGAGGCTGCCGGCGGGGGTGCTGGCGGTGTGGCTCATCCCAGCTCGACCTTCCGCTGCGAGACCCGCCACCCGTGGCGGGCCATCCGACTCACGACGTCGACGAGCATCTCGCGCTCGACGACCTTGATCCGCTCGTGCAGTGACGCCTCGTCGTCGCCGTCGAGCACGTCGACGGCCCGCTGCGCGACGATCGGCCCCGTGTCGGCGCCGGCGTCCACGAGCAAGACGCTGGCACCGGTCACCTTCACACCGTGCGCCAGGGCGTCGCGGACGCCGTGGGCGCCGGGGAACGACGGCAGCAGCGCCGGATGGGTGTTGATCGTGCGGTCGGCGAACGCCTCGAGGTAGCCGGGGCCGAGCAGGCGCATGAAGCCGGCGAGCACGACCAGGCCCGGCCTGAAGACCCGCACCGCGCGCGCGACGGCGTCGTCCCAGCCGGTCCGGTCGGGGAAGTCGGCGGGGGCCACGACCGCCGTCGGGACGCCTGCCGACCGCGCCCGCTGCAGCCCCTGCGCGTCCGCGCGGTCGGACACGACGGCGACCACGCTGAACGGGGCGGTGGGCCCGGCCGCGTCGAGCAACGCCTGGAGCAGCGTGCCGGAGCCGGAGACGAGCACCACGACACGCAGCCGCTCCCCCTCCTCCACGAGCCCGTCCACGGGGGATGACCCTATCCGCCGAGCCCCGTCACACTCGCGCACGGCGGACGCGCGACCCGGCCCGCAGCGAGCGCCAGCTCCACCGGGCGGCCACCACGAGGGCCGCGCCCGCGGCGACCTCGGCCGCGAAGGCCGCACCCGTCAGGAGAGGTGGCGGGCCGGTGACGGCGAGCATCCCCGGGCCGGCGGGACCCCCGGAGAGCCAGCACAGCGCGGTCATCGACGGCGCCGGCGACCAGCCCCGTGCCCGCGACGTCGAGGGCGGCCACCCATCCCGACCGCGGACGACCGTGGGACAGCAGCAGGCCCGCGACGATGCCGGCGGCGAAGGGGGCGGCGAAGAGGGCGAGGGCCGCCGGGGGCAGCGGGCCGGCGGCCGGCAGCGCGCCCAGCACCGGGACGGCGGGCAGCGGGCCGAGGGTGCTCGACGCCAGGTTCACCGACGTGGAGCCGACCGCGAAACCCGGCCCGACGAGCGCGGCGGACGTCCAGACGACGAGGTTGGGCACGAGCAGGGCCTGGGCGAGGGTCAGCACTGCTCCCCCGGCGACGCCCGGGCCGAGGGCCTCGTGCAGGGCGAGCACACGAGCGTGGCCGAGCGCGAGCACACGGCGAGCACGACGGCCGATGCCGCCAGCTGCGCCGCGACCGCCGCCGTCGCGGGGCCGGCCCAGCGGACCACCGGGCCCGGCAGCACCCGGACCAGGCCCAGCAGCCCGGCGGTGGCGCCCCGGTGGCGGTACGCGGCGGCCCCGAGGGTGCCGGCGACCGACGCGATCAGGGCGCCGCCGAGCACGGCCTGCAGGCCGATGGGGTGAGCTCCGGGCATGTCGGCGATGAGGGCCGCGGCCGCGACGGCGAGGCAGTAGGTGGCGGCGAAGGCGGCGAGGGCACCGGCCGGCGGCCAGGCGGGGGCCGAACGGGTCGCGCCCGCGGCGATGGCCTCGGCGCGGGGGTCGAGCATGCGGGCCAGGCGCCGCCCGCCGAGCCAGCAGGCTGCGACGGGCGCGAGGGTCAGCCCGAGCGGGACGAGCCCTACGTGGCCGCCGTCGACGGCGAGGCCGCCGTGCTGCGCGAGCAGCCACAGCGTGAGCGAGAGCCGGACGGCCTGCAGCCAGGTGCCGTGCCCGTCGCTGTCCACCACCCACGCGAGCACGACGGGGGCGAGCACGGCGACGAGCGACGCGGCGACCGCCTGGGCCGCGGCGGACACCGCGGCGGCCGCGGGCGCCGGCTGGGCGTCGAGGGGCGGGCGGGTCGGCCGGTCGAGGAGGCTCGTCATGGTCCGTCCATCGTCACCCGCAGGCGGGAGTACCCCGGCCAGGACACGCCCGGCCACGGCACCAGGCAATTGCCTCGCGGGCAGGTCCGATCATGCAAACCAGCCGGCGGCCTCCCCCACTCTCGCGCTGATCATGCAATCCGGTCCGATCATGAACTCGTTCATGATCGGACCGGATTGCATGATCAGCCCGAGAGACAGGGTCAGAGCGAGGCCATCACCTCGCGCATGAGGCGCGCGGTCTCCGACGGCGTCCTGCCGACCTTGACCCCCGCGGCCTCCAGCGCCTCCTTCTTGGCGGCGGCGGTGCCGGAGGAGCCGGAGACGATCGCACCGGCGTGGCCCATCGTCTTGCCCTCGGGCGCCGTGAAGCCCGCGACGTAGCCCACCACCGGCTTGCTCACGTTGTCCTTGATGAAGGCCGCGGCGCGCTCCTCGGCGTCACCGCCGATCTCGCCGATCATGACGATGGCCTTCGTCTCCGGGTCCTCCTCGTAGGCGGCCAGGCAGTCGATGTGCGTCGTCCCGATGATCGGGTCGCCCCCGATGCCGACGTTCGTCGAGAAGCCGATGTCACGCAGCTCGTACATGAGCTGGTAGGTCAGCGTGCCCGACTTGCTCACCAGCCCCACGCGCCCGTGCTTGGTGATGTTGGCGGGGATGATGCCGACGTTGGAGCGCCCGGGGCTGATCAGGCCAGGGCAGTTGGGGCCGATGATCCGGGTGCTGCCCTTGTCCTGGGCGTACTGGAAGAAGGACGCGGTGTCGTGTACCGGGACGCCCTCGGTGATGACGACGACGAGCGGCACGCCGGCGTCGACGGCCTCGACGACGGCGGCCTTGGTGCCCTTGGCCGGCACGAAGACCACCGAGACGTCGGCGCCGGTCTTCGCGACCGCGTCACCGACCGAGTCGAAGACGGGCTGCTCGACGTGGTCGTTGAACTCGACCGTCTGCCCGCCCTTGCCCGGGGTCACGCCGCCGACGATGCGCGTGCCCGAGTTCAGCATGCGCTGGGTGTGCTTGCGGCCCTCGGAGCCGGTCATGCCCTGCACGAGCACCTTGCTCTCGTGGGTGAGCCAGATGGCCATCGTCAGGCTCCCTGTCCCTGGCCGGTGGCGGCCAGCTCGGCCGCGCGGCGCGCGGCGTCGTCCATGGTCTCGACCCGCTCGATCGAGCCGGCGGGCAGCGTCGCCGCGAAGGTGTCGAGGATCTCGTGCCCGAGGTCGGCGTTGTTGCCGTCGAGCCGGACGACGATCGGCAGCTTGACGGGCGTCCCGTTCTTCTCGAGCAGTTCGTAGGCCTGCAGGATGCCGTTCGCGACGGCGTCGCACGCGGTGATGCCGCCGAAGACGTTGACGAAGACGCTCTTGACCTGCGGGTCGGAGAGGATGATGTCGAGGCCGTCGGCCATCACCTGCGCGCTGGCGCCGCCGCCGATGTCGAGGAAGTTGGCGGGTTCGACGCCGCCGAACTCCTCCCCGGCGTAGGCGACGACGTCGAGGGTGCTCATGACGAGGCCCGCGCCGTTGCCGATGATCCCGACGGAGCCGTCGAGCTTGACGTAGTTGAGGTTCTTCGCCTTGGCCTTCTGCTCCAGCGGGTCGGCGGCGGTGCGGTCGGCGAGCTCCTCGAAGTCGGGGTGCCGGAACGCGGCGTTCTCGTCGAGGGTGACCTTGCCGTCGAGCGCGACGACGCGCCCGTCCTCCGTCTTCACCAGCGGGTTGACCTCGACCAGCGTGGCGTCTTCGGCGATGAAGACGTCCCAGAGCTTCAGCATGACCTCGGCGACCTGGTCGGCGACGTCGGCGGGGAACCGGCCGGCGTCGACGATCTCGCGGGCCTTGGCCTCGTCGATGCCGGTCAGCGGCGTCGACCGGCGACGCGGGCGAGCGCCTCGGGGCGCTCGACGGCGAGCTGCTCGATCTCCATGCCGCCCTCCCGCGAGGCCATCGCGAGGTAGGTGCGGTTGGCCCGGTCGAGGAGGACGAGAAGTAGTACTCCTCGGCGATGCTCGCGCCCTGCGCGACCATCACGCGGTGCACCGTGTGGCCCTTGATGTCCATGCCGAGGATCTCGCCGGCGCGCTCCGCCGCCTCCTGCGGGCTGCGGCGCGAGCTTGACGCCGCCGGCCTTGCCGCGGCCGCCGGTCTTGACCTGCGCCTTGACGACGACCGTGCCGCCGCCGAGCTTCTCGGCGGCCGCGCGGGCCTCGTCGGGCGTGGTGGCGACCTCGGCGTCCAGCACCGGTACGCCGTGCGCGGCGAACAGGTCGCGCGCCTGGTACTCGAACAGATCCACGGATGCGTCCTCATCGTCTTCGGCGACGTCGGGAGGGTCGGTGAAACCCTAGTCCTCACCGTCCGGACCCACCCGGGCGCTCCGCGTGCCGCGTCACGCGCCGCCCCCGCGTGCATCGCGTCACGACCGCGGTATCTGCATCGAGGCGCCCGGCGAGACACCAGAGGTGCGAGCGCGTCAGACGGTCTGACCGACGTTCGTGCGCACCCACTCGACGATCTCCGCGCATGGAGCGCCGGGCGTGAACACCTTGCGGACCCCGAGCCGCTCGAGCTCGGGGATGTCGGCCTCGGGGATGATCCCGCCGCCGAAGACGACGATGTCCGCGGCGTCCCGCTCCTGCAGCAGCTGCACGACCCGGGCGAACGAGGTCATGTGCGCGCCGGAGAGGACGGACAGCCCGACGGCGTCGGCGTCCTCTTGCAGTGGCCGCCTCGACGATCTGCTCCGGCGTCTGGTGCAGGCCGGTGTACACGACCTCCATACCGGCGTCGCGCAGCGCCCGGGCGACCACCTTGGCGCCGCGGTCGTGCCCGTCGAGCCCGGGCTTGGCGACGACGATCCGGACGGGCGGCATGGGGCTCCTCGCGGCGGACAGGGCCTCATCCGAAGAGTAGTCCCCCGACCCGGGCCGTTGCCGGGCCGGGATCCGGCTGGGCCATTCGGGTCGGGTCGCGGCAGAGCTTTCCCAATTCCTCGACGCGCGGCGGAACCGGCACATACCGTGAGCTGTTCGTGCCCGGCGACCGCCGGAGCGTCGGCGGCCGTTGCCGGAGGTGAGACGTGAGCCGGATCGACGGACGTTTCCCTCTGCGCCGGCGAGCGCTGATCGCCGTCGTCGCGGCCTCGATCGTCTGGTCTGGGATCGCCACCCGTGCCGCCGTCGCCGCGCCAGTGCAGCCCCCCGCCGGCGCGGCTGACGCTGACGCCGGCCTTCCCGCCGCTCCCTGCACCTCCCCCGGCCTGCTCGCCGTGGATGCCCGCGGCGGCGAGGTCGACCAGTGGTCCGTCGGCGAGCAGGCCGGCCCCCGGCGGCTCGGCGCAGCCACTCCCGTCGCGGACGGCGTCCGCGGAGCGCGGCTGATCGCCGCGGACGCCGGCAGGCCGGAGTCCTCTTCGCCGTCGGCACCGACGGCCGACTGCGCTACTACACGCACGACGCACGCGCCGGGCGTTATCAGGGCGGCGCCGTCGTGGGGTTGACGTGGAACGGCGTCAGTCAGCTCGTGGCCGGCGGGCAGGGGATCTTCTACGCCGTCAGCCGGACCGGCCGGGTGCTGTGGTACCGGGTCGTCGACGGGCGCTGGGCGCCCGGGTCGGGCACCGCGATCGGGCTCGACGCGCAGCCCTACAGCGCCCTCGCCAGCGGGGGCGACGGTGTCCTCTACGGGGTCCGCAAGGCCGACAAGCGGCTGCAGCAGGCTGACCACGGCGGCGCCCGCCAGCCCGACGGGCCGCCTGGACCGGCCCGGTCGACGTCGGGCGCACCTGGGGTGACGCCGACATCGTCGGACTCGGCGACGGCGTCCTGCTCGGGTGTGACCGCGTCCGGCGACGTCCGCTGGTACCGCCACACGGGCGAGAGCGCGGGTCTGCCCACCTGGGCCGACAACTCGGGGACGGTGGTCGCGACCGGGTTCGCGCGGTACGCCGCCCTCGCCCCGATCGACCTCGGCTGCGGCGACTACGCGCTGCCGGTCGACAAGTCGCTGCTGGCCAGGGCCGCCTACGCGCGCCCGCACCACGACTACCCCGCACTCGACCTGCCGGTTCCCGTCGGGACCGCCGTGCACGTCATCCGTGCCGGAAGGTCGCCTCCGCCGGCCCGTCGGGTCTGTGCGGGCTCGGCGTCATCGTCCAGGCGACGGACGGCGGCCGCTACGTCTACTGCCACCTCTCCCGGATCGACGTCACGGCGGGTGCGGCCTGACGACCGGCTCCGTGCTCGGCCTGAGCGGCAACACCGGCCACACCACCGGGCCCCATCTGCACGTGGGGGTGTCCTCGCCGCGCGGGACGGCGCGCTGCCCGCAGACGTTGCTGCTGGCCGTCTACGACGGCGCGGCCGTGCCCGCCCCCTCGGCGCTGCCGGCGTCGGGCTGCTCCTACACGCAAGTGGGGTCGCCCAGCTAGCGGTCCGCCTTGGGCCCTGCTCCTTCCCGCCGAACCGCCGGTGACGGAGGGGCCGTCCGGGTGCCCCATCGTGCCAGGTGGAGGGCGTCAGCTCCGTCCCGGGGACGAATCGGGCCGGCGAGCTTACCGTAGATCAGTTCACCCCCGGTGGACCCTCGTGTGCCTCTCGCGCACGACAGCTTGGGTAGTGCAGGTCCGCCGGCTCGAGTAGGAAGGCGTGGCGAGGCGACAGGGTGGTGGCGGGCCGGCCCGGAAGGCGAGGGGCTCGTGAGCGGGCGCGACGGCGGCGAGGGGCCCGGACGGGCCGGCGTCGCCGCGCCCGCGTCCCGCCGGCCGGCGACCCCCCCGGTGCAGCCTGCGGCGCCGACGGGGCTGCGCGGCCTGCGGACGACCCTGCCCTGTTCACGCCCGGCGGGGTGCGGGGTGCGCTGGTCGAAGGGGTCTGGTTCTCCGCTCATCTCGCGATCTACCCCTGGGGGCTGCTGCGCGAGCGGTACCAGCCGAGCGACCGCTACGCCCTGGAGGGCCTCGGCCCGCCGAGCGGGGGCTGGCGGCCGGGACATCGAGGCGGCGGGCACGCCGATCCTGCTCGTGCACGGCATGGTCGACAACCGGGCGATCTTCACCGTGCTGAAGCGGCGGTTGCGCAAGCGGGGCTTCGGCCGGGTCGTGACGATCAACTACTCGCCGGTGACGAACGACATCCGGCAGGCCGCGTGTGACCTCGCGGTCGAGGTCGAGGCCTGATCGCCGAGACGGGTTACGAACGGATCCACGTCATCGGGCACAGCCTGGGCGGGCTCATCGCGCGGTACTACGTGCAGCGGCTGGGGGGCGACGAGCGCGTGCACACGCTGGTGACGCTGGGGTCGCCGCACGAGGGGACGCTGACCGCGCGCCTGCTGCCCGTGCAGCTGTGCCGCCAGCTGCGCCCGGGCAGCGATCTCTACGCCGAGCTGGCCGCGCCGGCACCGAGTGCCGGACGCGTTTCGTGGCGTACTGGTCCGACCTCGACCAGTTGATCATCCCGCACGAGAACGGCCGGCTGGAGCACGCGGACCTGTACGCCCGCAACGTCCGGGTGCACGGCGTCGGGCACATGTCACTGCCGCTCGACGGGCAGGTCGTGCACGAGATCTCGGCCTGCTCAGCCGAGCTGGACTGGGACGGGACGACGCTCGCGGTCCGGCATGACGCCGTTGCTCGAGGAGCCGGCGTCCCGCGACGAGGCTCCCCCGCCCGCTGTCCGCGTCCTGACACCTGGCTCGGAGCCCGGCCTGGAGCCATCCGTCTCCCCCCGGCGGGTCCACCCGTTGGAACGGGCGTTGACGCGCGCGCGGGGACCTGCCTAGCGTTGGCCGAGGTCATGAGCGCCAGCGTCAAGCCCCGGCTCGCTGGCCGGCAACCCTCCTCCTCGGCGGGGTGCCCCGGGTGTCGACCTGGCCACGCGCGACGACGCGCGCGGCAAGCGTAGGAGCGGAGGCACGGCGTGCGACTCGTGAGACGTCTCCACGTCGACCTCATGCGCGTCGCCAGCCAGGCCTGCCGGCCCTGAGCACAGGGGCGCCGGACGAGCGCCCGCCCAGCAATCCGCCGCCGGACGCCACCCGCCGGCGCACCCGTGTCGCTGCAGCACGCGCCCTCTCGGAGGCCCGCCATGTCCGTGTCGTTCCGGTCCTTCCCGTCTTTCCCGTCGTTCCCGAATCCGGTCGACGAAGTCTCCGCGCGCCTCGTCGCCGCCGGCGTGGTGGTCCTCGGCGCGGCCTACGCCGTCACGGGCTGGATGCCCCTGGTGGCGGTGCTCGCCTACGGCTTCGTGGCGCGGGTGCTCGCCGGGCCGCGGTTCAGCCCGCTCGGCCTGCTGGTGACGCGGGGTCTGCGGCCGCGGCTCCCGCTGGCACCACGCCCGGTCCCGGGGCCGCCCAAGCGCTTCGCCCAGGGGATCGGAGCGGCCCTGTCCGTGCTCGCTCTCGTACTCGCCCTGGTCGGGGCGGGCGCCGGCGCACGGGGCGTCGTCGCGCTCGTCGTGGTCGCCGCCACCCTCGAGTCGGCCGCCGGATTCTGCGTCGGGTGCTCGATCTTCCGCCTGCTCATGAGCCGCGGGGTCATCCCGGAGTCCGTCTGCGAGGCGTGCAACGACCTCACCCTGCGGCGTCCCACGGTGGCGTCCTGATCACATCCGTCCTGATCACACCCGTCCTGGACGACGGATCGGCCCAGGACTACTCGGCCGGCGACGTCATGCTGCTGCCACCCGGCCACGACGCCTGGACGGTCGGCGACGAGCCCGCGCGCTTCGTCGAGTTCTCCCGCGGGAACGACTACTACGCGGGCTGACCCGGCTACAGCTTCTCGACGGGGGCGTAGCGCAGCAGCAGCCGCTTGATCCCCTGGTCGCGGAAGTCGACCTTCGCGACGCTCTTGTCACCGGAGCCCTCGACCTCGAGCACCGTGCCCAGGCCGAACGCGTCGTGGGTGACCCGGTCGCCCGGCTCGAGGTGGACGATCTCGCGGTTGCCGACGGTCCGCACGCCGGGGCGCGACGCGAGCCGCGCCACGGCCGGCTGGGACGACGGCTGCGTGAGGGTCGACTCCGAGCGGCGCCAGTCGACGAGCTCCGCGGGCACCTCCGCCAGGAACCGGCTGGCCGGCGCGTAGGTCGGCTGCCCCCAGGCGCTGCGCACGGCGGCCCTCGACAGGTACAGCCGCTGCCGGGCGCGGGTGATCCCGACGTAGGCCAGCCGGCGCTCCTCGGCGAGCTCCTTGGGGTCGGCGAGGGACCGCATGTGCGGGAAAGTGCCGTCCTCGAGGCCGGTCAGGAAGACGACGGGGAACTCCAGGCCCTTGGCGGTGTGGAGGGTCATCAGGGTGACGACGCCGCCGGCCTCGCCGGCGTCGTGCGAGCCGTCGGCGACGGCCTCGTCGGGCACCTCGTCGGAGTCGGCGACCAGGGACACCTGCTCGAGGAACTCCGTCAGGGTGCCCTGCCGGCGCACCGCTCTCGTACTCCTGCGCGACGGCGACGAGCTCGGCGAGGTTCTCGACGCGGGACTCGTCCTGCGGGTCGTGGCTCGCGCGCAGTTCGGCCAGGTACCCGGTCTGCTCGAGCACCGCCTCGAGCAGGGTGGCCGGGCCCGCGCCGGCCTCGACGAGCGTGCGCAGCTCCTCGAGGAGCGACGTGAACGCCGTGACCGCCGCCAGCGATCTGGTGGCGATCCCCGGCGCTTCGCCGGCCCGCAGGAGGGCCGCGTTGAAGTTGATGCGTTCGCGCTCCGCGAGCGCCGCGACGACCGCCTCGGCCCGGTCGCCGATGCCGCGCTTGGGCACGTTGAGGATCCGCCGCAGGTTCACGGTGTCGTCGGGATTCGCCAGCACGCGCAGGTAGGCCAGCGCGTCCTTGACCTCGCGGCGCTCGTAGAACCGCGTGCCGCCGACCACCTTGTACGGCAGGCCGACCCGCACGAAGACCTCTTCGAGGGCGCGGGACTGCGCGTTCGTCCGGTAGAACACCGCGACGTCGCCGGGCCGCGCCTCGCCGCCGTCCGTCAGGCGGTCGATCTCCTCCGCGATGAACGACGCCTCGTCGTGCTCGGTGTCGGCGACGTAGCCGATGATCCGAGGGCCGTTGCCGGCGTCCGTCCACAGCCGCTTGGGCTTGCGGTCGGGGTTGCGCTCGATCACGGCGTTGGCCGCGGTGAGGATCGTCTGGGTCGACCGGTAGTTCTGCTCGAGCAGGATCGTGCGGGCGTTCGGGTAGTCGTCCTCGAACTCCAGGATGTTGCGGATCGTCGCGCCGCGGAACGCATAGATCGACTGGTCGGCGTCGCCCACGACGGTGAGTTCGGCCGCCGGGACGTCCGGCTCGCCGTCGTCGTCGCCGCGTTCGGCGCGCTCCGCCCGCGCGACGACCTGCGACAGCGCCCCGCCGACGAGCTCGCGCACGAGGATGTACTGGGCGTGGTTGGTGTCCTGGTACTCGTCGACCAGCACGTGCCGGAACCGCCGCCGGTAGTGCTCCGCCACCTCGGGGAACGCCTGCAGGATGTTGACCGTCGTCATGATCAGGTCGTCGAAGTCGAGCGCGTTCGCCTGCCGGAGCCGGCGCTGGTACCCGCGGTAGGCCTCGGCGAGCATGCGCTCGGTGTGGGTGCCCTCGCCCACGGTGCCGGCGTAGGTCTCGTCGTCGATCAGCTCGTTCTTGAGGTTGCTGACCTGCGCGCTGAACGAGCGCGGCGGGTAGCGCTTCGGGTCGAGGTCGAGCTCGCGGCACACCAGCGCCATCAGCCGCTGGCTGTCGGCCGCGTCGTAGATCGAGAAGTTCGAGCGCAGGCCGACCTTCGTCGCCTCGCGGCGGAGGATCCGCACGCAGGCCGAGTGGAACGTCGAGACCCACATCGTCTGGGCGGCCGGGCCGATCAGCCCCGCCACCCGCTCGCGCATCTCGCCCGCGGCCTTGTTCGTGAAGGTGATCGCCAGGACCTGACCCGGCCGGACGCCGCGGGCCGCGAGCAGGTACGCGATCCGGTGGGTGAGCACGCGGGTCTTGCCCGAGCCCGCGCCGGCGATGATGAGCAGGGAGGATCCCTCGTGCAGCACAGCGGCCCGCTGCTGCGGGTTGAGCCCGTCGAGCAGGGCGTCGATCCGGCGGGTGCGCGCTGCCTCGTCGACCGCACGACCGCGCCCGCCCTCACCGCCGGGCTGCCCGGCCCGGACGTCGACCGCGCCGGCGGGCACGGCGGCCGTCGTCGGCACGCGCAACCGGAGGCCGGAGGGCGGCGAGGCGTCGTCGGAGGCCCCGCCGGCGTCGGGGACGCCGGGCAGTGGGAGGTCGTCGAAGAGGGTGCTCATCTCGTCCGTCAGCGTACGTCGCGGGGCCGACACGGCGGGCCGCGACGCGGGCGACGGCGGGGAGGCCCCTGCAGGAACGAGACGTCGAGGAGCACGAGAGGAATCGTCGCGAGGATGCTCGTGTCACTACTTCGGCATCTGTTGGTGCAGTTCTTTCCCGGACCTGTCGGTTCGGAAGCAGCCCGACACGTTTGTCGGTGGTCGGGCCTAGCGTTGCGGGCATGGACGGGGGCCTGGGTCGTGACGAGGGAGGGCCGTCCGCGCGCCTCGACAGCGAGGCGCCGGACGAGGTGCCGGAGCATGTCGCCGCGGCCCTCACCCAGTTCGACGAGTCCCTTGCGGTGCTGCTCGAGGTGCGGCATGCGGCGCTGACCGCCGGTGAGCTGCGGGCCCTGACCCGGGCGCTGACGTCCCGCCACGAGGTGCTGTCGGCGGCCGGTCTCCGAGTACTCGCCGCTATGGATGCGCGGGACGATGTCGTGCCGAAGGGGCCGCCGGGCAAGGCGTCGATCACCTTCCAGCGACACGCGTTGGGGCTGTCGCCCTTCGTCGCCCAGCGGGAGTCGACGGCCGCGCACCTGCTCGACGCCGACACCGGCGACCTCACGTCGGTCGGGGCCGCGTACGCCGCGGGCCGGATCCGCCGCGGGCACGTCGACGTCGCGGTGCGCACGCATCGCGAGCTCGGCGCGGACCTCCGGGCGGAGGTCATCCGCTTCGAGGGGTGCGGCGGTGACGGCGGGCAGGTGAGGGGACGTCGGGGAGCCGCGATGGGTCCGTCGGATCGTGGCCGTCGACGCCTTGATCACGCAGTGGTCGCTACACCTGAGCGTGCCCGAGGTCGACGCCCTGGCGCGGGCCCTGGTGCGCGAGCTGAACCCCAAGCAGCCCAACGGCGCGCACGAGCAGCGGTTCTGCCACATGTCGCAGGATCTCAACGGCAACTGGGCCGGGCGGTTCGCCTGCGGGCAGACACAAGGTGCGCTGATCAAGGCCGCGATCGCCGCCTTTGCCCGCCCCCGCCCCGGCCTGGCCGTCGACGAGCACGGCGTGCAGCGTGAACTGCCCGACCGTCGCGACCTCGGGCAACGGCAGATGGACGCGCTGGCGGATCTCGTGGCCATCGCCGCCGCCCGTGCCGGCGTCAACCTGCCCGGCGCCGCCGGTCCCCGCCCCGACTCCGAGCCCTGGCCCGACCACTTCGGTGAGCCCGAGCCCACCGACCCCGCGGCGACCGACGCCGCCGCCGAAGACGCCGCCACTGACGCCGCCACTGACGCCGCCGACCGACGCAGACACCGACGCCGACAGCCGACACCGACACCGATCGGACGCCGGCCTCCACGCCGATCTGGACGCCGGCCTCCACGCCGATCTGGACGCCGACCTGGACAGCCGACCTGGACGCCCGTCTCGACCTCGACGCCCGTCTCGGCGCCGACCTCGACGCTGACCTCGGCGCTGACCTCGACGCTGACCTCGGCCCTGACGGCGACGAGCGCCCGGGTGCCGATGTAGACCGGGGCACGCAGGGGTCCCTCGATCCGAAGGCGATGGGGGAACCACCCCCCGCCGAAGGCGAGTACGTCGTCCTGCGCGAACCCGGGGTGCTGTCCGGGCCCTACCCACCCGTGAAGATCCTCGTCACCGTCGACATCGAGCACCTCGCCGCCGCCCTGACCCGCGCCTGCGCGCCGCAACCCCCACCGCTCGGCCACCCACCACCCCGCGGCTCCGCCCCGCCGACATCCGCCCCCACCGCCCGGGACGAGGGGCACGACGCACACGACAGGGACGGGATGCTGGACGCCGTCGCGCGCCTGCGTGGCCAACCCTGGATCCAGCACGCCGGGCACCCCGGCGACGCCACCCTCGCCGAACTGGCGACCCGCGCCCGCCTGCAACGCGTGCTCCACACCTCCGACGGGGCCGTCCTGGCGTTGGGCCGTACCGTCAGGCTCGCGACGTCCACGCAGAAGCACGCCCTGATCGCCCGGGACGTCGGGTGTGCGATCCCGGGGTGCGGGGTGCCCGGCGAGCACTGCGAGGTCCACCACGTGATCCCGTGGGCGGCCGGAGGCCCGACCGACCTGGAGAACATGACCTTGCTCTGCTCACGTCACCACACGGAGACCGGCCAGGGCACCTGGGAAATCGTCATGAAGAGAGGCGTCCCGTGGGTACGGCTCCCCTCCTGGGTCGACCGCACCCGCCCCGTCCTGCGCAACCACACCCACCGCCGGCCGCCCGACCCTCGATCGGAGTCCCGCCCTTGATCTCGAGCGCCGGGCGCGGCCGGGGCAGGGCGTCGGTGGCCGGGGTAGGGGGTCGGGGTCAGGGGTCGGGCGTCGGGGTCGGGGGCCGGATGTCGGCGGTGGGGGGTCGGGGGCCGGACGTCGGGGCCGGACGTCGGGGGCGGCGGGGTCGGGTTGGCCACTCAGGTCGGTCCGGGTGCCACGGGCGCCGGGTCCGCTTGCGGCGTGCGCGCCGGGCATACTCCACACGTGGATCCCAAGGTCGAGACGGACACCGCGGCGATGGTCAGTGTGGCGACGCCCGACGGGCGATCGCTCGACGTCTGGCTCGCCGGGCCGCCCGACGGCGTCCCCGTCGTCCATCACCACGGCACCCCGTCGCACGGCAAGCCCGACCGCCGCACTCAGGTGGCAGCTCGTCGAGCCCGAGTCCGCCTGGTCTGCCCGACCCGCCCCGGCTACGGGGGGTCGACACCTCGCCCGGGACGAAGCGTCGCCGACGTCGCCGACGACGTCCGTGCGGTCCTTGACCACCTCGGCATCACACGGGCCGTGGTCGCGGGCTCGAGCGGCGGCGGCCCGCACGCGCTGGCGACTGCGGCGGGCCTGCCCGGGCGCATCGTCGCCGTCGCGACGATCGCCGGGGTCGGTCCCTACGCGGCCGACGGGCTCGACTTCCTCGCTGGGATGGGCCAGGACAACATCGACGAGTTCGGGGCGGCGCTGGCCGGCGAGGCGCGGCTGCGCACGTACCTGGACGACGTCCGCCCGGCCCTGCTCGAAGCCACTCCCGAACAGCTCGTCGGCGAGCTCGGCAGCCTGCTGCCGCCCGCCGACGTGCAGGTGCTCGACGGCGAGCTCGGCGAGGATCTCGCCGCGAACTTCGGCGCCGCTCTCCGGCCGGGCATCGAGGGCTGGCTGGAGGACGACCTGGCGTTCACGCGTCCCTGGGGCTTCGAGCTCGCGAGCGTGGCCGTCCCCGCCTTCGTCTGGCAGGGCGACGAGGACCTCATGGTGCCGGCTGCGCACGGGCGCTGGCTCGCCGGCGCCCTACCGGACGCCCGTCCCCGGCTGCTGCCCGGACAGGGCCACCTGTCGGTCGCCGCCGGCCGGATCGAGGAGATCCTCACCGAGCTCGCGGAGCCCCTGCGCTGACAGGCCGTGCGCTCCCGCCGATCACGCCCGCCGCCCGGACCCACGCGACGCCGGCTCATAGCAGCGGACGGACCGCACCAGCGCCGACTTGGGGTACCGAGAGGGATCGCGCTCGTCGCCCGCAGGGAACTCGAAGAGGTCGATCATCAGCTGGAGCGGATAGTCCGTCCCCTGCTCGCTGGCGTGGACGAGGCGGTCGTCGACGTAGAAGCACGTGCGGTGCGCGTTCCACGTGGCCGCATAGCTGTGCTCCCTCGTGGCGTCGATGTCGAGCCACACGTCCACCACGTCCTCGACCAGGCGAGGATCCTGGTGCGCCTTGACGCCGGTGCGCACCCGGGATCGCCCGGGACCGATCGCGTCGCCGTACAGCTCGACGACGCACACCTCGCCGGTCTCGTGAGGCCCGCCCGCGGCCAGGCCGACGAGCCAGAGCGCGAGCATGCAGGTCGGGTCGTCGGTGGCGCTCATCGTGGCCTCGACCAGGCCGGCGGTGGGCGTCCAGAGACGGCGCTCGGGGTGCGGACTACGGACGACGAGTCCCGGCCGGTGCGCCATCTGACCGACGGTCGAACCGACAGGGCCGGCGAACAGACCCGTCTGCACGTTGGACACCCGCAGTGGCCCGTCCTCCGGCAGCCACGCCGGCTGGTCCGCCTCGATGAGCAGCCGGAGCCCGTCCGTGCCCAGCTGGTAGCGCGCGGCCGAGCGGGCGGGCGTGGTCCAGTGCGGGAGGTAGTGGTCGATCCACCGCGACTCGTCCAGCTCCGGGCCCGCGAAGTCCTCGGCGAACACCAGCGCGTACCCCGAGCGGTCGAGCACCTGCGCATCGCGGGCACGGCTCACCGCGGCATCATCGGTCATGATCCCCCGGCGGCGCCAGGTTCCGGCGCGAGTTGCCGCCCGACACGGGCTGCCAGAAGAGGGGCCGGGAGACTGGGGCCGTGCTGCCGCCGCCAGGGACTCCCGGCACCGATCTGCCCGTCCGGTCGGTCCTGCCGGCGCTCGACGACGCGCTGGACCGGGCCGGCGCCGCCGTCCTGGTCGCCCCGCCCGGCACCGGCAAGACGACCCTCGTCCCACTCGCGCTGGCCGGCCGCACCGAGGGCCGGGTCGTCGTGGCCGAGCCGCGTCGGGTCGCGGCACGTGCCGCCGCCCGGCGGATGGCCGCGCTGATCGGCGAGCCGCCGGGCCGCAGCATCGGGTACACGGTGCGCGGGGAGAGCACGGCCGGCCGCGACACCCGCGTCGAGGTCGTCACCACCGGCATCCTGGTCCGCCGCCTGCAGCGCGATCCCGAGCTGGCCGGGACGGACGCCCTCGTCCTTGACGAATGTCACGAGCGCCACCTCGACACCGACCTCGCGCTCGCGTTCGGCATCGACGTGCGGGCCGCCCTGCGGCCGGACCTGCTCCTGCTCGCGATGTCCGCGACGGCACGGTCCGCACCGCTCGCCGTCGCGCTCGGCGATCCCGCCGGCGACCCCGCGCCCGTGGTCGAGGCGCACGGCGCCCTGTACCCCGTCGAGCCGGTGTGGACGGCGCCGGTGCCGCCCGTGGCCCCGTCCTTCGGCCTGCGCGTCGACCCCCGGCTGCTCGACCACGTGGCCGCGGTGATCCGGCGCGCGCTCGCCGAGACCGAGGGCGACGTCCTCGTGTTCCTGCCCGGCGCCGGTGAGATCGCGTCCGTCGCCGCCCGGCTGCGGGGCGCCGGCGGCGTGGACGGCGTCGACGTCGCCCCGCTGCACGGGTCTCTGCCCGCCGCCGCCCAGGACGCCGCGCTGCGTCCAGGCCCGCGCCGCCGCGTGGTGCTCGCGACCGCCGTCGCGGAGAGCAGCCTCACCGTGCCGGGAGTCCGCACGGTCGTGGATGCCGGGCTGGCCCGCGTCCCCCGCACCGACCTCGCCCGCGGCCTCGGCGCGCTCGTGACGGTGCCGGTCTCGCGGGCCTCGGCGGAGCAGCGCGCCGGCCGGGCCGCCCGGGAGGGGCCGGGCGCGTCTACCGGTGCTGGTCCCGGGCCGACCACGACCGGCTCCCCGCGCACGCGGAGCCCGAGGTCGCCACCGCCGACCTCACCGGGTTCGTCCTCGAGCTGGCGTGCTGGGGCGCCCCCGCCGGCCGGGGCCTCACCCTGCTCGACCCGCCACCCGCGGCGGCGCTCGAGGTCGCCCAGCAGGTGCTGGCCGAGCTCGGGGCGGTAGGGCCGGACGGCGCGGTGACGCCGCGCGGCCGGGCGCTCGCCGCGGCCGGCACCCACCCCCGGCTGGCGCGGGCCCTGCTCGACGGCGCCCCGCTGGTCGGCGGGCGTCGCGCGGCCGAGGTCGTCGCCGTGCTCTCGGACGGCGACCTCGGGCGCTCCGGGGACGACCTGACGCAGGTGCTCCGGGCCCTCCGGAGCCGCGCCGACCGGGCTGCCACCGCCCGCTGGACCGACGAGGTGCGCCGGCTCGAGCGCTCCCTGCCGCCTGCGACACCGCCGTCACGAACGACGCAGTCACGAACGTCGCCCCCCGGGGACCTCGCCGCCGGCCTGGTGGTCGGCCTCGCCTTCCCCGAACGGCTCGCCCGTCGCCGGAGTGCTGCCGGGGGCGACGGCAGGACCTACCTGATGGCCGGCGGCACGGGCGCCGAGCTCGCGGCCGGGTCGGCGCTCACGGGGTCACCCTGGCTGGCCGTCGCCGTCGCCGACCGGGCTCCGGGGCGCCGCGACGCGCACGTCCGGCTCGCGGTCGCCGTCGACGAAGCGACCGCCCGCGAGGCCGGTGCGACCTTGCTCTCCGATGGGGACGAGGTCGTCTGGGCGGACGGCGACGTGCGGGCGCGCCGAGTCGAGCGGCTGGGCGCCATCGTGCTGGCCCAGCGGGCGACCGCGCACCCCGACCCGGCCGCCGTCGCGGCGGCGCTGCACGAGGGCCTGCGCCGCGAGGGCTTGCAGCTGCTGCGCTGGGGCCCGGCCGCCCGTGCGCTGCGGCAGCGGCTCGCGGCCTGCTGCAGCGGCCTGGGCGAGCCCTGGCCCGAGGTCAGCGACGAGGCCCTGCTCGGTGCCCTGGACCTCTCATCCGCCCGGAGTCGCGCCGACCTGCAGCGGATCGACCTCGTGGCGGCCCTGCGGGCGCTCGTTCCGTGGCAGCTGTCCGGCCGCCTCGACGACGTGGCGCCTGAGCGGGTCGAGGTGCCGAGCGGGTCGCGACTGCGGGTGGACTACGGCGATCCCGACGGGCCCGCGCTGCCGGTGCGGGTGCAGGAGGTGTTCGGCTGGCGGACGGCGCCGGTCGTGGCCGGGCGGCCGTTGCGGCTGCACCTGCTCTCGCCCGCCGACCGGGTCGTGGCCGTGACGAGCGACCTCGCCTCGTTCTGGACGACCGGCTATCCCGCGGTCCGGGCGGAGCTGCGCGGCCGCTACCCCCGGCACGCCTGGCCCGAGGATCCCGCCGCGGCACAACCCCGCCGCCGTCCGGCGCCACGCCGCTGACGCCGGGTGCATCGGTCCAGGCCGCCGGCCGGACCGGTGCTCCCCTCTGACCGCAATACACGCGAGAAGCCGCTCGTGACCCCGTCGCTCAGAACACCTTCGCCAGGCGAGAGGGGTGAACCTGCTGGCCGAGGCCGTAGAACTCCAGGAAGTTCATGATCAACGGGCGCCAGCGCTCCGGGTCGATGTGGTGGCGGTGCCCGGGCTTGCGGATCGACTCGGCGACGTGGGTCCTCACGACCTGCACGGTGACGGCCGACGACTGCTCGTCCGGATCGCCGACCTGGTGGATGCGGAGAACGCGCGCTTCGAGCTGGATCGGAGCCTCCAGGACGCGCGGCGGCGCGACGACGTCCGAGGGCTGGGCCGTCAGGCCGGCGCGAGCGAACTTGTCCTTGACGGACTCGAAGCCCATCGCCCTCTTGTACGCCGGCATCGGATCGCTGCCGGTCGTGGCCGCGAGACGGTCGACGGCGTCGACGAGGTCGACGGAGGGGAAGTTCAGGACGGCCTCGCCGGTCCGCCGAAGGTTCTGGATGGTGTGGCCGAGGGTGCCGATCCCGAGGACGCCGACGGTGCCGAGGAACCACGACGAGGAGATGGGGGCCAGGTTCGCCGAGCCGTCGACGTTGCTCGTGCTGATCAGCAGCACGGGGGTGCCCAGGTACAGGATCGAGGGGTCGATGACGACGTGGTCGTCGGGCATCGGGAAGTCGTCAGTCTCCGGTGCGAGCTGCTCGACGTCGGTGCACGTGGACACGGGGGGCCTCTCGGGTTCGGGTGCCGGGGCGCTGACCGCCGCAGGCTCTCACCCGTGTCAACGCAGTGGCCGCCCGTCGCGTGAGGTCCCGCAACGGGTAAGCCGCCGAGCCGGCTCCGGCAGCGCCGCGGCCGAGGCGAGGCACAGCGGATCGCCGGACGACGACGAGCGGGCGTGCGCTCTAGCATGGCGGCCGTGCCCCTCGACGACTCCGACGTGCAGCGCGTGCTCTGCGTGGCCGCGCACCCCGACGACCTCGACTTCGGCGCCAGCGGCACCGTCGCCACGTGGACCCGGGCGGGTCTCGAGGTCACCTACCTGCTGTGCACCCGCGGCGACCAGGGCGGCTTCGACGAGACGCCGCGGGAGCTGATGCCCGCGATCCGCGAGCAGGAGCAGCGCGACGCGGCCGCCGCCGTCGGCGTGAAGGACGTGCGGTTCCTCGACGGGTTCCGCGACGGCTGGCTCGAGCCGAACCACGACCTGCAGCGCGAGATCGTGCGCGTCATCCGGCAGGTGCGCCCGCAGCGGGTTCTCATGCAGTCGCCGGAGCGCAACTGGGAGCGCATCGGCGCCAGCCACCCCGACCACCTCGCGGCGGGCGAGGCCACCATCCGCGCGGTGTACCCGGCCGCCCGCAACCCGTTCGCCTACCCCGAGCTCCTCGCCGACGAGGGCCTCGAGCCGTGGGTGGTCGCCGAGGTCTGGATGATGGCGGCGCCGGAGGCCAACCACTGGGTCGACATCACGGGCACCTTCGACGCGAAGATCGCCGCGCTCCGCGCTCACAAGAGCCAGACCGGCCACGTCGACGATCTCGAGGAGAGACTGCGCGGGTGGGGCTCGGCCAACGCCGTCGCCGCGGGCCTGCCCGAGGACCACGTCGCCGAGGCCTACCGGGTGCTGTCCACCGCCTGAGAGCGCAGCGAAGAATCGAGGCCCGACACCAGCCTGGCGTAGGTGCCCTCGACGCTCTCGGGGAGGCCGAACCCGCCGACCGCCTCGAGCGCCACGAAGCCGTGCAGGCTGCTGCGCAGGATCCGGGTGGCGTGCACGAGGTCGTCACCGGTGAGGCCGTAGCCCTCGAGCACGGCGAACACGACACGCAGCACCTTCTCGGCGGCCCGCGCGTGCTCGGCGTCGTCCGGGGCGGGTGCCCGCAGCGTGGCCGCGTACCGGCCCGGGTGCTGCCGGGCGTAGTCCCGGTAGGCCTGGGCGAGGGCCCGCAGGGCCACCGGCCCCGAGCGGCCGACCGTGGCCCGGGTCAGGTGGTCGCCGAGTTCGTCGAGCGCGAGGACGGCGACCCCGCGCTGCAGGTCGCCGAGACCGCCGATGTGCTTGTAGAGGCTCGGCAGCCGCACCCCCGCGCCCTCGGCGACGGCGGCGAGGGTCAGCGCGCTCGAGGCCGCCGGCGTCCGCGATGCGCGCGCCGGCCTCGACGACCGCCGCCCGCGAGAGCCCGGCCCTAGGCACGCTCGGCCGACTCCGTGGCCGGGCGCGCGAACGCACGGCCGAGCAGGGCGACGACGGCCGGGGTCACGAGCTCGGGCCGCTCGGCCTGCGGGTAGTGACCGGCACCGTCGACGAGGAGGAGCTCGCCGTTCAGCCGGTCCGCGATCCAGCGCGCCTCGGCCTCGGGGTCGGGCCAGTCGCGGTCCTTCGTCCCCATCACGACCAGGGCCGGGACGGCGACGGCGCCGAGCCGCTCGCGCGCCGGCTCGTGCGTCGTGCGCGAGGTGGCCTTGAAGGCGGCCCAGCCGCCGGGCCGGCGCTGGCTCGCCGCGACCCGGGCGAGGTGCTCGGGCAGGTCCGCGGGCGCCTGCGCGGGGTAGAGGCTCCTGAGGAACATCCCCCACGCGGCCGCCCCCCACGGCCTGCGCAGGAGCACGGCGAGCAGGAGCTTCTGCACGGCGGAGACCTCTCCGTCGCGCACGAAGGCACCGACGAGGACCAGTCCGGCAACCAGGTCGGGGCGCTCGGCGGCGACCCAGACGGAAGAGCCCGCGGTCATGGAGTTCCCGACCAGGACCGCCTTCTCCCCCGGCGCGCGCAGGTGCTCGACGAGCGCGATCACATCGGCGGCGGCCGCGACGTCGTCGTACGCCGTGAACGTCGTGTCGGAGTCGCCGTGGCCGCGCACGTCCATGGTCGCGACCCGGTAGCCGGCCCCGACGAGGCCCGGCGCGAGGAAGCGGTACACCTGCCGGACGTCGCCGATGCCGGGCAGGCACACGACGAGCGGGCCCTCGCCGCGGACGTCGTAGGCGATGCGCCCCTCGGGACGCCGAAGGTACTGCGTGGTCACGTCTTGGCTTGTTGTCATAGCCATAAAGCTAATCACATTAGCCAGGGCTGTCAACACCGGAGTCGCCGTCATCTCAAAGGAGGCGGCGGTCGGCCGCCCAGCGCGTGAGTTCGTACCGGTTGGACAGCTGCAGCTTGCGGAGCACCGCCGACACGTGCGTCTCGACGGTCTTCACCGAGAGGAACAGCTCCTTCGCGACCTCCTTGTACGCGTACCCGCGCGCGATGAGCCGCATCACCTCGCGCTCGCGTTGCGTCAGCCGGTCGAGCTCGTCGTCGACGCTGGCCACCTCCCCCGCGCCCGCGCCGAACGCGTCGAGGACGAAGCCGGCGAGCCGCGGCGAGAACACGGCGTCACCCTCGGCCACCCGGTGCACGGCCGCCGCGAGCTCAGCGCCCGAGATCGTCTTCGTGACGTAGCCCCGGGCGCCGGCCCGGATCACGGCGATGACGTCCTCCGCGGCGTCGGACACGGACAACGCGAGGAAGCGCACCGGCCGCTCGCCGGCCAGCAGGTCGGCACAGCGCTGCAGGACCTCCCGGCCGCCTACCCGATCGAGAGGACGTTGCTCGCCGCCCGGCAGGTGCACGTCGAGGAGCACGACGTCGGGCAGCTGGGCGTGCACGGTCGCCACCGCACCGGCGACGTCGGCGGCCTCGGCCACCACCTCGATGCCCGGGTCGGTGGCCAGCTCGGCGCGCACGCCGCTGCGGAACATCCCGTGGTCGTCGACGAGCACGATGCGCACGCTCACGTGCCGGCCCCCTCCGTGTCAGGGGGCGGCATCGTCAGCCGCACCTCCGTTCCTTCGCCGAGGACGCTCCGGACCGTGGCCGTCCCGCCGTGCCTGACCGTGCGCCCCACGATCGACTCGCGGACACCGAGCCGGTCGGCCGGCACCGCGTCGGGGTCGAAGCCCGGGCCGCGGTCGCGCACGAACGCCTCGACACCCTCGGGCCCCACCTCGACGTACACCTGCACGGGCGCGGCGGCCGGCCCCTGGCCGTGGCGGACGGCGTTCCACATGGCCTCGCGCAGGGCACCGACCAGCGCGGCCGTCTGCTCGTCCGCCGGGCGGTCGCCCACGACCACGACGTCGACGGAGACCCCGTGCCTGTCCTCCACCTCCGCCGCGGCCGCCTTCACCTGCGCGGCGAGGGTGCCACCGCCGGCGGGCCCCGTGCCGTAGAGCCACTCCCGCAGGTCACGCTCCTGCGCGCGGGCGAGCCGGGCCACCTGTAGCGGGTCGTCGCTGCGCCGTTGGATCAGGGCGAGGGTCTGGAGCACGGAGTCGTGCAGGTGCGCGGCGATCTCGGCCCGCTCCGTCTCGCGGGCGCGGGCGGCTCGCTCGCTGTCCAGGTCGCGCCACAGCCGCAGCCCCCACGGCCCGAGCACGAGCGCGGCGCCCCCCAGCACGGCGACGGCGGCCACCAGCACCCGGCCGGCGGACGCGAGATCCCCCTGCACGACGACGAGAACGACGCCGATCAGCACGAGCGCGAGGCCGGCGGCACCCCGCATGACCGCCGCGCGCGTGCCGCCGCCCGCCAGGGAGGTCCACCGGGCCCGCTCCACCTCGTCGAGCTGGGAGTACGCCAGCAGCGCACCGCCGAGCACGACGAGCACGGGCAGCACCAGCTGCACCGGCACACCGAGCCCGAACCTCGCCGCCAGCAGCGACGCTCCCGCAAGCAGCAGGAGGCCCCCGACCACGAGGTCACCGACGCGCGCGCCGGGCAGGCCCACCGGACGGCGGCCCGCGCGCCCCGCGTCGGCGACGGGGCCTGACGGCGGCACGGGAGGCGCCCCCGCAGGGGCGACCGGCGGCGGCACCACCTCGGCGGACGGCACGAGCGCCCACAGCCACAGGTAGAGCACGGCGCCGGCCCCCGCCAGGAACAGGCCCAGCACGAAGGCCACGCGTACCTGCCGGATCGGCCGGCCCAGGTGCGCCGCGAGCCCGGCCGCGACCCCGCCGAGCACACGGTCGGCGGCGGGCCGCACCAGCGGCGGCCGCGCGGGGCCCGCGACCGGGACGACCGGCCGCGGCGTCCACCGCGGCAGATCGCCCGGCGACAGGGGCGCGGGAGTGCTCACCCGCTCATCATGACGCCCGGGACCGACGGACCGGTCGTCCTGACCTACTGATCCGGGGCACGACCAGGGGAAGCCCAGGGTGGACCCTTGCTTCGGTTCAGGGTCCGCTCAGGGGCGTCCCCGATACCCTCCGCCCCCTCGGCCGCCGCAGGGTGGTGCCATGACCTCGCAGACCCCGCCTCCAGCCTCCGAGCCGCACCCGTCCGGCCACGCCGCCGGACCCGAGGGCATGCCTCCTGGCGGCCCTCAGGTCGGCCAGTTCTTCGACCGCGTCCGCGGCTACGGGGCGGTCCGGCCCGACGACGGCCGCTGGGCCGCCGGCGTCGCCGCCGGCCTGGCCCGCCGCTGGGGGCTCGACCCGCTGCTCGTCCGCGGCGCCTTCGTGCTGCTGACGATCTTCGGTGGTTTCGGGCTCTTCCTCTACGGCCTCGGCTGGCTGTTCCTGCCGCAGCCCGACGGCCGCATCCACGCCCAGGAGGTGCTGCGCGGGACCGTCACCGCCGGCTTCGTCGGCGGCGTGCTCTGCCTCGTCGCCGACACCGGCGGCGGCTTCGCCTGGGGAGGCTGGGACGGCGGCCCGCGGCCCTTCGGAGGCGGCCTGGTCGGGCTGATCATCGTCGGCGTCGTCGTCTGGTGGTTCGTGCGCGGTCGTCACACCGGTGGCCCCGGCGGCTCGCGGCCCGACGGCGGCCCGGGTGGCTGGGCGCCGGGGAGCGGCTCCAGCACCTGGACGCCGCAGAGCGGCCAGAGCACCTGGACGCCGCGGAGCACCTGGACGCCGACCACGCCGGGGACGCCCTCGCCGCCCGCGGACACCGCTCCGGACGGCCCGTCCGGCACTCCCACGGGGGCGGCCTCCGGCCCCGTCCCGCCGTACGGGACACCACCGGTCGCCGGCGCGCCCGGCACCCCCGGTGCACCCACCGCCACCCTGGCCGCGCCCCTGGCCCCGGCCTGGAGCCCGCCCGTCGCGCGACCGTGGACGCCCCCGCGCGTCGACCACGCGCGTCCCCTGCACCCCCTCACCCTGACGGTCCTCGGCACCGCCTTGCTCGGCGCGGGCGCCGTCCTGCTCTGGGACCGCGCCTGGGGGATGGGCGCGCCGGCCGGCGTCGTGGCGGCAGCGGTGGCGCTCGGCGTGGTCGCGCTGGGGATCCTCGTGGCAGGGATGCTCGGGCGGCGATCCGGTGGCCTCGCGCCGATCGGCATCCTGCTCGCGATCATCGCCCTGGCCGGCAGCGCGCGCCCGGACGGCAACCTCACCTGGGCGGGTGATCACACCTGGCCCCTGACCACGGTGTCCGGCGCGAGCGCCTACACGCTGGCCGTCGGCAACGGCCGGCTCGACCTCTCCCACGTGGCACCCGCCGGCGCGACGGCGTCCGACCCGGCCGAGATCGACGTCCGTGTCGGGGTCGGCAACCTCACGGTCGTCACCCCCGCCGCGGTCCCCGTCCGGATCATCGGCAGCGCCGCCGCCGGGAACGTCGAGAACCAGACGGCACTCACCGCCACGAGCGGCAGTTCGACCGGTGACGTGCAGGGGCACCGCAGCGGCCCGCACGTCGACGTCGACATCCGGACGCCCGCCGACCCGGTGCTGCTCGTCCGGGCCGACGTGGGTGTCGGCAACCTGTCCATCGTCAGCGCGAACGGCTAGGAGGCCGGCATGACCACCAACGACCCGACGCATCCCGACACCCCCGACGCGACCCCCGACAGCACCCCCGCCACCACCGCCGACGCCACCACCGCCGACGCCACCACCGCCGACGCCACCACCGCCGACGCCACCACCGCCGACGCCATGTCCCTCGACTCCATCACCCAGGACTGGACGCCGACCCGCCCTCAGACGCCCCTCGACCTCCCGGACACGACCGCCAGCCTCCCGGCCGTCGGCTACGAACCCGAACCCGAACCGGCACCGCTCGCGGCCACCACAGCCAGCGCTGCGGGCACCACCGAGGGCATCACTCGGGACATCACCGCGGGCACCACCGGGGTCACCGGGGGCTTCACCGGGGGTATCACCGCGGGCAGCACAGGGAGGGGCACTGGGGGCAGCACTGGGATCGAGCCGCTCGCCCCGGCGGCCCGCCGGCGCGGCCCGCGGATGCGCACCGTCGTCCTCGGACTGGTCCTCGCGGCGGTGAGCGTGACGTCACTGGTCCGGCTGCTCACCGACACGCAGGTCGACGACGGCGCCGTCGCGCTGGCCGTGCTCATCGTCGCCGGGCTGCTCCTCCTCGGCGGGGGGCTCCTGGCGGCGGCCCGGGACGCCCGGGAGGCACATGACGCCCGCGGGACGTGACGCTCACCACGACATCTTGTTGAAGATTCACCCGTACGGCAGCTCGTTCGTCTCGGGCCAGGGCGACCGGCCCGACCAGACCGCCCTCGACGGCGCCGTCCACCAGGGCAAGCGTGTCGCTGAGATCGCTGCCGCACTGAAGAGGGGCCTCGAGGCGGCCTGACCGGCTCGCCCCCCTCGTCCTCTGGTGTCTCGTCCTCTGGTGTCTTTTCGTGGTTCTGGCCCGCCTGGAACCACGAGAAGACACCAGAGGTCGCGCTTCAGGCGAGGTGCTCGCGGCCGTGGGGCTCCATCCAGCCCGACAGGTCCGGGCCCTTCGGCACGATCCGCGTCGGGTTGATCGCCGGGTGGGTGCCGTAGTAGTGCCGCTTGATCTGGTCGAAGTCGACGGTCTCGCCGAACCCGGGCGTCTGGTAGAGGTCACGCGCGTACGCCCACAGCACCGGTAGCTCGGTGAGCTTGTTCCGGTTGCACTTGAAGTGGCCGTGGTAGGCGGCGTCGAAGCGCACCAGAGTCGTGAAGAGCCGGACGTCGGCCTCGCGCAGCCGGTCGCCCACCAGATACCGCCGCTGAGCGAGCCGCTCCGAGAGCGCGTCGAGCCGGGCGAAGAGCGCGTCGTACGCCTGCGCGTACGCCTCCTGGCCGGTGGCGAAGCCGGCTCGGTACACGCCGTTGTTCACGTCGCGGTAGACGTCGGCCATCAGCGCGTCCATCTCGGCGCGCTCGCGCTCGTCGCTGGGCAGCAGCTCGGGGGCGCCGTCCCGGTGGTGCTCCACCCACTCGGTCGACAGGTCGAGGCTGATCTGCGGGTAGTCGTTGGTGACGACGCGGCCGGTGCGCGTGTCGACGATCGCCGGCACCGTCACCCGGCCGGAGAACGACGGGTCGGTCCGCAGGTAGGCCTCCGAGAGGTACTCGATGCCGAGCACCGGGTCGCGGTGCCCCTCGTCGAGCCAGAACCGCCAGCCGCGCTCGTCGCGCAGCGGGTCGACCACCGCCATCGAGAGCGCGTCCTCGAGGCCCAGCAGCCGCCGCACGATCACCGAGCGATGCGCCCAGGGGCAGGCCAGGGACACGACGAGCCGGTACCGGCCCGCCTCGACCGGCCAGCGCCCGTGCTCGTCGGGCCCCTCGCCCGGCCCCGACGCGGAGTCACGGGTGATCCGGTCCGTGAACCGGTTCGCCTGCCGGACGAACTCGCCGCTGCGGGCGGTCTCGCGCTGGAACTGCGCGGCCGGCGGCGTCGGGGTGGTCGTCACCTCCTCACGCTAAGCGACGAGGAGATGACGAGCGCACCCGCGGGCGGGCGGTCCCTACGACAGGAGCTCGACCCGCGGGAGGGACGCGTGCGCCCGGATGGAATCACGGTGTGGCGTCCTGTCAGCCCGTGCAATCCATGCGCCAGTTGTCCACCACGGGGACGGGGGTGCCGTCAGCCGTCACCGTCGTGTGCATGCTCATGCGCACGATGTAGTTCGGCGTGCTCGACTGGCTGACGAGCGTCCAGGCGTAGTCGGTCGTCTGTGTCACCGGGAAGGGAGGCTTCGCGGTCCAGAAGTCCCGATGTTCCTCCGAGCTGACGTACTTGGTGCCGGTCAGGATGCTCACACCGCTGAACTCGCTGTTGAGCAGGTTGTCCATCCGGTAGCTCCCGTTCCCCGCAGCCGTGCTCGTGATCACGATATGCACGTCGCCGTTGAGGTTGACGGCGTCCCCAGGGGTGCCGGTGCAGGGGTTATACCGGATGTCCGCCGGCACGTGGAACGTGTAGTTGACGACGTTCGCCGCCGAGGCGGGGGCGCTGCCGACACCGAGGACGAGCAGCGGGAGGGCCAGCAGGCCGGCGAGGAGGACGAGTGCATGGCGGATGCCGATGCGGTGGGACATGGGAAGGACTCCGATGTCTGATCGAGGGGCCGGCCACGCTGGGCACGGCACTCACGGCGGCCCCGGCTGTTTGAGGCCTCTGAGGGCGGCGCGACGTCTTCCGCCGGTGACCACCCTGGTGGGCCCCCGAGCCGCCCACAGGGGTTTGCAATGCCCGGCTTCGGCGGGTCGAAAACCCCCGACGAGGGTTTCAGTCCGTCAGCTCGTCGTACGCGCGCAGCACGCGCGCAGCCGTGCCGAAGCCGCCGGTGCTCCGCTCCTCGCGCCGGCGCAGCTCGGTGAAGGTCGCCAGCACGACCTGGAGCTCGCAACGGGACAGGCCGAGCAGCACCGCGTGCGCGGCGTCGAGCTCGGCGAAGGCCCGGGCCCGGACGCCGGCCGCGGCGGGCCGCTCCAGCGACGGCACGGCCACTCCGAGCGCGCCCAGCTCGGCGGCCAGCGCCGACAGGGACGGCGTCCAGGCGACGGCGAGCGCGAAGCGCTCGAGCACCCAGCGCTCGACCGTGACCGCCGGGTCCCACGGGGCCGGTGCGTCGTAGGCCGACGGCGGCGGGACGGGCACCTGCTCGAGCTTGAAGAAGTTGAGGTTGGCCCCGGCGTGCCGGCAGCGGGCCACGTGATCGACCGGCAGCGACGCCAGGGCGGCGAGCAGCAGCGGCAGCCGAGGCGCTGACAGCAGCGGCAGCGAGTTCCCCACGCCGACGACGGGCAGCGCGCACGGCAGCAGCGTCCGGGGCGCCGCGGCGGTGGTCACATTGCGGTAGCCCGCGAGCCAGCCACGCTCGGCCAGCTCGCGGAACCGCGCCGCGACGAGCGCCGAGGGCACCCAGTACCGCGGCCCGCTCGTGCCGCCGCCGTGGTGGTCGAGCAACCCGGCGTGCTTCGCCTCCCACAGCGGCACGAGCCCCGGCCCCGGCGCGGTCGAGAACCACCGCGCGTCACGCGTCATGTGCAGCGGTGTGATCAGGCGGAGCTGCCAGGGGTCCGCCAGGAGGCTCCCGTCGCCGGCCCGGCGGACCAGCACGGGGACCCGCCGGTGCACCCCCTGCACGAGCCGCGCCTCGGCGGCCGAGCCGAACGCCGGCAGCGTGTGCGTGTTCGGGTTCACGAGCGCCACGGCGGCGGCGTCGACCGGCCACGCCAGCGCCGCGCGGTCGCCGTCCGGCCCCGGCACCCCGATCGCGACGCTCGCCGGCCGCTCCTGCGGCGGGCCGTGCACGCCTGCGCCCAGCACCACCACCGCCGCACCCACCCGGGCGCTGACACCATCGAAGTACGGCCGGTCGGCCGCGAGCACATCGACCGACTCGAGCGCGCCCGCGGCCAGGAGCGCCCGCAGCAGTGCCGACGACGACCGGTCCGAGACGATGCCGGCGGGCACGACGGCGGCGGCCCGGCCGGCCGGGGCGAGCAGCCGCCAGGCGGTCTCGACGAACGGCAGGTAGGCGTTCACCTCGCCGGCACCGACGAGCGGGTGCCGCCCGCGCTCGCGGACCGACCGCGCCGCGCTGGCGCGCTCCTCGCGGAGCCGCTCGGGCGGCCGGCCGGCCCAGTCACGGCCGGCGACCTTGAGGCGCTCCCAGGGCGGGTTCAGGACGATCGCGTCGAAGCCGCCGCGCCAGCCGGTGACGGGCTCGGCGGGCGCCCCCGGGACCGCCAGCACCCGGGGGAAGGCGGCGGCCCAGTCGAGCCCCTCGGGATGGGCGCGCCCGGCGGCCGGGAAGTCGCCAGTGACGTCGGCCGGGACGTCGCCCGTGACGTCGCCGTCGCCCGGGCGGGCCGCCGCCGGCCCGAGCAGCGCGTCGCCCACCACGATCCGCCGGCTCAGCCCGTCGAGCACGGCGTCGAGCGGCGCGTCGAGACCCGCCTCGAGGGCGTCGACCGCGAGCACGGCCCGGCAGAGGGCGAGCGCGACCGGATCGAGATCGACGCCGTACAGGGCGGCGAGCGCGTCGGCCGGGGTCGCGCCGAGCCCGACCAGCCGTGCGAACGCCGCCCGGAGCAGGGCGCCCGGCCCGCACGCGGGGTCGAGCACGTGCCGGACCGGCCGGTCCGGCGTCACGTCGGGAAGGGCGTGCCGGGCGAGGGCGGCGGCGAGGTCCGGCGGTGTCGCGAAGGCACCGCGGCGGCGGCGTTCGGGCCGCTCCAGCCGCGGACCGTAGCCGCCCGCGAGAGCCCGGACGGCGCCGGCGTCGCCCCGCCCGAGCGCGTCCCCGAGCTCCGCGAGCACGGCCTCGGCGAGCTCGTCGCGCACCGCCGGGGCGAGCGGTGGTGCGCTCACGTCACGTGCCGGAGGGCGACCTCGAACCGGCGCCGGTCACGCTCCCCGATCTCGGCGATCGGCACCCAGGCGGCCGCGTCCGACGACCCGTCGAGCTCGACCACCCTCGGCTCGACGTCGAGCGGCACGACACCCGTGTACAGCACCCGGATGGCGTGGAAGTCCTCCAGCGTCCCGTCGGGGCCGTGTCCGGTGAAGTGGGCGCTGTCGACGTCGAGCAGCCGCGCGGTCGTCAGCTCCAGCCCCGTCTCCTCGTGCACCTCGCGGCGCACGGCGTCGAGCGGTGCCTCCCCGTGGTCGATGCCGCCGCCGGGCAACGTCCACACACCGGCGTACGTGAGCCTGGTGAGCAGCAGCCGGCCCTCGTGGTGCAGCACGGCGTAGGCGCCGGCCCGCTGCACCCGGGGAACCCCGGCCTCGGCGCCTGCCGGCCGCTCCGGCGCCTCCGGCGGGACGTCCGGCAGCGGCGTCGCCAGGCACGACCCCGTCGTAGACGACGTCGAGGACGTGCCGGCTGACGGCGTCCGCGGCCGTGCCGCCGATCCTGGGGCGGGCCCGCCCGTCGAGCTCGCCGTCGACCCGCCCATCGAGCTCGCCGTCCGGCGTGCCGTCCGTCCCGACCGTCACCTCGACGCGCGACGTCACCTCGCGCACACCGGTGACCCCCACGTTCAGCCCCAGCTGCTCCGCGGCGGCCCGGATCGCCGCCACCCGCGGGTGCTCCCCGTGCCGGACGACGTCGGTCGGCGGCGGGCCGGCGACGGCGGCTGCGTGCTCGTCGCCCGGGCGGGGCGCCAGGACCACCGAGGCCACGACGAGCTGCTCCTGACGCACGGTCAGACGGTACTTGCTACGCCGGACGGACGACGCGCGCCGCGACTCGGCGGGACCAAGGGTCGCCCCATACGCTGCCTCGGTGACCGAGCAGGGCGAACACGCGGCCGGGGCCCGCGGCCTCCGGCGCGTGGCGCTGCGCGCTTACCGCGCCCTGCCACGACGCCTGCGGATCCTCGCGGTGCGGATCATCGCGCCGGGGCACACGGTCGGGGCGCTGTGCTTCGTCGAGCGCGAGGACGGGCGCGTCCTGCTCCTGCGCCAGTACCACCGCGACGGCTGGACGCTCCCGGGCGGCCTGCTGAACCGCGGCGAAGAGCCGGCCCGGGCGGTGGTGCGCGAGGTGCGGGAGGAGACAGGGCTCGCCATCGAGGTCGACCTGCCGTTCGCGACCCTGGTGGCGCCCGGCAGCCGGCGCGTCGACGTCCTCTTCCACGTGCCGGTGCGCGGCACCGTGGCGGTGCACCCCGACGGCGAGGCCATCAGCGCCGAATGGCTGGCGCTCGCGGACGCCGGCGAGGTCGACGAGCCGACCGCGACCTCGTTCGCCGCGTTCCGCCGCTGGAAGGCGCAGGGCTCGGGCGTCCACAGCGGGCGGGTGCTGAACGGGTGAGGCTCGCGGGCATGGAGCTCGCGGGCGTGGTGCTCGCGGCCGGCGCGGGGACGCGCCTGCGGCCGCTGACCACACTCCGCCCGAAGGCGCTCTGCCCGGTCGGCACCGTCCCCCTGCTCGATCTCGCCCTGGCGCGGCTCGCCCCGCTCACCGGCGATCTCCCCGGCGACCTGGCCGTGAACGCTCACGAGCACGCCTTCGCGCCGGTGGTCGCCGCGCACGTCGCCGGCCGCGCGCACGTCTCCGTCGAGCACGGCGAGGCACTGGGTACGGCCGGCGCGCTCGGCGCGCTGCGGCCCTGGCTCGACGGGCGCGCGGTCGCCGTCACGAACGCCGACGCCTACCTCCCGGGCAGCCTGGCCGGCTTCGCCCAGGGGTGGGACGGCGCCCGCTCGCGGCTCCTGTGCCGGCCGGTGCCCGGTGACGGGGACTTCCCCTCGGTGCGGCCCGGCGTCGAGTACGTGGGTGCCTGCCTGCTGCCGTGGGCGTCGGTGGCGCGGTTCGAGCCGGCGCCGAGCGGGCTCTACGAGGTGCTGTGGCGGCACGAGGCGGCGTCGGGGGCCCTCGAGCTCGTCACGCTCGACGAGGCCGGCGCGGGCGACGTGGCGATCGACTGCGGGACCCCGGCCGACTACCTGGCGGCGAATCTGGCGGCGAGCGGTGGCACGAGCGTGGTCGACCCGACGGCGGTGGTCGAGGGGCGGATCGAGCGATGCGTCGTGTGGGACGACGCGTACGTCGGGCCCGACGAGTACCTGGTCGACGCCGTCCGCGCGGGTACCCGGGAGTCCCCCCTCACGGTCCTCGCCCGGGCACCTCTCCCCCGAGCCTGAGGCCGGCTCCCGGCCCTAGGCGATCTTGCGATGGTAGGTGGCCATCGCCAGGCCGTACGCGAGGGCGAGGACGCCGAGGCACCAGGCCAGGGCGATCCAGATGTCGGTGCTGACCGTGTTGCTGGGCGTACAGGTCGCGGATCGCGTCGACGATGGGGGTGACCGGCTGGTTCTCCGCGAAAGCGCGGACCGGGCCGGGCATGGTCGCAGTGGCGACGAAGGCCGAGCTGATGAACGGGAGGAAGATGATCGGGTACGAGAACGCGCTCGCGCCGTCCACGGTCTTGGCGGACAGGCCGGCGATGACGGCGAGCCAGGTCAATGCGAGCGTGAAGAGGGTGAGGATTCCGGCGATCGCCAGCCACGCCGCCACGCCTGCGCCCGAACGGAAGCCCATGACGAGGGCGACGACCACGACCACCACGACCGAGATGAGGCTGGCGACCAGCGAGGTCAGCACGTGCGCCCACAGCACGGACGACCGCGCGACCGGCATGGACTGGAAGCGTTCGAAGATCCCGCTCTTCATGTCCAGGAAGAGCCGGAAAGCCGTGTAGGAGATGCTCGACGCGATCGTGATGAGCAGGATGCCCGGCAGGAGATAGTTCACGTACGAGCCCGGCCCTGTGTTGATCGCGCCGCCGAACACGTAGACGAACAGCAGCATGAAGGCGATCGGCATCACGGTCGTCGTGATGATGGTGTCCGGGCTGCGCGTGATGTGCCGCAGGGACCGTCCCGTCAAGAGGGCGGTGTCACCGAAGAAGCGCCTGTTCATTCCGATTCCCTACTCGTGCGCGTCGATACGGGGGCCTCGTCGTCCTTGCCGGTCGCACCGACGACGGCGAGGAACACGTCCTCGAGGGTGGGTTGCTTCTCGACGTACTCGATCTTGGCCGGCGGGAGGAGCTGCTTGAGCTCCGCGAGGGTGCCGTTCGCGATGATGCGTCCCTCGTGGAGGATGGCGATCCGGTCGGCGAGCTGTTCCGCCTCGTCGAGGTACTGAGTGGTGAGCAGCACCGTCGTGCCTTGGCCGGCGAGCTCCTTGACGCTGTTCCACACCTCGATCCGACCCTGGGGGTCGAGCCCGGTGGTCGGTTCGTCCAGGAAGATCACCGGCGGGTCCCCGATGAGGCTCATCGCGATGTCCAGGCGGCGGCGCATCCCTCCGGAATACGTCGCCACCCTCCGCCTGGCCGCGTCGGTGAGATGGAACCGGGCCAGCAGGTCGTCGGCGGTCCGGCCGGCGTCCTTCACGCGCCGCAGCCGCGCGATCAGGGTCAGGTTCTCGCGCCCGGTGAGCATCTCGTCCACGGCCGCGAACTGACCCGTGAGGCTGATGGACTCCCGCACGTCGGCCGGCTGTGCAGCGACGTCGAAGCCGTTCACGGTCGCCGTCCCCGCGTCGGACCTGAGCAGCGTGGAGAGGATCTTCACGAGCGTGGTCTTGCCTGCGCCGTTGGAGCCGAGCAGGGCGAAGATGCTCCCCCGCGCCACGTCGAGGTCCACGCCACGCAGCACACGCACCTCGCCGTACGACTTCTCGAGACCCTGGACGTGCAGCGTCTGTGCCGCCTCCGTGATCACTGGATCTCCCGGGTTGCGGCTTCTTCTGCCTCGGCCTGCTCGACGGCGCGGACCAGCCGTTCCTGTTCGCGAGTGATCCAGTAACCCGCCGGGTAGTTGCGGAGGAAGGCCTCCGCGAATTCCACCGGGTCCTCTCCGAGGATCTCCCGGATCGGGGTCCCGTTGGCCGCGCCCTGCTCGAGGAGGTCAGCGAGGTCGTCCAGCATCGTCAGGATGCTGTCTGCGTCACCGATCCCGCCGAGATGGTTGATGTACCGCTCCAACCCCGGCGACCGCCGTGCGGTAGCTCGGTGGGAGCCTTTCGATGCGCGCCTTGTACCGCCAGTAGTGTCTCTTCTGCTCGATCCACCGAGCGACCATGTCTAGCTGCCTCCTTCGCGAAGCTTGTCGAGTCGGTCCGCGAGGAAGCTCCACGTCCTCCAGAAGTCCTCGAGGGAGTCGCGTCCCCGGGCATTGAGCGAGTAGACCTTGCGTGGCGGCCCCTTCTCGGAAGGGACCTTCTGCACATCGACGAACCCGCGCTGCTCGATCCTGACGAGCAGTGCATAGATGGTTCCTTCGGCGATATCGGCGAAGCCCTGCTCCCGGAGCCACGCGGTGATCTCGTAGCCGTAGGCGGCCCGGCCGGACAGGATCGCGAGGACGATGCCCTCCAAGGTCCCCTTGAGCATCTCGGTCTCCTGCTTGCCCAAGGGCACCTCCTCTCGCACCTACTCAGTGACGTTGACTACCAGTACATAGTATCGCTGGGTAGACCAGATGCAAGGCCTTTCCTGGACGCCGTCGGCGTGGTGACCTCGACGTTGCCGACGCGGGTCTCCAGGTCGCGCCGCTCGCGCCCACAGGTGGTGCCCGAGGCACCTCTGGTGACCAGAGACCTGCACTGAGGCGGCGGGAGAGCAGGGCCCCTGCTCTCCCAAGACATCCCTCCTATCAGCTTTGACAGACTTTGATGTCAGACTCATGGCTCCTTTCACGTTCTCTCAGTTCTCTCTCAGTTGCTTGTTCTTTGATCTTCGAGTGTGTCGGTGGTGCGCTCTAGCGTTGGGGTCATGGACGGGGACCGGGGGGCCGACGGCGAGTGGCAGCAGCCCGCGCCCGTGACGGACGGCGCCGACTCGGCCGCCGGCGCTGAGTGCGCGGCCACCGCGTCCAGCGCGCCCACTGCCCCCGCCGCGCCCACTGCCCCCGCCGCGTCCACTGCCCCCGCCGCCGGCTCCTCCGCGTCTGTGTCCTCCGAGTCCTGGGAGTCCACCGCTCCCGGCGAGTCCACCGAGCCCTCCGACTCGACCGGCCCAACCGCGTCGACCGGCCCGGCCACCGCCGCTGCCGCCGGGGGCTCCTCCGCTTCCGCCGAGTCGATGGCGTCCACCGACCCCTCGGCGTCCACCGACCCCTCGGCGTGCACCGA
>CAWCCY010000024.1:0-98153 GCA_963794075.1 uncultured Actinomycetota bacterium
GCGGCGCGGGTCAGGTTGAACGCGATCGAGGCGAGGCGAGCCAGGCGGCGTTGGCGTTGAACATCCCCGAGGGCAGGTGGGCCAGCGGTCCCGGCCTTGAGGTCGGCGATGACCTGCTCGACGACCGCATGGGCGCGGTGGGTGGCCTCGGCGGCGAGCATCGCTCCGGGGAGTCGATGAAGATCGCGTGGTAGCGCCACTGGTCGACGGTCGTGAACAGCTGCTCCGGCCTTCGTGGCTGTCGCGCCGGGGTGCGGTTTCGCCGCTGGACCCTGCGCACGATCAGGCGGGCGGTGACATGCTCGCGTCTTGCGGTGGGAGGTGAACGCGGTGGACCGGGACCTCGGCGACCTCGGCGTCGCGAGACAGAGCGACCGGTGTCCGCATCGACGAACGCGTGCGGGTAGTCGATCGGGTCCACGCGTCCGCCTCGATGCGGCGATGGCCCTGGTCACGGCCGGGTTCATCCGGCGGTCACCGAGAACTTCGCGCCGGCCCGGCGGACCGCGGCGATCACATCGTGGCCGCAGAACGCGCTGTCCATCCGGATGAGGACCAGGAACCGGCCTTCGGGTCGGCGCCCGCCGCGGCGGCGTCTTCGGTGTCGGCTGACCAGGCGGGCCGCGCCCCGGGCCGAGTCCGTCGACCCCTTGCGCAGCCGGCCGCGCCGATCACCGGCGCCGCCGCCGGGTCGACACCGTCCCGGGCAGCGCGTTGAGCCCGTTCACCCGGTAGCCGAACCGGGCGCCCTGCTTGGCGTACCGTGCGTCTCCCGCACCGTGTCGTCGACGTCGACGTACGCCACCTGTCCGCGCCGGGCAGCAGCGGCGTCCCCGCCGACCAGCGCGGCGAGCCCGCCAGGAGCCGGGCGGCGACCGCGTCCAACTGCCGCACGTGCCCGAACGTGAACGGCGCAGGAACTCCCCAACGTCGACGGCGCCCGCACCCCGCTGAACAGGCGGTCCATCGCCACCGTGCCGCAGGAGCATCCATATCATCGATCGAGTCCGCGCCCGCGACCATGCCGCGACCAGCGCGGTGACCTTCAACGGCGGCGTTCGGCAGGCGACCGTCAGCCGCTCGGAGAGCAACTGGGACGGCCCGCCCGTTCGGCCAACGCCAGCACCGGCGCCAGGCCTGCGCACGACACGAGATCGCCTCGTCGACACCGCGTGATCACGGCAGGCTGATGGGACAATTGCATCTCACGGATGCCCTTCTCGAGCGCCGACCTGGAACCCTAGGAAGGTCCATCGACCCTGCTCAGAGAAGCCGCATCCGTCTGTCACGGCACGCCAGACACGCCATGATCAACGGTGGATCCGGATGAGTCACGAGCCGCGGCGCATCGTCCCGAGCGATCGATCACCCATGGGACGAGGCTCAAGGAGGTCCGCCTGGCGGTGGACCCGGGCCGAACTGCCGCTCCTGTCACCGGGCCAGTCAGCCGATTTGGGCCTGGCTTCAGCTGCTCTTGACGTCCTGACGGGCACCGTCTCCCTAGGTTTCACAGCTACCGCCGAACCCCGGGCTACCTGTTAAAGGGGCGATCCGGGGCGAAAGCCTGTGATCGGGCACTACCGCAAAGAATGTGGCTCGGGGGCCGGACAAGGAGTAGTTGATGCCCCTGCACGCCGCTCCACGTAGGCGGGCGGTCGGCCGGAGGTCGATCCTTCTGGCCGTCGTCGCCGCGCTGGGTCTCGCCGCACTTGCGCCGGTGATCACCGGCGCCAACGCCAGTCAAAGCGGTGACAAGGTCACCAATCAGCTATATGCCTGCCGGGGCCGGCAGTTGGACGTCACCCGTGCGGGCGACTCCAGGGCGACCCTCACCTGCCTGACGCACCTGGCGCAGATGGGGCCGGCGGCCACCTCCAGCGCGCGACGCAGCGACACCGCGCGGACGACTGTTCCCCACGGGACGAACCGGCACACACTGCTTGTGGCGACCGCGTCAGCTTGAGACGCAGCACCGTGACGATGGCCGGGTGGATGAAGGTCGTCGACAAGGCCACCCCTCATGGCAAGCACCTGACCGCCTGGTGGCGGACGGCCGGCCCGCCAACAGCCGTGCCACCGTGAAGGTCACTCCGGCCTCGGCGGCGTCGATGATGACCCGAGCCTTCACCGGCTACGACACGCTCAGGTCCGCTCGCCCCCGCCGGGACCACTGGCGACCGAGGGCCAGGTGCGGATCGCTGACGCGGTGGTCGTCGGATCGGCGCAGGACACCTCCCGGTGGCCCGACGCGATCGTCATCCGGTCGGGCGGCACCCGGGCAGGCCGACTGCGGCGACGCGCCCCTGAAGCGACCGCAGGCTGCAGGTCAAGCTGATCGAGATCACCTGCGGTCGCAGCGAGCCCACCTCCACGCCGACCCCTACCGGGACGACGACTTCGCCGCGCGCCACGCCGCCCCCCACCACGCCGCCCTCCACTACGCCGCCGCCGACCACCCAGCCGCCGTCGACGCAGCCGACCACTACGCAGCCCGACGGCACCTACCTAACTCTCCGGCACCCGCCGTGCCCGCCGGGGCAGCGCACCGTCGTCGCACCCCCACCTCAAGGTTCTCTGCGACATCCGCCGTTCCTGGCGGGCCCGGCGTCGCCGCCCGCAGGGGCGGTCAGCGTGACCTCCACGCAGAACCTCGGGGATGTGTCAACAGCCACGGCAGTGGGACCACCTACTGGCTGGCACCCGGGGTCCACAGGCTGGGAACCGGCGTCTACGACCAGGTGGCCCCGCACACCGGTGACCACTTCATCGGTGCGCCCGGCGCGGTCATCGACGGCCAGCACAAGAACAACTACGCCTTCACCGGCACGCCACGAATGTGACGATCGAGCACCTGACCATCCAGAACTTCGGGTCGCGCCGGACCAACCCGACGAGGGCGTCGTCAACCACGACCCGGCGCGGAGTGGACGATCGCAGGACACCACCATCCAGCACAACGCCGGAGCCGGGCGTGATGCTCGGGACCGGCAACAACGTCCTGCGTACAACTGCCTGCGGGACAACGGCCAGTACGGCTTCAGGGCGTACAGCCTGCGGCGCCACCGAACATCACGATCGACCGCAACGAGATCGCCGGCAACAACACCGACGACTGGGAGCGGCGCCAGCCCGGCTGCGGCTGCACCGGCGGCGGCAAGTTCTGGGACGTCAACGGGCGCTACCGTCACCGACAACTACGTCCACGACAACCACAGCGTCGGGCCTGTGGGCGGACACCAACAACCCCGGCTTCGTGTTCGAGGGCAACTACATCGCCGACAACGACGGCCGACGGGCTCATCTACGAGATCAGCTACAACGCGGAGATCCGTGGGCAACACGTTCGTCCGCAACGGCTGGTCAAGGGCGGCGCCACGAGACGGGAACTTCCTCGGTCCCGGCGATCTACATGTCCGAGTCCGGGCAGCGACCCGCCGGGCGCTCGGCGGCATGGTCGTCAGCTTCGAGATCAGCGGCAACGTGTTCACCGACAACTGGTCGGGGATCGATCCCTGGGAGAACGCCGACCGGTTCTCCGGCTCGCCGGCCAACACCGCACCGGCGCCACGCACGCTGGTGAACCCGGGCGGCCACCGAGCAGGCGCGCTGCACCGCGGCCCAGATTGCTCACCCAGCCGTACTTCGACGACTGCCGGTGGAAGACGCAGAACGTGCACGGTCGTCGACAACACGTTCACCATGACCGCGTCGCACGTCCCCGGCTGCACGCTGGCCACGGGGTGCGGGATCAACTGGGTCGTGTTCTCGAACTACGGAACGTGACCGACCTGGTCGCCGTACAAGGGCTACGTCGTCCCCGACAACATCACCTTCCACCAGGACAACGTCTGGACGGACAACACCTACACCGGCGCCTGGCATTTCATGGCGCACACGCTCGGTAACGAAGTGACCTGGAAGCCAGTGGCGGGCGCCCCCTATGGGCAGGACGCCGGGAGCACGCTCGGCTGAACCCGAATGGCATCGGCAGCATTGTCCAGGGCGTACGCCCGGAGACCGGCGTCGCTTTCCGGGGCGGGCTCGTCATCGCGATCACTCTCGACATCGCTACTGGTGAGGGGGGCTGTCGACGTCCAGCGAGAGCAGCTCGATCACTCCGTCGCGGCCGAGTTGGGCGTCGACGCCGAGCACCGGAACGAGGATGCCTACCGAGATCAGCGTACGGTGGTCCGGCCTGCCGGGGATCGGCTGGAACGGGTTCTCCCATCGGTATGCGATATATGCCGGAAGCGTCTCGGCATCTCGTACAGCTCGAAGTCGAGCGGGGATGGTTGCCCGGCGGCCCTCGCTCTTCCGGCACGTGGGTATAGAGGTCCTCGTAGAAGGCGCGGGTCGGGCGGACGTCGCGACGGCGATCGCGCCGGCTCACCGGGGCCCTGACCGATGGACCACATTGATCGCGCCGCGTCTGCAGACGGAACCGGCGGGTGTGAGCGCCGCCTGCGGTCAAGGCGTGACACGAGCGTTCGTGTCACGGCGACGAACGCGGCGATCTTCACCTCGGTATTCGTGCAGCTCAAGGGCGTAGGCCTCCCGGGGCTCGAACCCGGAACCCACGGATTAAAAGTCCGCTGCTCTACCCATTGAGCTAGAGGCCCGCCGCGGGCGCCGGTCGGCTCCCACCGGGTCGAGCCTACGCGCGGCCCGCCGCCGTCCGGTCCGTCCCCGGCCTGCCGCCCGCTTCCCCGGCCCTTCCCTCCCTCCGTCGGCGCCCACGACGGGCGAGCCGACACGCGGAAGGGTCGGGGAAGGGCTCGCCTCGACCGTTGCCCTATGACACGCACCCACACCATGCCCCGCCCACGCGCGGGCGCATCCCCCACGATCACCGCCGCGTCCGGCACCGACGTCTTCCCGGGCTCCATCCTCGGGGTCTGGGCCCACCCCGACGACGAGGCCTACCTGTCCGCCGGCCTCATGTACAACGCCCGGGCGGCCGGTCACCGCGTCGTCGTCGCCACAGCGACACCGGGCGAACACGGCACGGACGACCCCCAGGCGTGGCCCCCCGAGCGGTTGGCCGCCATCCGCGTCCGCGAGCTCGAGGCCAGCCTCGCCGCGGTCGGCGTCCGCGAACACCACTGGCTCGGGTACGAGGACGGCACCCTGGCGGGGCTCGACCCGCGACGCGGCATCGACCAGGTGGCCGCGCTCATGGACCAGGTGCGGCCCGACACCGTGGTGACCTTCGGGCCCGACGGGATGACCGGCCACAGCGACCACCGGACGATCTCCGCCTGGGTCACCGCCGCCTGGGAGGCCACCGGCCGACGGTCCAGGCTCTGGTACGCCACCGTCACGCCCGCCTTCCACACACGGTGGGGCGCGCTGAACGCCGAGATCGGCTTCTGGTTCGACCCGTCCGACGTGCCATCCACCCCGGACGACGAGATCGCCTACCGGGTCCGGTGCCACGCCCACGTCCTGGCACGCAAGACGGCCGCCCTGCGCGCCCACGCCTCGCAGACGCGACCCTTGGCGGATCGCCTGGGGGAGCGGACCTACGCCGCCTGGTCGTCCACGGAGTGGTTCCGCTCCGCCGAGTCGTCCCCGCGTCGCCCTCGAACCACTGGCGCGCCGCTGAGCCCGGCGAGGGCGTCATGATCCCGCCGCAGCACCACCTGCACGACCCGCTCGACGCCACGATCTGGGCGGCGTCACGCAGGCCACTCCCCGCGGACCGGGCCCGCGATCAGGCCAGGGCCGTGGACGCCGACCACGAGTGCCGCCACCAGCACCGGCGCCGGCACTACCGGGCGCTGCTCACCGGCGCGGGCGTCGCGACCGCGAGGCGTCCGATCAAGCTTCGGGAGCGCTCGGCGTCCAGCGGCTGACCGGCGTCCGCGAAAAGCCCCGCCGCCCTGCGCAGCAGCTGGTCTGCGACCGTAGCGTCCCCCTCGGCGGCCGCCAGGTGGGCCTCGGCCTCGCAGGTCGCGGCCTCCCAGGCGGTGCCCTTCCAGAGAGCTGCGGAACGCCGGGCGGCGTCCAGGTGCCGGTGCGCCGCCTCGAGGTCGCCGGCGTCCGCGCACGCGATCGTCGCGGGCACCGCGTACATCACCTCGCAGAACGCGCAGAAGTCCTCGAGCGCGATGATCGCCTCGGCGCGTTCCACCGCGTCCCGGGCCTGGGCCGGGTCGTCCTGCGCGAGGATCAGCGTGCCGTGGATGCGCTGCAGCAGGTGGCTCGGCCGGGGCGCCCAGCGCGCCAGCGGGAGGGCCTGGCGCAGCAGTCGCCGCGCCTCGGCCCGGTCGCCCTCGTGGAGCCGCAGCTGAGCCAGCCGCTGCAGCGAATGGGCCTCGCCGGCGGCCGCCGCGATGCCGCGGTGGAGCTCTGCGGACTCGATCAGCTCCCGCTCCGCGGTGCGCAGATCACCGGAGAGCAGCGCGGCCTCCCCCGCGAGGGCCGAGGCGAAGGCGACGGCGCGCAGGGCGCCGGTGCGCTCGGCGGTGGCGCGCAGCTCGGCCGCCAGCCGGATGACCTCGTCGTAGGGGGTCGGCCCGTACAGGAGGTACTCGGCGACACACAGGTGGGCGTCGAACACCACGGTGGCGATCACCGGGGCGTCCTTGGTGCGCGCCAGCTCCCAGCGCAGGCGCGTGAACCACTCCCCGCGGTCGTGGGCGACGAGGCCTTGCAGCGACACCAGGTCGAGCATCTGCCAGTCGCCCCGCCCGGCGATGCGCAGGCTGGCCTCCCGGGAGGCTTCGGCGGCGCCGTCGATGTCGCCACTGAAGTAGGCGACGTTGCCCCGCGCGAGGAGCAGCGTGACGTCGTCGCTGTCGCCCTCCAGGCCGGCCAGCGCCTCGCGGGCCGTCTCCAGATCGCCCGCGAGCGATGCCGCCCGGGCGAGCCGGGCGCGGACGAAGCGGCGTGAGTCGGGCGCGGCCGCGTCGAGGGCCTCCCGGTACGCAGGGACTGCTGCGGCGTCGCTCACTGCCAGCAGCAGGTCGGCCCGCAGCAGCAGCAGGCGCGCGAGGTCGGGCCCCCGGGCCGCGCTCCGCACGCTGTCCACCAGCTGCAACGCCTCGCGGTGCGCTCCCAGGGCGGCCGAGGTGTCCGCCGCGGTGAGCACCCACGGGACGGCGCCCCGCAGGTCACCGCCCCGGACGAGGTGGTGGCCGATGCGAGCCGGCGACACGCCGAGGCCGGCGAGGGCCTCCGCGGCGTGCCGGTGCAACCCCTGGAGCCGGTGCGGCGGCAGGTCGCCGAGGAGCGCGTCCCGCACGACGGCGTGGCGCAGCCGGAAGCCGCCGTCGGTGCGGTGCAGCACGCCGCTCGCCAGTGCCAGGTCGAGCCGGCGGTAGCCCTCGCTCTCCGGGACGCCCGCCAGGGCGATGAACTCGTCGGTGTCGAACACCGCCCCCAGCACCGCGACGCCGCGCAGGGAGTCGACGACCTCGGCAGGCAGGCCCCGCAGCAGGACGTCGGCGCTGAGCCCTTGCCGGGCGCCCGGCGCGCCCTCGGTGATGGCCCGCGCGAGTTCCACCACCTGCAGCGGCACTCCGGCGCTGAGCTCCTCCACCTCGTCGAGCACCTCGGGCTCCGGCGCGCGGCCGAGCACCTCGGTGAGCAGTTCGCGCACCGCCGGCCGGGGCAGCGGCCCGAGCTCGACGGTGCAGGCGGCTCGGCGCTCCACGAGGCTCGTCCGCACGCGCTCGAGCGCGGGGTAGGGCTGCGGGCGGTGGGCCAGCACGAGCAGCAGGCGTTCGGTCGTCGCCGTCCGGGCCAGGTAGTGCAGCAGGCGCAGGGTGGCCTCGTCCGCCTCGTGCACGTCATCGACCAGGAGGACGGCGCCCGGGCCCGCCGCCGCCAGCCTCAGCAGCTCGGCCGTGGCGACGAAGAGCCGCTGGTGACCGCCGGCCCCGCTCCACGGCGCGGGCTCAGCCCGCAGGGCCCGCTCGACCTCGTCGCGGTAGGTGTCGTCGAGGCCGTCCATCAACGTGGGGTGGGCCCGGGACAGGTCGGCCAGCGCCTCGAGGACCGGTGCGTACGGCCACGTCCCCTCCACGTCCGACGCCGTGCCCGTGCCGTACCGCCAGCCGCGCTCCTGCGCCGAACGCCGGATCCAGTCGAGGAGGGTGGACTTGCCCGTCCCGGGCTCGCCGTGCACGAAGACCGTGCTGCCGTGGCCCTCGGCGGCGGCGGCGAAGGCCGCCGTGACGCTCGCCAGCTGCCGCTCCCGGCCGACGGGTGCTCGCGCGCCGTCGGGGGCGGGGGCCGGGGCCGGCGGGGGGCCGTCGACGGGCAACCGCAGCAGGGCCTCGCGCAGGGCGAGCGCCTCTCGCCCGGGCCCCAACCCGAGCTCGCGCCGCAGCGCGTGCTGGAGGCGCTCGAACTGCCGCAGGCCACCGGCGCGGTCCCGGCGTTCCGCGTGCATCCGCATGAGCTGGACGTGCGCGACCTCGTCGGAGGGGTCGAGGGTGGCCAGCTCCTCCCAGCGTCCCGCCGCCCGCAGCAGCTGGAGGTGCAGCGCGGCCACGTGCCGCCGCGCGTCCTCCGCCCACGGCTCGTACAGGTCGTGCGGCAGGAGCTCGCCTCGGTACAGCGCGAGCGCGTCGACGACGTCCGCGCGCCCGGCCAGGGCCGTTGCCGCGACCCGCTCGAAGTCGGCGGCGTCCACGCGCAGCCCGTCGTCCGCGGTGGACAGGGCGACCACCTCGCCGAGCACCAGGAGGACCCCCGGGACGCCGAGCGCCTTGCGCGCGAAGTGCGTCGCCTTGTGCAGCCGCGGCCCGGCCTCGTCGACGGGGAGGTCCGGCCACAGCGCGTCGATGACCTGCTCGCGGTGCAGCCGATGGGTCTCGGTCAGCGCGAGCAGCTTGACGAGTGAGGCCGCCGAACGGCGCGACCAGGCCCGGTCGGGCACCGCCACGCCGTCGACGACGACCTCGAAGCCGCCGAGGAGGCCGATCCGCACCTCAGTCACGGGTGACCTCTCCTCGCCTCACCCCGCGTCGATCGAGAGTGTAGGTCGCGGCACGGGCTGGACGGCAGGCTCCGGGCGACTCTGTACCTCCCGCCGCCACGGCCACGGCCTGTCGTCCAGCCGGAGCAGCGCCTCGACCTCGTCGCTCATCGCCGAGCTCAAGGACAGCAGGTCCCGGCGCAGCCCGGGCTCGTGCCAGGCGTAGCTCGCCAGCCGTTCGGTGGCGGCGATCAGCCCGAGGGAGAGCCGGTCGCGCTCCTCCTCGTAGCCGCTCAACGCCGAGTCAGGGGCGGCACCCTCGCCGAGCCCGGCGACGACGGCGACGGCGAGGAGCTCGGCGTCACGCAGGGCGTCACTCATGCCGTGCGTGCTGAGCGGGTCCTTGAAGTACCCGGCGTCCCCGACCAGCGCCCACCCGGGGCCGTATGCCTGGCGCAGGTACCCCGCGAGCCCCGGGAAGCTGCGGGCCCGGCCGGCGAACCCGGCCTGCGCGAGGCGCGGCGCCGCCGTCGGAGCCGCCACGGCGACCAGCTGCCGCAACCGCGCCAGCGGGTCGCCGGCCAGGGCGCTGACGCGCGCGCCGGCCGCGCCGCCGAAGACGCACACCTGGCCGTCGTTCGTGGGGATGAACCCGGCCGCCGCCTGGTCACCGTAGAACCACTCGTAGCCGTCGGCCGGCAGGCCGTCGGCGTAGGCGTACAGGATCGACCCATGCGCCGAACCTCTCCAGCGCGTGGCCGCGCCGGCGCGCGCGGCCACCACGGAGCGGATGCCGTCCGCGCCGACCGTCAGGGCGGCTCGCACGCGCATCGGCCGCGCGCCGTGCAGGCCGGCGACACCCGTGACCCGGCCGCGCTCGACGAGCAGGTCCGTCACCCGGGCGCCGAACCGGACCTCCGCCCCCGCCTCGACGGCGGCCTCCACGAGGAGGCGATCCAGGACCGTCCGCCGCGGTGCGTACAGAGCGTCGACGCCCGCGGAGGGCTTCAGCGTGATGCGGGCGACCTCGCCGCTCTGGTAGTGGAAGACCGTGCGGCGCACCGGCGGCGTGCCCGCGGCCCGCAGCCGGGGGAGCAGCCCCCAGCGGTGCAGCTGCAGCACCCCCGCTCGCATCAGGGCGTGCGTCGACACGGTGTCCGCCCCGGGGCGGCCCCGGTCGAGCACGAGCACGCGCAGACCGGCCCGCGCCAGGAGCATCGCGGTCGCGGCGCCGGCGACGCGGGCCCCGACGACGACGACGTCGTACCGTTCGGCCCGCCCGCTCACGGCCGGCTCCCCGCGAGCACCGAGCGCCGTCGGCGGGGCCGCAGGGCGTCGATGTGGGCCGCCACCAGGGCGGCGTCATGACCGACCCCGCCGATGAAGGTGGAGTTGCGACGCGTCTGGAAGCGCTGGCCGACCGTGTACAGGCCGGGTACGTCGGTGATGCCGGCGCGCTGCCGGATCTCGCCGTCGGCGTCCAGGACCGGCACCCGCAGCCAGGGGTACGCGCGGCGGTGTCCGGTGGCCCAGACGACCGACGTGATCCCTTCGGCCGCGAGGTCGAGCCCGCCCGGCGAGCGCGGCGGGATGGACTCCGGCAGCGGCTCGGGCTTCAGCACTTCGGCGTCGAGGCGGTGTTCGAGCACGTGGGCGTCGATCCGCGCGAGGGTGCGCCGGAGCCGCCGCTCGGCCTGGGCCGTCGTGGTCGCCAGGTCGTCGGCGAACCGCACCCGGGTGCCCTCGGCCGCGGTCAGCCGGCCGGCCAGCACGACGCCGCGCCGGTGCAGCGACCTCGAGGTCCAGGTTCCGGCCGTCCGTCCGGCCGACGAGCTGAAGGGAGGGCTCCCGCACGGCCGCCGCGCGGTCGGGGAACTCGTCGACGTTCCGGTCGAGCGCTCCGACGGCCTGCAGCCACCACATGACGTCCATGCCGCGGTAGCGCCGGGGCAGCCGGGTGTGCCGCCCCACGGCGAGCACGACGTGCCGGCCGTCGCAGGCCAGCTCGTCGGCGATCTGCACCCCGCTGGCGGAGGCGCCCACCACGAGCACCCCCCCGGCCGGCAGGTCGCCGGGACGCCGGTACGTGGACGTGGTGACCTGCGTGACGTCCGGCGACAGCCCGCCGGCGAGCGCGGGCACGGCCGGCAGATCGAAGGCGCCGGTCGCCACCACCACGCTGACCGCGCGCCACGACCCGCCGCTCGCGGTGGTGACGACGTACCCGCCGTCGACGGCCTCGACCGCCGTGACGGCCTCTCCCTCGTGGACCGGAGCGCCGAAGCTCGCGGCGTACGCCGCGAGGAGGTCGGCGAGCTCGGTCGCCGTGAGGTAGCCGTCGGGGTCGGAGACCGCGTACGACCAGCCGGGCAGGGTGTTCATCCAGTTGGGGTGAGCAGCCGCAGGGAGTCCCAGCGCTCGGTGTGCCAGCGGCTCGCGACCCGGCCGCGGTCGAGGACGACGTGCTCGCGGCCCTGCCTCGTCAGGTACTGGCTGACGGCCAGGCCCGCCTGCCCGGCCCCGATGACGACGGTGTCCACGTCGTGCATCGACATCATGGTGTCCTCCTCGACCGCGGCCATCGCCGCGGCTGTCGTGGAGCGGCGCCGCCGCCCCGGGTGTGTCAGCGAACGGTCACGTCGATCGCGACCGGTACGCCGTTCGTGATGACGTCGTAGACGGCGGACCGGCGGCGGGACTGCTCGACGATCGCCCTCAGTCTGCTCGGCGAACCGTCGCCGGCGACCGTGAAGGCGACCCGGATGCCCTGGTAGCCGTTGCGGACCGAGGTCGGACCATGCCGAGGACGCCGAGCAGGTCGATGTCGCCCTCGACGGTCGAGGTGACCTCGTGCAGGGTCACGCCGCGCGCCGCGGCGATCTGGGCCAGCCCGGCCGTGAGGCACGCGGCGATCGCGTGCAGCAGGAACTCCACCGGGGTGGGGCCGTTGTCGGCGCCGGCGAGCACGACCGGGTGGTCGGCGTCGTAGGTGAAGTCCTGGGTCCGGTTCGCGTCCTCCTGGCCGGCCCCGTAGAAGCCGCGGATGGTGGTCCGGCTGTGCGTGCCGTGGATCCAGCGGTTGGAGGCGCGGAACTGGAACTTCGCCAGCTCGGGCTGGCCCTTCACCGCGTCGAGGGTGGCGAACAGGGTGGGGACGTCGACGCCGTTGCGCGCCGGACGGGCCGGGGCCTGGGTGGAACTCATGACAGTTGCTCCTCGTCTCGCGGAGCCGGGGCGGCTCCGACGGCGAGGACGCTACGAACGCCGCCTTCCCCGCGGCTTCCCCGTCAGCGCGTCCCTGGCACCGCCCCGGGGAAGCGGGGGGAAGCGCGGGGAAGCGGTCCGCGGCCCGTGCGGCCGCCCCGTTCGAGGAGGGCTAGCGTGCCGACCATGGACACCTGGGACGCACTCCGCTCGCGCCGCAACGTCCGCCGGTACGACGGGCGGCCGATCCCCGACCCCGACCTCACCCGGGTCCTCGAGGCCGCGCGCATCACGCCGTCCGCCGGCAACCGGCAGTACTGGGACTTCGTCGTCGTGACCGACCGCGAGCGGCTCGAGCGCCTCGCCACCGTCTGGCAGAGCGCCCGGCACGTGGCGTCGTCCGCGGCCACGATCGCGCTCGTGTCGCCGCCCACCAAGGACGCGCGCGACCGCGACATCCTGCAGTACGACCTGGGGCAGGCGACCTACGGGATCATGCTCGTCGCCGCGGACCTGGGGATCGGGAGCGGCCATTCGGCGATCGGCGACCAGGACGCCGCCCGCGAGATCCTGGGCGTCCCCGCGGACCACACCGTCGAGTGGCTCGTCGCGCTGGGCTACCCCGCGGGTCGCCCGCTGACCCCGGTCGAGTCGATCGACCGCCGCCCCTTCGACGACGTCATCCACCGCGAGCAGTTCTGACGGGGTGCGGCCGAGACTTCCTTGATCACGGGGTCAGGGAAGGGGGCGGGCGCTACCAGTCGCTGCCGCCGAAGTCACCGCCGCCGAAGTCACCGAAATCCGAACCGCCACCGTCGCCGCCGAAGTCACCGAAGTCCGAGCCGCCACCGTCGCCGCCGGTGTCCACGGCGCCGGGTCGTCGTAGCCGCCCGTGCCGGGGTCGTCGCCGCCGTCCGCCAGGGTCCGGTCGTCGACCCCGCTGGTGTCGACCTGGTTGTTGTCGAACGCGATGTCGCTGCCGTTGCCCGAGGGGTCGGCGAACCCCGACGCCATGTACTGGTCGTGGTCGAACATCTCGTCGGCGATGGCCGTCCCGATGAAGGACCCGGCGATGCTCGTGAGCAGTCCGCCGGCGAGCAGCCCGCCCATCCCGATGCCGCCGCCGCCCATCATCCCGCCGCCGTACCCGTACCCGCCGCCGCCGTACCCCCGGCCGTAGCCGGGGCCGTACCCGCCGCCGTAGCCCGGCCCGTAGCCGCCGAAGATCCGCTCGAGGAACCCCGGCTGGCGCATCTCGGCCCGCGTCGCCATCCGGGCGAGGGTGCGCGGGTCGTCGTCGCGGACCTGCTCGTACTCCGGCACGTTGTTGGCGAGCTGGCCGAGCACCTGGCGGCGCTGGTCGGGCGAGAGCTGCGCGAACGCCTCGGCGTGCGCTTGCTCGACCGCCTCCGGCGGGGCCGTCCTCAGCAGGTACCGGTACCGGCGGATCGCCTCCTCGTCGCGGCGCGCCTGATCGGTCGACGCGCCCGGCTCCGGGGAGTACGAGCGCGGCGGCGTGCCGTAGGCGGGCGGCTCGGCACCACCGCTGCCGGGCCCCGGCGGCGTGCCGTAGGCGGGCCGGTCGTAGCCGTCGTTGCGGCGCGGCGGGCGCCCGAAGAGCCGGTCGAGGATCCCCATGCGCCCGGTGTACCCCATCAAGGTCGCCTCATGCCACGCGGCGTTTCGGCCCCACCCGTCGCGGGCAGATACGCATGCGTCACAGCAAGCACGCGGGAGGTCGAGGGTCATGGACCGCATCGACGTCGTGTGGGCTGGTGGGACCCCACGTCGAAGCAGCCGATGTTCAAGACCGGCGCCGTCCGCGTCAGCAGGGCCGGCGCCACCCGAGCAGAGGTGAACCGCTGATGCCCCGGCACATCGCCACCTTCGTGGGGCTCGCGCACCACACCGAGCAGACCCTCGTCGACGCGCTGCGGCAGGTCGCCGCCGGCCACGGTGAGGACCCCGACACCGTCAACGTCTGTAGGTCCCTGGCGCGCCAGCACGACGGCGACGTCGAGCGCCTGCGGCCGGTCGCGCAGCGCTACGGCGAGGAGGACGTGAGGAGCGAGCGGCTGCGCGCCGACGCGATGGAGAAGACGCGCGAGGGCGGCGTCGGGCTCCTGCGCGACCTGCAGGACCTCTACGTGCTGTGCGCGCTGCTGCAGTCGACGTGGACCTCGCTCGACCAGGCGGCGCAGGGCGCCCGCGACGCGGAACTCCACGAGCTCGCGCAGGACGAGCGCGACCCAGGTGAAGAGGACGATGACATGGCTGACCACGCATCTGAAGGCGGCGTCGCCGCAGATCCTGCTCGTCGGGCCGTAGCCGACGGCGCCGCCCCTGCCGGCGGCCTCTTCGCCACGGTGCGCGCGCAGGCGGCCGGCCGGGGGCGGGCCCGCGCTCGGCGTCTGGGCGGCGCTGGTCTGCGCCGTGGCGCTCGGCGTCGCAGGCCTCGTCGGCATCCTGCTGCACCAGCCGTGGATCTTCCCGAGCCTCGGGCCGACGCTGATGGTGCTCCTCGAGACGCCGGGGCAGCCCGCCGCGCACCCCCGGCACGTGCTGGTCGGGCACGTCGTCGGCGTCGCCGCCGGGTATCTCGCGCTCGTCGTCACGGGCCTGCGGACGGCGCCCCCCGTGGTGCGGGCCGGCCTCGACGGCCGGTACGTCACGTCGGCCATGATCGCGCTCGCCGTGACCGTGGTGGTGCTGCAGTTGCTGCGCATGCCGCACCCGCCGGCCGGGGCGACGACCCTGATCGTGGCCCTGGGCATCCTCAAGACCCCGGGCGACCTGGTGGTGATCGTGCTGGCGGTCATGCTCGTGACCCTGATCGCCACCGCCGCGAACGTGGCGGCCAGAGTCCGTCAGACGGGCGTGACCGACGCCCCGCGCGCGTCCCGCGAGTGACGCCCTCGGCGCGACCTCCACGTACTCCCCGAAAGCCGCTTTGCGCCTGGAAAGCCGCCTGTCACCGCCCAGAGGGCGGTTTTCGGCGCGCAACGCAGTCGTGGGGGAGCAAGGGTCAGGGCAGGCGGCGGTGCGAGATCGGGCCGCGCCGGACCAGATCGGCCAGCTCGGCGGCGACCGCCCGCGGCCGCAACGGCGCGCTCGACGTGCCGCGCCCCGAGCGCATCCCCTCGACCAGCTCCGCCAGTGCCGTCCGGGCGTCCGTCGACGGCGTCCAGCCCAGCTCGCGCCGGGCGCGGCCGCTGTCCATCAGCGGCACGGCGAAGGCGAGGTCGATCCAGCCGGGGTCGAGCGGCTGCAGGCCGATCCGCCAGGTCGCCGCGACCGCGCCCCGCAGCAGGGCGCGGGGCGCGGGGACGAGGCGCGCCCCGAGCGCGGCCGCGATCGCGTGCGCGTCGACCGGCGGGTCGGCGGCCAGGTTGAAGGCGCCGCCCACCCGGCGTTCGAGGGCACGCGCCACGGCGTCGGCGACGTCGTCGCTGTGCACCGTCTGGACGACGAGGTGCGGGTCCAGCGGCAGCAGCTTGACCAGCCCGAGCACGCGCGGACGGCACGAGGGCGGGGAGCCCGTAGCGCAGGATGGCGCTCCCGGCGTCGCGCTGCACGACGAGGGCGGGGCGCATCCGTGTGATCAGCAGGCGCCCGGCGCCGGTCTTCTCGTAGGCGTCGAGCAGCCGCTCGGCGGCCACCTTCTCCTTGCTGTACGCCAGCGTGTCGATGCCGTCCGTCGGCCACGACTCGTCGATGCGCACGGGGGCGCCGGCGGCGTCCGGGGGCGGGGCGGGGGAGTAGGCGCCCAGCGACGACATGTGCACGAGGTGGCCGACACCGGCGGCGTCCGCCGCCTCGAGGACGGCGGCCGTGCCGGCGACCCCGACCCGGTCGAGGTAGCCGGTGACGTGGCTGGGCTGGAAGCCCCAGGCGAGGTGCACGACGGCGTCGGCGCCCGCGAACACGTCGCGGAGCCGCTGGGCCGCGCCGTCCGCCGCGAGGTCGAGCCCCACCCACGAGGCGAGCTGGTACGGCTCCCCGCCCGCGGGCGGCCGCCGGACCACACCCACCACCTCGTGCTCGCTGTGGATCCGAGGGCCGAGGCGGCGCAGCAGGGCCGTGCCGACGTTGCCGGACAGTCCGGTGACGACGATGCGCATGGCGTTCCGCTACCCAGGCCGACGGGGTTCACGCCCGCCCAGTCCGAGGGGGGCCGTCATCCCCTCGTCAGGTCCTCCCCAGGAACCACACGTACCGTGGCGAAGGTGTCCGTCGTCTCCGGGAGCGCCCGACGGCGCTGGGCGGCCGTGGTGGCCGGCACGGCGCTCGTGCTGTCGGTGCCGACCCTCGCCGACGCGGCGTCGTCCGTGCTCGCCCGCACAGGCACCCCGGCCCCGTCGCCGGCCGCCCTGCTGCGGCGCGCCCTGGACTCGCAGGGCGTCGCGCACTCCGGGCTCGCGGAGAGCCGGGGCACCCTCGGGCTGCCCGACGTGCGCCGGTTCGGTGACGTCGCCGCGCTGCTCGGCAGCACCACCCGGGCCCGGGTCTGGTGGCAGGCGCCGGACCAGTGGCGGGTGGCCCGGATGGTCGCGAGCGGCGAGCAGGACGTCTACAGCTACGCGCCCGGCTCGATCGTGACCTGGGACTACGAGCGCAACGTGCAGCGCACGACCATCGGGAACGACGGAACGCGGCTGCCCCGGGTCGACGACCTGCTGCCCCCGCAGGCCGCGCGGCGCCTGCTCGGCTCGGCCGACCCCGCGGACGCCGTCACGGCACTGCCCTCGCGCCACCTCGCCGGCCACGAGGCCGACGGGCTCCGTGTCACCCCCGCGTCGGCGCAGACGACGATCGGCACCGTCGACGTCTGGGTCGAGCCCCGGAGCGGGCTGCCCCTCGCCGTCCGGGTGACCGACCGCCGTGGGGTGGTCGCGTTCGACAGCGCGTTCCTCGACCTCGAGATCGGTGCCCCGGCGGCGGCGGACCTCGCGATCCCCTCGCCGCCCGGCGCGCGCCTGGAGTCGGGCGAGGCGCCGGACCTCGTCGCCCTGGCCGACCGGTACGCACGCCGTGGGCTGCCGTCGTCCGTCGCGGGGGAGCTCCGGACGCCGGGGGTGCTGCGCGGCACGGCCACGTACGGGCGGGGCTTCGCGCGGTTCGTCGTGGTGCCGCTGCCGGGCGGCCCGGCCGGCGACATCCTCGACGCCGCCCGCCTGCGCACCAAGGTGCAGGACGTGACGGGGGGCCAGCTCGCCGTGCTCGCCTCCGGCGTCGTCACCGCCGCGATCGCGGTCAGCTCGGCCGGGCAGGGGGCCTTCCTGGTGGCCGGGCTGGTGTCGCCGCAGCTCGTGCAGGCCGCCGCGAAGGACCTGCTGACCGATCCCTCGGCGGTGACGTTCTCATGACGGACCCCGTCATCGTCACGCGCGGGCTGACCAAGCGCTTCGGGCGGCTCACCGCGGTCGACGACGTCGACCTCGACGTGCGCGAGGGCGACCGCTACGGCTTCCTCGGCCCGAACGGGTCGGGCAAGACCACGACGGTGCGGATGCTGCTCGGCCTCGTGTACGCCACCAGCGGCGCGATCGAGCTGCTCGGCCGCGCCGTGCCGAAGGCGCTCCGCCAGGTCCTGCCGCGGGTCGGCGCGCTGGTCGAGGGGCCCGGCCGCGTACCCCCACCTGTCCGGCCGCGGCGAACCTGACGCTGATGGACGCCGCCGCGGTCCCGGCGGGCCCGGGCCGCTGACCGCCGGCGGGACCGTCGCGTCGCGTGCGGAGGCGCTCGAGACGGTCGGCCTGGCGGCCGTCGGCCGCCGGCCGGTCAAGGCGTACTCGCTCGGCATGCGCCAGCGGCTCGGGCTCGCCGCGGCGCTGCTGCGCCGGCCCCGGCTGCTCGTGCTCGACGAGCCGACCAACGGCCTCGACCCCCAGGGCATCCGCGAGGTCCGCGACCTCCTGACCCGGCTGAACGAGCAGGGCACGACGGTCTTCCTGTCGAGCCACGTGCTCGGCGAGGTCGAGGCGCTCTGCACCCGGGTCGGGATCATGGACCGGGGCCGGCTCGTCGCGCAGGAGTCGATGACCGACCTGCGGCGCCCGACGGGGCGCGTGCTGGTGCAGGTCGACGACCCGCAGGTGGCCAAGGTGGCGCTCGACGGGTACGTCGAGTCGGCGGACGGGCCGTCGCTGGCGATCCGTGCGCTGCCGGTGTCGGAGGTGACCCGGCGGCTGGTCGGCGCCGGCGTCGCCGTCAACGAGGCCGTCGCCGAGCGGCGCACCCTGGAGGACGTCGTGCTCGCCCTGACCGGCCCCGGCTCGGACCGCGTCGACGGCGGCTCGCCGCAGGCCGACCCCTCGTCGCTGTTCGAGCCGGCCGAGCGGCGCGTGCCCGTCGACGGGCGCGAGGCGCGCGCACCCCGGGAGGGCGAGCAGTGATCGTCGTCGAGATCCGCAAGCTCGTCCGGCGCCCCCGTACCTGGGTGTCGGTCGCGCTGCTCTGCCTGCTGCCGACGATCGTCGCGATCTTCCTCGCCATCTCGAAGATCGCTCCGCGCCCCGGCGAGGGCCCGTCGTTCCTGTCCGCGGTGCTCTCCAACGGCCAGCTGTACCCCGCCGCCGCGCTCGGCATCGTGCTGCCGATCTTCCTGCCCGTGTCGGTGGCGGTGGTCGCCGGCGACTCGATCGCCGGCGAGGCGAGCACCGGCACCCTGCGCTACCTGCTGGTCCGCGCGGTCGGCCGGACCCGGCTGCTCGTGGCGAAGCTGGCCGCCGTGATCGTCTACACCGTCCTGGCGGTGGTGGCCGTCGCGGTCACCGGCGTACGTGGTCGGCGTCCGGCTCTTCGGCAGCAGCTCGCTCGCCGAGGCGACGACGACCGTCTCGGGCACGCCCCTGACGACCGCGCAGCTGCTGGAGCGCACGGGGCTGATGGTCGCCTACATCGGCTGGTCGATGCTCGGCGTCGCGGCGGTGTCGCTGTTCCTCTCGACGTTCACCGACTCCTCCCTCGGGGGCCGCGCTCGGGGGTCTCGCGGTGCTCGTCGGCAGCACCGGTGCTCGTGACGCTCGACGCCGCGGGATCGGTGCGCGACTGGCTGCCGACGCGGTACTGGCTCGCCTGGGTCGACCTGTTCCGCGAGCCGATCCTGTGGCACGACATCGAGCGCGGGATCCTCGTCCAGGGGGCGTACATCGTCGTGCTGCTCGGCGCCGCCTGGGCCAACTTCGCCACCCGCGACATCACGAGCTGAGCCGGCGTCGTCATCGCCGGCCGGCGAGCGACCGGAGCGACGCGCACTGGGAGGCGGGCGGCGGCGCGGTCAGCGGTACCGGGCCGATGGCGCGGGCCACGAGGCCGGCGACCAGCGGGTCGTCGGGGAGGCCCGAGTGGTCGACCCTGTCGGCGGGGCAGACGCTCTGCAGCCGCACGTCGACGGCCCCCTCCAGCCGCCCCGAGCTCGGGGGCGTCACCACGTCGTCCTGGCTCGTCCACAGGCTCACCCAGCGCGGCCCGGGGACGGCGCCGGCGGGAAGGCTGCGGAGCAGGTCGCTGTCCGGCGCCAGCTGCTGGCACGCGGTCGGGCACTGGTCCGGCGCCAGCTGCGCGGCGAGTTGCGCGACCTCCGTGCCGTGGTGCGGCGCCCCGAGCGTGACGATGCGTCGTGCCTGCTGGGCGCCGCCGAAGCGGGCCGCCCAGAGCCGCGCCACCACCCCGCCGGCGGAGTACCCGACGACGTCGACCGACGGCGCTCCGCCGGCGATCAGGGTGCGCACGGTCGACTGCAGGGCGCGCGCCTGGGCCGTCAGGTCGCCCGTGCCGTCGCCCACGGCGCGGACGACGCGCACGTCGCGGCGGGTCGCCGTCCGGAGCTTCACGGCCAGCCGTTCCAGCGAGCTCGTGCTGCCGCCGTAGCCGGGCAGGAGCAGCACGGGGCCGGGCCGCTGGGGTGCCGGCGCGGGCGGGGCGGCCGGACCGGCGGCCTCCGCCGTCCGGTCGGTCAGGCCCCGCACGGCGAACCCGGCCGCGACGAGCACCGCGACGACGAGGGCGACGACCAGCACCAGGCGGCGGCGGGGGCTCACGAGCCCGCGCCCGGCGTCTCGCGCAGGGCGTGGCGGGTCATGCCTTCCATTGACTCACGGGCGGCCGCACGCGCGAGCCGCCCGGCTCACCGGGCGAGGTAGCCGGCCAGACCCGCCGCGAGTGCTGCTGCCGCCCGCTCGCGCCACGCCGGATCGTGCAGGCGCGCGGCGTCCGCGGGGTTGCGCATGTTGCCGCACTCGATGAAGACCTTCGGGATCAGCGACAGGTCCAGCCCGCCGAGGTCCGTGCGCACCGTGACGCCGTCCATGCCCGTGTAGGTCGAGTACGGCTCACCGGTGCCGGTGCGGAAGGCGTCGCGGACGGCGGTGCCGAGTCGGCGCGACGGCTCGACGATGGCGCGGTTGCGGGCGACCGCGCCGGGCTCGATCACGTGGAAGCCGTACCCGCCGGTCGGGCCGCCGTCAGCGTGCAGGGAGAGGCCCACGACGCGTGCCCGCGGGCCGGCGGCGGCCGCCGCCCCGTTCCCGATGGCGGCGCGCTCGACGATGCACGGGCCGACGCCGTCGTCGCCGGTGCGCGTGAGCACCACGCGCGCACCGGCCGCGCGCAACCGGGTGGCGAGGCGCTGCGCGAGGTCCCAGGTGAACGCCGACTCCGTGTACCCGGACGCGGTCTGCGTGCCCGTCGTGTCGCACGCCTTGCGGCCCACGCCGATGTCGACCAGCCGGTTGACGACCTCGGGGTGACGACGGTTGCCACCGTCGTGCCCCGGGTCGAGGACGACGACCGCGCCGGCCAGCCCGCGCGCCGCGGTCGTCGCCCCGGGCCTGGCGCCCGCCGCCGGGTGGGTGGGGGACACCGCGGACGCCGACGCCGGCGGCGTGACCGGCGAGGAGGGGGACGTCGATGTCGGCGGCGTGCCCGACGCAGAGGCAGACGCAGGCGTCGGCGCCGACGCCGACGTGGGAGGGGATGCCGGGACGGCCGGAGCGCCGGTCGACGCCGCTGCGGCGGTCCGAGCGCCTGAGGACCCTGCGGCACAGCCGGCGAGGAGCAGGCCGGTGCCCACGACGCAGGCGCCCACTGCGCGCACCCGGCGCCCTCGACTCACCGGCACAGGCTAAGGGGTGTCTCCCTTGCCCGACGCCGGCAGCGAGCGCGTCCAGGCGGTTGGAGCCGATCACCCCCACCTGCTCGGCGCGGTCCCTGGCGCCGCCGACGCCTCGCGCGTCGGTGCCGGGGGCGGGCGGCATGCTGGAGGCATGGACGCCGACCTCGTCGTCACCCCCTCCCTCACCATCCCGGCGCAGGAGCTGGCGTGGCGGTTCTCGCGGTCCAGCGGCCCCGGCGGGCAGGGCGTCAACACGACGGATTCGCGGGTCGAGCTGTCGTGGGACCCGGCCGCGTCCGCGGTGCTGTCGCCGGTCGCTCTGGAACGACTGCTCTCCCGGCTGTCGGGGCGGATGGCCGGGGGTGCCGTCGTCGTGGCCGCCTCGGAGTTCCGCTCGCAGCTGCGCAACCGCGAGGCGGCGCGGGCGCGGCTCGCGGCCCTGGTGCGCGAGGGCGTCGCGCCACCGCCGGCCACACGCCGGCCCACGAGGCCCACCGCGGGCTCGCGGCGCCGTCGGCTGGAGGACAAGAAGCGGCGGTCGGAGGTCAAGCGACTCCGGCGCCCTGACCTGTGACGTCGGTCAGGTCGCTGACGGGGACGGCACGCCCGCCGGCGAGGCCGATGGCGAGGCGGCTACATCTCCGCCGACAGGCGGCACCTTCGATCTCGACCCGTCGGTTCTTCTGTCGGTCGTGGGCCGTGTCGTTGCCCGCGATGAAGTCCGTGGCGCCGAGGCCTTGCGGTACCACCGTGAACAAGGCGGGATCGAGCTGGGCGCGAAGGAACGCGGCGACGACCTCGGCCCGCATCTCCGAGAGCCGCAGGTTCACCGCGTCGGTACCGGTGCTGTCCGTGTAGCCGAAGACCTGCACCGTGCCGTACCGGTGGTTCATCTGCAGGCCGGTCACGACCAGCTCCAGCGCACGTCGTGCCTCAGGACGCAGCGTGTACTTGCCGGTGCCGAACAGGACCGCGTTGGGGAACCGGTAGACGTTGGTGGCTTTGTTGAAGCTCACCGACTCGGAGGCTGAGGGCGACGGGGCCGGAGTCGGCGTCGGGCTCGGCGAGCGTGGTCGGAGGTGCTGTCGTCGCCGCGACCACCGGCCGACTCGCTCGCGGCCCCGGCGTCGCCGTCGTGTCCTTCGTCGTCTGGAGCCCTCGCACGACGTAGGTGACGAGCAGCCCCGCCAGCACGAGCATGACCGCACCGGCGAGGGCGGCGCGCACGCGGCGCTCCCGGCGCGTCGCCGGCGCCTTCGGGCCGTCCTTCTTCCCCCGGCCCTTCGCCTCGTCACCGGCCTCGCCCGCGCCGTCGGCCGCCAGCGCCCCGGGCAACGCCCCAGGCCCGCCCGGCAGCAGCGTCGAGACCTCGTCGAAGGCGGTCAGCTGCCGCCCCTGGCCGACGCTGAACTTGCCACCGGGGCTGGGGATCGTCGCGCGCAGGGCCGCCACGACGGGGGCGGCGGGGCCGGCGTTCCGCAGGTCGATCCGGCGGGCGACGCCGTCGGAGAGATCGCGCAGGGCGGCCACGTCGGGCCACAGCGTGAGGCCGGTGATCTGGTGGCCGTCGTGGGTCATCATGAGGCGCGCCGCCACCGCACCGGCCCGCCCGGGTGGGGGCGCCCCGAGGAAGTCGAGCGTCTGCATCCCCTCGAGCAGCGCCTCGTCGGTGACGCCCTCCGGGCTCAGGTACCGGTGCCGCAACGTGTACCGCAGCGCACCGAAGGCGGCGAACAGCGCGGTCGCCGCGTTCCACACGTCCTGCGGGCCGTCGAACTCCAGGTGCAGGGGCGGGATGCTCACGCGCGCGCCGGGCGCGAAGGCCGCCGCCAGCCGGTCGGCGGAACGCTCGTTCCAGGCGGCGACGAGTTGGGCGACCGGGGCCGGGGTGGGCACGGGTGTGACGCGCTCTGTCACCCGCCCCCTCCTCTCATGTCGGCCCCGCCGCACGCGCGAGCGTTCCTCGCGCCGGCGCTCCCCCCGGAGCCGCGGCCGCCGGGCGCTGCGTGCGACGGGACAACACTCGGTGGCCCACGACCTGCCGTCAAGCCTGGCCCGCCACCGCGCCGCCCGCCGGGCTCGCCCCCGCCCCGGCCGCGCTGCCGCCAGCCGCCCGCCGCAACCGGTCGGCGACAGCCGTGGCGAGCGGGCCGGGGCCACCCGGAGGGACGGCGATCACCCGGCGCAGCCCCAGCGCGTCGGCCTCCCGCAAGGCCCGATAGAGCACCTGGGCGTACCCGGCGTCGTCGGCCGGCGCCGCCAGCCGCACGACTCCGGGGCGGCGTCGGGACGTCGTCGGCGGCGAGCAGGCCGGTCACGGGCGGGTGTCCCGCGGGCGGGGGCGCGCCCGCGAGACTGTCGACGTCGGCCGCGACGGCCAGCACGACCCCGGCCGCCGGGGCGTAGTGCGAGGGGAGCATGCCGGGCGCACGGGGCGTCCGGCGCGGCGAGCCCGCCCGGTGGATGGCGACCGGCACGCCGCCGGCGGCCTCGACGTCCGCGGGCCCGACGGCCCCGGGCGGAGACGACGGGCTGGTCGCCGGTGCAGTCGAGGATCGTCGACTCCAGCCCCACCCGGCTGGTGCCGCCGTCGAGGACGACGTCCAGCCCGTCGACCAGCACGGCGGAGAGCTCCTCGAGCACGTCCGCGGCGGTTGTCGGGCTCACCCGGCCGAAGCGGTTGGCCGACGGTGCGGCGAGCCCGCGGCCGAACCCTGCCAGCACGGCTTGGGCCACGGGATGGTCGGGCGCCCGGATCCCCACGGTGTCCTGGCCGCCGGTGACGTGGTCACCCGCCCGCGGGCCGCGGGGGACGACGAGGGTCAGCGGCCCCGGCCAGAGCGCGGCGGCGAGCCGCAGCGCGTATCGGGGCGCCGCACCCACCCAGCCGTCGAGGTCACCGGCGCCGGCCACATGCACGATGAGCGGGTGGTCCGCGGGGCGGCCCTTGGCGGCGTACACGCGGGCGACGGCGGCAGCCGACTCGGCGTCGGCCGCGAGCCCGTAGACCGTCTCGGTCGGCAGGCCGACGAGGCCACCGCGGCGCAGCGCCTCGACGGCGCTCCCGACATCCCGCGTCGAGCTGGTGAGGGCGGGCACGCCAGCAGTCTGACGCACCCGCCCCTGGCGATCAGCGCGTGGGTCAGAGGCCGATCTTGCCCTTGAGGTCGCTCAGGCCGCCCTGCGTGAGCTGGCTCGGGTCGACGCCGTGCTGCTGCAGGAGCTGGGCGTGCTGGTCGGTGTCGATCGTGTCGGGGAGGTGCTGCTGGACGAGCTGGGCCTTGTCGGCCTGCCCGTGCGAGTTGAGGAAGTCCACGACCTGGCTCTTCTGAATCTGCATGCGGGCTAGCTACCCGGCGGGCGTGGGCCCAAACCGCGCCGCCATCCTTGAGGCGTGCATCCTGGAGGCGTGACCGAGCCCCAGCGCGCCGCGACCGGCGACGTCGAGAGGGACGTCAAGGGTGACGTCGAGGGAGGACGTCGAGCGGGACGTCAAGCGGGACGTCGACGTCGCCGTCGTCGGGGCCGGCCCGGCCGGGTCAGCCGCGGCGCTGGCCGTCCTGGCGGCCCGCCCGGATGCCCGGGTCGCGTTGCTCGACCGCGCCGACTTCCCGCGGGACAAGTCCTGCGGCGACGGGGTCGCCCCCCAGGTCCTCGACGTGCTCGCCCGGCTGGGGGTCCGGGGCATCCTCGACGACTGGCCCACCATCGACGCCCTCGAGCTGGGCTACCCGGACGGGCCGTGGCTCGCCGGCCGGGTGGCCCGGCCGAACCGGGTGGTGCCGCGGCGCGTCCTCGACGCGCGCCTGGTCGCCGCCGCCGTCGACCGGGGCGCGGTGCTGCGCCGCAGCCGCGTCCGTAATCTGCGGCGCGACGGCGACCTGCTGGTCGCGGGCGACGTCCGGGCCCGGGTGGTGATCGGGGCGGACGGCGCCCGTTCGGAGGTCCGTGCCTGGCTCGCGCCGACCGGCGGCGGGCACACCGCCATCGCCATCCGCGGCTACGCACGCGTCAGCGCGGGGCGCGAGCACGCGCAGGTGATCGCGTTCGATCCGCAGGGTGCGTGGCCGGCGTACGCGTGGTCATTCCCCGTCGGGGACGGGAGCGCCAACGTGGGCTACGGCGAGGTCCTGGACGCGAGCAACTCACGCACCCCGACCAGAGGTCACCTGCTCGAGCGCCTGGACGCGCTGCTCCCCGGGGCCTCGGACGGCGCCGGCGACTGGCGGGGGCACCACCTGCCGCTGTCGACGGGGCGCTGGGAGCAGCCCGACGGTCCTGTGCTGCTCGCCGGCGACGCCCTCGGCCTGGTCAACCCGCTCACGGGCGAGGGCATCCACGCCGCCGTGCTCAGCGGAGCGCTCGCCGGCCTGTCGGCGGCGGCCTCCCTGCGCCTGGGCGACCCGGCGTCGGCCGGCGCCCGCTACCGGGCCGCCCTGCGCGCACGCTTCGGGCGTCACCAGCGCCACATGGCGCTGCTCGCCCGGGCCACCCGCACAGTCGGTGATCAAGGAATTCTCGGCGCGGGCAGCGACCGTGCGGTCACTGCCCCCGCCGAGAATTCCTTGATCACCGACAAAGGGGGCCGGGGGCGGGCGCTCGTCGGCGCCGCCCTGGCGGCCGCCCAGCGCGACCAGCGGGTCTTCGACGACCTCGCCGAGCTCGGCCTCGCCGAGGGCCCGCTGACGGCGCGCGTCGTCAGCGGCCTGCTCCGGCAGCTGGCGCGGGAGCGGTCTGCCGGCGGATCTCGTCGAGCGTCCGCATGATCGACACGGTCTCGTCGAGCGGCATCCCCGGGCTCTCCGTCAGGCCCTCGCGCACGCAGCGCACGACCTCGGCGGCCTCGTAGCGCAGGCCCTTGCCCGGGCCGGCGAGCTCCTCGACCGGGTCGAACCGCTCGGGCTCGGCACCCTCGCGGCGGAGCGTGAACGAGGTCGGCGCGTAGAAGACGGGCTCGATGTCGATCACACCCTCGGTGCCGTTGATCGAGGCGCGGCGCGCGGTCGCCGACCAGAGCGTGCACGTCACCACGGCGTGCGCGCCGTCGCGGCTGCGCAGGATCGCCGACGTCTGCCCGTCGACGCCGGTGAAGGCGGGGTCGGCGGCAGCGACGACGGAGGCGGGTTCCCCGAGCACCATCGACGCGAACGACACCGGGTAGATCCCCAGGTCGAGAAGGGCGCCGCCGCCCAGCTCGGTCGCGAACAGCCGGTGCGACGGATCCGGGTCGAAGATCTGGCCGTGGTCGGCGACCACCGTGCGGATCTGCCCGAGCGCGCCGGCCGCCAGCAGCTCGCGCACCCGCACGATGTGCGGCAGGAAGCGCGTCCACATCGCCTCCATCGCGAACACCCCGGCGGCCCGCGCGGCGTCGACGACCGCCCCGGCCTCGGCGGCGTCCATGGTGAAGGGCTTCTCCACCAGCACGTGCTTGCCGGCCGCGATCGCCGCCAGGGCGTTCTGTGCGTGCAGCGGGTGCGGTGTCGCCACGTAGACGGCGTCGACCTCGGGGTCGGCGGCGAGCGCCTCGTACGACGCGTGCCGGCGCGGCACGTCGTTCTCGTCGCCGAACCGGTCGGCCGACGCCCGGGAGCGTGAGCCGACCGCCACGGCGCGGGCGCCGGGCACGGCGGCCAGGTCGCGCACGAAGGCCCGGGCGATCCCGCCGGTGCCGATGACCCCGAAGCACACCTCGTCCACGCCGGTGAGCGTAGAGGCGGGCCCCCGCGGCGGCCTCCGCGCGGCACACTGGCCCGCGTGGCCGTCCACGTGCTCGTCGTCGAGGACGACCCCGGCGTGCGCCGGGGTCTGGAGCTCGGGCTCGAGCACCTGGGGCACGCGGTCCGGACGGCGCCCGACGCGGAGCGGGCCCTCGCCGCCCTGGCCGCCCGCCTGCCCGACGTCGTCGTGCTCGACGTCATGCTGCCGGGCGCCGACGGTTTCGAGGCGTGCCGCCGGATCCGGGCGGGCGCCGCCGGCAGCGCCGCGCGCGAGGTGCCGATCATCATGGTGACCGCCCGTGGCGACGACCTCGACGTGGTGGCCGGGCTCGAGGCGGGCGCCGACGACTACGTCGTCAAGCCCGTGCAGCCGCGAGTTCTCGACGCCCGGATCCGGACCGTGCTGCGGCGCACCGCGCGCGCCGTCGGACCCCGGCAGGACGTCGGGGACCTGGGCATCGACCGGGCCTCGCTCGTCGTCACCAAGCGGGGCGTAGCCGTTCCCCTGACGCCGACCGAGCGCCGGCTGCTGCTCACGCTCTCGGACGCGCCGGAGCGGGTGTTCAGCCGGGAGCAGCTGCTCGAGCTGGTGTGGGACCAGGACTATCTCGGCGACTCGCGGCTGGTCGACGCCTGCGTACAGCGGCTCCGGGCCAAGATCGAGGACGACACCTCGCAGCCGCGCTACCTGCAGACCGTTCGTGGCTTCGGGTACAGGTTCGGCCCGGTGCCGCCGTCGTGACCGGAGGACCCGCCGGCGACGCCCGCCGCGCCGCCGACCCCCATCGGTCGGTCGCCGCCGGGGGTGGTCCAGGGCTGCGGTTCCGTCTGGTGCTCGCCTTCGTCCTCGTCGCCCTCGTCACCGGCGCGGCCGCGCTGGTGCTCGGCATCACGGCCTTCTCGCGCTACCGCGACGAGGTGAACAGCCGCGCCTACGCGATCCCCGGGAACTACGCGATCCGTGAGCTCGTCGAGCTGCTGGCCCTCACGGTGCTGGCCCTGCTCGTGCTCGTCATCGTCGTGGCCTGGCTGGCCGCCGACACCGTGCTCCGGCCGGTCCGGCGCCTCGTGTCGGCCACCGAGCACATGGCCCAGGGTGACCTCTCGGTGCGGCTGCCGGTACACGGCGGGGACGAGATCGCCCGGCTCACCGCCGGGTTCAACCGGATGGCCGGCGCGCTGGGCGAGGGCGTCGACGACCTCCGGCGAGCCGAGGCCCGTTCGCGCCGCTTCGCCGCGGACGTGGCGCACGAGCTGCGCACCCCGCTCGCCGCGATGACCGCCGTGGCCGACGTCCTCGGGGACGAGGCTCCCGCGCTGCGCGGCCCGGCGGCCGACGCGGCCGGTCTGATGGTCCGCGAGACCCACCACCTCGCCCGCCTGGTCGAGGACCTCACCGAGATGGCGCGCTTCGACGCCAGCACGGCGGAGCTGCGGCTGCGGACGTCGACGTCGTCGGCGCCGTCCGGCACTGCCTCGAGATGCGCGGCTGGTCCGCGCAGGTCGCCGTCGACGGACCCGCGCGGCTCGAGTGGCCGCTCGACCCGGCCCGGTTCGAGCTGGTCGTGGCGAACCTGGTGGGCAACGCCCTCCGGCACGGCGCGCCCCCGGTGAGCAGTCACCCTGGCCACCCCACCCGCCGGTCCCGGGCCGGCCCGCCTCGTCGTGACCGTGGCCGACCGCGGCCCAGGTCTCGCCGGCGGACGTCCTCCCGCACGTGTTCGACCGCTTCTTCAAGGCCGACCGCTCACGCGAGCGGACGACCGGCAGCGGCCTCGGGCTGTCGCTCGCGCTGGAGAACGCCCGCCTGCACGGCGGCCTGATCACCGCCGGCAACAGGCCGGACGGCGGTGCCGTCTTCACCGTCGAGCTGCCCCGACCGTGACACGGTCGTGACACGAGCACGACGAGCCCGGCACCTGCCGGCCAGAACGTCGCAGCATGACCACGCACACTCCGGCTCCCCTCCGCCACTCCACCCGCGACCCGGCGCCGCCGCGGCGTGCCCGGGCGACCCGACGACGGCCCGCGCGGCTCGCCGCGATCGCTGTCGTGCTCGTCCTGGCCGCCGCCGGCACGGCGGTCGCCGTCCGCGACGTGGACCCGCCGCCGTCGGCGGGCCCGGGGACCGCCGGGGAGGACCTGCCGGCGGAAGCGAACGGCGCCGTCCCGCGCGTACCCACCGGCAGCGCCGACACCGCCGGGCTCACGGCGGGGACCCGCCGGGCCTACCTCGCCGCCCGGGCGGCGATGGCGGCCCAGGGCCTGCACATGACCCTCACCTCCGGCTACCGCTCCGAGGCGACCCAGGCCGAGCTCTACCGCCAGGCGATCGCCAAGTACGGCTCGCCCGAGGCGGCGCGGATCTGGGTCCTGCCGCCATCGGAGTCGCAGCACGTGCGCGGGGTCGCGGTCGACATCGCCCCCCGCGAGGCGGCGCGCTGGCTGGACGACCAGGGTCAGCGCTACGGCCTCTGCCGGACGATGGAGTGGGAGTGGTGGCACTTCGAGTACCGCGACAGCTGGCGGACGTCGGGGTGCCCGCCGATGCGACGGCGGTGAGGGCTCACGGGGCCAGGGCCCGAAGCGCCCCAGCGCGACCGCCAGCGCGGCCAGCAGCAGCACGGCCGGCGCCGTCGCCTGCTGGTTCTCGTGGCGCAGCAGGTGCGTGACGACAGCGGCGAGCATGAGGATCGCCAGCCCGGTGGCGGCCACCGGCACCAGCACGGTCGCCACCCCGAACACGGCCGGCAGGACGACGCCCGCGGCGCCCAGCAGCTCGAGCACCCCGATCGACGTCACCACCGGCTCGGGGTAGTCCTCGACCCACGGCGCGACAGTGAGTAGCCGCGCGCGCGAGCGCGTCACCTTGAGCAGCCCGAGCCCGAGGAAGACCAGGGCGAGCACGATCTGCAGCAGCCAGAGCACCGACGACACGGCGGCGCCTCAGCTCGCGGCGGCGAGCAGGCCCGGCACGATCCGCAGGTCCGCGACCAGCGCCGCGTACGCCTCGTCGCGCTGGTCGTCGGGGGCGCGCAGCACCGACGACGGGTGCACGGTCGGCACGAACCGGCACGGGCCGCGGCTCGTCTCGCGCTCCAGCACCTCGCCGCGGTGCCGGGTGACCCTGAAGTCGTTGCCGAGCAGCGACTTGGCGGCGGTGGCGCCGAGCACGACGACGACGGCGGGGTCGACGACCCGCAGCTCCGCGACCAGCCACGGACGGCACGCGGTGATGTGCGCGAGCTCCGGGGTCGAGTGGATCCGGCGGTTGCCGCGCGGGGTGAAGCGGAAGTGCTTGACGGCGTTGGTCACGTAGATGTCGCCGCGGTCGATCCCGGCCTCGTCGACTGCGCGCTGGAGCAGCCGACCAGCGGGCCCGACGAAGGGGATCCCCTCGCGGTCCTCGACGTCGCCCGGCTGCTCGCCGACGAGCGCCACCCGCGCCGCCGGGTTGCCCGCGGAGAAGACCACCTGGGTCGCGGGCTCCCACAGCTCGCAGCCCCGGCACGCCGGCGCCGCCGCCCGGAGGGCCTGGACGTCGCCCCCCTCGGGGACCCACTCCTGCGCTCCCGGCCGTTCCGGCCGCCCCGTCGTCTCGCTGCTCACGACCGTCACCCTGGCCGCGTTCGCGCCGAAACGCCAGTGCACCCCCACGAGTGGGGATCGTGCACTCTGGGCCGCTCACGATCGCGCCATGATCGGACCGGAATGCATGATCCTCGCCAAGCGGGGCGGGGCGGGGCGGGGCGGGGGGGCGGGGCGGGGCGGGGGACGGGTTCAGGCGGCCGGAGACTCGTCGAGCTCCAGGACGGACGTCGCGTCGTAGTCGCGCATCGCCGGGACGAACAGGACCGGCAGCACCACGAGGACGCACGCGATCCCGCCGCCCACCCACGCGGCCTGCAGCCCGAACGCGGCGGCGGTCGCGCCGGCCCGCACGTCGCCGAGGCGCGGGCCACCGGCGACCACGACGATGAACACGCCCTGCAGCCGGCCGCGCAACTCGTCCGGTGCGTACGTCTGCAGGATCGTCTGCCGGTACACCGCCGACACCAGGTCGGCCGCCCCCGCGACCATCAGCAGGAGCACCGCGACCGGCAGGGAGCGCGCCAGCCCGGACGCCGCCACTGCCAGGCCCCACAGGACGACGGCGACGACGAGCGCCACGCCCTGGCGGCGCACCCGGCGGATCCACCCGGACGACAGCCCGGCCACCGCCGACCCGAGCGCGATCGCGGCGAACAGCCACCCGACGCCGCCCCCGAAGCGCTCGGCGGCGGCCTGCGGGAACAGCGCCTTGGGCATCGCGAACACCATCGCCGCGATGTCGACCGCGAACGAGAGCAGCAGCACGGGGCGGGTCGCGATGAAGGCGAGCCCCTCGGCCACGGATCGCAGGCCCGGGACCTTGCGCCTGCCGGTGGCCTCCTCGTGACCGGGGGCGCCCTCCTCGTGCAGCGGCGGCAGCGACGGCAGCCGCAGCGCGGCGTAGAGGGCCAGGGTGAACAGGACGGCGTCCACGCCGTAGGCGGCCGCGAACCAGTGCCGGTCGACGAGCGGCCCGGCGAGCAGCGGCCCGACGGCGGCGGCCGCCGTCGACGCGGTGAAGTTCAGGGTGTTGGCGCTCGCGACGTCGACCGCCGGCAGCACCCGGGGCAGCACGGCCCCCCGGGTCGAGGAGGCGACCGCGAACGCCGCCGACTGCACCGCGACCAGCACGAGCAGCAGCGCCAGGTTCGCCCAGCCGGCGAGCGCCTGCAGGAGGAGCACCAGGGTGCAGGCCCACAGCACGAGTGACGACGTGATGAGCAGCAGGCGCCGGTCGACGGCGTCCGCGATCGCGCCGCCCCAGAGCCCGAAGACGATCAGCGGTACCAGCCCGACCGCCCCGAGCATGCCGACCCAGAACGACGAACCGGTGACGTCGTAGACCTGCACGGGCACCGCGACGGCGGTGACGGCGAAGCCCACGTACGCGACCGAGTTGCCGGTCCAGAGCCGGCGGAAGTGCTCGTGCCGCAGAGGTGTCAGGTCGATCGCGGCGCCCCGGGCGACGCGCAGCGCACGGCCGCGGCGGGAGGGCGGCGGGGGCGGGGGCGACGAGGACACGCCCGCCACTATCTCCCGGCGCTCAGGCCGCGGCAGCTCCGGCCGCGGCACCCACGGGCCGATCGGCGCGGCGCGCCCGCACGGCCTGGAGACCCCACGTGAACGCGTACCCCACGAGGACGACGGCGTGCAGCACCCACAGCCACAGCAGCAGCGCGCAGGCCACGCCGACGCCGAGCAGGCCGCCGAAGGGCCGGGCGAGGTCGATCGGCAGCGAGCAGAACACGAGGAACCCCTGCAGGAAGCCCGAGACGAACGCGCCGGTGACGACAGCCCCCGCGAAGGCCACCGGCCAGGGCAGCCGCCCGGGGCCGACCACGCGGAACGTCCACGTCAGCGGCAGCCAGGTGAGGACCCAGATGACGTTGAGCGACACGTACGAGGCCAGGACGACGCCCGCGCCGGAGCCGGCCGCCGTGCGGGCGAGCCAGGGTGCCACGAGCAGCAGCCCGGCGAGCAGCAGCGGCGCGAGCCCGAGCAACGGCAGGGTCGCGACGCGCAGCATCAGCCGGCGCGGCTTGTCGTCGGGGTCCACCGGCGCGAACCGGGCCAGGGCCCGGCTGAGCCCTTCGCCGTAGGCGGAGCCCACGACGACCGCGAACGCGATACCGAGCGGCGTGAGCGTGACGCCGGCGTCGAGCACCCGCTGGGCCGCGGCGTCCGCCCCGATCGCCGAGGGCAGCGTGCCGGCGAGGGCGGTGCCGTAGGCGTGCAACCGCTCCGGGCCGAGCACGAGCCGGGCCAGGCTGACCGCGACGAGCACCGACGGCACGACCGTCAGCCCGCCGTAGAACGCCGCGCCGGCCGACGCCAGCGACAGGTCGTGGCCGCGCATGAGCCCGCGGGTCTCGGCGAGCAGCCGCCGCGCGGACGGGCGCAGGCGGCTCGGCACATGTCGACCGTAGGCGAGCCGGCTGGGGTCGGCCTCCCGACTCCGGTGCGCGCGCGGCGGGGTCGCCGGGTGACACTGGGGGTCCCGCGCGCACCGCGGGCGCGCGAGGAGGACAGCAGTGGGTGAGCAGGGCCGGCCGGTCGAGAGGGCGGAACGCCCGGCGGGCGAGCACGGTCGCCCGGGTGAGAGCGGTCGGCCGGGTGAGAGCGCGGCGCTGGGGGCGGTGGCCGCCCTCGGGCTCGAGCACGAGGTGCTCCGGCACGGCCCGGTGAGCAGCCTCGCCGAGGCCGCGGCCGCGCGTGGCGTCACCCCCGCCGACGTCGTCAAGACGATCGTCGTGCGCCGTGCGGACGGCGACTACCTGTTCGTGCTCGTCCCCGGCGACCGGGCGATCGCCTGGCCGAAGCTGCGCAGCCTGCTCGGCGTGCAGCGCCTGTCCATGCCGGACGCCGACACCGCGTTCGCCGTCACCGGCTATCGCCGCGGCACCATCACCCCCTTCGGGGCCACCACCGCCTGGCCGGTCGTCGCCGACGAGCGCCTGCTCGGGCGGAGGATCACGATCGGTGCCGGCGCCCCCGGGGTGGCCGTGGCCGTGGACGCCGCCCGCGCCGTGGCCGCCCTGCACGCCCGCGTGGCCGACGTCACCGACCCGCTGCCCGCCTCACAGCCCGCTCCACAGGCCGCCCCGCAGCCTGCGGACCCCGCGTGAGGTTCTCCCGCCGGGCCCTGGTCGCGGCCGGCGTCGCCACGGTGGTCGTGCTCGGGGGAGCCGGTTCGGCGCTCGCGCTGCGCGGCGGCACCTCCGAGGTCCGCGAGGAGGTGCTCGCCGTCGCCGGGGTCCCCGAGCCGGGCGGTGGCCCCGTGACGCTCGACGCCACCCTGTACCTCCCGCAGGAGCCGGGCCCGGTGCCCGCCGTGCTCCTGGCGCACGGTTTCGGCGGCAGCAAGGCGGACCTCGCCGACGACGCCCGCCTGCTGGCCGAGCAGGGGTACGTGGTGCTCGCCTACAGCGCCCGCGGCTTCGGGGCCAGCGGCGGCCTGGTGCACCTCGACGCGCCCCCCTTCGAGGTCGCCGACGCGCAGAAGATGCTCGACCTGCTCTCCGGCCGGCGCGAGGTGCAGCAGGACGGCCCGGGCGACCCGCGGGTCGGCGTCGCCGGGGGCTCCTACGGCGGCGCCCTGACGCTGCTGCTCGCGGGCCGCGACCGGCGGGTCGACGCCATCGCCCCGCAGATCACCTGGAACGACCTGCGGCAGGCGCTCTTCCCGCAGTTCGCCGTGGCGGCCTCCGCGCCGCGATCACCGGCTGACGTCCAGCCCGCCGGCGGCCCCGGCGTCTTCAAGCGCTCGTGGGCCGGCATCTTCTTCGGCCCGGGCGGCTCGGGCACGACCCCGGCTGCAGCCCCTGGCGTCACGGGCAGGCCGGGCGCCGGCGGCGTCCCCGGGGGTGGCGGCACCCTCGCCTGCGGGCGGTTCGCCCGCGACGTCTGCGCGGTGTACCAGCAGGTGGCCGCCGAGGGCGAGGCGACACCGCAGGCGCTGGCGCTGCTGGCCGCGTCGAGCCCGGCCACCGTCCTCGACCGCATCACGGCGCCGACGCTGCTCGTGCAGGGCGAGGCCGACTCGCTGTTCCCGCTGTCGGAGGGCGACGCGAACGCCCGCGGCATCGCGGCGCGCGGCACCCCCGTCAAGGTGGTCTGGTACGGCGGTGGGCACGACGGTGGCCTCGACGAGACCGACCGCCTCCGGGGCCTGGTCGCGGACTGGTTCGGCCGGTACCTCAAGCGGGACGGGTCCCCCGCGGACACCCGGTGGGAGATCACCGTCCCCGCGGCGACGATCTCGAGCGCCGACAGCAACCCGGCGCCGCAGATCCGGGTCGCGCCGGGTGTCCCGGGTATCACCGCGTCCGGTGCGCCGGCCACGACCTCCGTGCGGCTGGACGGCCCGGCCCAGCCGGTCGTCGCACCGGCCGGCGGCGCCCCTGCTGCCGTCACGTCCCTGCCCGGGCTCGGGTCGGCGCTGGGCGCCCTGAGCAGCGCCGCGGGGGCGATCGGCGGCGGGAGCACCAGCGGCTCGGGCGGCGGCACCGGCGGCCTGGGGCTGTCCGCGTTGCCGGGGCAGGCCGCCGTCTTCACGTCGGCGCCGCTCGAGCGCTCGGTGCAGCTCGTCGGCGCGTCGCGGGTCGGGCTCCGGGTGACGGCGCCCGGCGGCTCGGCGACCCTGTTCGCCCAGCTCTACGACGTGGCTCCCGGCGGCTCGGCGACGCTGCCGGAGCAGCTCGTCAGCCCGCTGCGGCTCACCGGGCTGCCGGCGGGCGGGGCCGACGTGACCGTGAGCCTGCCGGCGGTGGTCCGTGACGTCGCCACCGGCCACCGGCTGCGTCTGGTCGTCTCGACGACCGACCAGGCCTACGCGCTGCCGCAGCAGCCGGCGCAGTACGTGATCGCGCTCGCCGGCGACGGCGCCCTGACCGTCCCCACCGTCGCCACCACCGTGCTCGGGGGTGACGGCGGCCTCGGGTCGCTGCTGCCGTGGGCGCTCGCGCTGCTCGCCGCCACCGTGGCCGTCGTCGCGGCCGGTGTCGTCGCGTCGCGGCGCGCCACCCGCTCGGTCGCCGATCCGGCGCTGGCCGACGTGCCGCTGGCGATCGAGGGGCTCGGCAAGCGGTACGCCGACGGGTTCCGGGCGGTCAGCGACGTGACGTTCCGGGTGGAGCACGGCTGGGTGCTCGGCCTGCTCGGGCCCAACGGGGCGGGTAAGACCACGACCTTGCGCATGCTGATGGGGCTCATCGCGCCGACCGAGGGCCGGATCACCGTGTTCGGCCACCAGGTGCGCGCCGGCTCGCCGGTGCTGTCGCGGGTCGGCTCGTTCGTCGAGGGGCCGGGCTTCCTCCCGCACGTCTCCGGCCTCGAGAATCTGCGCCTGTTCTGGGGTGCCACGGGCCGGCCGCCGCAGGACGCGCACCTCGAGGAGGCCCTTGAGATCGCCGGCCTCGGCGACGACGTGCATCGCCGGGTGAAGACCTACAGCCAGGGGATGCGCCAGCGGCTCGCCATCGCCCAGTCGATGCTGGGGCTGCCCGACCTGCTCGTCCTCGACGAGCCCACCAACGGCCTCGACCCGCCGCAGATCCGCGAGATGCGCGAGGTGCTCGGCCGGTACGCCGCGACCGGGCGAACCGTCGTCGTGTCGAGCCACCTGCTCGCCGAGGTCGAGCAGACGTGCGACCACGTCGTCGTCATGCACCGGGGCCGGCTGGTCGCGCAGGGCCCGGTGGCGGAGCTCGTCGGGTCGGCCACGTCGCTCGTCGTCGACGTCGACCGGCCCGAGCGCGCCGCCGAGGTCGCCGCCGTCGCTCGACGGCGCCCGCGACGTCGCCACGACACCGGCCGGGATCACCCTCAAGCTCGTCGGCACGCCGCGCAGCGAGCTCGTGCGCGTGCTCGTCGCGGCCGGCCTGGCCGTCGACCGGATCGCGCCACAGCGCGGCCTCGAAGAGGCCTTCCTCGCGCTGGTGGGGGGAGAGCTGATGCCGGAGCGTGGTCATCACACGGGCCTGGACGCCGCCGCTGCCGCCGCGCCCACGCCGGCGGGCGCGGCCGGTTACCGGCCGCGCCGCACCCTCCCGCTGCGGATGGAGGCGGGCCGGCAGTGGGCCCGCCGGCGCACCCGGCTCACGCTGGGCTTCCTCGTGGTCCTGCCGTTCCTGCTCGTCGGCGCCTTCGAGCTCGGGCGGGGCAACAACCGCCGCGGGGCACCCGGCTTCGTCGACCTCGCGACCACCGGGGCCGGCAACTTCACCCTCTTCACGCTGTTCGTCGCCACCGGCTTCTTGCTCGTCGTCGTGTTCGCGCTGTTCGCCGGTGACACCGTGGCCAGCGAGGCGAGCTGGTCGAGCCTGCGCTACCTGCTGGCCGCGCCGGTGCCGCGCAGCCGGCTGCTGCGCCAGAAGCTGGTCGTCGCGATCGGGTTCTCGGTGTCCGCCCTGGTCCTCCTGCCGGCCGTGGCCTACCTCGCGGGCGGCCTCTTCTACGGCTGGGCCGCCGCCCGCACCCCGCTCGGCACGACCTTCAGCACCGGCGAGGGGCTGGTGCGGCTCGGGCTGGTGATCGCCTACCTGGCGATCACACTGCTCTTCGTGTCCGCCCTGGCCTTCCTGCTGGGGGTCTGGACCGACGCACCGCTCGGGGCCGTCGGCGGCGCCGTCCTGCTCGTGATCGTGTCGAACATCCTCGATGCCGTCACCGCCCTGGGCGACTGGCGGCAGGCGCTGCCGACGCACTACCAGTACGCCTGGATCGACCTCCTCGGGCCCTCCGTCGTCTGGGACCAGGTGGCGCGCGGCGTGCTCTGGTCGCTCGCCTACGCGCTGGTGTTCTTCGCGCTGAGCTGGCGGCACTTCCTCCGCAAGGACGTCGTCAGCTGACGAGCGGGCCACCACCATGATGGGTCGGTGATGATCGACGACGCCGAGCCGCTCGAGGGGCCGTCCGAGCTCGTGCGCCTCAGCAGGTACGACGGTGCGTCCTTCGCGCCGGTCGCGCGCGGCAGCGTCGACGTGCCCGTCGTGCACGTCGTCGTGCACGGCTGGCTGCCCGGGCTGCTCACGACCGAGCGGCTGCTCGCCGCGTCCGAGCCCGGCGGCTTCGTGCCCTCGTGGGACCCGCGGCTCGGCGTCGGCGCCGGGCGCTCGCTGGTCTCCTACTTCCAGGCGCTCCTCGACGCCTTCGCCGGGCTCGGCGACGACCACGCGGTGCTCTGGTACTCCTGGGCGGACGCCGCGGCGACCCCGAAGGACGTCTTCGCCGCGAACCTGTCGCTCCAGGCCACACAGATCAACGGGCGGCGGCTGGCGTACGCCGTGCAGGAGGCGCTCGCCGGCCCGGGCGGCGCCGCGACGTCCGTCCGCCGGCCGCGGCTGCACCTGGTCGGGCACAGCCACGGCAGCGCCGTCGTCGTCCACGCGGCCGCGACCCTGCCGCGCGCTCCGGCGCAGCTCACGCTGCTGGACGCCCCCGAGAATCTGCTCAGCCGGGCCGGCGGCGCGGCCGACCTCGTCGACCTCGTGCTGCCGAGGATCCACCCCGGCCGCGGCCCGGCGGACACCTTCGTCGACTCCTACTCGACCGTCTTCGGCCGCGCGTACCACCGCCTCCCCGGACTGGCGGCCGTGGTCGACGTCCGGCTCACCAGCCCGCCGGTGACGCGGCGCAACGTCTTCGACGCGGTCAACCTCGCCCACGTCCACCCGCTCGACTGGTACGCGAGCACCGTGGCGGATCCCGGGTGCCGGGTGGGCTACGGATGGTCGGCGCTGGCCGGCGGCGACCCCCGGCAGCTGCACCCGCAGTACGTCCAGCTGCTCCCCGGCCGGCCGTACGACCTACGCCGAGTGCCGCAGGCACCGGTCACGCCTCGGCCCCGCGAGACGCGCCGGCGTGAGGTCGAGGGCGTACTCCTGCGGCTCTCGCACGACGTCCCCGGTGCCGGTGTCCTGTTCGACGCCCGGGCGCAGGACTACCTGCTCGAGTTCGACATCGAGCCCGGGGGCCCGGCCCGCGGCGTCCACCGCCCCGGCGACCGCGGCGTGGGCGCCGGTGGCCCGGGCGACGAGGCCACGCGACGTCGCGCGCGGCTCGACCTCGCCGTCGACGGCGTCCCGGCGTTCGTGTCGGCGCAGAACCACCACGTGCCGGTGTCGGGCCGGTACCTCCTGCTGACGCAGGCGCGGGCGGGTGAGCACCTGCTGACGGGCAGGCTCACCGGCGTGCCCCCGGGGACGTCCGTCACCGTGCGTGCCCGGCGCCTGGTGGCGCTGCCGTGGGCGGCCGCGAACCTGGCCCCGGAGCAGCGGCCGGCGTTGCTGCTGGGCATCGGTGCCGTGGGGGGCGCGGCCGTGACGCTCGCGGCCGGGCTCCTTGCGCGGTCCTGGAGAAAGTTCACCCGAAAGCATCAAGGTTTCGCGGGCTAGGGCCGAAGTGTGATCTCGGCGAGCACTTCAGGTGCTCGATCCGAGCCAACCGACCGGCGGCCGCTGACGCGCCCGCCCCGCATGTGGAGGCACTCGTGCCCGCGAAGTACACGCTCACCAAGGACAACGCCGGCAAGTACCGGTTCTCGCTGCACGGCACCGCCGGCCAGGTCCTCGCGACCTCGGGCACCTACGGGACCCGCCGCGGCGCGATGATCGGCCTCGCGGCCGTCCGCCGCAACGCCGTGAACGCCCAGGTCGACGAGGCGGGCATCCAGACCGCCCGTACCGGCACCACCCGCACGACCAGCCGTACGACCACCCGCTCGACGACCGGCACGCGCACCGCTCGCACGGCCGCCAAGAAGGCCATGAGCCGCACGACCACGAAGCCGGTCGCCAAGACCGCCCCGAAGACCAGCCCCAAGACCACAGCCGTCAAGCCGGCCGCCAAGGCGACCCCGAAGACCACGGCCGTCAAGCCGGCCGCCAAGCGGACCGTCAAGGCCACGCCGAAGCCGGCCGCGAAGCGGACCGTCAAGGCCATCGCGAAGCCGGCCGCGAAGCGGACCGTCCAGGTCGCGTCGACCACGACGGTGAAGCCCGCCGCGAAGCGCACCGTCAAGGCCACGCCGAAGCCGGCCGCGAAGCGGATCGTCAAGGCCACCGTGAAGCCGGCCGCGAAGCGCGTCATGAAGGCCGCGTCGACCACGACGGCGAAGCCCGCCGCGAAGCGGATCGTCAAGGCCACCGTGAAGCCGGCCGCGAAGCGCGTCGTCAAGGCCGCGTCGACCACGACGGCGAAGCCCGCCGCGAAGCGGATCGTCAAGGCCACGCCGAAGCCGGCCGCGAAGCGGACCGTCAAGGCGACGGTGAAGCCGGCCGCGAAGCGCGTCGTCAAGGCCGCGTCGACCACGACGGTGAAGCCCGCCGCCAAGCGCGTCGTCAAGGCCGCCTCGAGCACCACCGTGAAGCCCGCCGCGAAGCGCGTCGTCAAGGCGACGCCGAAGCCGGCCGGCAAGGCCGCCACGAAGCCCGCCACCCGGCGGCCCTCGTCGGCCGTCGCGAACCCGCGCCGCACGTCCACGGCCCGTCGGGTCGTCTCCTCGGTGCCGGCCCCCACGCCGGCCCCGATCGCCGGCTCGGTCATGACCGTGTCCATCCCCGCCCAGAAGCGCGCGTCGCGCTCGTCGGTGCCCGCCACCGCCTGACGTCGTCCGCTCCCCGCAGGGGCGTGCCCATCCGGGTGCGCCCCTGCGGGGCGTCCGCGACCGCCGACCCGGGCGCGCGGATGGGCGATGCCCCTCCCGGATGCGACGATGGAGCGCGTGACCTCGGACAGGACCGGCGGCCAGCGCCCGCGCCGCCCCACGTTCCTCGGCCCCGTGGCCCTGAACTCCCTCCCCGGAGGCCCCGATCCCGCCCTGCGGGTCGAGGCCGCGCACACCACCGCCGAGGCGCTCCTACGGCACGGGCGCGACGGTGACGACGCCGTCACCGCCAGGCTGGTCGCTCTCACCGACGAGCACGGCATCGACGAGATCGCCGTCCTGTGGGCGGATCGCCCCGCCGACACCCTGCCCGGCGCCCTGTGGCGGCTCTACGCGCTGCGGGCCGGGATCCGCCGCGATCCCGGTGACGTCGCCCGCGGCTACGACGCCGGCCGGCACCGTGCCCCCGTGCACGAGGTGGTCGCCGGCGTGGCGGACCCGCCGGGGGCCGCGGAAGTGGTCGCCCTCGCGGACGCCGTGCTCGCCGGTGCGTTCTCGGGGGACTTCGCCGTCGCGCTCGAACGTGCGGGCGCGTTCTGCCGGGTCGTCTCGACGGGCTGGGCGGTGCTGGCCGACGACGAGCCGGACGCCGGGACGGCCGCCGCACGCACCCGCCGCGCCTCCGATCTGCTGCGCACGGGCCAGCAACTCGAGCACGCCGGAGGCCTGTGGCGCTGCGGCGAACTGCTCTGACCCCGGCGGAGTCGCCGCGCCCCGGCGGGAACAGGTCGCGGATCGCATGCGTTGGCCACCGTCGGTGACACCCTCCGGGGTCTCGCCAGGCGTCGGGCCGCGGTAGCCCCGGGCTCCATCTGAAGCCGCTTCGAGCGGCCTTTGCGCCGTCAGGCGCTCCCGGCCCGACGCCCTCAATGACGGCCCCATGACCGACAATGGCCGGGATGGCAGACACACCGGTGGCCCGTCCCGGGGGGCTGCGGCACCGGTGGCGCTCATCGCCGCTGGTCCACCGCCTCCGCGCCGGCCTGCCCGCACCCGGCTGGCGTGGCCATGCCCTGCACGCCGCCGGTGTGCTCCTCGTCGTCGTCGTGGGCGCCGCGGTCGGGGCCGCGCTGGCGCCCTCGACCACCACCGACGTCGGCCCGATCGAGGCCGAGGTGAGCGTCGTCCCCAGCCTGTCGCCCGGTGTGCGCCTGATGCTGCCGCCGGCCGGCGAGGTCGAGTTCGACACGCACCTCGCGCCGTTCGCCGTCCAGGCCAGGATCTCCAAGGTGGACCTCGAGGGGGCGCGCGCGCTCATCGCCTCGCCGGCGAAGCTCCGGGCGCTGCAGGTGCAGGCGCCCGACGCCTTGCGCAACGCGACGATCCTCGCGGCGGCCACCACCGCCCTCTGCGCGCTCGCCGGGGCGCTCCTGCTCTCGTTGCTCGTCTACCGCTCGCGCTGGGCCCGCACGGGCGAGGTGGCGGCGATGCTCGGCCTGGTGCTCGTCGCCGTCGGCGGCGCCGGCGCCTTCACCTTCGACGCCGACAAGTTCGCCCAGCCCCGGTTCACGGGGCTGCTCGGCCAGGCGCCCTACGTCGCGGGCAAGGCGTCGAGCATGCTCACCCGGCTGGAGTCCTACCGCAGCGGCCTGGCAGACATCGTGTCCGGCGTCACGACCCTCTACGCCACCAGTGACGCGCTGCCCGTGCTGCCTGCCGGGGACGACGTCGTGACGGTGCTGCACGTCAGCGACATCCACCTCAACCCGCTCGGGTTCGACCTGACCGCCCGTCTGGCCAAGCAGTTCCACGCCGACCTGGTGGTCGACACGGGCGACATCACGTCGTGGGGCACCGAGGTCGAGTCGAGCCTGATGGCCCGCGTCGCCGACGCCGGCGTGCCCTACGTGTTCGTGCGCGGCAACCACGACTCGCTGCGCACCCAGGCGGCCGTCGCGGCCAACCCCAATGCGATCGTGCTCGACGGCACGGTGCGCACGATCAAGGGCGTGACCATCGCCGGCATCGGCGACCCGCGCTTCACGCCTGACAGCGCCGCGCCCATCGCCGACCCCTCCCCGACGGCGTCCCCGCCCTCGACGCCCCCGGCAGCGGCACGCGCTGCCGCCCCGGCGCTGGCCGCGCCCACCGAGCCGGCGGGACCTTTCGCGCCCGCCGGGAGCCCGCCGAGCGGGACGGCGTCACCCGCTGCCACGCCGTACTCGCAGTCGCCCGACCCCGAGCTGCGCGCCGGGGCCGAGCTGGCCGACGTCGTCCACACCTGGAACGCCCTCCACCCCACCGCGCCCGTCGCGATCGCGGCGGTGCACGAGCCGTCCGCCGTGCCGCCCGTGCTCGGCAGCGTGCCGCTCGTGCTCGCCGGGCACTTCCACGAGCGGTCGGTCCGGCTCGACCCCTCGGGCACCCGGGTCATGATCGAGGGGAGCACGGGGGGCGCGGGGATCACCTCCGACACGATGCACCGCGTCGCCGAGGGACAGCCCGTGCCGCTCGACGCGACACTCATCTACGTCGCGCGCCGGGGGGACCGGGCGGGCCAGGTCGTGGCCTACGACGAGGTGACCGTCGGCGGCTTCGGGCTCGCCTCCGTCACCCTCGACCGCACCGTGGTGCGGCCGGGCACCGAGGCCGTGCTGGCGCCGGGTGAACAGGGCCCGCCCCCGTCGCCCAGCCCCGAGCCGACGGTCACCCCGCCCGTCACCCCGCCCGTCACCCCGCCGGTCATCCCGACGGAGCTGCCCACGTCGGATCTGCCCGCACCGGCACCGGTGACGCCCACCGGACCCGGCCGCTCGCCCGGCGTCGCCATCGGGCCCTCCGCGCCGCCATCCGGCTGATCTCCCGGGGATCACCCGTCCGGGGCCGGCCGAGCGAGCATGATCGGACCGAGGTGCATGATCCTCCCGCGGAAGGGTGGGCGCCCGCGGTCGACGGACGCCGCGCTGCTCGATGCTTCACCTTCGTCACGTAGCATCCGCCCGGGCTGCCGACTGTTCACCTGGGAGGTGTGGTGCCGTTCCGCCTGCGTCGCGACGAGGCGCGCTTCGGAGCCCTGCTGGCGGACCTCGCCACGACGCTCGCCGACGCGACGCGCCTCCTCTCCGAGCTGCTGGGCGATTCCCAGGCCGAGCTGCGCAGCGCGCTGCCGGCGGTGCGCAAGGTCGACCAGAGCGCCGACGTGGCCCTGAACGCCGTGCTGCGTGCCCTCTCGAGCGCGTTCGTCACCCCGTTCGACCGGGTCGACGTGTACCGGGTGGCGTGGGCGATGCGCCTCGCCACCACCCGGATCTGCGCCGCCGCCGAGGACGTCGTCGACTTCGAGCTCGAGGAGCTGCCCGCCGTCGTGACGGACCTGGTCCAGCTCCTGGTCACCGCCGCGGAGGTCGCGGTGCAGGCGGTGCCCCTGCTGCAGCGTCCCGCGCTGCTCACCGACAGCGCCATCGAGCTCAACCGGCTCGGGCGGCAGGCCCGCGAGGCGCAGCGGCAGTTCGTCGTCGACGCCTCCGACCACCCCGCGGAGCCCGTCGTGCTCGTCCGCCGGGTCGCGGTCGCCCAGTCGCTGCGCCGGGCGGTTGAGTCGTTCGAGGATCTCGCGCACGCGCTGCAGACGGTCGCCGTCAAGGAGGGCTGAGCGGGTGACCGCACTCCTGGTCGTGGTCGTCGTCGCGGCCGTGGTCTTCGCCTGGACGAACGGCGCCCACGACGCGGCGAACGCCGTCGCCACCTCGCTGTCGACGGGCGCGCTCACCCCGCGGTTCGGCCTGGCCATGGCGGCGGTGCTCAACGGGCTCGGCGCCCTGATCGGCGTCGACGTGGCGAGGACGATCAGCAGCCTCGTCGCCGTACCCCCCGGCAGGGACGGGCTCGTGCTGGTCCTCGCCGCCCTGCTCGCCGCCATCGGCTGGAACGCCCTCACCTGGTGGCTCGGTCTGCCGTCGTCGTCGTCCCACGCGCTGATCGCGGGTCTGGTCGGCGCCGGCCTCGTCGCCGGGGCTCAGGTGGACGGGGCCGCCGTCACCACCGAGGTCGTCGTCCCGACGGTGCTGTCGCCGGTCGCCGGCCTCGTCGTGGCGTGGCTGCTCGTCGCGGGCCTGCGGGCGGGGCTGCGGGCCGCCAGCCGCCGCCCGACTCTGCGCCGCCTGCGCGCGGCCCAGTCGGTGTCCGCCGCCGCCGTCGCGCTCGCCCACGGTCTGCAGGACGGGCAGAAGACGATGGGGGCGCTGGTGCTGGCCCTGGTCGCCGCAGGGCGTCTCGGCGCCGACGCCGCCGTGCCGGCGTGGGTGCGCGCCGCCGCGGCCGTGTCCCTGGCCCTGGGCACCGCGGCCGGCGGCTGGCGCCTGATCCGCACCCTAGGCCGGCGGGTGGCCCCGCTGGACGCCGTCGGCGGGTTCGCCGCCCAGACGTCGACGGCGCTCGTGCTCTACCTCGCCGGCGCGGCCGGCGCGCCCGTCTCGAGCACCCATACGGTGACCGCGTCGGTCGCCGGCGCGGGTACCGCCGTGGGCATCCGCGTCGTGCACTGGGGCACGCTCCGGCGCATCCTCTTCGCCTGGCTGCTCACGCCGCTGTGCTGCGGGGCGGCCGCGGCCGCGATCCAGGCACTGGCGACGTGAGCCGAAGCGCCCGAAGCGGCGGTCAGCCGAAGCGGCCGGAGATGTAGTCCTCGGTGGCCTTCTCGGTGGGGTTGCTGAAGATCTTGGTGGTGTCGTCCATCTCGATGAGGTGGCCGGGCTTGCCGGTGGCCGCCAGGTTGAAGAACGCCGTCCGGTCGCTCACCCGGGCCGCCTGCTGCATGTTGTGCGTGACGATGACGATCGTGTAGTTCTGCTTGATCTCCGAGATGAGGTCCTCGATGGCGAGCGTCGAGATCGGGTCGAGCGCCGAGCACGGCTCGTCCATGAGGAGCACCTGCGGCTCCACCGCGATCGCGCGGGCGATGCAGAGGCGCTGCTGCTGGCCGCCGGACAGGCCCGCGCCCGGCTTGGTGAGGCGGTCCTTGACCTCGTCCCACAGGTTCGCTCCGCGCAGCGACTTCTCGACGATCTCGTCCAGGCGCTTCTTGTTGCGCTCGCCGTTGAGCTTCAGGCCGGCGGCGACGTTGTCGGCGATCGACATGGTGGGGAACGGGTTCGGGCGCTGGAAGACCATCCCGATGGTCCGCCGGACGGAGACGGGGTCCACGTCCTTGCCGTAGAGGTCGCGCCCGTTGAGCTCGATCGAGCCCTCGACGTGGGCCCCGGGGATGACCTCGTGCATCCGGTTCAACGTCCGGAGCATCGTGGACTTGCCGCAACCCGACGGGCCGATGAAGGCCGTGACGGAGCGAGCCTCGATGGCCATCGAGACGTCCTCGACCGCCTTGAAGGAGCCGTAGTAGATGTTGACGTCCTTGCAGTCGATGCGCTGCGCCATGAAAGGGTCCTTCGCGACGTGGGTTCGGGTGGTGCTCAGCGGCGGACGGAGCTGTATCGGGCGACCAGGCGGCCCGCGAGGTTGAGGACGAGGACGAACAGGATCAGCGTGAGCGCGGCTGCCCACATGCGTGCGATCGCCGGGTCCACGTCGTTGCCGAAGTTCGTGTAGATCAGCGTGGGCAGCGCGGCCATCGGGCCGTTGAAGAGATTGAAGTTGATGAACGTCGTGTACGGCGCCAGGATGATCAATGGCGCGGTCTCGCCCATGACCCGGGCCAGCCCCAGCAGGACGCCGGTGATGATGCCGCTGAGGGCCGTCGGGAGGACGATGCGGGTGATGGTCTTCCATTTCGGGACGCCGAGCGCGTACGACGCCTCGCGCAGCTCGTTCGGGACGAGCTTGAGCATCTCCTCGGTCGACCGTGTGACCACGGGCAGCATCAGGAGGACCAGCGCGAGCGAGACGGAGAAGCCGTTGCGGTCCTGCCCGAGCGTGGTGATGTACACGGCGTAGAGGAACAGCGCGGCCACGATGGACGGGACGCCGGTCAGGATGTCGACCATGAAGCTGACTACCCGGGCGAAGCGGCCGCGGCCGTACTCCACGAGGTAGATCGCCGTGAAGATGGCGATCGGTGTGGAGATGACGAGCGTGACGAAGCTCATCAGCAGGGTGCCCACGATCGCGTGGTAGGCCCCGCCGCCCTCCTTCCGCGGCGTGATGCCGGCCTGCGACTTGGTCCACCAGTCGACCGTGAGCACGAGGTCGAGGCCCTTGCTCAGGACGGTCCACAGGATCCAGACCAGCGGGACGATGGCGATGAGGAACGCGACCCAGACCACGACCCGCATGGCGCGGTCGACCAGGAGCCGGCGGGTGCTCAGCCCGCGGGGGCCGACCGGCGTCGGCACCGGCCGGGAGGACGAGTCGGTGGAGGCGATCGTGCTCATTCCGTGAAGGCCTTCCTGCGCTCGATGACGACTCGGGCCGCGGCGTTGACGGCGAAGGTCAGGATGAACAGGACGAGCCCTGCGGCGATGTACGCGCCGGTCTTCTGCGCGGAGTTGAATTCGCCGGAGTCGCGCGCGATCCGGGCCGCGATGGTGTTCCCGCCGGTGAAGATCGACCACGACCAGTCGCCGCGGACCTCGTTGATGATGAGCAGGACGGCGATCGTCTCGCCCAGGGCCCGGCCGAGCCCCAGCATCGAGGCAGAGATCACGCCGGGCCGGCCGAAGGGCAGCACCGCCGTCCGGATCATCTCCCACTTCGTCGCACCGAGGGCCAGCGCGGCCTCCTTGTGCGTTCCGGGGGTCTGGGCGAAGACCTCCCGGCTGATGGCGGTGACGATGGGGAGGATCATGATGGCGAGGACGACGCCGCCGGCGAAGATCGAAGCCGGGATGATCCCCTTCGTCGAGAAGACCGGGATCCAGCCGAGGATCTTCGAGATCGCGTTCTGGATCGACGACAGGTACGGCAGCACGATGTACGCGCCCCAGAGGCCGTAGACGATCGACGGCACGGCCGCGAGCGTGTCGACCACCGCGGCGAACGGCTTCGCGAGCGGCGCCGGCGCGTATTCGGTGAGGAACAGGGCGACGGCGACGGCGACCGGGATCGCGAGGATCATCGCGACCACCGACGACGCGAGCGTCACCCACAACAGGTCGGGGATGCCGAACCTGATCGGGTTGGCGTCGACGTCCCAGACGCGATCGGTGAAGAAGTTCGCCTGATTGGCGCGGAGCGAGGGGACCGCCTGGACGACGAGGAAGACCGCGATCGCCGCGATGAGCGCCACGACGAAGGCGCCCGAACCGATCGAGAACCCCTTGAAGATGCGGTCGCCCCGCCGACTGCCACCCGCCTCCGCGATATCACCCGACGGCTGGGCGTCCATCTCGGACCGTCCGGTGATCGTCGTCATGTGGGTCTCCTCGGGATGTGGTCGTCGGGCCGTCGGTCGGGATCGTGTGACGCCGATGCCCCGCCGGCTCGGCGGGACATCGGCGTCACCAGTGCCGGTCGATTAGGAGATGGCGTCGATCGCGCTCTTGGCCTTGGTGAGGAACTCGGTCGGGAGGACGGCGTAGCCGATGTCCGCGGCGCTCTTCTGGAAATCGTCCGTGGCCATCGAGTTGAGGAAGCCCTTCAGCAGGGCCGTCTTGCCGGCGTCGAGCCCCTTCGAGCACACGATCTCGTAGGTGACCAGGACGATCGGGTAGACCCCGGGCTGCTTCGTCGCGTAGTCGAGCTTGAGCCGCAGGTCGTTCCCCTCGCCCGCCGGCTTCGCTGCGGAGATGGCCTTGCCGGCGGAGTCGCCAGACAGCTCGACGGCACCGCCGCCGTTGTCGACCTGCGCGACGCCCAGCTTCAGGTCCTTGGCGTTCGACCACTCGACATACCCCACGCCACCGTCGGTGCTCTTCACACCCTGGGCGACGCCGGTGGACTTCGCCGCACCCTGCCCGGCCTTAGCGGGCCAGGTCTTCGAGGGGGTGTAGGACCAGTTCGAGGGAGCCGCTCCCTTGAGGTACTTCTGGAAATTGTCCGTCGTCCCCGACTCGTCGGAACGGTAGAAGACGCTGATCTTCGTGCCCGGCAGGTTGACGCCGCCGTTGACCTGCTTGATCGCCGGATCGTTCCAGGTCGTGATCTTGCCGTCGAAGATCTTGGCGACCAGGTCGGGCGTGAGCACGAGCTTGTCCACACCCGACAGGTTGTAGGCCACGGCGATCGGGCCGGCGACGAGCGGGATGTTCCAGGCAGGATTGCCCATGCAGCGCTTCTGCGCGTCCTGGACCTCGGAGGTGCTGGCGCCCGCGGCGGGGTCGGTCTTGAGTGCCGAGTCGGAGCCTCCGAAGTCGACCTGGCCGCCGATGAACTGCTTCACCCCCGCGCCCGAGCCGGTGGCGTTGTAGCTCACCTTCGCGCTCGGGTTGCTCTGGGAGAAGGTGGCGATGGCCTGGTCGATCGCGTTCTTCTGGGCCGTCGAACCTTCTCCGGCGAGGGAGCCCGAGAGGGCTGCCGCCGAGGAGGAGCCCCCTGACGCGCCCGCGGAGTCGCCGCTCGTGGAGCTGGTCGAGCTGTTGTTGTCGGAGCCACAGGCGACCAGGGCCAGGGAGCCCGCGAGGGCCAAGCCACCCAGGCGGGCGGTCCGGGAGAGCTTCACTGAGGTGTCGTCCTTCGCACTCGTCTCATCTTCCGGTCGACGCGTGGAGAAGCGCGCGCCGGACGGGGCGCGGTCGCGCCCGGCGCCGACGTTAAAGGGGTCAGGTGAAGCGACGGCCCGGGCGATATGAACACAGCGTGAACATGCCCACCCGCCTCGGGTGACCACCGATCGAGCCAATGGTTAACGTTCGGTGACGGCGTCAGGCCTGCGGTTGGTGCCGCTCCACGGCGACCACCCGGGCCGGCCCCGCGGGCGCGACCGCCACGTGCGCGATGAGCACCTCGCCGGGGGCGAGGTAGGGGTCCTTGGCCGGGACGGCGCTCGCGACGCCGGCGTCGCAGGCGGCGCGGACGACGTCGAACACCTCGGCGAGCACCGGCCGGTGCGTGCACAGCAGCACCGCGGGGCCCCGTTCGAGCAACCGCCGCACCTGCCGGCGGGTGCGGCCGGGCCGGCGGCGGGCGCCGTCCTCGCTCAGGGCGTTCTTCGTCCGCACGTCGAGGCCCGCCGCCGCCGCGAACGGTGCCACCGTCTCGAGGCAGCGCCGCCAGGGGGAGCAGACGACGCGCTCAGGCGCCCAGGCGGGCAGCAGGGCCACGAGGGCGCGGGCCTGGCGCCGGCCGGCCGAGACGAGCGGCCGGTCCGCGTCGGTCCGTGCCCAGGAGTCGCGCGGTCTGGACGTGCCGTGGCGCAGGACGACGATCGGCACGGTGGCCAGCGTGCCGGCGTGCTCGTGCTCGGTCAGGAGGGCCAGCGGTGCCTCGTCGGTGCGCCGGGTCAGGCGCGCCCGCGCCTGGTCGACCGGCAGCCAGGCGAGCCGATCGACCTCGGCGCCGGGCTCGTGCGCCCGTTCGCCGGGCTCGTCCGCCCGTTCGCCGGGCCGCGGTGCGGACGCCGACGCCGAGGTCGCCGCCCAGTACGCGACGCGCTTGCGCCGGCCGTCGGGCAGCCGGTACCTGACGTCGCCCAGCGGCCGGCCCAGGACGACCGCCAGGCAGGTCTCCTCCCGGGCCTCCCGGACGGCGGTCCGCGGCAGCGGCTCACCGCTCTCGGCCTTGCCCTTCGGCCACGACCAGTCGTCGTAGCGCGGGCGGTGCACGAGCAGCACCTCGAGACCCTGCCGCGAGCGGCGCCAGCAGAGCACCCCCGCGGCCTCTTCGATCGTCACGTCTGGATCTTCACCCTGTCGGCCGTTCCGCGTCGCGCGTCCGTTCGAACATCGAGTCCCGTTGCCCCTCGCTCAGCGGCCGCGGCCCACCCTGCGGCGCGGCCGGGCGGCGATCAGGTGGGCCTGCAGGTCGCGCAGCGGTTCGCTGTCGGGGCCGACGGCATGGCGGGTCCAGCCGCCGTCCTGGCCGAGGTGCCAGGAGGCGGTCGCGGGGTCCATCGACAGGTCGAGCAGCTCCCCGATCTCCTTGACGTGCGCCGGGTCCTTGATCCGCAATAGCGCCTCGACCCGGCGGTCGAGGTTGCGGTGCATCATGTCCGCGCTGCCGATGTAGACGACCGGCTCCCCGCCACCGGCGAACCAGAAGATCCGGGAGTGCTCGAGGAACCGCCCGAGGATGCTGCGGACGCTGATGTTCTCGCTCATCCCCGGGACGCCCGGGCGGATCGCGCAGATCCCCCGGACGACGACGTCGACGGGGACCCCGGCTGTGGACGCGCGATACAGCGCATCGATCAGCGCCTCGTCGACGATCGAGTTGACCTTGAGGCGGATCCGGGCCGGGAGCCCTTCGCCGTGGTTGGTGATCTCACGCTCGACCCGGTCGATCAGGCCGCTGCGCAGCGAGCGCGGTGCCACCAGGAGGCGGCGGTAGGCGGTCTTGGGGGCGTAGCCGGACAGCTGGTTGAAGAGCCGGCTGAGGTCGTCGCCGACGGCCGGGTCGCAGGTCAGGACGCCCATGTCCTCGTAGAGGCGGGCGGTCTTGGGGTTGTAGTTGCCCGTCCCGACGTGGCAGTAACGGACCAGCCGATCGCCCTCCTGCCGCACGACGAGGCTCAGCTTCGCGTGCGTCTTCAGGCCGACGATGCCGTACACGACGTGCACGCCCGCCTGCTCCAGCTTGCGGGCCCACGAGATGTTGGCCTGCTCGTCGAAGCGCGCCTTGATCTCGACCAGGGCCAGCACCTGCTTGCCGGCCTCGGCGGCGTCGATCAGGGCGTCGACGATGGGGGAGTCGCCGCTGGTGCGGTAGAGAGTCTGTTTGATGGCCAGCACGGCGGGGTCGTTCGCGGCCTGCTCGAGGAACGCCTGCACGCTGGTCGAGAACGAGTCGTACGGGTGATGCAGCAGCACGTCGCGCTCGCGGATCGCGGCGAACATGTCGGTCGGCTTGCCGACTCGCCCTCCGCGAGCAGCCGGTGCGTCTTCGGCACGAACGTCGGGTAGTGCAGCTCCGGCAGGTCGATGTCGGCGATGAGGTTGAGCCCGCGCAGGTCGAGCGGCTCTGGCAGCGTGTACACCTCGCCGGGCCCGACCTTGAGCTCGCTGACCAGCAGGTCGCGCACGTCGGGCGCGATGTCCTCGGCGACCTCGAGGCGCACCGGCGGCCCGAACCGGCGCCGCAGCAGCTCCTTCTCGAGGGCCTGCAGCAGGTTCTCGGCGTCGTCCTCCTCGACCTCGAGGTCCTCGTTGCGTGTGACCCGGAAGGTGTGGTGCTCGATGACCTCCATGCCGGGGAAGAGCTGGTCGAGGTGGGCGGCGATCACGTCCTCCAGCGGCACGAACCGCCACCGGTGGTCCTCGTCGCGGTCGACCGGGACGAGCCGCGGCAGCAGCGGCGGCACCTTGACGCGGGCGAAGTGCTCGCTTGTCGGTGACCGGGTTGCGCAGGATCACGGCGAGGTTGAGCGAGAGCCCCGAGATGTAGGGGAAGGGGTGGGCCGGGTCGACCGCGAGCGGCGTGAGCACGGGGAAGACCTGGTCGCGGAAGAACGCGTGCAACCGCTCGTGCTCGGCCGGCGGCAGCTGGCCCCAGCGCACGAGGCTCGATGCCGCTCCTTGGCGAGCGCCGGCTCGGACGTCGTCGCGGAACGTCGCGGCGTGCCGCTGCATGCAGCTCGTGCGCCCGCCGCGAGATCGCGCTCGAGCACCTCGCGCGGCTCCAGGCCGCTGGCCGCGGTCACGGCGAGACCGGTGGCGATGCGCCGCTTGAGACCGGCGACCCGGACCATGAAGAACTCGTCGAGGTTGCTGGCGAAGATCGCCAGGAACCTCGCGCGCTCCAGCAGCGGGATCGCGCCGTCGCGGCCAGCTCGAGCACCCGCTCGTTGAACGCGAGCCACGACAGCTCCCGGTCGAGGAAGCGGTCCGGAACCACGCCGGACGCCGTCGGCCACGCTGCCGTCCAGAGCCGCGGTGCGGCGCCGCGGCGGACTCAGCCGCGAGATCGACGTCGTCCCGGCCGGCTCGGTCGTCGTCGTGGTACCCATCCTGGAATGGTCGCACGACCAGGTGACGGGGTCACTCCTGCGCGCGCCGCCCGGCGGGTGCGCGCAGGAACATGACGTCCGTGTCCCAGTGGCTGAAACCCAGGGACCGGTACACAGCCCGCCGGGCCGTTGTCGCTCTCCACGTAGAGCATCGCCTGGTCGAGCCCCAGCCCGCGCAGGTAGCGCAGGCCCGCGACGGTCAGGGCCCGGCCGAGCCCGCGGCCCTGCTGGCCCGGGTCCACCCCGACGACGTACACCTCGCCGACCGGTTCGTGCCCGTGGCCGTGGCCGCCCCCGTGGCCCTCCCCGTGGTCGCCGGGCCTGTGCTCGTGGCCGCCCGGCCCGTGCTCGTGGCCGGTGTCGCCGCCGTGCACCTTGGTCCAGTGGAAGCCGATCACACGCGGCGCTCCGCCACCGTGGCCCCCTCGTCGGCCCGGCCGTCCTCCTCCGCCAGCAGGAAGCCCCGCGGGTCGAACCACGACTCACCCATCCGGGCCCGCAGGTCGGCCTCGGTCCAGGCGCCCTGCTCCGGGTGGTGGGCGAAGGCGGCCGCGTTGAGCGCCAGCCAGGCGGCGTCGTCGTCGCCCGGCCGGAACGCTCGCAGCCGCACACCGGCGGGCAGTCGCGCGTCGGGCAGCGGTACGCGCAGCGAGCGCCGCCACTGCTCCAGGCGGCGCACCTCGGTGAAACCCAGCGAGGCGGCCAGAGCCCGTGCCGACGGGTGGTCGCCGTGCGCCCATAACCGCAGCCGGTGCCCCGGCGCGGCCTCGACCGCCGCCTCGACGAGCAACCGCCCGTACCCCCGGCCGCGATGGGTCGGGTCGACCACGACCTCGGCACTCGGGCCCGCCACCGGGTCGGTGGGGTCGAGATGGGCGTAGCCGGCGAGCTCGCGGCCCGGGCCGGCCGTGAGCAGCAGGTTCTCGTCGGGTCCCTCGCCGCCGTGCCGCAGGTGCAGCCAGACGTGCTCGCTCAGCGGCTGGACGCCGTCGACCTCGGTGGCCCGGCGCAGCAGCGCCTCGACGCGCTCGACGTCCTCCGGCGGGAGCCGGTGCGCCCGGTCGACCCGGACGCCTGTCGCGGCGTCGGCCTGCGCGTTCACGCCAGGCACCCTACCGGCGGCCACCCACGGCCCCCTGCCGACCCGCCGACGACGGCCCGATCACGCCCGCGACGCCTTGTGGGCGGCCCAGCGGTCGAGCATGGCGGGCAGCTCCTCCTGGACGAAGTCGTAGAAGTCGCGCATGCCGGCGAGCCGCGCGCCGGCAGGCGTCCCCGGGCCGCCGGCGGCGTCGACGCCGGACCGCGCGATGTCGGCGAGGGTGGTCAGCAGGGTCATCTTCTCGAGCGTGACCTCGTACCAGGAGTCGTCGACGAGCCGGTAGCGGTCGCGCCGCGATCCCGGCACGACGTCGCGCGCCACCATGTGGATGTGGGTGAGGTACCGGACGCCGCCCGAGATCGCCGCCGGGCTGGCGCCGAGACGCTCCGCCAGCTCGCCGGCGGTGAGCGACGGCTCGTCCGCCGTCATCAGCACGAAGATCACTCGCGCGGCCATCCGGGGCAGGCCCCACTCCGCCAGCAGCCTGCCGAGCTGCTCGACGATCTCGCGGAGTGCCTGCTCGTCGCGGGTGCCTGCGTCCATACTTTCCTCGCTTCACAAGCGTGTGAAGCAAGCGTAGCGTCTGAAGCGTGGAGAACGCGATCGAGGTCACGGGGCTCGTCAAGACCTTCGGCAGCGCGCGGGCGCTCGACGGGCTCGACCTGGTCGTGGGGCGCGGTGAGGTGCACGGCTTCCTCGGGCCGAACGGCGCCGGCAAGACCACGACCATCAGGGTGCTCCTGGGGATGCTCCGCGCCGACGCCGGCGACGTCCGGCTGCTCGGGGGTGACCCCTGGCGCGACGGCGTCGCCCTCCACCGCCGGCTGGCCTACGTGCCCGGCGACGTCACGCTCTGGCCAGCCCTGAGTGGCGGCGAGGTGATCGACCTGCTGGGCCGGCTCCGGGGTGGCCTCGACCGGGCCCGCCGCGCGGAGCTGCTCGAGCGGTTCGACCTCGACCCGCGCAAGAAGAGCCGCGACTACTCCAAGGGCAACCGCCAGAAGGTCGCGCTCGTCGCCGCGCTGGCGTCGGACGTCGAGCTGCTCCTGCTCGACGAGCCGACGTCCGGCCTCGACCCCTGATGGAGGAGGCGTTCCGCCAGGTCGTCGAGGACGACGCGAGGCGGCACGGCCGGACGGTCCTGCTGTCGAGCCACATCCTCTCCGAGGTCGAGGCGCTCTGCGATCGCGTGAGCATCATCCGGCAGGGCCGGACGGTCGAGACCGGCACGCTCGACGAGCTGCGGCACCTGACCCGGACGTCGATCAGCGCGGAGCTGGTCCACGAGCCGCACGGGCTGGCCGATGTCCCCGGCGTCCATGACCTGCGGGTGGACGGCACGCGGGTCCGATTCCAGGTCGGCCACGCCGAGCTCGACGGCGTCCTGCGCGTGCTCACCACGTTCGGCGTCCGTGGTCTGGAGAGCCGGCCGCCCACTCTGGAGGAGCTGTTCCTGCGGCACTACGAGGTGGCGCAGCCGGTGGGGGCCGAGCCGTGAGCTCCTTCGCGGGCACCTGGCCGCTGATCCGCTTGATCCTCCGTCGCGACCGCGTGCTGCTGCCCGTCTGGGTGCTGCTGTTGGCGGTCCTCCCGGTGACCGGCGCGTCGGCCACCGCCGGGCTCTACCCCACGGACGCCGCCCGCCAGGGGTACATCGACCAGCTCGCGTCGTCCGCCGCGCTGATCGCCTTCTACGGGCCACAGCCCTCACCCGGTCTGGGTGCCCTCGTGGCCTGGCGATACGCGTCGGGCATGCTCGTCCTGGCGATCGTCACCGTCCTGCTGGTGGTCCGGCACACGCGCCTCGAGGAGGAGGCGGGGCGCCGCGAGCTCGTCCGGTCGGGCGCGGTCGGGCGGTACGCCGACCAGGCAGCCGCCCTGCTCGCCGTCGGCGGCGCGAGCCTGGCCGTCGGCGTCCTGGCGGCCCTCGGCATGATCAGCCAGCACACGGCGGTCGCCGGCTCGGTGGCGCTGGGCCTGGCGTGGGCCTCGGCGGGGATCGGCGGCGCGGGTATCGGCGTCGTGGTCGCCCAGCTGACCAGAGGCGCCGGCGCCGCCCGTGGCATCGGGCTGGCCGTGGTCGCCGCCTCGTTCGTGCTCCGTGCGGCGGGCGACGTGGCCGTCGAACGTGGCAGCGGCCCGCGCTGGCTGTCGTGGACGCCGCCGCTCGGCTGGAGCTATCAGGTCCACGCGTACGACGAGAACAGGTGGTGGGCCCCGCTGCTCGTCGTGGGCCTGACGGCCGTCCTCGCCGCGGTCGCCTTCGCGCTGTCGGACCGGCGGGACCTCGGGTCGGGGCTCGTGCCGTCGCGCCCGGGCCCGCCCGTCGGTGCCCGGTACCTCCGGACGCCGCTGGCGCTGGCGTGGCGCCTGCAGCGTGGGTCGCTGACCGCCTGGGTGGCGGGGTTCGCCGCCTACGGCGTGCTCACGGGAGCCGTCGTGCAGACCGCGGCCGACCTCGTGAAGGGCAACAGGCAGCTGGAGGAGATGCTCGAGCGCCTGGGCGGCCGGTCGGCCGCGAGCGACGTGTTCCTCGCGTCGCTGCTCGGCATCGGCGGGCTGGTCGCCGCCGGCTACGCGATCGCCGCCGCGCTGCGCCTGCGCAGCGAGGAGGCCGGCCTGCACCTGGAGCAGGTGCTGGCGACGCCGGTGACGCGCGCGCGCTGGGCGGCGAGCCACCTCGTCTTCGCCCTGCTCGGCCCGGCCGCGGCGCTCCTCGCGGGCGGGCTCACCACCGGGCTGGTCTACGGCGTGCTCGTCGGCGACCTCGGTCAGGTGCCCCGGACGGTCGCCGGCGCCCTGGTGCAGCTCCCGGCCGTCTGGGTCGTCGCCGCGCTCACGGTGGCGGTCTTCGGTGCGCGGCCGCGCCTCGCGGCCCCGGTCGGCTGGATGGCCCTGGCCGGGTGCGTCCTGCTCGGGCAGGTGGGGGCGGCGCTGAACCTCGGCCCGCGACTGCTCGACGTGTCACCGTTCACGCACATCCCGCACCTGCCCGGCGGCGACGTGTCGGCGGCGCCGCTGGTGCTGCTCGACGCTCGTCGCGGCCGTGCTCGTCGTCGCCGGTGTGGCGGCCTTCCGCCGGCGGGACGTGCCCGCGACCTGACCCCCTATCCCGCCATCGGATCAGGCGTCGACGGTCTCGTCGGCCGTCACGCGGTCGCGGCCCGGGGGGACGAACCGGTACCCGACGTTGCGGACGGTGCCGATCAGCGCCTCGTGCTCGACGCCGAGCTTGGCCCGCAGCCGGCGCACGTGGACGTCGACCGTGCGGGTGCCGCCGAAGTAGTCGTACCCCCACACCTCCTGCAGCAGCTGGGCGCGCGTGAAGACGCGGCCCGGGTGCTGCGCGAGGAACTTGAGCAGCTCGAACTCCTTGTAGGTGAGGTCGAGCAGCCGGCCGCGCACCTTGGCCGAGTAGGTCACCTCGTCGACGACGACGTCCCCGGCCCGGATCTCCTGCGACTCCGGCTCGGTCGCGAGCTCGGCCATCCGGGAGCGCCCGGTGGCGAGGCGCAGCCGGGCCTCGACCTCGGCCGGCCCGGCGGTGTCGAGCACGACGTCGTCGGTGCCCCAGTCGGCGACGACCGCGGCCATGCCGCCCTCGGTGAGCACGAGCAGCAGGGGCGCGGACAGGCCGGTGGCGCGCAGCAGCCGGCACAGCGAGCGGGCGCCGGCGAGGTCGCGGCGGCCGTCGACGACGACGGCGTCGGCCGGTGGTGCGTCGACCAGGACGGCCGCCTCCGCGGGCAGCACGCGGACCTGGTGGGGGAGCAGGCCGAGCGCCGGCAGCACCTCGGCCGAGGGCGCGAGCGCGTTCGTCAGGAGCAGCAGCTGGGCCATGGGACCTCCCGCGGGTACCGCCGCGTCCGCGGCGGGGCTGTCGGCGTCGCACGCCGCACCGTTGCGGGGCCGTGAAGCGTGCACCGCCCGCGGGGTTGCTGCCCGGAAACGCGGGGCGCTGCAGGTCGATCGTACCCGCGCGGGAGCCCGCGCGACCATGGCCTCGTGAGGCAAGCCCCCCGGCACCGGGCCGGACACGCGATCGGGCAGGTCTTGCTCGCCGCCGACGGCGTCCCCATCGCGGCCCGGCACGATGCGCGCACGGGCCCCGACGGTGCCCGGCGCGACCTGGCCTTCGTGCTGGCCCACGGCTTCACGGGGTCGTCGCGTGGGCCGACCCCACGGGCCATGGCCGCCGTGCTCGCCCGGCACGGCGGCGTGGTGTCGCTCGACTTCCGCGGGCACGGCGCGCTCCGGCGGCCTGAGCACGGTGGGCGACCTCGAGGTGCTCGACCTCGACGCGGCGGTCGGCTGGGCCCGGCTGCTCGGCTACCGCCGGGTCGTGCCCGTCGGCTGGTCGATGGGCGCCGGCGTCGCGGTCCGGCACGCCGCACTGTTCCGCGGGGTCGACGCCGTCGTCGCCGTGAGCAGCCCCAGCCGGTGGCAGTACCGCGGTACGGCTCCCATGCGGCTCCTGCACCGGGGCGTCGAGAGCACGCTCGGGCGTGCGGTCCTCGCCCTCGGCTTCGGCACCAGGATCGCCGCCAGCGGGTGGGATCCGTGGCCCTCACCGCCCGACGCCCTGGCGGCGCTCGTCGCCCCGACCCGGCTGCTGCTCGTGCACGGCGACAGCGACCGGTACTTCCCCCTGGAGCACGCCCAGTGGCTGGCGAGGGCGGCGGGTCCGACCGCGGAGCTGTGGGTGGAACCGGGCATGGGCCATGCCGAGGCGGCCGCGACACCCGCGCTGCTGCACCGGATCGCGCGCTGGGGTGACGCCGCCAGCGCGTCTGCCAGGATGCCCGGGTGAACGCCGTGATCGGGGCCCTGGCTTCAGCCGCCCTGGCGGCACTGGTCGCGGTGTCGGCGTACTCGGGCAGCCCGGTGCTGGCCGCGGCCGTGGCGCTGGTCGTCCTTGCCACCGCGATCGGCTGGGGAGCGCTGTTCGAGCTGCCCGCCTCCGTCGGCAGCGGGGCGACGGTCGGCCTCGCCGGCCTCGCGGGCGTCGGCACGGCACTCGCCGTGCAGGGCCGGGCCCGTCCGCTGGCCGCCTTCGCCGCGGTGCTGGCCGTCGGCGTGCTCGCCGCCTTCACCCACGAGCTGGTGCGACGCCCTCCCCCGGGAGGACCTGGTGGAGTCGCTCACGGGCACCCTGGCCGGTGAGGTGGTGGCCGTCCTGGGGGCGACCTGGGTGCTCGTGCCGCAGACCGCCCTGCGCGGCGAGGCGGTGGTCGTCGCCGCGGCCGCCGTCGCCGCGGCACGCCTTGCCACCGCCCTCCCGCTGCCGGCGCTGTGGAACGGCTGGATCGGGCTCGCCGCGGGCACCGGCGCGGCCGCGGTCGCCGCCCGCTTCACCGACGTCGTCGCCGTCGGGCCCGGCCTGCTGATCGGTATCTCGGTCTCGGCGGTGGTGGTCGCCCTCGACCGGTTGCTCGCGTCGCCCGCCGAGCTCCGCGGAGCGGCGGCCCTGGTGGCGGCATCCGCGGCGCCGGTCGCCACCGCCGGAGTGGTCGCGTACTCGGTGGCCCGCCTCTTCACCGCCTGACCCGGCTCGTGGCCCGCCGGTAGGATCGCCCTGTGGTCGAAGGCTTCTATCTCACCCTGCTCGTGCTGTCGGCGCTGACGATCGCCTGGTTCTCGGTCTTCGTCGTGTACAAGCTCTTCAAGGGCCAGCGCTGACGTGCCCATCCAGCTCGACGCCGACCTCCCGGCGCCGCTGGTCCCGCTCGCCTGGCTGGTGGGCCGCTGGGCAGGGGCCGGGGTGGTCGGCTACCCGACGATGGAGCGTGACCTGCGGTTCGGCCAGGAGGTGACGTTCGCGCACACCGGCCAGGCCTTCCTCGTGTACTCCTCGCGCACCTGGCTGCTCGACGACGACGGCACCCAGGGCCGGCCGCTGGCCGCCGAGACGGGTTACTGGCGCCCCGTCGAGCCGGTGGAGGGCGAGCGCGTGCAGGGGACCCCGCTCGAGGTGCTGCTCGCGCACCCGATGGGCTACGTCGAGCTCTACACGGGCGCCGTCGACGGCCCCCGGGTCACCCTCGAGACCGACGCGGTGGTCCGCAGCCGCTCGGCCGTGGAGTACTCGGCCGCCACCCGGATGTACGGGCTCGTCGAGGGCGACCTGCTCTGGGTGCTCGACATGGCCGCCGCGGGTTCGCCGCTCAGCTCGCACGCGTCCGCCCGGCTGAAGCGCGTCCCGACCGACTGACGCGTGCGGGTGACACCTATCCTTGGGAGATGTCGCAGGTGCTGGCGGACGACCTCGACGCCGTGCTGCGTTCCCGTGGCCTGCGGGCGACCCCTCAGCGCCGGTTCGTCCTCGGCGCGCTGCAGCGTCTCGGCCACGCCACCCCCGAGCAGGTGTGGGACCAGGTGCAGCTGCTGGCCCCCTCGATGAGCCCCTCGACCGTCTACCGGGCGCTGGAGCTCCTCGAGGAGCTCGGCGTCGTCGCGCACACCCACATCGGGCACGGCGCCCCCAGCTACCACCTGGCCACCCATGCCGACCACGTGCACCTCGTCTGCCGCCGGTGCGCGTCGGTGCAGTCGGCCGACGTGAGCCGGGCCCAGCAGCTCGCCGACGAGATCACCGCCCGCTTCGGCTTCGTGCCCGACCTGGGGCACCTGTCCGTCGAGGGTCTCTGCCGCGGCTGTGCGGCAGACCTCGAGCCGGACGCCGCCGAAGCCACGCCCCCTCTTCGGGAAGGACCTGGCGCCCCAGGGCGCTGAGACGGTCATGACCACGCCGACGAAGGACCAGCCGGGCACCGAGACCCCCACGCCGCGGTCGCCGCTGCTCGACGCGCCCGGCGCCGTCGAGGCGCAGGGCCAGGACGCGGGGGTCGCCTGGCACTACGGCGACCCCGTGCGCGAGCAGCGCCTGCTCGAGGCCGGCGAGGCAGCGGTCGACCTGTCCCACCGCGGCGTGCTGACCGTGACCGGCCCCGACCGGCTGTCCTGGCTGAACTCCCTGACCAGTCAGTCCCTGCTCGGGCTCGCTCCCGGCGAGGCCGCCGAGACGCTGATCCTGAGTCCGCACGGGCACGTCGAGCACGACCTGCATGTCGTCGACGACGGCACCACGACGTGGCTGACGCTCGAGCCCGGGAGCACCGGCGCCGTGGCCGCGTGGCTCGACCGGATGCGCTTCATGCTCCGCGTCGAGGTCGCCGACGTGACGCCCTCATGGGCCGTGGTGGGGGCGGCCCCCGACCTCGCCAGGCGGCTCGCCGCACGATCCGGCGGTACACCCGCTGGCGCAACCGGCGAGCCGGCGCCCCCGGTGTGGGTGGACCCGTGGCCGGCGCTGGGGGCGTCGTCCGCCTCGTACGCCGCCGTCGACGAGGCCGCGCACCCGGGCCGCGAGCGGCCGTTCGCGGAGGTGCTCGTCCCCCGCGACCGCCTGAGCGAGGTGCTGACCGGCGTCCCGCTCGCCGGCACCTGGGCGGCCGAGGCCTCCGCGTCGCGGCGTGGCGGCCGCGCCAGGGTCTCGAGACCGACCACCGGACGATCCCGCACGAGGCCGACTGGCTGCGCACGGCCGTCCACCTGCAGAAGGGCTGCTACCGCGGTCAGGAGACGGTGGCCCGGGTGCACAACCTGGGCCGGCCGCCGCGCCGCCTCGTCTTCCTGCACCTCGACGGCTCGCGAGCACACCCTGCCGGCCCACGGCGACCCCGTGTCGTTCGGCGGGGCCGCCAGGTCGGGTTCGTCACCACGGCGGCCCGCCACCACGAACTCGGCCCGGTCGCGCTCGCGCTGGTCAAGCGCTCGCTGCCGGTCGACGCGGTGCTCCTCGTCGGCGGGAGCGAGGGCGAGGTCAGCGCCGCCCAGGAGGTCGTCGTCGCCCCCTGACCCTTTGGGCGCGTGATCATGCAATCCGCGTCGATCATGCAATCCGCGTCGATCATGGAGGGCCGGTGACGAGCGGTGCGGGCGCCGCTGCCGATGGGCGCGGCCGGCTGCCAGGATGGCTGCGTGAGCCAGACGCTGATCACCGTCGCGCCGACCGGGGCGGAGCACCTCAAGGCCGACGTCCCGAAGTTGCCGACCACCCTCGACGAGCTGGTGGCCGAGGCGAAGGCGTGCGAGGCGGCCGGCGCTTCCCTGATCCACGTGCACATCAGGGACGGCGAGCACCGGCCGACGCTCGACCTCGGGCGGCTGCGCGAGACCGTCGCCGCCCTGCGGGAGCAGACCGGCCTCGTCGTGCAGCTCTCGACGGGCGGCAGCGTGCACGACCCGCTCGAGGACCGGCTGCGCGTGCTCGAGGCGGCGCCCGACTCGTGCTCGCTCACGTGCGGCACCGTGAACTTCGGCGACGACGTCTTCCTGAACCCGTGGCCGTTCATGGTCGAGCTCTACGAGTCCGCCCGCGAGGCCCGGATCGTGCCCGAGTTCGAGCTCTTCGACCTGGGGCACGTCGCGGCCCTCCGGCGCCTGATCGACACCTGCGGGCTGCCGTACGGCGGCAAGGTGCACTGCGACTTCGTGACGGGCGTCCCGGGCGGGATGCCCGGGACGGCGGCGGCGCTCGTGGCGGGCGTCCAGGCGCTGCCGGCCGAGGTGACCTCGTGGTCGGCGACCGGCATCGGCCGCACCCATCTGCCCGTCCTCGCCGCGGCGCTCTCGCTGGGGGGCCACCTGCGCGTCGGGATGGAGGACAACGTCGTGTTCGCCCGCGGCCGGCAGGTGCGCTCGAACGCCGAGCTCGTCGAACGCGCCGCGCACCTCGCCACCGAGCTGCAGCGGCCGCCCATGAGCACCGCCGACGCCCGCGCGCTGCTCGGCCTGGCGCCCGCCGCGTGACCGCGTGAGCGGAGTCACCTGCTTGCGCTTGCAAGCGCTAGCTGGAGCAAGCACAATTGGATGTGTGGCAAGCATCTCTGACCGCGTCGGCGACGTCGGCGCCTACCTCCGCGAGCAGCGTGAGAACGCACGCCTGTCGGTGCGCCAGCTGGCGTCGCTGACCGGGGTGAGCAACCCCTACCTCAGTCAGGTGGAGCGGGGCCTGCGCCGCCCGTCCGCCGAGGTCCTGCAGCAGCTCGCCAAGGGGCTGCGCATCTCCGCCGAGGCGCTCTACGTGCGCGCCGGCATCCTCGAGGACGGTCCGCGCGGCACCGTGGAGTTCGCCGTCGAGTCCGACGAGGGGCTCACGTCGCGGCAGAAGAAGGTGCTGCTCGAGCTCTGCGCCCACTTCAGGTCCGAGAACGCCCGGGCCGAAGAGGATGCGACGGCCCGCGCCGCCGCTGCCGCCGCCGAGGCGGACGCCCCGGTGCCCGGCGCAGGCGACGTGACCGACGACCCCGCCATCCCCGATGACGCCGCCGCCCCCGATGACGTCGCCACCGCCACACCCGTGACCACCTCCGCGCCGGACGCGCGGGGAACCGAGAAGGAGTTGTCATGACCAGCATCGCCGAGATCCGTAAGAACGTGACGGCCTCGACGCCCGTGCTCGCCGTGGTCGGCGTCACCGACGTCGTCGTCGAGCGCCTCCGCACCGCCGCCGCCCGGGCCGAGAAGGTCCAGGCCGGCGTCGAGGACGCACTCACGACCTACCAGGTCGAACTGCGCAAGGGCCTCGAGGCCGCGCAGGCCGAGATCGGCAAGACGATCGCCGCCTACCAGGTGGCCCTCGACCGCGAGACCCTGCCCAAGGCCACCGAGAACGTCAGGGCGGCCGCCCAGCACGTGCCCGCCGCCGTCCAGCAGGTGCCGGCCCTGGCCGTCAGCCGGGCGCTGGAGGTCGCCGGCCAGGTCGAGACCAGCTACGCCGAGCTCGCCGAGCGCGGCAAGGAGCTGGTGGAGCGCGTGCGCCGTCAGCAGTCGACGCAGGACCTGATCGCGCAGAGCCGGACCACGGTCGACCGCACGAAGGCCGCCGTGACCACGGTCCGCAAGGCCGTCGACGACACCACCGCCGCGGCGAAGAGCGTCGTGACGATCGGCCGCCGCGAGCTCCCCGACACCGCCGCCGCCGTCGGGGAGACGGTGGAGCAGAGTGTCGCGCAGACCGAGAAGGTCGTGAAGCAGCGCACCAGCGGCACCCGCGCGGCCGCCAAGCGGACGGCCACCACCGCCCGCAACCGCACCGCCGCGACGAAGACGGCTGCCAAGTCCGCCGCGTCGAGCGCCGCCGAGACCGTCGAGAAGGCCGAGAAGGCCGCTGAGAAGGCCGCCGAGAAGACGGGCGACTGACCCTCCCGCGGTACCAGCACGACCCGTACGACAGGCGACGGCCCGCCCCCACCGGGGGCGGGCCGTCGCCGTACGCCCTCACCCTGCGGGCGGCCACGGGGCGGGTCGTCAGCACGGTTCCAGCGGCGGGGCCGGCAGGTTGCGTACGCTGGAGGCATGCTCGCCAACGGCGTCTACACGCTGCAGTACTTCATCGTCCTGGCACTCAGCCTGGTCGCCTTCGGCGTCGAGGCGTTCGCGCTCGTCGACGCGCTCCGTCAGCGCAAGGACGCCGTTCGTGGCCGCGGGCAAGCTGACCAAGCAGCTCTGGCTCATCATCCTCGCCGTCGCGGCGGCCTTCGGCTTCCTCGCGCTGCCCTTCGGCGACCGGCGGCGGCTTCACCAGCCCGCTGGGGCTGCTGAGCATCGTCGCGGTGGTGGCAGCCGCCGTGTACCTCACGGACGTGCGCGCCCGCCGTCCGGCAGACGCGCGGGGGCGGCGGCGGCCGCAGTGGTCCGTACGGGCCGTGGTGACGTCGGCCGTTCGTCCTTGAGCGATGAGTGACGACGCGACTACGCGCAGCCATCCGAGCGAGTACATTGACACCGTGACCGAGTTCCTTGCCGGTGGGCGCCGCCGCATCGACCGCGTGCTCGCGCCCGGCTACGTCGACGGCGTCGAGACCCTCGACCTCGAGGAGCTGCGCGTCCGCCGCGCGGACGCCGACCAGGAGGAGGTCGACCTCTCCTACGCGCAGGCGGCTGCTCCAGGGCCGCCTCGACATCCTGCGGGCCGAGCAGGCAGGCCGGCGCGGTGACGGGCCCGCGGTCGTGCAGCAGCGCTCCGACGCCGAGATCGTCGCCGCCCTGTCGCGCATCCTCGGCGACGAGCAGCGCCAGACCCGCGGCCTCGGCCGGCACGTCTCCGGCGCGACGCCGAGCCGGGTGGGGGAGCACCGCCGCGAGGCCGAGCGGGCGGTCGCCGACGTGGGCGGTTCCGACCCGCGCGCCCTGTCGGACGTCCAGCTCGCCGAGGCCGTCGCGAACCTCGCCGACATCGAGGCGCGGGTCAGTCGGTCCCGCCGGCAGGTGCAGTCGGTCGTCGACCTGCTGACCGAAGAGATCGCCCGCCGGTACCAGGCGGGCGAGGTGGGCGCCGGCGTCCGCTGACGCTCACGACGGGTCGGGCCTGTCCGGGGCGTCCCGGCCGCACCGCCGCGGGCTATCCTCACCGCCCGTGAGCCATGTCGTCGTCGCGCGCGTCGTCCGCTCGGGCTTCGTCGAGAGCGTGCACCACGGCATCGCCGTGGCCGTCGACGGGGACGGCGACGTCGTCGCGGCGGCCGGTGACTGGCAGGCCCCCGTCTTCCCCCGGTCGTCGGCGAAGCCGCTGCAGGCCGTGGCCATGCTGCGGGCCGGCCTCGAGCTCGACGGGCAGCTCCTCGCGCTCGCCTGCGCCAGCCACTCCGGCGAGCGCTACCACCTCGACGGCGTCCGGCGCATGCTCGCCGCCGCGGCCCTGACCGAGCAGGACCTGCAGAACACCCCCGACCTGCCGCTGGACGCCGACGAGCGCTCGGCCTGGCAGCACCGGGGGCGGCCGGCGTCGGCCCTCGCCCAGAACTGCTCCGGCAAGCACGCCGCCATGCTCGCGACCTGCCGCGCGAACGGCTGGGACACCGCGAGCTACCTGCTGAGCTCGCACCCACTGCAGCGGGCCGTCACCGAGACGGTGGCCGACCTGGCCGGCGAGCCGGTGGCGGCGATGGGCGTCGACGGCTGCGGGGCGCCCGTGCACGCCGTCTCGCCGCTCGGGCTCGCGGTGGCGTTCGCCCGCATCGCCGCGGCCCGTCCGCACACGGCCGAGGGGCGCGTCGCGGCCGCCGTCCGGACCCACCCGGAGTGGCTGGGCGGCACCGGCCGCGACGTGACGCGCCTCGTGCGGGGGATCCCCGGGCTGGTCGCGAAGGACGGCGCCGAGGGCGTGTACGCGGCGGCGATGCCGGACGGCCGCGCCGTCGCCCTGAAGATCGCGGACGGCGGTGAGCGCCCGCGGGCCGCCGTCCTCGCGGCACTGCTGCACCGGCTCGGGGTCGAGGCCCCGGTGCTCGACGAGTTCGCCGAGGTCCCCGTGCTCGGCCACGGCGTGCCGGTGGGGCGCGTCGAGGTCACCGGGTTGGGCTGAGGCGGGCCGGAGGTCTGTCGGTGCGGCTCGTCGTCCAGCGCGTCACGCGCGCCCGCGTCGTCGTCGCGGGCGAGGTGGTCGGCTCGATCGACCGGCCCGGGCTGCTCGTGCTCGCCGGCGTCACGCACGAGGACACTCCCGAGGTCGCCGCCGCCCTCGCCCGCAAGGTCGCCGCCCTGCGCATCCTGCGGGGCGAGCGCAGCGCCCTCGACGAGGCCGCACCGCTCCTCGTCGTCAGCCAGTTCACGCTCTACGCCGAGACCCGCAAGGGCCGCCGCCCGTCCTGGAGCGCCGCGGCCCCGGGGTCCGTCGCCGAGCCGCTCGTCGAGGCCTTCGCCGCGGCCCTCCGAGCCGAGGGCCTCGAGGTGGCCACCGGCCGGTTCGGGGCCGACATGGCCGTCGAGCTCGTCAACGACGGGCCGGTCACGCTGGTCCTCGAGGGTTGACGAGCGGCCGTCGAGTCGGAGGGTTGCCTGCGAGGGGGCTGCGAGCGGGCTGACGGCGTCCCAGGCCACCGTCACCTCGCCGAGGCGCCAGCGGGACGGCCCGTCGAGCACCGGCCAGCCCGCTGCACGCACCGCGGCCGTGGTCGCCGTCCAGCGCTGGCGCACGCCGAAGGCCCCGAGCGGCGCCTCGCGCGCCCAGGCGGCGTCGAGCGCGGCCAGGAAGGCGTGCACGGGCTCGCCCGGCACGTTGCGGTGGATGAGCGCCTTGGGCAGGCGCTCGGCGACGTCCGAGGGGCGCTGCACGCCGGCCAGCCGCAGCGAGAGCGTGAGCGACACCGGGCCCTCGGCGTCGAGCGCGATCCACGCAGCCCGACGGCCGATCTCGTCGCACGTGCCGTCGACGATCAGGCCGCCCGGGGCCAGCCGCGCGCGCATCGTGTCCCACGCCTCGCCCACCTCGGCCTCGGCGTACTGCCGCAGCACGTTGAAGGCGCGGACGACGACCGGCGCGCCGGCCGCCCGGCATCGGCAGCTCGAAACCGCCGCGCACGAACCCGAGGCCGGCCCCGGCCAGCGGCAGCGCCGCGGCGACGCGCGCCGGGTCGATCTCGACGCCGACCACCTCGACGTCGGGCCGTACCCGTCGCAGCCGGTCGCGCAGCTCGACCGCGGTGACCCCCGAGGCGCCGTACCCGAGGTCCGCCACCAGCGGGTCCGCGGCGGCGCGCAGCCGCCACGCCTGCGGCCCGGCCAGCCACCGGTCGACCCGGCGCAGCCGGTTCGGGTTCGTCGTGCCCCGGGTGACGACGCCCACCGGGCGGGTCGCTCGCCGCGCTGACACCCCGCCAGGCTAAGCGGCCCCCTTCCCACCTCGTCGTGATCAAGGAATCCAGCGGGATCAGGCTCTCGTCCATGATCCCGCTGAATTCCTTGATCACGGCCAAGGGGGTACCCGCGGCGGGGGCTCCCCCGCACGAATGGTGGAAGGCTCAATTGGCGGGGCCGGTGGGGGCACGGTTAGCGTCGGGACCATGAGCTCGCTGCGACCCCGCCCTCCGCGCCGGGTGGCGATGCTCTCGGTGCACACGTCACCGCTCGAGCAGCCGGGCACGGGCGACGCGGGGGGCCTCAACGTCTACGTCGTCGAGACCGCCCGGCGCCTGGCCGCACGGGGCACCGAGGTCGAGGTCTTCACCCGCGCCACCTCCAGCAACGCGCCCGGCGTGGTCGAGCTCGCACCGGGTGTGCTGGTGCGGCACGTCACCGCGGGTCCGTTCGAGGGCCTGTCGAAGGCGGACCTGCCGGGTCAGCTCTGCGCGTTCGCCGCCGGCGTCATGCGCGTCGAAGCCCGCCAGGACATGGGCTGGTACGACCTGGTGCACTCGCACTACTGGCTGTCGGGCCAGGTGGGCTGGCTGGCCGCGGAACGCTGGCACGTGCCGCTGGTCCACACCATGCACACGATGGCCAAGGTGAAGAACCTCGCGCTGGCGGAGGGCGACAGCCCCGAACCCCCGGGCCGGGTCATCGGCGAGGAGCAGGTCGTGGCGGCGGCCGACCGGCTGGTCGCCAACACCGGCGACGAGGCGCGCGAGCTGGTCGAGCTGTACGGCGCCGACCCCGGCCGGGTCTCGGTGGTCTCGCCCGGCGTCGACCTCGACCTCTTCACCCCGAAGGCCCGTGGCGGCCGGCCGGGTGCCCGGCGCCGCCTCGGCCTGCCCGGGGACGGCCAGGTGCTGCTGTTCGTCGGGCGCATCCAGCCGCTGAAGGCGCCGGACGTGCTCGTGCGCGCGGCGGCCGAGATCCTGGCCCGCGACCCCGAGCGGCGCGAGCGCCTGACCGTCGTCGTCCTCGGGGGCCCCAGTGGCAGCGGCCTCGAACGCCCCCGCGCCCTGCAGGAGCTGGCCGCCGCCCTCGGCGTCGCGGACGTCGTCCGCTTCGCCCCGCCCGTCACCCGGGTGGAGCTCGCCGACTGGTACAGGGCCGCCGATCTCGTCGCGGTGCCGTCGCACAGCGAGTCGTTCGGGCTCGTCGCGGTCGAGGCGCAGGCCTGCGGCACGCCCGTCGTCGCGGCCCGCGTCGGCGGCCTGCCGACGGTCGTCGCGGACGGCGTCACCGGGGTGCTCGTCGACGGGCACGACCCGGCGCGATGGGCGCACGAGCTGGGCGCCCTGCTCGACGACCCGCTGCGCCGGCGCCGCCTCGGGGCCGCTGCCGCCACGCAGGCGCGCCGGTTCGGGTGGGACGCCACGGTCGACGCGCTGCTCGGGGTCTACTCCGGGGCCATCGCCGACCGCCCGCTGCGGGCGCTGGCCGCTCGCGGCGCCCCCGCCGTCCCGCCGCTCGGCGACCTCGCGGTCGCCCCGTGAGCGCCGCGGACCGCTCCCGATGAGCGAGGCCGGGGCCGCCGCGGGCGTCGTCCGGGGCTGGCTGGAGTCGTCCGGGCTGGAGTGGGAGGCCGGCGCCCGGCCCGGGGAGTTCGTCGTCCAGCTGCCGGGCGAGGCCAAGCTGCGCACCACCGTGAGCCTGCTCGTCGGCGAGCAGGGCGTGTCGGCGTCGGCGTTCGTCGTGCGCCGGCCCGACGAGAACCACGAGGCCTTCTACCGGTGGATGCTCACCCGGAACAGCCGCCTGCCCGGGGTCGCGTTCGCGCTCGACGCGGTCGGCGACGTCTTCCTCGTGGGCAGGCTGCCCGTGGAGGGGGTCACCGACGAGACCGTGGACCGCCTCCTCGGCGCGCTGCTCTCGGTGGCGGACGAGTCGTTCAACGAGCTGCTGACGCTGGGCTTCCTCGAGTCGATGCGGCGGGAGTGGCGCTGGCGCGTCGATCGCGGGGAGTCGACCCGCAACCTCGAGGCCTTCCGCCACCTGCTCGAGGACAGCTGATCCACCTCCGCCGTCCCCGCCTCGGAGGCCCGCCGGTCACGCCGCGAGCCTCCCACTAGCCTGGCGGGCATGACGGACGACGGGACGGGCGCCACGTACACCCTCGTGCTGCTGCGCCACGGCGAGAGCGACTGGAACGCCAAGAACCTCTTCACCGGCTGGGTCGACGTGCCCCTGTCGGAGCAGGGGCGTACGGAGGCCGAGACCGGCGGCCGGCTCCTCGCGGAGGCCGGGCTGCTGCCCGACGTCGTCCACACCTCGCTGCTGCGCCGCGCGATCACGACGGCGAACCTGGCGCTCGACGCCGCCGACCGGCACTGGATCCCCGTGCACCGCTCGTGGCGCCTGAACGAGCGCCACTACGGCGCGCTGCAGGGCAAGAACAAGAAGCAGACCCTGGAGGAGTTCGGCGAGGAGCAGTTCATGCTCTGGCGCCGCTCGTACGACGTGCCGCCGCCGCCGCTGGCGGACGGCGCGGAGTGGTCGCAGGCGGGCGACCCGCGCTACGCCGACCTGGGCGACGACCTGCCCCGCACGGAGTGCCTGAAGGACGTCGTCGCGCGGATGCTGCCGTACTGGGAGGCGTCGATCGTGCCCGACCTGCGGGGCGGCCGGACGGTCCTCGTGGCGGCGCACGGCAACTCGCTGCGGGCGCTGGTCAAGCACCTCGACGGCATCGGCGACGCCGAGATCGCCGCGCTGAACATCCCCACCGGCATCCCGCTGCTCTACCGGCTGGACGCCTCGCTGGCGCCGACGGTGCGCGGCGGGGAGTACCTCGACCCGGCCGCCGCCGCCCAGGCCGCCGCGGCCGTCGCCAACCAGGGCCGCTGAGCGCCGGGGTCAGCCGCGGGCGACCTCGCCGAGCCCGTGCTCACGCGAGGCCGGCGGCCGCTCGCCGGTGACGAGGTAGGAGACTCGGCGGGCGACCGACACGGCGTGGTCGGCGAACCGCTCGTAGTAGCGGCCGCACAGGGTCACGTCGACCGCGGTCTCGATGCCGTGCTGCCACTCGTCGTCGAGCAGCACGGTGAAGAGCTCCCGGTGCAGGCCGTCCATGGCGTCGTCGTCCGTCTCGAGCTCGCCGGCGGTGGTCAGGTCCGGCTGGCGATCACGCTGCCGGCCTTCGCGACGATCCGCTCGGCGATCTGGCCCATCTGCAGCACCGTCGCGCGAAGCTCCGCCGGGATCGCCGACTCCGGGTAGCGCATCCGGGCGAGCTTGGCGACGTGCCGGGCGAGGTCGCCCATCCGCTCGAGGTCCGCGCTCATCCGCAGGCCCGTGACGATGACGCGCAGGTCGGTGGCCACCGGTGCCTGCCGTGCCAGCAGGGCCAGCGAGCGCTCCTCGAGGTCGATCTGCAGGGCGTCGATCCGCTCGTCCGCCGCGATCACGCTCTCGGCCAGGGAGAGGTCGGCGTCCAGCAGCGCGGTGGTCGCGCGGCCGACGGCAGAGCCGACCAGCCTGGTCATCTCGACCATCTGCTCGGACAGGCCGTCGAGCTCCTCGTGGAACTGCTCCCGCATCGCCGATCCGCTCCCGTTCGTGGTGGTTCCGGTGCCGGAGCGGGTCGATGCCGCGCCACCTGACAGACACCTGGCAGACCGAACCGTCCCAGGGCGCCATGAACGACGTGGGCACGTGAGGTGAACACCGCGCGAAGGCCTCGACGCCACCCTTGCGCACCTGGTGGAACGCCCCGCGAGGGCACCTTACGCTGGCGAGGTGAGCCCGTCCTGGACGACTGTGCTGGCGGGGTTCGTCGGCCTCGTCGTCGGTGCCCTGGCGGTCCTCGCATTCCGCGCCAGCGAGCGCGAGCGGCTGGCCCCGCTCGAGCAGCCCGAGCCGGAGCTGCCGCCAGGGGTGAGCGGCGTCCTGGCCGTCCTCCGCTCGGCGGCGGTCGTCCTCGACGTCGGCGACGGGGTCGTCAAGGCCACCCCGGCGGCCTACGCGTTCGGCCTGGTGCGCGGGCACGACCTGGCCCACCCCGAGCTCCGCGAGATGGTCGCGGAGGCCCGCCGGCTCGGGCTGGTCCGCGAGCGGGAGCTCGAGCTCGCCCGCGGCCCGCTCGGCCGGGCCAAGATCTTCGTCTACGCCCGGGTCGCCCCGCTGGGGAGCGACCTGGTGCTCGTCCTCGTCGACGACCGCACCGAGTCCCGGCGGGTGGAGGAGATCCGGCGCGACTTCGTCGCCAACATCAGCCACGAGCTCAAGACGCCGGTCGGCGCGCTGTCGCCTGCTGGCCGAGGCGGTCTCCGACGCCTCCGACGACCCCGACGCCGTCCGGCACTTCGCCGCCCGGATGCAGCGCGAGGCGGTGCGCCTCACCACGCTCGTCCAGGAGATCATCGACCTGTCCCGGCTGCAGGTGGCGGACGCGCTGCACCAGCCCGAGCCGGTCACGGTGGACGACGTCGTCGCCGAGGCGGTCGACCGGGCGTCGCTGGCCGCACAGCGCAAGCGCATCGAGGTCACCGTCGGCGGCGACCACGGCGCGGTCGTGTACGGCGACCACAACCTGCTCGTGACGGCCGTGCGCAACCTGGTCGACAACGCGATCGCCTACTCGCCGGAGGCCACCCGCGTCTCGGTGACGCGTGCGGCGGACCGGCGGCCTCGTCGAGCTCGGGGTCAGCGACCAGGGCTACGGCATCGCCGCCGCCGACCAGGAGCGCATCTTCGAGCGCTTCTACCGGGTGGACCCCGCCCGCTCGCGGGCGACAGGCGGCACCGGGCTCGGGCTCTCGATCGTCAAGCACGTCGCCGCCAACCACGGCGGCGAGGTGACGGTCTGGAGCGTCGAGGGCGAGGGCTCGACCTTCACCCTGCGCATGCCCGACTCGGCTCAGCGCCTGCGCTCGCTCCCGCCGGAGCGACCCGCGGAGCCGCTCGCCACCACGGGGCCCCGACTCGCAACCGACCATAAGGAGAGCCCGGCGTGACCCGCATCCTCGTCGTCGAGGACGAAGACTCGTTCAGTGACCCCCTGTCGTACCTGCTGCGGCGCGAGGGCTACGACGTCGCCGTCGCGGACGACGGCACCGCCGCCCTGGAGGAGTTCGACCGCAACGGCGCCGACCTCGTGCTCCTCGACCTCATGCTCCCCGGGCTCCCCGGCACGGAGGTGTGCCGGCAGCTGCGCGCGCGCGGCAACGTGCCCGTCATCATGCTGACCGCGAAGGACAGCGAGATCGACAAGGTGGTCGGGCTCGAGCTGGGAGCCGACGACTACGTGACCAAGCCCTACTCCTCGCGCGAGCTCGTGGCCCGGGTCCGGGCCGTGCTGCGCCGCGGGGCCGAGCCCGAGGTGCTCGTGCCGGCCACGGTCGAGGCGGGCCCCGTGCGCATGGACGTCGAGCGCCACGTGGTCACGGTGAACAACTCCAGCGTCGCGATGCCGCTGAAGGAGTTCGAGCTCCTCGAGATCCTGCTGCGCAACGCCGGCCGGGTGCTCACCCGGATGCAGCTGATCGACCGGGTCTGGGGCTCGGACTACGTGGGCGACACCAAGACCCTGGACGTCCACGTCAAGCGGCTGCGGAGCAAGATCGAGCCTGATCCGGCGCAGCCGCGCCACCTCGTCACGGTGCGCGGGCTGGGTTACAAGTTCGAGGCCTGACTGCAGGCAGGGCCCTGCCTGCGGTCAGGACGACGAGGCTCCCGCCCCGGGGCGGGTCGGGGGCCTCGTCGTCACGATGTGGCTGAGGTCAGCTCGCGCTCGCGGTCGGCTCCTGGCCGGGGGTGGAGCCGGGCGGCTGGCTGGCGGCTCCCGACGGGTTGGCCGACGGGCTCACGGAGCCGGTCGGCGTGACCGTGGAGGGCTGCGCGGACGGCGAGGCGCTGGGCGCGAGCGCCTGGTACTCGCCCACGGCCGGCAGGACCGGAATGGTGAAGCTGGTGTTGCCGCTGGCGGGCGTGCCGGCGACCAGCTGGAGCACCGCGCCGGGTGCGACCGGAACTGCCGGGATCGTGAAGTCGACCGTCCGAGTCGCCGGGGGCTCGGTTCCCACGCTGCTCGCCGCCGTGCTGGGGGTGGCGGCCGCGCCGGAGGACACCTCCGAGGGCCAGCCCACGTGCGCGAACTCGCCGGGTTGCAGCGGAACGGTCGTCTGTCCCAGCGATGTGAGCTGCCCGTCGCTGCCGGTGGTCACGATCGCGAGCTGCACCTGCGCGGCAGCGCCGCTCTTGTTCGAGAGAGCGCCGACGACGCGACCGGGAGCGCCCTTCGCAGTGCTGACGACGAGGAAGTTGCGGAGGTTGATGCCCGTGTTGGCGTCGTGGCCCCCGATCTGGCCGCTGCGCCCGTCGCCGGCATCGAACGGGGTCACGGTTTCCTGGGGGTTCGTCACGGTGCAGCCGGCCAGCACGAGGGCCAGGCCCGCGGCGGCGACGGCTGCCCTGCTCCCGGCCCGCATCCTGAGGCGGACGACGCGGCGGCTGGCGTTCACGACCTTCGGTCCTCCTGCTGGGAGCAGCTGCCGGCGGCAGCTCTCGGTGCTGCCGGGGCAGCCGGGGCACCGCCCGGGCGGAGCCCGACCGGCGCAGCGCAGCCTACCGGCTGCCCCGGTGGCCGCCGCCCCGGGCGGTACCGGCCGGCCCGGGCCCGGGGCGGCCGGATCGGCGCGGCGGGATGCACGGCCGGTGACGAGAGATGGCGAAGCATGGCCCGGCCACGTCTGTCAAGGCCCGAGGTGACGAGCCACAAGCCCCTGACCTGCGCAAACGGGAGCATCCGGTCGTGACCCCGGCGCCAGCGCGTGCTATCCTCGATGAGGGAAAGGGGATAAGACCACATGGCTTTCACGGTCGGCGAAACGGTTGTGTACCCCCATCACGGGGCCGCGCTCATCGAGGAGATCAAGACCCGGATCATCAAAGGTGAGGAACGCCAGTACCTGGTACTGAAGGTGGCCCAAGGGGACCTCACGATCGAGGTACCGGCCCAGAACGTCGACCTGGTGGGCGTCCGTGACGTCGTGGGCCAGGAAGGTCTGGACCGTGTGTTCCAGGTCCTGCGCGCCCCGTACGCCGAGGAGCCGACGAACTGGTCGCGCCGCTACAAGGCCAACCTCGAGAAGCTCGCCTCCGGCGACGTGATCAAGGTGGCCGAGGTCGTCCGCGACCTGTGGCGTCGCGACCAGGACCGCGGCCTCTCCGCCGGCGAGAAGCGCATGCTCGCCAAGGCCCGCCAGATCCTGGTGTCGGAGCTCGCCCTGGCCGAGCACACGAACGAAGACAAGGCCGAGGCCCTGCTCGACGAGGTCCTCGCCTCCTGAGGTCGTCGTCCTGCCGTCACCACAGCTGTCGCACGTGTGCCCGCCACCCCCTCGGGGTCGGCGGGCACACGCGTCTGCGGCACGCTGGGCCGCGTGAGCGATCCGATCGGCGGGCCCGATCCTGCCCGGTGGCCGTCGTGCCTGGCGATCGTGCCCGTGGACGTCGACGACCGGTCCGCCCCCCTCAACTGCGCCGCCCTGCGTGAGCTCGGGGGTCGGACGCTGCTGTCGTGGTCCGTGGCCGCGCTGACCGCGTCCGGGGTCGTCCGGGCCGTGCTCGTCGCCGTCCCGCCGGCCCTGGAGCAGGCGGTGACCCGGGCCCTGCCCGTGACGGCGGTGCCCGTGCAGGTGGTGCCGGTGCAGGCGAACGGTCCCGGTCACCGCGCGCTGGCGGCGCTCCGGAGCCCCGCCGGGCGGCCGGGGACGGCTGACGTCGGCCCCGGCGTGGTCGTCGTCCATGACCCGCTGCACCCGCTGTCGTCGGCAGCCCTGGTGCGTGAGGTCGTCCGGGGCCTGCTGGGCCCGGCCGGGGTCGCGGCGAGCGTGCCCGCAGGTCCGGTGACCGACACGTTGAAGTGGGTCGACGAGGACGAGGTGATCCTCGACACAGTCGATCGGGAGGGCTACCGCATGATCTACAGCCCGCAGGCGTACCGCCGCGAGGCGCTGGCGGCGGCCTTGGCGGGGGCCACGGACGAGGAGTTGCGCTCGCACGGCTCGGAGGTGCTGCCCGGGCTGGTGCGGGCCGGCGGCGGGCGGGTGACGCTGGTGCCGTCGCCGGGGCAGGCGTTCCGGGTGGCGAGCCAGGAGGACCTCGTGCTGGCCGAGGCGCTGCTGCACGTGGACGCCGGCGGCGAGGTTGCCGCGCCGGCCGGTTAGGCCGAGCCCGCACTGCGCGTACGGCGTCGGCCGCCTCGGTCACCGTGTCGACTGCGGCAGCCGGCCTCAGCCGAGGCGGTACCGGTGAGCCGCCAGCAGCCGCTCCGCGAGGAGAAGGTCGTGCGGATAGGTGACCTTGAGGTTCTGCCGGCTCCCCGCGACGGTCTGCACGACGAGGTCGGAGAACGCCTCGACGGTGCTGGCGGTGTCGGTCCCCTGGAAGCCGGCGTCGAGGGCGGCGGCGTAGGCCGCGAGCAGGTCCTTCGCGCGGAAGGCCTGCGGCGTCTGCACGCGGGCGAGCCGGCGCGCCCCCGCGGGGCGCGGCCACGCGAGGTCGGGCTGCCCGTCGGCCCCGACGGGCAGGACCCCCTGCGCCGGGAGCGCGGGCACGGCGCCGCCGACCGCCTCGGCCGTCGTGACGACGGAGGCGAAGAGCGAGGGTCCGGCAAGCGGCCGGGCACCGTCGTGCACGGCGACGACGTCGATCTCGCCGGCCTCCACGGAGGGCGCGAGGTGCACGAGCGCGGCGTCCTCGGACCCGTGCCGGCTCGACCCGCCGACGACCATCCGGACGTCGAGGCCCCGGGCCTCACGGCGCAGGACCTCCTCCGCGAGGTGGACGTCCTCGGGGCGCACGACGACGACGAAGGCACCGATCTGCGGGACCTGGGCCGCCCACCGCAGCGACCATGAGAGCACCGGGCGGCCGGCCAGCGGCAGGTAGACCTTGTTGACGCCGGCGCCGAGGCGCGTCCCGCTGCCGCCGCCGAGCACGACGACGGCGGCACGCCCCCGCTCGCCCGGGCGCCGCCCGGGCCCGGAGCCGCGGTTCCTGGCCATCGCCTCACTGTAGGTGCGCTCCGCCGGGACGCCGGGACGCCGGGCGCCGGGGCGGCCCCAGGACGCGGCGCGAGCCGCCGTGGGTGCACCCAGCGCCGTCGCGGCCCGCGTCGCCGTCCGAGGACCACCGAACCCGAAAACGTCCTTCTGCGGACTCGTCGGGCCTCCGGAACTGCATGTGCGGGTTCGGTCGCGCCGTGACGCCGCCGTCCGCCGACCTGGCAGCATCGGGTGCGTGAGCAGCCTGCCCAGGGTCGGCGTCGGGGTCGACGTGCACCGCTACGCGCCCGAGGTCGGGTCCCCCGGCAGGCCGCTCCGCCTGGCCGGTCTGGAGTGGCCGGGCGAGCGGGGGCTGGAGGGTCACTCGGACGGCGACGTCGCCGCCCACGCCTGCTGCGACGCGCTGCTCGCCGCCGCCGGGCTCGGCGACCTGGGCTCGCAGTTCGGCACGGACGACCCCCGCTGGGCGGGCGCGGCCGGCGTCGAGCTGCTCGCCGAGACCGCCCGCCGGGTGCGGGCCGCCCGCTTCGAGGTCGGCAACGTCGCCGTCCAGGTGCTCGGCAACCGGCCGCGCCTGGGCCCGCGGCGGGCCGAGGCGCAGGCCGCGCTCGGGGCGGCCTGCGGCGCGCCCGTCACCGTCTCGGCGACGACGACGGACGGCCTGGGCATCACCGGCCGCGGTGAGGGGCTCGCGGCGATCGCCACAGCTCTGGTGGTGACCGACGAGGGGGCACGCCCTCCCTGACGAGGCCCGCCCCAGCGGCCAAGGGGTACCCCTGGCGCAACGAGGAGGAGAAGCGGGTCGTCGTCCGGCTGACCCCGAGCAAGGTGGTGTGGCACGGGTAGCCTTGCCGTGTGAGCTTGCGCCTGTACGACTCCGCCGCCCGTGAGGTGCGGGACTTCGTCCCGCTCGTCGCCGGTCAGGCGGGGATCTACGTCTGTGGCGCCACCCCGCAGTCGTCCCCGCACGTCGGGCACGTGCGCGCCGCCGTCGCCTTCGACGTGCTGCGCCGCTGGCTGGAGCGCTCGGGCTACGACGTGACGCTCATCCGCAACGTCACCGACATCGACGACAAGATCCTCGCGAAGTCGGCCGAGGCCGGCCGGCCCTGGTGGGCGCACGCCTTCCAGTACGAGCGCGAGTTCGACGCCGCCTACGCCGCCCTGGGCGTGCTGCCCCCAGCTACGCGCCGCGGGCGACAGGGCATGTCACCGAGATGGTCGAGCTGATCGAGCGGCTGATCGAGCGCGGCCATGCGTACGTGGCGAGTGACGGCTCCGGCGACGTCTACTTCGACGTCCGTTCATGCCGGGGTACGGCTCCCTGACCCGGCAGAGCCTCGACGACCTGGCGCCCGCCGACGACGCCGAGGGCCGTGCCAAGCGCGACCCGCACGACTTCGCCCTCTGGAAGGGCGAGAAGCCGAGCGAGCCCGCGACCGCCGCCTGGCCCACCCCCTGGGGGCGCGGCCGGCCGGGCTGGCACCTGGAGTGCTCGGCGATGGCCACGCGCTACCTCGGCGCGGAGTTCGACATCCACGGCGGCGGGATCGACCTGCGCTTCCCGCACCACGAGAACGAGCTCGCGCAGTCGCGCGGCGCGGGCGACGGTTTCGCCCGGTACTGGATGCACAACGGGCTCGTCGTGGTCGGCGGCGAGAAGATGAGCAAATCCCTCGGCAACGGCCTGACCATCGAGGCGATCGTGCGGAACGTCCGGCCGGTGGTGCTGCGCTACCTGCTCACGGCGGCGCACTACCGGTCGGCCATCGAGATCGGTGAGGGCGTCGGCGACGGGGGCAGCGGCGGCCGGTTCGCCGAGGCGGCGACCGCGTACGAGCGCATCGAGGGCTTCGTGCGGCGGGCCGACGAGCTGCTCGCCGGCACCGTCGCCGAGCTCGACCCGAGCACCGTCGAGCTGCCCGCGCGGTTCGTTGCGGCCATGGACGACGACCTCGCCGTCTCGCCCGCGCTCGCCGTGGTGCACGAGACGGTGACCGCCGGGAACACCGCCCTGGCCGAGCGCGACAAGGACGCCGTCCGCGAGGCCGCCGCCCAGGTCCGGGGGATGACCGCCGTGCTCGGCGTCGACCCGTTGGACTCCCAGTGGGCCGGCGCCGCCGGCGAGGGCGGCGACAGCCTGCGCCTCGTGCTCGACGTGCTCGTGCGCGCCGAGCTCGACGCGCGCGCCGCCGCGCGCGCGGGGCACGACTTCGCCGCCGCCGACGCGATCCGCAACCGGCTCACCGCCGCCGGCGTCACCGTCGAGGACACCCCCGACGGCGCCCGCTGGGCGCTCGACCCCCGCCCCGCCGCGCCGATCGGCGGTGCCGACCGTGGCCGGTAACGGGGGCCGGCGCGGCGCCGTCCGCAAGACGGGGACGAAGAAGGGCCAGACGGTCGGTTCCGGCGGGCAGCGGGCCCGCGGCCTCGAGGGCAAGGGCCCCACGCCGAAGGCGACCGAGCGCAAGGGGCACCCGGCCGCCCGCGCGACCGCTGCGGGCGGCCGCCGCGCAGGTTCCGCAGGCGGGGGGCAGGCGGACGGCGGGCGCGGGGGTGGCCGTCCGCCGCGCCGCTCCACCGGTACCGGCGAGCTCGTGTCGGGGCGCAATCCCGTCGTCGAGGCGCTGCGCGAGGGTGTGCCGGCGCGGACGCTCTATGTGGCGAGCCGGATCGAGAGCGACGAGCGCGTCAAGGAGGCGATGAAGCTCGCCGCCGACCGCGGCCTCGCGCTGCTCGAGGTGAGCCGGGTCGACCTCGACCGCATGACCGACGGCGGCATCCACCAGGGTCTGGCGCTGCAGGTGCCGGCCTACCAGTACGCGCACCCGGCAGACCTGCTCGACCGCGCCGCCGGCCTCGGCGAGGTGCCGTTGCTCGTCGCGCTCGACGGGGTCACCGACCCCCGCAACCTCGGCGCGGTGGTGCGCTCGGTCGCCGCGTTCGGCGGCCACGGCGTGGTCGTGCCGGAGCGCCGGGCCGCGGGGATGACGGCCTCCGCGTGGAAGGTCTCGGCCGGTGCCGCGGCCCGGGTCCCGGTGGCCCGCGCCACCAATCTCACCCGGGCCCTCGAGGAGTACCAGGCCGCCGGGTGCTTCGTGGCCGGCCTGGACGCCGACGGTGACGTCGAGCTGCCCGACCTCGAGGCCGCGACCGAGCCGCTGGTGCTGGTGGTGGGTTCCGAGGGCCGCGGGCTCTCGCGCCTCGTGCGGCAGACGTGTGACGTCGTCGTGTCGATCCCGATGGCCGGGGTGATGGAGTCGCTCAACGCCGGGGTGGCCGGCGGCATCGCCCTCTACGACGTCGCCCGTCGACGAGCCGCCGCTCGCGCCTGACATGGCGCGGGCCGCCTGACTCGCCTGACAGCGGCCCTGATCAACGCCGGCAGCGGCCTGCGTTCAGTGGCCGTGCCTGTCCTTGGCGGCGTGGCCCTTGTCCTTCGGGGCCTTGCTCTCGCCCTTCCCCGCGCGGGCGTCCTTGGCCTTGCGGTGCTCGGCCTTGCCGTGGTCGGCCTTGCGCGCGTGCGCGGCGGCACGGCCGCGCTCCGTGTCGCCGTCGGCGTTCGCGGAGGCGCCGACGACCGCGCTCGCGAGCGCGATGTGGTGCACGACCTGCGTGGTCCGGGGCGTCGGAGCGGCGGACCGCGTGGCCGCGCGCGTCTTCGCCGCGAGCGGGTGCACCGGCGCCGGTGCGAGCACGGCCTGGGCGCCGCCGGCCGCGCCGGCAGCGGGGTCGCCCAGCGGGAGGTAGTGACTGACCGCCCCGCCGAGGCCGAGGAGCGCGGCGGCGGCGCATGCCGCCATGGCGACGGGGGCGGCGCGGCGCCGCGGCCGCGGCACCTGCCGGGTGGCGTCGAGCGCGTCGACCGCGGCCGCGACGTCCGCGGGGGTCTGGGCCTGCGCCGGTACCGGGGCCGGCAGCACCTCGGTCGGGCTCGTGAGCACGCCCTGCAGGACCCGCCGGGTGAGTGCCGCGTCGGGGCGGGCCGCGGGGTCGCGCGCCAGGAGGCCGGTGACGAGGCCGGCGAGCGGGCCGGCATGCTGCGGTGCCGGGGCATCCTCGGTCAGGACGGCGGTGAGGGTCGGGAGCGGCGCGTCCCGCCAGAACGGCGGCCGCCCCTCGACGGCGGCGTACAGGGTCGCCCCGAGCGCCCAGAGATCGCTGGCCGGCGAGGGCGCCTCGCCCCGGGCGCGCTCGGGCGCCATGTAGGCGGGGGAACCGACGACGAGCCCGTGCTCCACGCCCGGAGCGTCACCGTCGAGCGTCGCGATGCCGAAGTCCGCGAGCACCGCCCGGCCCTCGGTCAGCAGCACGTTCGACGGCTTCACGTCGCGGTGCAGGACGCCGGCCGCGTGGGCGCTGGCGAGCGCCTCGAGCAGGTCGAGGCCGATGCGTGCGGCGGCGGGTGCGGGGAGGCGCCCGCTGAGCGCGAGCTCGTCGGCGAGGGTGCGGGGCGGCAGGAGCTCCATCACGATCCAGTGCGCCCCGTCGTCCTCGGCGACGTCGAAGACGGTGACCGCGCAGTGGTGCGCCACCCGGGCGGCGGCGCGGGCCTCGCGCAGCGCCCGCTCGCGCAGCTGTTCGGCGGACTCGCCGGGCTGGCCGGGCGGAGGCGCGACCTCCTTCAGGGCGACGTCGCGGCCCAGCAGCTCGTCGTGGGCCGCCCACACCGCGCTCATTCCCCCGCGGCCGAGCACGCGCAGCAGCCGGTAGCGCCCGGCGAGCAGTTCTCCCACTGACGTTGACATCGTGTGGTGGGATACCCGCCCCCGATGATCCATAACCGGTTCTCCGGTCACAGACTGCAAACGGTTGCGGTCGATGACGCAGCGCACCCGCCCGATCCACCTGAGAGGATCATGCAGGCTCCCGGCACGTCGAGCGTCAGGAGCCCGGCGGCCTGAAGGACTCGGCGATCACGGCGAAGTCGCGCTGCCGCTGGGCCCAGTCCTGGGCCGGCACGGACCAGTAGAGCGCGTAGGCGCGCCGGTCGCTGACGCGCACGTTGCGGTCGAGCACGTGCAACGGGCCGCCCGACGCCGTCCAGAGGAACTCCCAGTCGGCGGCGTCCCAGCCCTTGTACGCGACCCTCTCCAGCCGCAGCTGCTTGTACCCGTTGAAGTGCGAGGCGCCGTAGGCGGCCTGCTGCTGCCAGTCGGCGAGCGCGTCGGGCTTGGGCTGCGTGGTCTGCGGGACCTGCAGGTACGCCCGGCCGCCCGGCTGCTTCACGTACAGCGTCGTGCCCTGGTGCGACACGGACCAGCCCGCCGGGATGACCAGCGAGAACCCGCTCGGGTCCCGGTACGCCTGGAACCCCGCCGGGACGCCGCCCGCCCCGCGGCCGGAGCTCGTGGAGCCGGTACCCCGGGTCGCGCCGCCCGAGTCCGTGCTCGCAGCGGCACTCGGCCTGGTGCTCGCCCTGGTGCTCGCGGCCGTGCTCGGTGTCGGGCCGGCCGCGCCCGAACCGGACTCGCTCGTCGCCGGGGTGGAGGGCGTGGACGTCGCCCGCGCGGGCCCCGATGCCGAGCCGGAGTCGGTCGACGGGTGGCGGGCCAGGGCGAAGACGGCCGCGAGGGCGGCGACCACGAGAGCCAGCGCGAGGGCCACACCCGTGCCCCGCCCGCGACGGCGCGCGGGAGGCTCCGCCGGCCGGAACGCCGCCGGCTCGCTCACGGCGGCCGCCGCGGGCTCGGTGACGACGGGCTTGGCAGGCGGCGGGGTCACGTTCGGCGGCCGGGACGCGACCGGCTCGGTGACGGCCGTCGGCTCGACCGGCCGGTCGACGACGGGTGGGTCGACGGGAGGTGGGTCGACGACGGGTGGGTCGACGACAACGGTCGGTGCCGTCGGCGGCAGTGGTGGTGGCGGCACCGGATGGGCGCCGGTGTCCTCGGCGTAGTGCAGCAACCTCCGGGTCCACGCGGCGTCGGGCCGGGCGGCGGGGTCACGCGACAGCAGCGCGGCGATGACCGGCGCGAGCGGCCCCGCCCGGGTGGCCGGCGGGGCCTCCTCGGTGAGCACGGCGTTGAGGGTCGGCAGGTTCCCCTCCCGCCGGAACGGCGGATCGCCCTGGACGGCGGTGAAGAGGGTCGCTCCGAGCGACCAGAGGTCGGAGGCGGGGGACGGGCGCTCGCCGCGGGCGCGCTCGGGCGCCATGTAGGCCGGCGAGCCCAGCAGCATGCCCGTCGACGTGAGCGTCGGATCCTCCTCGACGGTGGCGATCCCGAAGTCGGTGAGGACGGCGCGGCCGGCGTCCGTGAGCATGACGTTGGCGGGCTTCACGTCGCGGTGCAGCACGCCGGCGACGTGCGCCGCGGCCAGCGCGTCGACGAGGTCGAGGCCGATCCGGGCCACCTGCGCGGGCGGCAGCGGCCCGTTGGCCGCGAGGACGTCGGCGAGCGTCCGCGGCGGCAGCAGCTGCATGACGATGAAGGGATGCCCGCCCTCCTCGACGACGTCGTGGACGGTGACGGCGCCCGGGTGGTTGATGCGGGCCGCGGCCCGGGCCTCGCGCAGGGTGCGCTGCCGCAGCACGGAGCGCTGCTCGGCGGTCAGTTCGGGCGGGGGTACGACCTCCTTGACGGCGACGTCCCGGTCGAGCATCTCGTCGTGGGCCTCCCAGACCGTGCCCATGCCGCCGCGGCCGAGCACCCGCCCGATGCGGTAGCGCCCGGCGAGCAGTCGGCTCTGCGCGGCCAGCGACTCTGTCATCGTCCGGTGCCATACCCCGTGAACGCGTGGCATGAACGTTCGCCGGGCGCCCGGCCGCTCGCCGCCGTTAGGCTCCGACGGCACCTGGGCGACGCCCCGATGCCCGTTCGAGCGCCCCAGGAGGCCCCGATGACGCAGTCGACCGCCGGCTCGAGCGACCCGCAGGTCGACGCCGTCCGCAAGGGCTATGCCTTCGCCGGGCCGGCCTTGGAGCTCGGTGCCCTGCTGTCGGACGGCTCACCCGTGCCCGACGCGCAGGTGCGCGTGCCGCTGGGCATGCTCAACCGGCACGGCCTCGTGGCCGGTGCCACCGGGACCGGCAAGACCAAGACGCTGCAGCTCATGGCCGAGCAGCTGTCGGCCCAGGGCGTGCCGGTCTTCCTCGCGGACGTCAAGGGCGACCTGTCCGGCGTCTCTCAGCCGGGCCTTCTCAGCGACAAGCTGACCGCTCGCACGCAGACGATCGGGCAGACCTGGCAGCCCACCGGCTTCCCCGTCGAGTACCTCGCCCTCGGCGGCCTCGGCACGGGCGTGCCGGTCCGCGCGACGGTCACCTCGTTCGGCCCCACCCTGCTCGCGAAGGTCCTCGACCTCAACGACACCCAGACCTCGAGCCTGTCGCTCGTCTTCCACTACGCCGACCGGGCGGGCCTGGCCCTGCTCGACCTCAAGGACCTCCGGTCGGTCATCCAGTACCTGGTGTCCGACGAGGGCAAGGGTGACCTGGCCGGGCTCGGCGGTCTGAGCCCGGCCACCGCCGGGGTGCTCCTGCGCGAGCTGGTCGAGTTCGCCGACAGCGGCGCGGAAGCGTTCTTCGGCGAGCCGGAGTTCGACACCGGCGACCTGTTGCGCACCGCCGCCGACGGCCGTGGCACGGTCACCTGCCTCGAGCTGACCGCCGTCCAGGACAAGCCGGCGCTGTTCTCGACCTTCCTGATGTGGCTGCTCGCCGATCTCTTCCACGACCTGCCCGAGGCCGGCGACCTCGACAAGCCCAAGCTCGTCTTCTTCTTCGACGAGGCGCACCTGCTGTTCAAGGACGCCTCGAAGGCCTTCGTCGACCAGATCACCCAGACCGTCCGGCTGATCCGGTCGAAGGGCATCGGCGTCTTCTTCGTGACGCAGTCCCCCAAGGACGTCGCCCCCGACGTCCTGGGGCAGCTCGGCAACCGGGTGCAGCACGCGCTGCGCGCCTATACCCCCGACGACGCGAAGGCGCTGCGGGCCGCCGTCTCGACGTTCCCGAAGTCGGCGTACGACCTCGAGGAGCTGCTGACGACGCTCGGGATCGGCGAGGCGGTCGTGACGGTGCTCTCCGAGACGGGAGCGCCGACGCCGGTGGCGTGGACGCGGCTGCGCGCCCCCGAGTCGCTGATGGCCCCGGCGCCTGCCGAAGCGCTGGCGGCGGCCGTCGCGGCCTCGCCGCTGCAGGCCGAAGTACGGGCAGCAGCTCGACCGCGAGTCGGCCTACGAACGCCTGCAGGCGAAGCTCGCCCCCGCCCGGGCCCCGGCGTCCGCCCCTGCTGAGGCATCCGCTCCGGTGCCCGCACCCGCCCGGCGGCCGCAGCGAGAGGAGCCGTCCATGGTCGAGCAGGTGGTGGGCTCGCCGGTGGTCAAGAGCTTCATGCGATCGGCGGGCAGTGCCCTGGGCCGCGAGATCACGCGCAGCCTCTTCGGCACCGCCGCCCGAAGCAGCCGCAGCACTCGCCGCCGCTGACGCTCACCGCCGCTATGGCCTGGGAGGCCGGGTCGGATGCGGCCTCATGCTCGGGCTGGGCTCGGGACTGGTGGTGCTCGGGCTGGGCTCGGGCGTGGTGGTGCTCGGGCTGGGCTCGGGCGTGGTGGTGCTCGGGCTGGGCTCGGGCGTCGTGCCCGTGGGGCTGGGCTCAGGCCTGGTGCCGGTCGGGCTCGGCTCGTGCGTGGTGCCGGTCGGGCTGGGCGCACGGCTCGGCGCCGCAGACGTGCTCGGCACTGCCGGCGGCGGGGACGCGCTCGGGACGACGACGGCGCGGGCGGTGCTCGTGGCAGCCCGAGGCGCGCTCGTCCGGGCCGACGTGGTCATCGTGATCACCGCCGCCGGCGTGGACGACGGGGGAGGTGTCGTGGGCGCCGGGCTGCGCGACCACGGCGTGCGCGGCAGGACGATCGTCCGCGGGTTCGCAGCGGGGTTCTGTCCGGCTGCGGGCGCGCCACTCGTCCGCTCCGTCAAGGGCAGGTCCGTGGCGGCGCCGGACTCCGTGGCGATGGCCGCGCCGCCGGGCGGCCACGCCCCGGGAAGTGAGCGGGCCGCCAGCACGACCGCCGTGACCAGCGGGGCGATCAGGACCGCGAGGCCGGCTGCCAGCTGCAGCGAACCGATCCGGCGCACGGCCGGCGACGCGGCGCGATGGGCCGGCCGCGCCGGTGGTCCGCTCGGCGCACCGAGCCGGTCGACGACGTCGGCGATCGACAATGACGACCGCGGCGGCGCGGCCGGCCGGTTCCCTCCACCTGGCAGATCGGACATTGCCGGTGTTCATACCCGTTCCAGCCCGGACCATGAGCCGTCACCCGTTGTTCGTGCTCCGTCAGGGCTAATCGTCGACGACGGCGGGCATCTCGAGGGTGTCGACGCCCAGCACGGCCGCCTCGTCCGGCTTGTGCACCAGCACGCCGCGGATGTAGCTCTGCAGCGCCTCGGGGACGCCGACGTCGTGGCCCTGCTGCTCCGACAGGTACCACCGGTGCTCGAGCACCTCGTGGTACACCTCGGCCGGTTCGAGCTTGCCACGCAGGTCCCGCGGCACCGCGCGCACGACCGGTTCGAACGACTCGGTGACCCAGTCGTGCGCGACGAACTCCTCGTCGTCGGCCTGCCGGCCGGTCGCCGCGCGGTAGGTGTCGAGGTCGTTGAGCAGCCGTCGGGCCTGGTTCTCGCCGGCGTCGATCCCGGTCAGCCGCAGCAGGCGGCGGGAGTGGTGGCCGGCGTCGACGACCTTGGGCTGGATCCGCACCGAGGTGCCGTCGACGTCGGTCGTGATCGTGAGCTCGCCGACGTCGAAGCCGAGGTCGTTGAGCCGCCGGATCCGGGGGTCCACGCGCCAGCGCTCGCCGCGCTCGAAGGACTCGGGTTCGGTGAGCTCCGTCCACAGCGAGCTGTAGCGGCGGGTGATGACGTCGCTGATGGAGCAAGGGGTCCATCGTCTCGTCGAGCAGGCCGCCGGCCTGCAGGTCGAGCAGCTCGCCGGCGATGTTGATCCGGGCCAGCTCCAGGTCGTACTCCCGCTGGCCGCGGAGAGCGTCGTCGTGAAACTCGCCGGTCTCGGCGTCCACGAGGTAGGCGGCGAAGGCCCCGGCGTCCCGGCGGAACAGGGTGTTCGACAGCGACACGTCGCCCCAGTAGAAGCCGGCGAGGTGCAGCCGGACGAGCAGGACGGCGAGCGCGTCGACGAGGCGGGTCGCGGTGTCGAGGCGCAGCGACTGCGAGAACAGCGCCCGGTAGGGCAGCGAGAACTGCAGGTGCCGGGTGACGAGGGCGGGCTCGAGCGGGTAGCCGTCGCGCACGCCACGGCCGCTGACGATGCCCACGGGTTCGACCACGGGCAGGTCGAGGCGGCGCAGCAGCCGCAGCAGGTCGTACTCGCGCACGGCCGGCTCGGCGGCGATCTCCTTGACGGCGAGCACGCCGCCGGAGAGCTTCACGAAGCGGACGACGTGCCGCGAGATGCCTCTCGGCAGCGCCGCCAGGTAACTCCCCGGCCACTCCTCGAGCGGCAGCTCCCACGGCAGGTCGAGCAGAGCCGGGTCGGGCGCCGCGGCCGTGATCTGCAGGGACTGCCCGAAGGACTCGCGGGTGGGCTCGGTCACGAGCACCCACCCGGGGGACAGGCGACGGCCGCGGCGCGGGTGCCGGCGCGCGCAGGGCAAGCTAGAGGCATGACCACCACTCCTCGGCCGTCGCCGATCACCGTGACGCAACTGCCGCTGACACGGTGCCAGGTCTGTGGCCGTACTGTCGCGCACCGCCCGGGCGAGGCGGCCCGCGAGCTCACCCGCCACTACGAGCGGGCCCACCCCGAGACGCTGAGCACCGCCGGGCACGGACTCCTGAGCCGGACGGCCCGGCCCCGTGCGGGGCCGGGCCGTCCGCCGAGCGGGTGGCTCAGGCGCCGAGGCGCTCGCCGCTCGTCGCGTCGAACAGGTGCACGTGGCCCTGCTTGGGCGCGAAGTACACGGTGCTGCCCTTCTCCGGCGGCCTGCGGCCGTCGGTGCGGGCGATGATCTGCAGGTCGCCGCCGATCGTGGCGTCGGCGTGGCGGCCTGCACGCCGCCCGCGTGCGTCGCCCGGCCGTAGATGTAGGCGTCGGCGCCGAGCTCCTCGACGACGTCGACCTGGACCTCGAGGCCGCGCTCCGCGAGCTCGAGGTCCTCGGCCGGACGCCGATGGTGACCCGCTCGCCGGTGCCCGAGAGGACCGAGCGCTCGACCGGGTAGATGTGCTCGCCGAGCTTGACGCCGCCGTCGGCGACGGGCAGCTCGAGCAGGTTCATCGCGGGGGAGCCGATGAAGCCGGCCACGAACACGTTGTTCGGGTGGTCGTAGAGGTCGCGCGGCGAACCCACCTGCATGAGCAGGCCGTCCTTGAGCACGCACACCCGGTCGCCCATCGTCATGGCCTCGACCTGGTCGTGCGTCACGTAGACGGTGGTGACGCCGAGCCGGCGCTGCAGCGAGGCGATCTGCGTGCGCGTCTGGACGCGCAGCTTGGCGTCGAGGTTCGACAGCGGCTCGTCCATCAGGAAGACCTGGGGCTTGCGGACGATCGCCCGGCCCATCGCGACGCGCTGGCGCTGGCCGCCGGACAGGGCCTTGGGCTTGCGGTCGAGGTAGGGCTCCAGGTCGAGGATCTTGGCGGCCTCCTCGACCCGGGTGCGGATCTCGCTCTTGTTCACGCCGCCGATCTTCAGGGCGAAGCCCATGTTGTCGGCCACGGTCATGTGCGGGTACAAGGCGTACGACTGGAACACCATGGCGATGTCGCGGTCCTTCGGCGGCATCTGGGTGACGTCGCGGTCGCCGATGAGGATGCGGCCCGCGTTGACGTCCTCGAGGCCGGCGAGCATGCGCAGCGAGGTCGACTTGCCGCAGCCCGAGGGGCCGACGAGCACGAGGAACTCGCCGTCCTCGATCGCGAGGTCGAGCTGGTCGACCGCGGGCTTGGTCGAGCCCGGGTAGATCCGGGACGCTTTGTCGAACGTGACTGTTGCCATGGTGTGTTCCTCCCACCGGCAGGTACGTGCCGGACGATCCGTTGTGAGAAGCCACGTGACCGGGTGGTTACGTGTGAGCGCATCCTCGCCCACCAGGCGGCTTCCGTCCACCCTTCGGGCGCCCCCCGGCACCCGCCCGTCGCCCCTCGGGCGTCCCCCCTCCGAAGGGTGCTGCCTCCTTGCGCAAGACCGGCTGGAAGAAGCCAGCATCGGCCTGCAAGCCGTGCAACACCCCGGCGGCGGCATCGGCGGTGGAGAGGACGGCGTGGGCGCGCGACTGGCCGACATCGCCGCGCAGGCGGGCGTGAGCGAGGCGACCGTCAGCCGGGTGCTCAACGGCAAGCCGGGGGTCGCCGAGGGCACCCGGCAGGCCGTGCTCACCGCGCTGGACGTGCTGGGCTACGAGCGGCCGGCGAAGCTGCGCCAGCACTCCGCCGGGCTGGTGGGGCTGATCGTCCCCGAGCTCGAGAACCCGATCTTCCCCGCGTTCGCGCAGGTCATCGAGTCTGCGCTGGCCCGGCAGGGGTACACGCCGGTGCTGTGCACCCAGACGCCCGGCGGCGTCCACGAGGACGAGTACACCCGGATGCTCCTCGAGCGGGGCGTCGCGGGCATCGTGTTCGTCAGCGGCCTGCACGCGGATGCCACCACGGATCCCGCCCGCTACCAGGCCCTGCGCCGGCGCGGCCTGCCGATCGTGCTGGTCAACGGCTACGTCGAGGGCGTCGACGCCCCCTTCATCAGCAACGACGACGTGGCCTCGATGGAGCTGTCGGTGGGCCACCTGGTCGAGCTGGGGCACACCCGCATCGGCCTCGCCGTCGGGCCGCGGCGGTTCACGCCCGTGCTGCGCAAGATCGTCGGCTTTCGTGAGGCGATGCGGCGCCGGCTGGGCCTGGAGGACGTCGAGCACTGGATCGAGTCGACGCTGTTCAGCGTCGAAGGCGGCGGGTCGGCCGCCGATCGCCTGGTGGAGCGGGGTGCGACGGCCGTGATCTGCGGGTCCGACCTGATGGCCCTCGGGGCGGTGCGAGCCGTGCGCACCCGTGGCCTGGCGGTGCCTCGCGACGTCAGCGTCGTCGGCTACGACGACTCCCTGCTCGTCGGCTTCACGGACCCGCCCCTGACGACGCGTGCGGCAGAGCGTGCAGGCGATGGGCGCCGCCGCGGTGCGGGCCCTGCTCGACGAGATCGCCGGCCTGCCGGCGCCGCGCGCCGAGTTCGTGTTCCGGCCGGAACTCGTCGTCCGTGCATCGACGGGGGCGGCCCCCCGCCGAGCGGCCCGGCCTGCGCCGGCCTGATGTAGATGTCAAGACCACGTCAAGGCCTTCACGCGGGCGTGACCTTTGGCTACCGTCGAGAGACCCCCGCGCCCGGTCCGGGTGCGGCCGGCGTCTCGGAGGTGCACGGCCATGCGGATCACTGACGTACTGCGGCGCAAGGGCGACCTGGTCGTCACCATCCGGCCCGACGACACGGTCCGCGCCCTGCTCGACGCGCTGGCCGAGCACCGGGTCGGCGCGCTCGTGGTGGCCGACGCCGAGGGCGCGGTCGAGGGCATCGTCAGCGAGCGCGACGTCGTCCGGCACCTCCAGGCGCGCGGCGCGGGCGTCCTCGAGGAGCCGGTGAGCGGGATCATGACCTCGCCCGTGCACACCGCGGCGCCCGAGACCACCCTCGACGAGCTCATGGTGCTGATGACGCAGCGGCGGATCCGGCACGTCCCCGTCGTCGTCGACGACCGGCTGCGCGGGATCGTCAGCATCGGCGACGTCGTGAAGCACCGGATCGAGGAGCTGCAGAGCGAGCGCGATCAGCTCACCGCCTACATCCAGCAGTGACGGGCGCCGTCAGACGCTGACGGGCGCCGTCAGACGCTGACGGGCGCGGGGCGGCCGAACAGGTATCCCTGCGCGTGCGCGCAGCCGAAGCCGGCGAGCACGTCCCGCTGCTGCGTGGTCTCGACACCCTCGGCGACGATGTCGACGCCGAGGCCGCGGGCGAGGCCGGTGAGGGCCTCGACGATGCGGTCGCACTGCCGGTCGCGGCCGAGCCCCGCCGTGAACGTGCGGTCGACCTTGATGCCCGACACCGGCAGGTCGCGCAGGTGCGACAGGGCGGAGAACCCGGTGCCGAAGTCGTCGACCATCATCCGCACGCCGATGCGCTCCAGCTGGTGCAGCTGGCGACGCCCGGCCGCCGCGCTGCCGAGCATCACCGACTCGGTGAGCTCGATGACGAGCATCGAGGGATGCAGGCCGCTGCTCTTGAGGCTGTCCTCGACGTCGCCCAGCAGGCTCGCCCGGCGCACCTGCGACGGCGAGACGTTGACGGCCATGTAGCCGAGCTCCGGCGTCGCCGCCGCGATGCGGGCGGCCTCGTCGAGGACCCAGCGGCCGACGTCGTCGATCAGCCCGCTCTCCTCGGCGACGGGGAGGAACCAGGCGGGTGGCAGCAGCCCGCGCTCGGGGTGCTGCCAGCGCAGCAGGGCCTCGCGGCCGACGACGGCCCCGGTCGTGAGGTCGACGATCGGCTGCAGGTGCAGCCGCAGCTCGTCGCGCACGAGCGCCGCGCGTAGCGACTCCTCGATGTCCATCCGGTCGACCGCCTTGCGGCGCAGCTCGTCGTCCACGAGGTCCCAGCCGCCCTGGCCGTCCTCCTTGGCCCGGTGCAGAGCGGCGCCGGCGTCGCGGAGCAGCGCGCTCGCGCCCCGCGAGCCGGCGCTCTCGTCCTCCCGGGAGAGCGCGATCCCCACGGATGCCGTCGGCACGACCCGCCGGCCGTCGACGAGGACGGGCTCGCGCAGGGCGGTGAGCACGCGCTCGGCGATGACGACGGCCTCGTTCTCGTCCCGGACGCCGTCACAGACGAGCGCGAACTCGTCGCCGGCGAGCCGGGCGGCGGTGTCGCCGGCGCGTAGCGCCAGCTGCAGGCGGTCGGCCACCTCGACGAGGACGACGTCCCCCAGGTCCGGGCCGACGCTGTCGTTGAGGACCTTGAACCGGTCGAGGTCGATGCAGAGGACGGCGACCCTGGCCCCGGTCCGCTGCGCGCGCTCGAGCGCCTTGCCGATCCGGTCGAGTGCCAGCGTGCGGTTCGGCAGGCCGGTGAGGGGGTCGTGCAGCGCCTGGTGCTGCAGCATCTCGAGCGCGAGCCGCGTCTCGGTGAGGTCGGTGACCTGGAGCAGTGCGTGCCCGGGGCGGCCGCCCTCGTCGGGCACGGCGACCAGGCTCACGGCGGCATGCACGCTCTCGCCGCCGGGGCGCTGGTAGCGCCGTTCCACGTCGAAACGCTCGGACTCGCCGGCCGCCAGCCGCCGGAGCAGGGGTACCTCGGGCGCGCCGTCCGGCGCGTCGAGGTCACCGAGGGTGGAGCCGACGAGGTCGCCGGGGGAGCGGCCGAGCATGCGGGCCAAGGCGGGGTTGACGTGCAGGATCCGGCCGTCGAGGGCCACGGCCGCGAGCCCGGACGGGGCGTGCTCGGTGATGGCGAGCATGTGCTGCTCCGCCCTGACGAGGGCACGCTGCAGCTTCGCGGCCTCGGCGTCGATGCCGCGTTCAACGGTGGCCGGGTGCTGACCGGGCACGCCCGCGCCGACGGCGTCCGTGGTCTGGGGCTCAGCGCTCACCGTGGAGACGAGCGCGGCGACCGGCCCGCCGTAGGGGGCGATCGGGACGGTCGTGACGAGCACCTCCGACGGCTCGCCGCCGTCACCGCGGTGCGCGCCGCCCGCATCGTGCTCCGGGCCGATGCCGAGCACGGTCTGCTGGAGGCGGCCGCGACGCAGGGCCGAGGCCACGGCGGCGGCCAGGGCCGAGGCGGGCTCGGGGCCGAGGAGGGCCCTGGCGGCGGCGTTCACGCAGAGCGGGGACCCGTCGGGGCGCTGGACGACGATGCCGACGCTGACCGCGTCGAGCAGGGCGTCGAGAAGGTCGGGCAGCTGGCCGGCCCGGCCGGTGACCTCGGCCGGCTCGGGCCCGTCGGCGTCGCCGCGGACCTCGGGGTCGGTGCCGGGGTGGCCGAACCCGCGCGTGCGGGCATGACGCGGTCCCCGGATGAGCATGGTCGACTCCCTCGAACGATTACCCGCAGTGTATGGACGGTGACGCACCGCTTCAGGTCCGTCAGGTCGTCAGAACGGCGGATTGGGGCCGGGGGAGGCCGGCGGGCCGGCGCTACGCTGGGCGGGCAGGAGCCGGCGCGACCGGTCCCGCGGGCCGGCATGGCGCAACTGGCAGCGCACCCGACTTGTAATCGGGCGGTTCCGGGTTCGAATCCCGGTGCCGGCTCCCTATCGGACCAGCAAAACGCCGCAGGGGCGGCCGTGATGTTCGCCCCTGACAGCAGCAGTTGATAGCAACGGTGCTGTCACTCGTCCGTCTGTCACGCGCCCTCCCGATCAAGGGGTGAACGGCCCCGCGGTTGACCTGCCCCATGAGTCTTCTCCTCGCCCACGGGCGGCGGGATGCTGGACGGGACGGCCGGAGCAACCCAGGGGGTCGACATGAGCGCGCGCACTGCGGACCCTGCGCCTCGACGGCTGGACCTCGCCGGTGCTCTGATCGCCGCGGTCGTCCTGCTCGCCGCGGCGGCATGCGGCAGCGGCTCGGATGCATCGTCCACGGCGGGACAGGTCCCGTCGTCGACGCCGTCGGAACCGGCGCCCTCGCCCTCGCCACCCGTGAGCGTCGACGGGGCCGGGTATCACTTCACGACGCCCGCCGGGTGGACGTTCACCCCGGCGAAAGGGAACTGGGAGGAGGGGCACGGCAACTACCCGGACCTCGAGACCCCGGGGTTCGCCGAGTTCTTCGCACCGAATGTCACCGCGGACATCGTCATCGGTCGCCGGGCGGCCACAGGCCTGACCCTGCAGGCGTGGATCGCGGCCCTGACCCGCAGCGGGACCCTCGAATACCCCGCGGTCTTCTGTCGCCCCCCGGAGTCGGTGCGGTCGTCCGACATCGCCGGTGAACACGCCCAGCTGCGCCGGCTGCGGTGTCCCGGGGTCGCGGCGGACGGCGGCGGGGTCCTCCTCCTCGCCGTTCACCACGGCTACGGCTACGCCCTCCTATGCTTCAGCAGGGAGAGCGGCACGTCCGCCTCGTTCCCCGCGCAGTGCCGGGAGTGGCTGTCGACCTTCCGCTTCACCGCCTGAGACCGCAGGACGACGCCCTTATCGAGTCGGGAGAGCCTCGTAATGCGCAGGTCACTGGGCGAGCGGTGACTCGCGACCAGCACTCAGGTGATCCGCGTCGGGGGCCAGTTGAGGTTTGCTCCGAAACCGGCTTGTAGGCAGGTTCAGCCGTCAGGACCGGCTCGGGTGGCGGGCGTGGGAGTGGGCGGGCGGCCGTTTGCCGCCGGGCTGGCAGGCTGAGGTGATGCGGGCCTTTCTGGTCACCGGTAATCCGGGGTCGGGCAAGTCGACGCGGCCGCCGAGCTGACACGGCGCGGCCTGCTGGCGATCGACACCGATGACCTGGCCTTCTGGGAGGACAGCCCGGGGTGCCGGTCGATCAGCCTCCCGACGCCGACGATGGCTGGCTGCTCGCGCATCGCTGGGTCTGGAGCCGGGCACGGATCGAAGAGGCCATCGTCGCCGCGTCTGATGGCGGTGACGGCCCGATGTTCTTCTGCGGCATCGCCCGGAATCAGGACCAGATGCTCGACCTGTTCGAGCAGGTGTTCCTGCTGATGATCGAGGAGGACACCCAGCTCGACCGGCTCGCTCGGGCGACTTCGCCGCTTCGCACCGAGGCAGTCAAACGGCAGATCCGCGAGGGCCGCCCTGTCTTCCAGGCGCGAATGCTCGCTCGAGGAGCGATCCCCCTTGACGGGACGGCATCACCCGCGGTGCTCGCCGACAGCCTGCTGGCCTTCCTGTGACAGGCCCCACGCCTCTCTCTCAGCCTGTTGAAGCGTCACCCTGCGTCTCGCGTCGATCATTGCGGTACCACGCGCACAGGATCAGGAGTTTGCCATGTCGCTGAACCTTCGAGCCTCCGTCCGCGCGATCATCCTCGACGAGGACGACCACGTCCTGCTATGCCGATTCGTCTTTCCCCACCCGGCGGTCCCGAACGGAGCACAGGCCGTCTGGGCTGCTCCAGGTGGCGGCATAGAACCAGGTGAGGACGGGCTGTCCGCGCTGCGCCGTGAGCTGCGAGAGGAGACCGGCTTGGTCACCGCCATCGATCCGCCGCACGTCTGGCATCAAGTAGTCGTTGCCGCAGATCATGCGCCTGGCTTCGACGGCATCGTCAACGACTACTTCCTCGTCCGCGCCACCCACTTTGAGCCTCAAGGCGAGTTCACCGAGGACCAACTCGCCGCTGAGCACCTCGCCGCCTTTCGATGGTGGCAGCTCTCTGAGATCACTAATTACACCGGACCTGACTTGTTCTCGCCCCGTGACCTTGCCACACCGCTGACCGACTTGCTCACGTCCGGGATACCCGCCGACCCGGTCGCACTCGGCTTATGAAGATCAGTGGCCACTCGCAACCCGGGGCTGAGGCTGGCTGAGGCTCGTAGCAGGGGCCCTGGCCGAGCCGGCCGTCGAGCGGGCCGCCGTGCAGCTCTGCAAGGTGTATGCTGGGCCTGATCGGCGCCGCTCCCACGACTACCGCCGGCACGGCATCACACGTGCGGCCGCCCGGCCGGTCGTCACGCCGGGATCAGGTACGATCGCCAGCAGCAGAGGCCAGCAACAAGCGCCCACGTACACCCAGATGGCACTTGAGCAGCAGCGATCGCCACGACAACGCGCAGCGACGGCACGCCGTGAGGGCGCTGGACACTACGCCGCCCACCAGGCGCGTCAAGGCTTGGCCGGCGGGCGAGACCGCGGGGTGCCGGCTCCTCGTTCTCCCAGGTCAGCGGCCTGGCGCGTACCCGGTCGATCACTCGTTCTTTCCGTCCGCTGGCAGCGCCAGTCCCGGCGCGCCCGCGACTACCGCTTGATCCATGACTCGTCCACGCGGTATGCACGGTGGCCGGACTGAATGGCGAGATGGCCCCGCCTATGTCGTCCCGAGGGGCGGGGACCGCCGGCGGGAGCGGGGCACCAAGGCAGAGCGTCCGGAATCATTCGACACGGGCCACCAGCGCCGTGGTCGTCACCGCTGAGGCGTATTCGCGCGAGTGCGTCGAGCGTCGATCCGTGACGTCCTGACGCGAGGATCGTTCCGCGAAGGCGGCGCCAAGTCCGGCCGATCGCGCTGCGAGAGCAGGCCGGATATCTCGCCCTGGATGGTCTGGGGAACGCGGCTCGATCTGCACGACGTTCACCTACGGGGTCAGCATGGCCCCGATCCCAGCCCGATCAGGAAGAGCCCGGGAAGGTGTGGCCCGGACGTCGGCCGCGAGTGGCCGACCAGGGCTGAGGAAGAGGACGATGGCGGCTGATCGGGATGGACGAGCTCGTCAGGATGAGGGGCAGGTGTCCCCTTACCGCTTCGCGGGCGCCGGCCTGTCGAGCGCTGACAGCAGTAGGCCCACCGTCGACGCTGGATGATCAGGCCCGTCTGGATCGAGTCGAGCCGACGCCCGACTCGCGGTGAACGTCCGGACCGGGCGGCTGCACTGAAGGAATTCGATGAGCAGACGCCGACTGGACGTTCAGCGTGACATGAGCAAGGCTTGGAGGTGCGGTTGCGGCAACAGTGCCGCGACAACAGCGCCTCCCGCCGGCGCGATTCTCTGGCACGCACCAGTAGAAGAACCATGCCAGGATGAGGCCGCCTGGCGAGGATCAGCCCGGGAACCCCATCAGCCATGAGGTTGTTGTCGGCGGCAAGGACGCACCAGGTCGAGTGAGGATCAGCTCGACGGCGAGAAGGATCGATCCTGATCGAGTGCGAACGGTGGCGGGTGGCGATCGGCGGTCCGGCAGTCCGGATCGTGTGATCGTCGTTCTGTCGGCTCGGTCAGGATGAGCTCGTGGCCATCCGCCTGGATCAGCCGAATGAGTCCTCGTCCGGTTGACCGCTGGTGCGATGGCCCGCCGTCAGCGGCGCTGTCGCCGCACGGACCTGACCATCCCGTTGATCGGCCAGAACGGCGAGTCGGTGACGGGCGACTCGGTGAACAGCAGTGTCGTGACGACGTACGGGAGGGATGAGCAGTGGCGAGGCCGACACCCTCGGATCGAGTTGCCGATGAACACGGTGGGTAGGCCGGGATCCAGCCCACTGGGTCAAGCGCGCCGACGCCGGAGACGGCTCCAGGCCGACTTGTGGCAGCGCTTGCGGCCATAGCGGTCGGTCGGCTTGCTGTCGGGGATCATCGGCGCGGCCACGAAGAGATGAACAGCGTCGATCGGTAGATCGCACGGCCCGGCACCGCGCGTCCAGGTCCCCGTGAAGTCGTGATCACACGGACAAGTTCGCGCCGGCGAAGTCGAGATGACCGGGCCAGGGCCGAGATCGGCGAGAATCGTCAAGGTGATCGCTCCATCGCGGGCAGACCAGCCGCCTTGTCCTCACGTCACGTCGGGCGCCTGCCCTCGCAAGGGTCTTGACGCAGGCACGGGCTCTCGACATGGTCGCGCGCAGGTCAAGGACCTTGCCCGGGGGACTCCCGGGTGCAGACGGGTGACCAAGATCTCCGCGATAGTGCCGACGACCAGTGGCAGCCGCAGCCGCGATCGCTCAGATTCGACCTGCGTCGGGTGGTCCACATCATGCGCAGCGGATCAGAGCGGTGCCCTGGAAGAGTACAAACGCCGGACCAACCAGTCACCCCAGCGAGAGGGCCCTCTCGACGGCCAAGACCGCCCCCCCCCCCCCCCACCTCTACAGCGGCGCCAGCGCCACCCACCAATCCGCCGTCGAACTCTCCGGACTAGCTCAGCGCGTCCACTCCCTCGTCGCCGAGTTCACCCTCTAAGGTCGCGAATCCGTGTTCTCGTCGCCCGCTTGTTCGCCGGGAGTTACGTGCCCGCAGCCTGTTCGGGGAGGCCCGGCAGGTAGAGCTATCAGGCCGAGGCAGTATTCGATGAGTACGAGGGCGATGTAGTCGTTCAGCTCCCCCGCCACTCCATTGCAAGACGTTCTTCCGCAGCCGATCCAGCACCTCTGCCACGGTGCCCGGGCGAACTCATCTCCTGGATGATCTGCTCACCCGGAATAGAAGGCGCGGGTGTGTGGATCTCTCGCCTCGGTGAGACCATCGGTGTACAGGAGCAACCTGTCGGGACGGTGCCATCTTCACCGACAGCCAGGCCTTCCGACGTCCCGAGGCCGAGCGGCGGGCAGACCGGGTCCGGTTCGAGCCAACGAGGCCCCTTCTCCGAGAGCAGGAGCGGCGGCGGGTGTCCGGCGTTGGCGATGGTGAGGCAGCCCGTCCTCGGTCAGTTGGACGAGCACGGCTGTGACGAAATCCTCCCCCGGTCTCCGCCGCACGGAGCCACGGTTCGATCGAGGCGTGCCATGCGAGCGGGGCAGCTCCCCGGTCGTCGTTGGCGCGCTCGCGGAACGTCGCCAGCACCTGCGCGGACATCCTGACCGCGTCCAAGCCTTTCCTGCCGTACGTGCCCGACCAGGACCCGCAGGCCGTCCGGGGTGAGCACGAAGCCGTAGAGATCGCCGCCGATCATCGCCTCACTCGCGGCGCTCTCGTACATGACGGCGACCCGGACCGGCCCCAGTCGTTCGGGCACGGGCAGCAGGATGGCTCGCTGGGCGGCGTCGGCGACCTTGGTGACCTGGGTAAGTCGTCGCTCGCGCTGGACGCGGTAGCGGGAGAGGAGGACTCCGGCGACACCCATCAGCGTGATCACGCCGAGGCGAACTCCTTGCGCCCGCATGGGGTCCCCCGAGACGTACGCGCCGTCGGCGAAGCCGAGGAGCACGGCGACGAGGAGTGAGAGAGCAGCGTAGGCAGCTGTGAGCCAAGGCCCGACGACGTTGGCTGCCAGCAGTGGGGCGACGACCACGGGCCCAGGACGACACCGCTGATTCACCGTCAGATCCGCCACCGCGACAGCCAGCGATGGCCAGGCCCGGCAGCAGGACCAGGCCGACGTGCCCGAGGCGGCGGAGGTTCACCTACCGCATCCCAGCAGAACGTCCGCGAATGTCAACGGGCCCGAGGGGGCCGAGCAGTGGAGGCATGGTGCAAGGTCGGTGCATCGTGTACCGGGTTTCGGTTTTGCGAGGAAGGCACTTGATGATCGAGATCCTG
>CAWCCY010000025.1:0-76713 GCA_963794075.1 uncultured Actinomycetota bacterium
TCGAGGTCGCCTGCTGGGGCGACCACCTGGACGTCGTCCGCGCCGCCTCCGACGAGACGTACGTGCGGGAGCGCCGGGACCTGCTCGAGAAGCACGGCCTCGGGCTGTGGGCGATCTCGAACCACCTCGCCGGGCAGCTCGTCTGCGACGACCCGATCGACGAGCGGCACCGCGGCATCGTCGGCGACCGCATCTGGGGCGACGGCGACCCCGAGGGCGTGCGGCAGCGGGCCGCGGAGGAGATGAAGGCGACCGCGCGGGCCGCCCGCGCCCTCGGCGTCGACGTCGTGATCGGCTTCACGGGGTCGTCGATCTGGAAGTACGGTGGCGATGTTCCCGCCGGTGCCGCAGACGATGGTCGACGCCGGGTACCAGGACTTCGCCGACCGGTGGAACCCGATCCTCGACGTGTTCGACGAGGTGGGCGTCCGGTTCGCGCACGAGGTGCACCCGTCCGAGATCGCCTACGACTACTGGACGACGACGCAGGCGCTGGAGGCGATCGGGCACCGGCCGGCGTTCGGGCTGAACTGGGACCCGAGCCACTTCGTCTGGCAGGACCTCGACCCGGTCGGGTTCCTCTGGGACTTCAAGGACCGGATCTACCACGTCGACTGCAAGGACGCGAAGAGGCAGGTCGGCAACGGCCGCAACGGCCGGATGGGCTCGCACCTGGCGTGGGCCGACCCGCGCCGCGGCTGGGACTTCGTGTCGACCGGGCACGGGGACGTGCCGTGGGAGGCGTGCTTCCGGATGCTCAACACGATCGGGTACGCGGGGCCGATCTCGGTGGAGTGGGAGGACGCCGGCATGGACCGGCTCGTCGGGGCGCCCGAGGCGCTGGCGTTCGTGCGGCGGCTCGCCTTCGACCCGCCCGCCGCGGCGTTCGACGCGGCGTTCAGCTCGCGCTGACACGGACTCCCGTGGGTGGCGTCGAGGGGGCGCCACCCACGGGCCCGGGGGCTCAGCCCGGGAGGCCGGCCTTGTGGACGCCGAGGGCGAGGGCGGTCAGGTCGGGTGAGCCCCCACTGCGGTAGACGAGGACCACCTTGCCGCCCTCGAACCAGCCGGCGACGGCTGCCCCCCCGGTGGACGTGGCCAGCACCTGCCCGTCCGCCTGGACGAACCGCGGCGCGGCCGTGTTCCCGGCGAGGGCGTCGACGAGCTGCACGACGTACTGCCGCTGGAAGGTCACGCTCTTCGCCGGGCCGGGCTCGACGGTGTAGACGCCCACGCCGCCGACCTCGCGGCCGCCGACCGTGAGGCCTCTGACGGAGCTCGAGGTGACGAGCCCACCCGAGGCCTTCGGGATGCGGGCGAAGCGGCTCCTGACGTCCGCCGGCGCCGCTGTGTAGCCGACCCCGCCGACGGCGGTGGCCTTCACGGTGGGGATCGACGGCCGGGCGAGGGCGGGTGGAGCGCCGGGTGGCGGGGGCCGACGAGGGCCCGGCCGCGCCCGCCGTACTGGAAGGGCGGGCCGGTCCTGCCGGGAGTGCCGGTGCTCGACCCTGCGGCCGCCGCACCGCTCGAGGCCGCCGGGCTGCCCGGGGACGCCGCGGCTGCCGGCCTCCTGCCCCAGAGGAGGAGCAGCCGGCGACGGCCAGGGCCGCGGCGATCACGGCGAGCAGGGCGGGGCGGGAGCGGATCCCATTCATCTGTGCACACCTCGTGGGGATCTCGGTCATCCCTCGTGGGGATCTCGGTCGTCGGTCCTGCCCTTGCATCAAGCACCATATAGGGCATCCCGGGGTGCCCGAAGGGGAAACGGCGCGCCTCTTCCGGGGTGCCGCGGGCACGGGTACGGTCGGGTCGGCCGCGACGAATGCGGCGAAACGGCGCGAGATCGTTCGAGGTATGCCCGGGTCGTCTTTTCACCCGATGCTCGCCCCGGCCGGTCCGATCCGGTTAACCGACAAGTTACGCAACGTTATGCCGATGGCCTGGTCCATCTGCCTCCCGTGACCGACCGTGATGCTCCCGTCACTAAACCAGACCAATTGCACGATTCTTCCCCGTCGCGGCGGATGCCTTTCTACTCTGGGTCATGTCAAAGTCGTCACGGAGCCGTCATGCAGCGGTGGAGTGGCCCGCCGCACGTGGGGGCGGTGTGCTCCGTGTCGTCGCCAGTCCTCGTGCTGCCGTCCATCCTTCGAGGGAGTCGTGGCGATGCCCAGGCAAGGTCGAGTCACAGACGTCGTGAGCGGTGTTCCCGATGTTCATTCCGCCGCCCTACTAACATTGATCGACCGCTTGTCCGAAATCTCCGTCCGGGGGCTGTCGGAGATGTATGAACCGCGGAGTCTCAGTTTTCCCAGAACTCTGCGCGAAGGTGCAGCCAAGCGCGGTCTCGTCGCCGAGGGAATGAGCGTCCGGTACGCCGCCATCGCCGCGCTCGGCCTGTCCCGGCTCGGCGAGCACGCCCGGCGCACCGTGCTCGCCGGGCGGGACGTCGGCGACCTCGTCCCCGGCATCCTCGGGCTGGCGCTGGCCGGGCGTGACCCGGGCGCGATGGCCCTGTCCGTCTGGGCCGCCGTCGAGGTGGCGTCCGCCACCGGTCCCGATGTCGAGCTCGCCCAGCCGGATCGACTCGCCCGCGCACTCGACAGGCTCTCCGGGCACGTGCGCACCGCGACGACGGCGTCGACCGTCGAGCACGCCTGGACCTTGGTGGCGCTCCTCGGTGCCGCCCGATCCGGCGAGGCGACGGAGCTGGCCGGGGGCGAGGACCAGCTCGCCGAGGCGACACACCGCGCGGCCCGCCTGCTGCTGGCGGCGCAGGGGCCCAGCGGGTTGTTCCCCCACGTCCTGCCCGCCGACCGGCTCGGGCGGTTCCGCTCGCACGTCGGCTGTTTCGCCGACCAGGCCTACGCGGTCCAGGCGCTCGCGCGGTACGCGACCGCCACTGGTGACGTGGCCGCCCTCCAGGCCGCGGCCGGGTGCGCCGACCGGCTCGTCGCGCGGCAGGGCCCCCACGGCCAGTGGTGGTGGCACTACGACTGGCGGTACGGGACCGTCGTCGAGCGCTACCCCGTCTACAGCGTCCACCAGCATGCCCTGGCCCCGATGGCACTGATGGAGCTGCGCGAGGCCGGCGGCCCCGACCATCGCCCGGCGGTGGCGGCCGGCCTGCGCTGGCTGGTGGAGCGGCCCGAGTCGAACGCGGAGCTGATCGCCGACGAGCTGGGCGTCGTGTGGCGCAAGGTCGGCCGGCACGAGCCGCGCAAGATGGTCCGCAAGCTGCGGTCGGCCGCGTCGGCCCGCGACCCCGAACGACAGGTCCGATGGCTGGACATGCTCTGCCCGCCCGGGGCGGTCGACCGGGAGTGCCGCCCCTTCGAGCTGGGCTGGTTGCTGTACGCCTGGGAGCCGTCCCGGGCCGAACCTGCGATAGACGAGCCCGCCCACGTCGTGTTGCGTCAGCGCTCGGTGCAGACGGCGGGGGAGCGGGCATGAGCACGCATCTGGCGAGCGGGGGGCCCGGTGCGGAGCGCGCCTCTGACCCACCGCCGCGAACGAGTGCCGCGGCGCGGTCGGCAGCCAAGGACGAGGAGGTCAGCGCTCTCGTCCGGGCAGCCGCCGCAGGAGACCCCCAGGCCTGGGACGCCCTGGTGAGCCGGTACGTCGCCTTGCTGTGGTCGATCGCGTTCCGGCACGGGCTCGGCGAGAGCGACGCCGCGGACGTCGTCCAGAACACGTGGCTGCGCCTGTTCGAGCACATCCACGAGGTGCGCGAGCCCGCGAGGATCGGTTCGTGGCTGGCGACGACGGCGCAGCGCGAGTCACTGCGGTGCGTGGCCCAGCGCAAGCGGGTGATCCCCAGCGACGACGAGACGACCTTCGACGGGGCCGGACCGGTTGCAGGCCCCGCTCGACGAGGCGCTGCTCTCACGTGAGCAGGCGGCCGAGGCGCGGGCGGCCCTCGAGACGCTGCCGCCCGCGTGGCGGTCGCTGGTCGAGGCGCTGACGCAGGACCCGCCGCTGACCTACGAGGAGATCGTCGCCGAGCTCGGCGTGCCGATCGGGAGCATCGGCCCGACCCGCGGCCGCTGCGTGCGACGGCTCCGGGCGATCGTGACTGAGTAGCTGTCCACGGCGTCGATCGTGCCGGGGCGGTACGGAGGGAGCGGTCGGCATCAGCCGTCCGGTGGATGTGTACGAACGGGCGTATCAGCGGCAGGTGCGGCCTTCTCCCCTACTCGGCCGCACACCTGCCCCCGATGGGATGGCGACGCATGAGCACCAGGGTTTCCGCCGGTTACGCGCGGCGCCTCGGCACGGGCCTATCGCGTGTCCGCCGGATCGCCCTGGCGACGCCGGTCGCCGTCGTGGCGGCGCTCGTTCTCGTGCCCCTGCACGCGGCACCAGCCGCGGCGGCGGTGGATCCTTGCGGGCCGCCCGTGGTCAGCGTGATCGCCTGTGAGAACACCCAGCCGGGCGACCCGCCCAGCGGACTGGCAGGTCACCGGCGCCGGCGACGCGACGATCCAGGGCTTCGCGACGTCGATGAGCGTGAACCAGGGCGGGACCGTCCAGTTCAAGATCAAGACGCACGGCCAGTCGTACCACATCGACATCCTGCGGCTGGGCTACTACCAGGGCAACGGCGCGCGGCAAGATCGTCTCCGCGATCGCGGCCGTCGGCGACGCTGCCGCAGACCCAGCCGGCCTGCACTGACCGACACCGCGCCGACCGGGTCTGATCGACTGCGGCAACTGGGCGGTGTCGGCGTCGTGGGCCGTGCCGTCCGACGCGGTCTCCGGCGTCTACATCGCCCACCTCGTCCGCGACGACACCGGCGGGTCGCAGCCTCATCCCGTTCGTCGTCCGCAACGACGCCAGCCACTCCGACATGGTCTTCCAGACGTCGGACGAGACCTGGCAGGCGTACAACACGCTACGGCGGCAACAGCCTCTACACCTGCACCGACAACTGCCCGCCGGGCAGCCCGCGATCTACAAGGGCGCGTCGAAGGTGTCCTACAACCGGCCCTTCCACACCGCGGACGACGACCAGGGCCGCAGCTGGCTGATGTACGCCGAGTACCCGATGATCCGCTTCCTGGAGGCGAACGGGTACGACGTCTCGCTACACGTCCGGGATCGACGTCGGCACGTCCGCCGGGGGCGCCGCTGCTGAACAACCACAAGACGTTCCTCTCGGTCGGGCACGACGAGTACTGGTCCGGCACCCAGCGGGCGAACGTCGAGGCGGCCCGCGACACGGGGCCTGAACCTCGCGTTCTTCAGCGGCAACGAGGTGTTCTGGAAGACGCGGACCGGAGCCGAGCATCGACGGCTCCAGCACCGCGAACCGCACCCTGGTCTGCTACAAGGAGACGCACTACGACAGCGCCGGTCGACCCGCAGGACCCGCCGACCTGGACGGGCACCTGGGCGGACCCCCGGTTCAGCCCGCCCGGCGACGGCGGCCGGCCCGCAGAACGCGCTGACCGGCCAGCTGTTCGTCGTCAACTCCGGCACGACGGACATCCAGGTCCCGGCCGCAGTACGCCAAGCTGCGGTTCTGGCGCAACACCGCGGTGGCGAACCTGGCCGCGGGCGAGGTCGCTGACGCTCGGCCCGGGTGCCGGAACGCTCGGCTACGAGTGGGACGAGGACGCCGACAACGGGTTCCGGCCCGCCGGGCTGTTCGACCTGTCCGTCGACGACCGTCAACGTCGGCCGAGGTCGTTCACCGACTACGGCACGCAACGACCAAGGCCGACGGCACCGCCACCCACCACCTGACGCTGTACCGCGCGCCCGAGCGGCGCGCTGGTCTTCGGCGCCGGCACCGTGCAGTGGGCGTGGGGTCTGGACAACGCCGAACCGGCGACGGCCACCGACCGCAACATGCAGCAGGCGACGGTCAACCTGTTCGCGGACATGGGCGTGCAGCCGTGCCACGCTGATCGCGGGCCTGACCGCCGCGACCGCCTCGACCGACACCACCGCGCCGACGTCGACCATCACCTCGCCCGCGGCCGGGCGCGAACGTCGCCGACGGCGCGCAGGTGACCGTCACCGGCACCGCGGCCGACACCGGTGGCGGGTCGTCGCCGGCGTCGAGGTCTCCACCGACGGCGGCACCACCTGGCACCCGGCCACGGGCACGACCAGCTGGACGCTACAGCTGGGTCGCGCACGGCAACCCGACCGCGACCATCAAGTCGCGGGCGGTCGACGACAGCGGCAACCTCGAGACGCCCGTCGGCCGGTACCACGGTCAACGTCACCTGCCCCTGCTCGATCTGGGGCACCGGCGTCACGCCCGGCACGGTCGACTCCGGGACGGCGGCGCGCGATCGAGGTCGGCGTCAAGTTCACGTCCGACGTCGTCCGGCACGGTCACCGGGGTCCGCTTCTACAAGGCCAGCACGAACACCGGCACCCACGTCGGGCAACCTGTGGACGCGCCGCGGGACCAACTGCTCGCCACGGCGACGTTCACCGGCGAGACCGCCTCCGGCTGGCAGCAGGTGACCTTCGCGACGCCGGTCGCCGATCAACGCCAACACGACCTACGTGGCGTCCTACTTCGCGCCGGCTGGCCACTACCGCGCAGGACGAGCGCTACTTGTATCCGCACCCGTCGCCCGGCCCGACGGCAACGGCACGCGTCGACAGCCCGCCGCTGCACGCGCTGCGCAACACCGGCGGCGCCGTGAACGGCCTGTACGCGTACGCGCACGACCAGCGCCTTCCCGACGCAGCACCTACAACGCGCGCGAACTACTGGGTCGACGTGTGTTCACGCCGAGGACCGGCGCCGGCGACCGCCCGGCCAGCGCCGACGGGCGTGACCGCGACGCCGGGCAACGCGTCGGCGGCGGTCAGCTGGACCGCGCCCGCCGACGGCGGCAGCGCGATCACCGGCTACACCGTCACGCCGTACATCGGCACGACCGCGCAGACGCCGATGACCGTGCACCGGCACGCCCGCCGGCGACCACGCGCCACGGTCACCGGCCTGACCAACGGCACGGCCTACACGTTCACGGTGGCGGCGACCAACGCGGTCGGCACCGGGCCGGCGTCGCGGCCTCGAACGCGGTCACGCCCGTCAGCGACGGCCTGCACGTCGTGCACGATCTGGCCGGCGCCGGCGACGCCGGCGACGGCGAGCACGCCGACACCGCGCCGATCGAGCTGGGCGTCAAGTTCCGTCCGACGTCGACGGCTCGGTCACCGGCATCCGCTTCTACAAGGGCGGCGGCAACACCGGCACCCACGTCGGCGAGCCTCTGGACGTCGACCGGGCACGAAGCTCGGCGTACGGCGACCTTCACCAGCGAGACGGCCTCCGGCTGGCAGCAGGTCACCTTCGCCACTCCGGTCGCGATCACCGCCGGGCACCGATCTACGTCGCCGTCCTACTCGCGCCCGACCGGCCACTACGCCGGTGACACCGGCTACTTCGCCGCCGCGGGCGTCGACAACGCCGCCGCTGCACGCGCTGCCAGGACGGCGTCGAGCGGCGGCAACGGCGTCTACGCCTACGGCGCGACGAGCGCCTTCCCGACGCAACAGCTTCGACGCGACGAACTACTGGGTCGACGTCGTCTTCGCCAGCGGGGCCGCGACGGCGCCGGGTGCGCCACCGGCGTGACCGCGACGGCGGGCAACGGCGTCGGCGACGGTGAGCTGGACGGCGCCGTCGAACGGCGGCAGCCCGATCACGAGCTACACGGTGACGCCGTTCATCGGGGCGACGGCGCAGACGCCGACGACGGTGACCGGCAACCCGCCGGCGACCAGCACCACGGTCACGGGCCTGACCAACGGCACGGCCTACACGTTCACGGTGTCAGCCACCAACGCCGTCGGCCGGGCCCGGCGTCCGCGCCTCGAACGCCGTCACGCCGACCACGGCGTACCGCCCCGGCCGCTCCCACCAGCGTGACGGCGGGCGCCGGCAACGCGTCGGCCAGGTCAGCTGGACGGCGCCCGTCGAACGGCGGCAGCCCGATCACCAGCTACACGGTCACGCCGTTCATCGGGGCGACCGCGCAGACGCCGACCACGGTGACCGGCAGCCCGCCGCGACCAGCGCGACGGTGACCGGCCTGCACCAACGGGACCACGTACACGTTCACGGTGACCGCGACGAACGGCGATCGGAACCGGTCCGGCGTCGGCGGCCTCGACGGCGGTCACCCCGTCGACGACCCCTGCACGGCCTGCACGATCTGGCCGTCGACGGCGACCCCGGCGACACCGAGCGACGCGGACAGCTCCGTCGGTGCGAGCTGGGGGTGAAGTTCACCTCCGACGTCAACGGGTCGATCACCGGCATCCGCTTCTACAAGGGCAGCGGCCAACACCGGCACCCACGTCGGGCAACCTGTGGACCGCCACGGGGACGCAGCTCGCCACGGCGACGTTCACCAGCGAGACCGCCTCCGGCTGGCAGCAGGTCACCTTCGCCACCCCGGTCGCGGTCACCGCCGGCACCACCTACGTCGCCTCCTACCTCGCCCCGTCGGCCACTACGCCGGCGACGGCGGCTGCTTCGCCGACCGCGGGCGTCGACAACGCGCCGCTGCACGCGCCTGCGAACGGCGTCGAGCGGCGGCAACGGCGTCTACGCCTACGGCAGCAGCAGCACGTTCCCGCAGCAACAGCTTCAACGCGACCAACTACTGGGTCGACGTCGTCTTCTCCAGCGGGCTCCGCCGGCGCCCGGCTCGACCGGAGGTCGACGGCGACGGCCGGACGCTCGGCGACGGTGAGCTGGACGGCCCCGTCGAACGGCGGCGCCCGATCACGGACTACACGGTCACCCCGTTCATCGGCACGACCGCGCAGACGCCGACCACGGTGACCGGCACACCCGCCGGCCACCACGCACCACGGTGCACCGGCCTGACCAACGGGCACCGCCTACACGTTCACGGTGTCGGCGACCAACGCCGTCGGCACCGGGACCGGCGTCCGCGTCGTCCAACGCCGTCACACCGGCCGCGGCCGACCGCCCCGGAGGCGCCGACTGGGGGTGACCGCGCGGTGCCGGCGAACGCCTCGGCGACGGTCGAGCTGGACGGCGCCGGTCGACGACGGCGGCAGCCCGATCACCGGCTACACGGTCACCCCGTACATCGGCGCGACCGCGCAGACGCCGACCACGGTGACGGGCAGCCCGCCGGCGACCACGCGACCGTCACGGGGCTGACGAACGGCACGCGCCTACACGTTCACGGTCGTCGGCGACGAACGCCGTCGGCACGGGCGCGGCGTCGGCGGCCTCGACCGCGGTCACCCCGCCGCGACGCCTGCACGGCCTGCACGATCTGTCGGCCACGGCACGCCCGCGACCGCCGACTCCGGCGACCTCCGCGGTGGAGCTCGGGGTGAAGTTCACCGCGGACGTCAACGGGTCGATCACCGGCATCCGCTTCTACAAGGGCGCCGACGAACACCGGCACCCACGTCGGCAACCTGTGGACTCCTCGGGGACGAAGCTGGCCATCGGCGACGTTCGCCAACGAGAGCGCCTCGGGCTGGCAGCAGGTCGACCTTCACCACCCCGGTGCGCGATCACCGCGGGCACGGTCTACGTCGCGTCGTACTTCGCGCCGGGCGGGCACTACGCCGGCGACGGCGGGTACTTCGCCACCACCGGTGTCGACAACGCGCCGCTGCACGCCTCGAAGAACGGCGTCAGCGGCGGCAACGGCGTCTACGCCTACGGCGCCACGCAGCACGCTTCCCGACGAACACCTTCAACGCGCCAACTACTGGGTCGACGTCGTCTTCGCCAGCGGCTAGGCGACCGGGGGCCGGATGGCAGCACCGGGGCCCCGCGGTCAGCATGACCGTGGGGCGACCGCCGACGCCGGGGGGGACATGAGGGATCTTCACGCGGCCCGGGCTCGCCCTGCTGGTGGTCGCCGTCCTGCTGGCCGGCGCCGGCGCGGTCGGCTTCAGGAGTCTGGTCGGCGCACAGGATCGCGGCGGCCGACGGGGCACGCGCCGGAGGGGCCGCGGCCGGGCCCACCGGCACACCCGTCTGCGGTTCCGGCACGTTGCGCTCGCCCTACTCCTACGCGGGGAGCGCCGGGCCGTACGCCTCCGGCACGCCGGGACTGCCGACCTTCGGCGGGCCCGGGACCGACTTCCCGGAGGCCACGGCCGGTCAGGTGCTGGCCGCCGGGGACGGCGGACTACCAGAACTGGCAGCTCGGCCCTCGCACGGTCTACTACCTCGCGCCGGGCGTGCACTACGGCAGCTTCAGCGCCAACACCGGCGACGTCTTCGTCGGCGGGTGGGCGAACGGCACGGGAGCGTCGCTCGACGGCCAGTACTCGCCGGTCGCACGGCGATCGACAGCAACATCAGCACCGGCGAGCAGCGGGACGTCACCATCGCCTACCTCACCATCCAGCGGTTCGCCCCGTATCGTCGACCAGACGGCCGTCAACCAGACCGGGCAGGCGGGTGGAAGCTGCTGAACAGCACTCTGACGGCTCAACGTCCCCGGCGGCGGCATGTTCGCCGCGTCCGACAGCGTCCTGCGGGACGACTGCCTGACGGAGAACGGCCAGTACGGGTTCCAGTCCGCCCAGACCCTCACCGGGGGACAAGCTGACCGGCGGCCCGTACAACGTCTGGATCGAGAACAACGAGATCAGCCGCAACGACACCTGCGACCTCTCCGGGCTCATCTGAACAACGCCGCCCTCGGGTGGAAGGGCCACAACCCCGTCCCGGCCGAGTACCGGAACCCGCACTGCGGGACCGTCAAGGGCGACGGCAACCAGGGCGGGTTCAAGCTCTGGGGCACCAACGGCGTGATGATCCAGGAAGAACTGGATCCACCACAACTGGGGCGTCGGAGGCTGGGCGGACACCAACAACGCCAACACGACGTGGACCCAGAACACGATCACGGACAACGAGAACGGGGCCGATCTGGGAGGAGATCTCCTACAACTTCTCCATCACCGACAACTACATCGCCCGGAACAACCTGTCGACGGCCCGGAAAACCCCCGTTCCCGATGCCGGCGATCTACATCTCGGAGTCCGGCAGCGACTCGAAGAACGGCGGTGTCCCCGCGTGCCGCATGGCAGTCGTGCGTCCGCTCGCGGCGATCCCAGGCCACCCGGGGCTCCGTCATCAGCGGCAACACGCTGGTGGACAACGGCGGCGGCATCTTCCTGTGGCAGAACGCCAACCGCCACTGCAACGACGGCTTCGACGGCGTCTGCACACTGACGGAGGGGGCGGCGGGCCCCTTCAGCATGAGCGGCTGCGCCCGAACCTGCCGGGGGCCCAGCTCGACCGGCCACGCTACGCGGCCGACTCACCGGGTCCCGCCGACGACTACTGGGACGGCTGCATGTGGCAGACGCAGAACGTGAGCGTCACGCGCAACCACGTCGATGTTCGACCCCGCTCACATCCCGGGTGCGGCGACCGCGCGTGGCCGGCCTGCGGCGCGAACGGTGATGTTCAGCCAGTACGGCGGCCCGAACGGCGACGCCGCGGGCTCCGACATCCCCACTCAGATCACCTTCCACCAGGGCAATCGCTGGTCGGAGAACGTCTACGAAGGACCCTCGACGTTCTTCGCCTGGAATCAGGGGAACGAGGTCGGCTGGGCCGCGTGGACCGGAACGCCCGGCGCGGGCGAGCCGTGCTCGTCAGCGGGTGAGCGCCGGGCCGGCGCGTGTGCGGGGCCGTTCGCCCAGGACGCCGGCAGCACCTTCACCACCCACCCGAGCGGTATCAGGGCGGCGCCGCTGCGAGTCCCGTTGAGTGAGGGATCCTGAGCAGGCTGCCGGCCGCCGTCCCGCAGATACCGCGGAGCGAACGGAGTGGGTGCGATGAGCTCGGTCAGTGTGGTCATCCCGTGCTACAGGTACGGCCACTTCCTGCAGGACGCCGTCCGGAGCGTGCTGGACGAGCAGCCCGGAGTCGACGTCCGGGTGCTGATCATCGACGACGCGTCGCCCGACGACAGCGGCGGAGGTCGCGCGCGCAAGATCGCCGCCCGGGATCCCGCGGATCGACGTCGTCGTCGCACGAAACGAACAAGGGCAACATCGCGACCTACAACGAGGGCCTGCTCGAGTGGGCGGACGGCGACTACTGCGCTCCTGATGTCCGCGGACGACCGGCGCGACGCCGGGGGCGCTGGGGACGCGCGCGGGACTGCTCGACGCGCACCCCGAGGTGGGCTTCGTCTACGGGCGCCGGCTGCGTGGTCCGACGGCGACCGCTGCCGCCCGCGCGCACCAAGGAGCGGGGTTCGTCCGTCTGGCCCGGGCCGTGGTGGCTGGAGCAGCGGTTCCGGCAGGGCGGAGAATCCGATCACCTCACCGGAGATCATCGTCCGGACCTCCCTGCAGCAGCGCGTCGGCGGGTACGACCCGGGGCTGCCGCGTGCCGCGCGACATGGAGATGTACATGCGGCTGGCGGCGCACGGCGACGTCGGCTTCATCCGGGGGGTGGACCAGGCCTACTACCGGGTGCCACGGCGAGAACATGAGCAAGGCCGTGACCGCCCTATGGACCTCCGCCAGAGGCGGTCGGTGTTCGAGGTCGTGCTCGAGCGCTATGGGGACCGCCTCGCCGACACCGGCGCGACTGTCCGCGTCGGTCGCACCAGCAGCTCGGCCGTGAGGCGCTGTGGGCGGCCGGGCGGGTCTACGACCGCGGACGGCTGCGGCGGTGGCGAAGTCGGCCGACGCTCCTGGGTGCCGGCCCGGGCGAGGCGAGCAGCGACGTCGAAGAACTGCTCGCCTTCGCCGCGAGTGCTGGCCCCCGGTGAAGCGGCTGCAGGCTGTACCGGACGCTCGAGGCGGGCCCGGCGCCTCTCGGACCGCGCGAGCTGGCAGTACCTGCTGGCGCAGAAGGGGCGGTGGTGGTTCCGCCGCCGGTCCTGGAGGTACCGGGGCGTCGTCAGGATCGGCCGGCCCTGGCCGGGTGGGCCACAGGGCGGACAGGCGGTCCGGTCGCGGCGTCAGACGGCCGGCGAGCGACCCCGAGCCGTTCGCAGAGGAAGCCGGTCAGCGGGTTCGCGCTCGCCCCGGGCGACAGTTCGCCGACGCGGCGGCGTCCGAGCCGGCGTAGCGTGCCCTCACGTCCGGAGCGAGGATCTCGGCCATGGCGTCGGCGAGTGCGCCGCGATCCCCGCGAGGGACGAGCAGGCCCGTAGCGGCCGCCCTCGTGACGAAGCGCGGACCGCCGCCCCGCGCGTCCGTCGTGATCACCGGGCAGCCGACGCTCATGGCCTCGGTGAGGACCTGCGCGAAACCCTCCTCGTCGGAGGGGAGCACGAACGCCCACGCCCGCGCGGCGTACTGCAAGCGGGTCGTCGACCCAGCCGACCGTCTCGGCGTCAGCCTCAAGCCCGAGCCGCCGGATCCGGTCGTCGGCGTCCGCGCGGCCCGGCCCGTCGCCGACGATCAGCAGGCGGGCGCGCCGCTGCTGCGCACGTCGGCGAAGGCGTCGACGAGCAGGTCGAGGCGCTTCCAGTACGTCATGTTCGAGGTGTTGACGAACACCGGCGGCTGACCCTCGGGTCGAGCCAGGGATGCGGCGGTGGGGGCGAGTTCGCCCGGAGAAGGCCGGCATCGGGTTCGGGACCAGAGCCACGGACGACGGGTCGAGGCCGCACCAGGCGATGATGTCGTCGCGGACGGTCGGCGAGGGGCAGATCAGCCCGTCGGCGAAGCGGTAGCCGACCTTGGCCGACCCACTTGTTGTCCCGCCGGTTGCTCGCGTGGGAGTACTCCACCGGGTGGTCCTGAACCAGCACGAGCTTGCCGCGCCACCCCGGAGGGGTCCGGGCCATCCAGGCCGCGGCGAGACCGACGAAATTGGCGTGCACCTGACGGGTGATCAACACGTCCGGCCGCTCCGGCGGCGAAGGTAGCGGATCAGCGCCGGTACGGAGCGCGAGACCCGGTCGACGCCCAGGCGGTGCATCCGGACGCCGGCGGGGAGCCACGACGGCGGCGGGTCGTCGCTGTAGCAGACGAGGTCGACCTCCACCCGACCGGTCTCCAGGAGACCGAGCGCGAGTCGGCTCACCGCGTTGCCGTGCGCCCGCCGGCTCGGGCTGTCGACGAGCAGAGCCACTCTGATCATGCCCACCGGCCCCTGCTTCGCGAGTCCCAGCTATGGCGTGTCACGTGTAACGGTGAGCCCACGCCGGGCGTCGCTGATACCCCGCCTCCGGTCGATAAGTGCCGCCGGCGGCCCGCGGCCGGGCTCCCTCACGCGCGAATGACCGAACCCCGCCACGCGTCACCTAAGGAAGAAGTTAAGGTGACGATCACGGATCGCGACGCTCATCGTGACTACGTGATCATCACTGCTGAGTCATGATCGTAGCTTGCGAAAGGGGCTCCGGACTCGTGGGTGACGCGCTCGGCTCGGCCGGAACGCTGACACGTTCCGTGGCGGGCCGGGCTCGACCCCTCGATCCGCCGGACGGCGTCGGTCGGGGGGAGGCACCGATGGCTGAGCGCGCGATGGACGGCCGGTCCACCGCGACTGTTGCGCTCAGCGCTGGCGGGTGCCGGCGGCCGCGCGTTCCTCGGGGTCCTCGTGGGCGTCGCCTACGCGACCCTCGCGCCGGTCCAGTCGGCGAGCCGTGCCGTCCTGGTCGCTGCTCCCGAGCAGTGCCGGCGGTTCCGGTGGCGACGGCGCGGCAGCGGCGTCGTCACGCAGGTGCAGATCGTCCTAGAGCACTCCCGTTCTCGGCCAGGGCCGGCCGGTCGGTCACCCCCAGGCCCGTCCGCCGCCCAGGTCCTCGACCAGATCACCGTCGAGGCCGCGACCCCCCAGCTCATCCAGATCGACGCGGCTCCCCGGATCCGCGCGCGGCCCAGGACCTGACACAGGCCGTCGCCGAGGCCTACGTGTCGACGCGCTGACCGAGAACGCCCGGAGCGTCACGGGCGCGATCGTCGGGGACCTCGGTCGCGCAACGACGCGCTGACCGCGCAGGTCAAGGCCTCGCAGGACCAGATCGACGCGACCAACGCGGCATCGACGTCGAAGGACTGAAATCGCCGTCGGCGTCCGGGACGCCCAGTTGCGGGCCCAGTTGACCGCCGAGCCAGTCCGATACTGGCCCTCCAGCTGGACAAGGTCAAGAGCGAGCTTGCCGCCAGCGGCGCCATGACGGCGGGCATCCACGTGGCCTCGATCGTCCAGCCGGCTGCTCCCGCGGCACGGGCCCGGCCGCGTCGTCGGCCTGGTGACATGGGGCTTGGCCGGAGCCCTGCTGGGTGACGGCCTCGCGGCGCTGCTCGTGGCTCGCCGGGCAGCGGCGCGACCCGCGGCTGCGCGCACGGGACGACATGGCCGACGCCGTGGGCAGCATCGTGCTCGCCGACGTCCGCAGCCGGCCGCAGCGGTCCGTCGCCGAGTGGTCCGCGCTGTTCGAGACCTACGTCAGCGCCTCGCCCGTGGACGCCTGGGCGTTCCGGCAGCTGCTGCGAGCGCTGGCGTACTCCGCAGGATCAGCTCCGCCGCGGGGCGCGGCGGGGCGAGCGGGGGCCGGGCGCGTGGACCACCCGCGCTCCATCGCCGTCATCGCCGTCGCCGGCGACTGCCGAGGGCTGGCCGTCGCCCCGCAGCTCGCCGCCTTCGCCGCCTCGCTCGGCATCAGCACCCGGTTCGTCGTGGCGAGCGGCCACGACGCCGCTGCCTCGCTGTGGGCCGCCTGCTCCGCCGAGCGTGGTCCAGCCACGCCCGGGGCTGCAGCTCGAGGCGAGGACCGAGGGACGCCGGTCGCCATCCGCGGCAGGCGCTCGTGCCGGCGAGCGTCGCGTCGTTCGACGAGCTCGTCACCGGGCGGGGCCGGCCGCCGTGGAGGCCGGGCAGCACGCGCGCGCGACGGTCGCGACGATCTCCCCGATGCGCCGACGGGACATACGACAGGGAGCCCGGACGGCCGCCGACGAGGTGGACGACGCCGGCCTCGCTGGCCGCCCGTTCCACGCAGGACCGAGCGAGACCGAGGTGCGTCGGGACCGGCCCGGGCTCACCCCGCGTCGCGACCGCGCCGGCGTCCTTGCTCAACGCTGCGCGTCGTCCCGAAGCACCACCGGCCGACCTCACCATCGTGCTCGCCGTGGTCGACAGCGAGGAAGCCCGACGCTGGACGAGGTCCCGCCCACCGAGGTGACGGTGCTCGCGCTCGCGCCGGGCGTGGGCAGCCGGGAGCAGCTCGCCCGCCTCGCGGTCGCGGTCGACGACGCCGGGCGGCGGATCGACGGCGTCGTCGTCGCGGACCCGGACCCGTCGGACCGCACGACGGGGCGGCGGACGCTGGACGAGCGCGCCGCCAGGCGCCGCTGCCCGTGCGGATCACAGGAATCGGCCAGGCGCCGATGTCCGGCAGCGAACGGGGACGACCAGATGAGCGAGCACGGAGGACGGGAGCCGCCCGAGAGCGCGGCGGCCTGGGCCTCGGAGCGCACGGCGGCCGCCGCAGGCCGGCGCCGTGGAACGCGCCGTCCGCGTGGAACATCCCCGACGTCGCGCCCGAGGAGACGGGGACCCGGTGCGCCCGCTCGCGGCGCTCGTCAGCTTCCACTACCTGCGTGCCGCGGTCCGGCGCCGGTGGCTGCGGTTCGTCGTGCCCGCGGTGCTGGGACTGCTCCTGCGGCGGTCGGCGTTCCTGGCGCTCAATCCCGCCCTGCCCACGGCGACGACGACGCTGCATGCTGACGCACGACCCGAAGGCGTCGATCCGAATGACGCGAGCGCGACGGACGTCAGCCTCCTGACCACGCGGACCGTCGCCGAACGGACGATCGGCGCACCTCGGGCTGACGATCGCCGCCGCAGGCACTGCTCGGCAACGTCACGCCCGTGTCGACCGGCTCGGCCGAGATCCTGCAGATCACGATGACCGGCGCCGTACCAGTCGACGAGGCCGTCCGCCGGCTCGGCGCCTTCACGCAGCGAGTACCTGCAGTTCCGGGCCGAGCAGGTCGCGGCCCAGGTCGACCATCCTCATCGAGGGCTATGGCAAGCGGATCGACAAGCTCTGCAAGGCGACCTGCAAGCGACGCAGACGCGCGCAGATCCAGGCGCTGGCCGCGCAGGGGCGAAGCGAGCACGCCGACTCGATGAGCGATGCGGTGGCCGACCGGTCGCGAGTCGAACGGCCAGATCAGCGACCTCGAGCAGCAAGGAGCAGCAGGCGCAGCTGCAGCGGGACCGTGGTCGTGAACGCCAGCAAGGTGATCGACCCGCCCGCCATCCTCGCCGTCGGCCGCCTGAAGCACGTCGTGCTCGTCCTCGCCTCGGGCCTGATCGGGGGGCTGGCCGTGGGCTTCGTCGTCGTCGTCCTGCAGGCGATCCTCTCCGACCGGCTGTGGCTGCGGGTCGAGGTCGGCGTCGGCGCTCGACGCGCCGGTGCCCCTCAGCGTCCGCCGGCTGGCCCCGTCGCGCGGATCGACGGACCCGTGGGTTCCTGCCGTGGGTCTGCGGCGCGCAGGAGCGCCGCACCGCCGACCGGCAGCGGATGGCGGCAGCACGCTCGAGCAGGCGGTGACCCGACCGGGCGCCGCCCGTCGCTCGCCGTGCTGTGTCTGGACAACTCGGACGAGATGCGCTTCGGCGTCGTCGCCGCGGCGAGCCTGCGTCTCCGCCGGCACGGGCGCGACGCGCTGATCGTCGACCTCACCGCGCGCGGGGACGTCCACGCCGCGCTCGACCGGCTCGCCGACGTGCCGGGCCGGACGAGCGGCCCGAGGTGTTCCGCCCGCACGTCGTCCCGTCGCTGACCCGCGGTCCGGCGGACCTCGACGCCAGCCGACTGGGACGACGTGGCTCTGGCGAAGGCACGCAACGGCGTGACCCTCGTGCTCGCGGACCTCGACCCCGCCGTGGGCGTGGATCACCTCGACCGCCTGGGCGGACGACGTCGTCGTCGCCGTCACCGCCGGCAGGTCCAGCGTCGAACTCGTGCGGACGGCCGGCCGATCTGGTCCGCTCCGTCGGGTCTCCGGCTGCAGCGGGGCCGTGCTGCTGCGGCGCGATCCGCGACGACATCTCCTCCGGCGCTGGTCGCCCCGGGCGCGAGCAGAGACGCCGAACGTCCGACGTCGATCGTGCCCGCGACCGGACAAGGGCGCCGAGCGCTCCCTGCTGCCGTGACGACGCTGAGCACCCTGCGCCCTGCGGACGAGGTCTGCCGGCGGCCCGGCCGTCGTCGGGCCGCTCCTGCGCGGGCCCTTGCCCGCGTGGGCCGCCCTCTTCCTCAACGTCATGCCGTTCCAGGGCTCGTCGGTCCTGCCGATCCCGCACTCGATCGGGCAGGCCGCTGGCTCAGGGGGCCTGCTCCTGGCCCTGGTGCTGGCGATGCTCGGCCAACCCCGGCATGGTCGTCCGCCCGAACGTCTTCCTCGATGCTGCTCGGCGACGATGGCCGTCCTGGCGCTCATGGTCGAGCATCCACAACGAGTTCGTCGTCGGCTCGACCTACCGGGCGCTGTCCGCCTCGTGCTGTTCGTCAGCGTGCTCTGGGTGCTCACCCCGTGGTGGGGACGGCCGGACCTCCCTCTGCTGCGGGCGCACCTGCTCTGCCTGAAGGTCATCATCGCGCTCGGTGTGGATAGGGGCGCTCGCTCGCCCCCGGGCCGGCGTTCGCGGCGGACGGGCGCCTGACCGGGCGTGGTGTGGCCGATCCCGGCGCCGCAGGTCGCGCACTACGCCGCGGTCCTCATCGGATGCACCGTCGTCCTCTGGTTCTGCGGCGTGGTGGCCGGCCGGGCCACGGCGTCTGACCCTCGTCGTCGCGGCGGCCGCGCTGGTCGCGACCCACACCCGGACCGGCCCTGCTCGCGCTCGTGCTCGGCCTGCTCGTGGCCGGGGCCAGCCTGTTCCTGGGGCACGCCCGCGTCCGGCGGACCACGGCCGTCGTCGTCCTCATGGGCCTGGCGGACCTGGACCGTCTTCTCGCCGCTTCATCGTCTCCTGGCTCGCGCGAGGCCAGTCCACCGAGGACCTGGCCCAGCTCACCGGTCGTACCAAGGTGTGGGCGGCCATCGCGCAGCGGCAGACCACGATGCTGCAGGAGCTCTTCGGCACCGGCCTGGGCAACAAGTCGTTCGACGGGCTGGCCATCGACAGCAACTGGGTCGCCACCCACCTCGAGCTCGGGCGCGTCGGTGTGGCGATCGTCGTCGCCTTCCTGCTGTTGCTCTTCCTCGCGGCGATGACGCGGCCGGCCGGCCCGCGTCGGGCGATCGCGCTCTTCCTCGTCGTCTACTGCGTGGCCGCCTCGTTCACCGAGACGGGCCTGGGCGACGCGTCCCCCTACCTGCTCGACCTCGCCGTCGCGGCGTCCCTGGTCGCCGCCCCGGCCGGGCTCGCCCGCCGGTCGAGCCGCCGTCACCGACCCGGGCAGCGCTGAGGGCCGAGCGAGGCTGCCGGTATCGCCGCGCCCTCCCGCGCGCTCTCCTAACGGGACGGAGGACCCGGGGCCGCGGCGGCGAGGAACGCACTCCGCAATCGAGGAGCTGATGTTGTTGTGCGTTTCGACTGCGACGGACGGCTTCACCGCACCCACGGGCACCGTCGGCCCACGCAGCCGGCCGGGGACCCCGACGTGAAGGCTTGCGTGGGCGTCCTGCAGGGCAGCGTCGTGTTCGAACCTCGGCTCGAGGAGGACCCGCAGGGCTTCGTCGTCTGCACGTTCGACTCCGAGGTGGCCCTGCTGGCCGGCGTCGATTGCCGGGACCTCGTCCAGGAGACCCGCACCCGGACCTGCCGGGGCGGCGTGCGCGGGCTGCACCTGCGGACGGACGGCGGGGTCGGGAGCCTGGTGAACTGCGTGCACGGCTCGGTGGTCGACGTCGCCGTCGACCTGCGGCCGGCCTCCCCGACGTACCGCCTCTGGATGACCGTCGTGCTCGACGACGTCGAGCATCGTTCGGTGTGGCTCCCGGCAGGGCTCGCGCACGGCTACCAGGCCCTGACCGAGACGGCCGACGTGTCCTGCCGGATCAACCGGATCCACCGCCCCGAGTACGTCGTGACGATCCGTCACGACGATCCGGAGCTCGCCATCCCCTGGCCGCTCCCCGTGGCCGGCGTGAGCGGGAGCGACGGCGACCCGCCCGAGCTCGCCGTGATCGAGCCGATGCTCGGCGAGTGGTTCGGAGCCCTGCTGTGAACGCACCTGTCCCCGGACATCCCCGCCATTCTCCCGGAGAGGAGCGACGGTTGACGGAAATGCCTGCGGCTGCCGACACCGATGCCGCCCAGGTCGCGGCGCCGGTGCGCCGGCCGGGAGTGCTGCTGGACCGTGACGGCACGATCATCGCCGACCGCGGCTATGTCGGCTCGGTCGACCGCGTCGAGTTCCTCGAGGGCGCCATCGAGGCCGTCGCCGAGCTGAACCGCGCCGGCGTGCCGGTGGCCGTCGTGACGAACCAGGCCGGCGTGGCCCGCGGCTACTACGGCATCGAGGACGTCCACCAGGTCCACAAGCACATGATCGAGGAGATGGCGCGGCAGGGCGCGCACGTCGACCTCTGGCTGTTCTGCCCCTATCACCCCGACGGCATCGTCGAGTCGTTCGCGCGAGCGAGCGCCGACCGCAAGCCCGGACCGGGCATGGCGCTCGCCGCCGCGCAGGCCCTCGGGCTCGATCTCGCTGCCTCCTGGGTCGTCGGCGACAGCGCGGCCGACATCGGGCTGGCCCGGGCCGTCGGCGCCCGGCCGCTGCACGTGGGGCCGGTCGCCTTCCCGGGCGACGACGTCCTGTCCTTCCCCGACCTCGCCGCCGCCGTCCGGCACATCCTCGACGACCGCGAGCGAGCAGGTCCCCGGCCGCGGCCGTCGTTCCCGGCGCACCAGTACGCGGACGGCGGCTCCTTCGGCAGCGCCTACGCCGCCGAGCTCGCCCTGGCCATCGGCATCCGTCGACAGCGCCCAGATCTCGGCGGCCGGCGCGCTCCTCAACGCCGCCCACGACCGCCGGGCGAGGATCTTCGCCTGCGGGAACGGCGGCTCGGCGTCGATCGCCAATCACCTGCAGTGCGACCACGTCAAGGGCGTTCGCAACGGGACCGACCTGCGCGCCCAGGTGTTCAGCCTCAGCACCAACATCGAGCTGTTCAGCGCGATCGCCAACGACCACGGCTACGACACGGTCTTCGAGTACCAGCTCGAGTCGCTCGCCCGGCCCGGTGACGTGCTCGTCGCCGTCTCGTCGTCCGGCCGGTCACCCAACATCGTGCGCGCACTGGAGTGGGCGAACCGGCACGGCATGCACACCGTGGCCCTGACCGGGTTCACCGGCGGCGCCGCCCGGGAGCTCGCCGACGTCACCGTGCACGTCGGCTCCGACAACTACGGAGTCATCGAGGACGCGCACCAGGCGTGCATGCACCTGCTCGCCCAGTTCGTCAGGCAGTCGAGGATGACGCCTGACGCCGTCGCCGCCAACACCTTCTGAGGCCCCGATGCGTGTCGCGATCAACCTGCTCACGGACGACCCGGCGCACCCGTCGGGTGCCCACTGGTTCTGGACCCGGATCATCCCCGAGATGGCGGCGCGCCTGGACGACGACGAGGAGTTCCACCTGCTGGTCAGCCCGAAGTCCCGCCCGACGCACACCGGCTACGGCGGCAAGGTCGGGTACATCACCTTCCCGTGGTCGAACGAGAGCCCGCCGAAGCGGACCCTGACCGAGCACCTCTACGCGCCCGTGCGGCTGCCGCTGGCGAAGATCGACGTCTTCAGCACCCTGATGGCTCCCGTCGTGCGGGCGGCGCCGTCGCTGGTCGTGCACTTCAAGACCATGCACGCGTTCACGGCGCCGCAGGCCATCCGGCTGCCGCAACCGCGCTGTACCGGCGGATGAGCTACCCCCGCACGGCCAGGGTCGCCGACGCGGTCATCATCAACTCCGAGAGCCTGCGTCGCGAGGTCATGCACTACCTGGACGTCGATCCCGCCAAGCTGCGACTCATCCCGGAGGCGGTCGACCACGAGCTGTTCCGCCCGGGCGACCGCCGACGAGGCGCGCCGGCACGTGCACGACCGGTACGGCGTCACCAAGCCGTTCGTGCTCTTCGTCTCGTCGCTCTGGCCGTACAAGAACTGCGAGGGGCTGCTGCGCGCGTTCTCCGCGGCCAAGGCCGAGCTGGGCGACCGCCAGCTCGTCGTCGTCGGGTCCGGCCCGGGACGGCGAGTACAGCGGCGCAGCTCCGGGCGCTGGCCGAGCGGCTCGGCATCGGCGACGCCGTCGTCTGGGTCGGCGGCGTGCCGCTCGAGGAGACGGTGCACTTCTACCGGGCCGCGGACGTCTTCGTGTACCCGTCCTTCAACGAGACGTTCGGGCTGCCTCTGCTCGAGGCGATGGCGACGGGCTGCCCGGTCGTCACGTCCGACACCAGCGCGATGCCCGAGACCGCGGGGGGCTGCGCCCTGCTGGCCGATCCGAACGACCCGGGCTCGATCGCCGACGCCGTCCTCAAGGCGTGCGGGCCGGAGGGGGAACGGCTCCGCGCGGCCGGCCCGGAGCGGGCCGCGGAGTTCACCTGGGCGGCCACGGCGAGCAAGACTCTCGCGGTGTACCGAGAGGTGCACGCCCGGCGGGAGGGACGGCGATGAGGATCCTCGTCACCGGCGGAGCCGGTTTCATCGGCTCCCACACCTGCGACCGGCTGGTCGAACTCGGCCACGACGTCGTCGTCCTCGACGCCCTCACTGCCGCCCGTCCACCGGGACGGCACGCCGGCCTACCTGACGCCCGGGCGTCGACCTCTACGTCGGCGACGTCCGGAACCGCGAGCTCCTCGCGGACCTCCTGCGGCGCGTGGACGCCGTCTACCACCTGGCCGCCTACCAGGACTACCTGCCGGACTTCGCGCGGTTCACCGACGTCAACGTGACGTCGACGGCGCTGATCTACGAGATCGCCGTCGCCGAGCGGCTCGACCTGCAGCGGATCGTCGTGGCCTCGTCGCAGTCCGCGATGGGGGAGGGGCTCTACACCTGCCCGGAGCACGGCGAGCAGACCCCGGACATCCGCACCGAGGCGGCCCTGCAGGCCGCCCGGTGGGAGCTGCGGTGCCCGGTCTGCGACGGCCCGCTCGAGATGCAGCGGACGCCGGAACGCGATCTCGAACCCGCAGAACCCGTACGGCATGTCCAAGTACGCCGAGGAGATGGTGGCGCTCAACCTCGGCAAGCGGTACGGCCTGCCGACGGTGGCGCTGCGCTACAGCATCGTGCAGGGCCCCCGGCAGTCGGTCTACAACGCCTACTCGGGCGCCTGCCGGATCTTCAACCTGCACTACCTGCTCGGCGGCGCCCCGACCCTGTACGAGGACGGCCAGGCCATCCGTGACTACGTCAACATCCACGACGTCGTCGATGCGAACGTGCTCGTGCTCACCGACGAGCGGGCGCCCGGCCACGTCTTCAACGTCGGCGGCGGCACGCCTACACGACCCAGGAGTTCGCGGACGTCGTCCGGCAGCACTACGGCTCCGACCTGCCCGCGCGGATCACCGGCGAGTACCGGTTCGGCGACACCCGCCACATCTTCTCCGACATCGACGCGCTGCAAGCAGCTCGGCTGGGCACCGCTGCGGACCCCCGCCGACTCCGTCGCGGAGTACGCCGGCCTGGCTCGGGGGATGCCGGGCCTGGACGACGTCCTCGCCGCGGCGGACGCGCAGATGCGCGAACTCGGCGTCGTCCGGAAGGCCGGCGCATGAAGGCGTTCCTGCTGGCGGCGGGCCTCGGCACGCGGCTGCGCCCGATCACCGACACCATGCCCAAGTGCCTGGTCGAGATCGGCGGCCGCCCGATGCTCGACATCTGGCTCGACGCGCTCGCCGCCGCCGGCGTCGAGGAGGTGCTGGTCAACACGCACCACCTGGCCGGGTCTGGTCGAGGCCCACGTCGCGGCGCGGTCGGGGCCGCCGCTGGTCCGGCTCTTCCACGAGCCGGTGCTGCTCGGCAGCGCCGGCACGCTGCTCGCCAACCGGGACTTCGTCGCCGGCGAGGAGATGTTCCTCGTCGTCAACGCCGACAACCTCACCGACTTCGACCTGCGGATGCTCGTCGACGCGCACCGCGAGAGCGGGCGGTCGCGACCGATCGGTGTTCCGGGCGCCCGAGCCGTCGGATGCGGCATCGTCGAGGTCGCCGGACGGCCGGATCGTCGGCTTCGTGGAGAAGCCCGCGCAACCCACCAGCGACCTCGCCAACGCGGGCCTGTACGCCTTCGACCCGAGGTCTTCGACGAGATCCCGGAGCCGCTGCCGCGCGACATCGGCTTCGACCTGCTGCCCCGGCTGGTCGGCCGGGCCGCGGTCGTGCCGCTGGGCGACGCGTACTTCGCCGACATCGGCACACCCGCGGCGCTCGAGCACGCCCGCGACGTCTGGGAAGCAGGACGCCGCGCGATGATCATCACGCGGACTCCGCTGCGCGTCGGTCTGGTCGGCGGCGGCACCGACCTGCCCGACTACTACCGCGAGCACGGGGGCCGGGTGCTCAACGCGGCGATCGACAAGTACGTCTACGTCGTGGTCAAGCAGCGGTTCGACGACGACATCTACGTGAACTACTCCTCGAAGGAGATCGTGTCGCGGGTCGAGGACCTCGAGCACGAGCTCGTCCGCGAGGCCCTGCACATGGCCGGGGTCCGGGGCGGCGTCGAGATCACCACTCTCGCCGACATCCCGTCCGCGGGCTCGGGGCTGGGCTCGTCGTCGGCGGTGACCGTCGGCCTCCTGCAGGCGCTGTTCGCCTACCAGGGGCGGCAGCTGACCGCCGAGGAGCTCGCCGACCGCGCCTGCGCCATCGAGATCGACCGCTGCCGCAAGCCGATCGGCAAGCAGGACCAGTACGCCGCCGCGTACGGCGGTGTCTGCGACATCCGGTTCGGGCCGGGCGACCGGGTGGTCGTCGACCAGCTCCCCCTGACGGCGCAGGTCCGCCGCGCCGTGCAGGACGAGCTCCTGCTCTTCTTCACCGGGATCACCCGGAGCGCGAACACCATCCTCGGCGAGCAGACGGCGAACATCGCCGACCGCCTGCCCCAGCTGGGGATGCTCCGCGACCTCGCCGGCGAGGCCGCCAACGGTCTGCGCGAGGGGGACGTCGACGCGCTCGGCGTCGCGCTCAACAAGAGCTGGTCGGCCAAGCGCGAGCTGGCGTCCGGCGTGTCGAACCCGGCGATCGACGAGGCCGTCGAGGCGGCACTGGGGGCGGGAGCACCGGCGCCAAGGTGACCGGGGCCGGGGGCGGGGGCTTCCTGCTCGTCGTCTGCCCGTTGGAGCGCCAGCGCGCCGTCCGGGAGCAGCTCGGCCACATGCGCGAGCTCCCCATCACGATCGAGCCATTCGGGTCCCGCGTGATCCTCAACGTGCACCACGACATCTGGAGCTGACGTGACGACGACCACGGAGCCCCGCCGAGAACCGGCGGCGGCGAAGCAGGCGGAACCCATCGGGCTGGCGGTGGTCGGCGCCGGCTACTGGGGCCCGAACCTCCTCCGGAACGCCATGGCCACGCCCGCGATGGACGTGCGGTGGCTCTGCGACCTCGACCAGGATCGCGCGCGGCGGGTGGTCGGCCCCTACTCGACCGTCGCCACCACCGACGCCTACGACGACGTGCTGGGCGACCCGAGGGTGCAGGCTGTGGCCATCGCGACGCCCGCGGCCTCGCACTTCCCGCTCGCGATGGCGGCGCTCGACGCCGGCAAGCACGTCCTCGTCGAGAAGCCGCTGACGTCGTCGCTCGCGGACGGCGAGAAGCTGGTCCAGGCGGCCGACGACCGCGGCCTGGTGCTCATGTGCGACCACACCTACTGCTACACCTCCGCCGTCCAGGAGCTGCGCCGCCTGGTCCACGGCGGTGACCTCGGGCGATCCAGTTCGTCGACTCGGTCCGGATCAACCTCGGTCTCGTCCAGCCCGAATCGACGTCCTGTGGGACCTGGCCCCCCACGACCTGTCGATCCTCGACTACCTGCTCCCGGACGACGTGTCCGTCGAGGCCGTCGCGGCCCACGGCGCCGACCCGATCGGGCACGGCATGGCGTGCGTCGGGTACCTGACGCTGCGGCTCTCGACCGGGGCCATGGCGCACGTCCACGTCAACTGGCTGAGCCCGATCAAGATCCGCACGATGGTGATCGGCGGCTCGCAGCGGACCGTGGTGTGGGACGACATGAATCCCGGCCAGCGGCTGGCGGTCTACGACCGGGGCGTCGACCGCCAGGCCCCGGAGGAGCTGGACGCCGACGCGCGGAAGCAGATCAAGATCTCCTACCGGACCGGCGAGATGGTCGCGCCGGCGCTGCGCGGAGCAGGAGGCGCTGCGCGTGATGATGGCCGAGTTCGCCGCCTCGATCCACGAGGGCCGACCGGCGGCCACGGACGGCCGCGCGGGCCTGCGCGTCATGCGCGTGCTGGAAGCGGCGCGCCCGCGAGCCTGCGGCTCGACGGGACCTTCGTGACGCGCTGGAGGAGTACGCATGATCGAGGAACAGCGTCGGCCTGGTGACCGGCGGCGCCGGCACCATCGGCTCGACCATCGTCGACCAGCTCGTCGAGGCCGGCGCCGCCGAGATCCGGGTGCTCGACAACTTCGTCCGCGGCCGGCGGGCCAACCTGGCCGGCGGCGCTGGAGTCGGGCCGGGTCCGCGTGATCGAGGGCGACATCCGCGACGTGGACGCGGTGCGCGAGGCCAACCGCGGGCGCCGACGTGGTCTTCCACCAGGCGGCCATCCGGATCACCCAGTGCGCGGAGGAGCCGCGGCTGGCGCTCGAGGTGCTCGCCGACGGCACCTTCAACGTCCTCGAGGCGGCCGTCGCCGCGGGGGTCCGCAAGGTCGTCGCCGCGTCGTCGGCCTCGGTCTACGGGCTCGCCGACCGAGTTCCCGACCACCGAGCGGCAGCACCCCTGGGCCAACGACACCTTCTACGGGGCGGCGAAGGTGTTCAACGAGGGGATGCTCCGCAGCTTCCACGCCATGTACGGGCTCGACTACGTGGCCCTGCGGTACTTCAACGTGTACGGCCCGCGGATGGACATCCACGGTCTGTACACCGAGGTCCTCATCCGCTGGATGGAGCGCATCGAGGCCGGCACGCCGCCGCTCGATCCTCGGCGACGGCCAGCAGACGATGGACTTCGTCTTCACCACCGACATCGCCCGTGCGAACCTGCTGCGCCGCCGAGTCCGAGGTCACCGACGCCGTCTTCAACATCGGCACCAACACCGAGACGAGCCTGCTCGAGCTCGCCGAGGCGCTGCTCGCCGTGATGGGCCGCTCCGACCTCGCCGTCGAGTTCGGCCCGGCCCGGGCCGTCAACGGCGTCACTCGCCGGATCGCCTCGATCGAGGCGGCCCGGGAGCAGCTCGGCTGGAAGCCCGAGGTCGACCTGCACGCCGGGCTCCGCACCCTGGTCGACTGGTGGCGCGCGCGAGCGGGTGCCCGCATGATCCCCGTGATGAAGCCCTGGCTGGGCGAGGAGGAGGCGCAGGCGGCCGCCGAGGCGGTGACCTCCGGCTGGGTGGCGCAAGGACCTCGCGTCGCCGAGTTCGAGACGCGCTTCGCCGAGCGCGTGGGCGCGGAGCACGGCGTCGCCGTCTCGTCGTGCACCACCGCCCTGCACCTCTGCCTGCACCTGCTCGGGATCGGGCCGGGGGACGAGGTCGTCGTCCCGTCGTTCTCCTTCATCGCCACCGCGAACTGCGCCGTCTACGTCGGGGCCACCCCGGTCTTCGCCGACGTCGAGCCCGAGGACGGCAACCTCAGCGTCGCACCGTCGAGCCGGTCCTGACGGACCGGACCCGGGCGGTGGTCGTCGTCCACCAGGGCGGCATGCCGGCCGACGTCGAGCCGCTGCGACGGCTCTGCGCGAGCCGGGGCATCGCCTTGGTCGAGGATGCCGCCTGCGCCGCCGGGTCGCGCTACCACGGCGCGCCCGCCGGCGCCGGCGCCCGGCTCGCCGCCTGGTCGTTCCACCCGCGCAAGCTCCTCACCACGGGTGAGGGCGGCATGCTCACGACCGTCCGACCCGGAGCTCGCGGCACGCGCCCGGCGCCTGCGCGAGCACGGGATGAACGTCAGCGCCGCGGCCCGGCACGCCAGCCGGCAGCCCGTGCTCGAGAGCTACCTCGAGGTCGGCTTCAACTACCGGATGACGGACATCCAGGCCGCCGTCGGCCTCGTGCAGCTGGCCAAGCTCGACGCGATGGTGCGCCGTCGCCGGGAGCTGGCCGAGCGCTACCGCGAGATGCTGGCCGACGTCCCCGGGGTGCGGCCCGTTCGTGACCCGGCCTGGGGCGAGTCGAACGTCCAGTCGTTCTGGATCGAGCTCGGCGAGGCGTACCCGCTGGGCCGCAACGACCTGCTCGCCTCGCTCGCGGCGCAGGGCGTCTCGGCCCGGGGCGGCATCATGGCCGCGCACCGGCAGCCCGCCTACGCGGGCCATCCGCACGGCGACCTCGCGGTGACCGAGCGGCTCACGGACAACACCCTCATCCTGCCGCTCTTCCACACCATGACCGAGCAGGAGCTCGAGACCGTCACCGGGGTCGTCCGCGCGGCCGCCGGCCTCAAGGCCGCCTGATGCGGCATCCGCTGCTGATCGTCGGTGCCGGCGGGTTCGCCCGCGAGACCGCGGACGCCGTCCGCGCCATGACGGCTACGAGCTCGCCGGCTTCGTGGACGACGACCCGCGCCTGCACGGGTCGAGCATCGGCGGCGTTCGGGTCCTCGGGCCGGTCGACACCGTCCGCGCCCGCGCCGACGCCGCCGTCGTCGTCTGCGTCGGCCGCCCCGACGCCTATGCGGCCCGGCGGGCGATCGTCGAACGGTTGCGCCTGCCCGCCGACCGCTACGCCACGATCGTGCACCCCACCGCGAGCGTGGGGTCGACCTGCTCGATCGGCCCCGGCTCCGTGCTGCTCGCGCAGGTCGTGCTCACCGCCGACGTCACCGTCGGCGCGCACGTCGCGGTGATGCCGCAGGTCGTCCTCACGCACGACGTCCGGGTCGGCGACTTCGCCACCCTCGCGTCCGGCGTACGGCTGGGGGGAGGCGTGCACGTCGGGACGGGCGCCTACGTCGCCAGCGGGGTCAGCGTGCGCGAGGGCCGCCGGATCGGGCCCTGGGCCCTGGTGGGCATGGGGTCGCTCGTCACCCGAGACGTCCCCGCGGAGCGGTTGTGGTTCGGCTCGCCCGCCCGCGACGTCCGGCGGGCGCCGCTCCCGTGGCCGGCGGCCGGCCCCCCGGAGCACGACCTCGAGCACGACGACTCGAGCACGACTCGAGCACGACCGCGAGAGCGCCGAGCACACCGCCGAGCCCGCCCCCAGCGTCCTAGGAGCCCGCCCGTGAACACCGTCCCGCTGGTCGACCTCTCCCTCCAACACGCCCAGGTGGCGGAGGAGATCGAGGAGGGCTTCGCCGAGGTGCTCGCCGCCGGCGACTTCGTCGGGGGCAAGGCGGTGGCGGCCTTCGAGCAGGAGTACGCGGAGTTCGCCGGTGCCCGGCACTGCGTCGGGGTCGGCAACGGCACCGACGCCCTCGAGATGGCACTTCGGGCCGTGGGCGTCGCCGCCGGCGACGAGGTGGTCGTGCCGGCCAACACGTTCATCGCGACGGCCGAGGCCGTCGTGCGCCTGGGTGCCGTGCCGGTGTTCGTCGACGTCGACGACGAGGCCCTGCTCGTCGACCCCGCCCGCGTCGAGGAGGCCCTCACCAGCCGCACCCGCGCCGTGATCCCCGTCGACCTGTACGGCCAGGTCGCGCCGTTCGACCGGCTGCCGGACGCGCTCGCCGAGCGCGGCATCGCCGTCGTCGAGGACGGCGCGCAGTCGCAGGGGGCGACCCGGCACGGTCGCTGCGCGGGCACGTTCGGCCGGGTCGCCGCCACCAGCTTCTACCCCGGCAAGAACCTCGGTGCCTACGGCGACGCCGGGGCGGTCCTCACCGGCGACGACGAGGTCGCGGCGGCCGTCCGGCTGCTCGGGGCGCACGGCAGCCCGGCGAAGTACCAGCACGTCGCGTTCGGCTTCAACTCCCGGCTCGACACCCTGCAGGCCGTGGTCCTGCGGGCGAAGTTGCGCCGGCTGCCGCGCTGGAACGAGCAGCGCCGGGCCGCGGCCGCCGTCTACGACGAGCTTCTCGCGGGCGTGGGCGGCGTCAGGCCACCCGTCACGCTGGCCGGCAACGAGCACGTCTGGCACCTCTACGTCGTGCGGGTCGGCCGGCGCGACGAGGTGCTCGCCAGGCTGCACGCCGAGGGCGTCGGGGCCGGCATCCACTACCCGGTCCCGGTTCACCTCACCGGCGCCATGGCGCGGTACGGGCCGGGGGCCGGGGGATGCCCGGTCGCCGAGCGCGCGGCCGGCGAGATCCTGTCGCTGCCGCTGTTCCCCGGGATCACCCGAGCCCAGCAGGAGCGCGTCGTCGACGTCCTTGCGGCCGCCCTGCCGCGGGCCTGACGGGCGCTCAGGGCCGAGGGGCGAGCGGTGGCGCGGTGAGCGTGGACGAGCGGTCTGCGCCCGACGATCAGCTCGGCACGCGGGCCGCGTCCGGCGTCCTCTGGCTGGCCGCCCAGAAGTGGGTGGTCCGGGCCAGTGGCGTCGTCACGCTCGCGGTGCTCACCCGCCACGTCTCCCCCCAGGAGTTCGGCATCGTCGCCGCCGCCATGGCGGTGATGCCGCTCGTCTACCTGCTCGCGGACCTCGGATTCTCCACCTACCTGCTCCAGACCGACGAGCTCGACCAGCGGAGCCTCAGCACGGCCTTCTGGGCGTCGGTCGCCGCCGGGGCGGTGCTCAGCGCCCTCCTCGTGGGTACCGCACCGCTGCTCGCGGCCGGCTTCCGGATCCCGGAGCTGGCGCAGGTGCTGCGGGCGCTCGTGCTGGCCGTCGTCCCGACCGTGCTGGCCGGCGTGCCGCTGGCCCTGCTGCGGCGACGGATGCACTTCCGGGCGATCGCCGTCCAGGGCCTCGTCGCGGCCCTGCTGGCGCAGGCGGCCGCCGTCGCGATCGCGCTCCGGGGCGGCGGCGTGTGGGCGCTCGTCGCGCAGCTCGTCGTCACCCAGTGGGTCATCGGCGTACTCGCGTGGCGTAGTGCCCGCTGGCTGCCCTCGCTGATGCTGTCACCGCGTCAGTTCCGCGCCATGGCGGCCTTCGGCCTGCGCGTGTCCGGCGTGGACGTCGTCGCGACCCTGCGGAACCTGGCCGAGAGCTGGATCGTCGCCCTGGCGCTCGGGACGCCGGCACTCGGCCTGCTCAACATCGGCCAGCGCCTCGTCCAGGTGGCCCAGGAGCTCACGGCGGCATCCCTGGTGCCCGTCTCGACGGTGGTGTTCGCCAAGGTCCGCGAGACGGCCGACCGGCTCCGCGGCACGTACCTCAAGGCACTCGGGGTGGCCTACGCGGTGGTCTCACCGGTCATGATCCTCATCGTCGTCACGGCGCCGGTCTCGATCCCGCTGCTCTTCGGGGGCCAGTGGGGCGGCAGCGTCCTGCCGGCGCAGGCCCTGGCTTTCGCGGGCATCGTCACCCTCGGCGCCATGCTCGACCACGGCCTCTTCTACGGGCTGGGCCGCCCCGGCTCGTGGCTGGCGTACGCCGTGGTCGTCGACGCCGCGACGGTCGCCACCACGGCCGTGGCGGTGCGCTGGGGGCTGGCCGGCGTCGCCGTCGGCTTCGTCGTCGTCGCCGTCGCGGCGACCGTCGCGCGCTGGGTGCTCGTGGGGCGGCTGCTGGTGCTCCCGCTCGCCCCGATGGCCCGTCCCTTCCTCACCGTGCTGGTCCCGACGGCCGTCTCGGTGGTCGTCGGCAGCCTCGTGCTCGGCGCCGTCTCCGGGACCGGGCGGCTCCCCACCCTGGCTCTGTCCGGGGCAGCGACCCTGGCCGTCTACCTCCTGCTGCTGCGGCTCGTCGCCGGCGGCATCGTCCGGGATGCCCTCAGCGTCCTCCCCGTGCCGGAAAGGCACGCGCGCCGCGTCGGCCGATGGCTCAGGTTCGAGCCCGCCCCGACGTAGAAGGGGATCGGCCCGTGCCTGCTGATCACGTTGGCAGGAGTCGGTGTAACCCTACGTATGCCATAACCCGTATTTGCGCTGTTCTTGACGAAGCGTGGGTCACGGTCGACTGGAGGGTCGGGGAACGTCCTCGACCGAGCAGCGAGTGGATCACTCGCTCGTAGGGAGTGGTTCGATGTCCAAGCACCTGATGCGGCCCCGAGGCGTTCGCTCGCGGGTCGTCGTCCTCGGTGCGGTGGTGCTCGCGGCCGCGTCCGTCACGACGGCCACCATGGCCCTCGGGCAGGCCGGCGGGACCACACCCGGGGCCGTCGCCAACGCCGCTGCGGTCGAGACCGCGCGCACCTATGCCTGCCCCGGCACCGCCGTCCACGTCTCCAGGTCGGGCCCGTCGGCCGTGTCGCTCACGTGCAGCGCCGGTGTGCACCAGGTCGGCTCCGCCACGACGTCCGCCGTGCGCTCGGGTGCCACCGCGACAAGCGCGGTGCCCGCGGGCACCGCGGCGGGCAGCCTCCTCGTGTCGACGGTGATGACCCCGGCGGCGGCCACCGTCACGATGACCGGCTGGACCAAGGCCTACGACGCCGTGAGCGGCGCGGGAGGCCTGCGGCTGTCCGCCTGGTACCGGACGGCGACGGCGGCGGAGAGCGCACCGTCGGCCGCGATCACGCCCGCCGGTCAGGTCTCGATGATCGTCACCTCGTTCGACGGAGCCCGCGCCACCGCACCGGTCGCCGCCGCGGCGGCCCTGCCCGGGTCGACCCCGCCGGCCACCGCGAGCGGCGTGGCAGGGGCCCGCCGGGTCACCGCGGTCGGGGTGCGCGTCCGGCACCTCCCGGCGGCCCGGCCGCTCACCACCGGGCGTAGCCAGGTGGTGAACGGCAGCACCCGGCTGACCCAGACGGTGACGGCGGACCACAAGGCCTCCGCGGCGACCGGTGGAGCGCAGGTCACCGCAGGAAAGCAGGCCGTGCGCACGCGCCGTACGGTCACCGCAGTGGCGGGCGGGCTCACGGTGCTTCCGCGCCCCGCCGCCGCGATGCCCGCAGGTGCGATCGCGGTCCCCGTGGGTGGGCGGGTCATGGCCGACTGCCACGGCACGGCCCTGACCTACGCGTTGGCAGGCGCCACCGTGGTCACGGTGACCTGTGCGGGCGCCACTCCCACCGCGTCGCCCTCGCCGTCCGCGACCACCCCGACGTCGTCGCCGACCGGCTCGCCGACGACGTCGCCCACGACGAGCCCGACCACGTCGCCCGGCACCACGACGACGAGCACGACGAGCACGACGACCACCACGAAGCCGTCACCGACGACGTCCACCGCACCTCCGCCCCCTCCGGCCGGTCGTGCCTGCACGGCACCCGTCTTCCGCACCAGCGACCCGAACGGTGGCTGGTCCGAAGGCGGCTACTACGTGCACAACAACATGTGGAACATCGGGAAGTACCCGTCCCTCAAGGAGACGCTCGAGGCCTGCTCGCACGGATCCTGGAACGTCACCGCCACGGCCGACGACAGCAGCCACAACGGCGAGGTCAAGACCTACCCGAACGTGCACGTGGACTACCACGGGTCCGGCGCGAACGGCGAGCCCGCGTGGTCGTCGTTCAAGAGCCTGCGCAGCACGTTCGCCGCGCAGGGGGCGGGCGTCGGCGTCTACGACGTCGCCTACGACATCTGGATGAACGGCGTACCCGGCAACCGCGAGGTCATGATCTGGACCGAGAACCACGGCCAGCGCCCCGCCGGCGACATCGTCGCCTCGGGGGTCACCTTCTCCGGGATCACCTGGGACGTCTGGGCCACGGGCGACAACGGCTACCTGGCGTTCACGCCGAGGTCGACGCTCGCGTCGGGATCGCTCGACCTCAAGGCCATGATCGACTATCTGGTCGCGCACGGCCGGGTGCCGGCGAGTTCGACCCTCGGGCAGGTCGGCTTCGGCGTCGAGGTCGTGAGCACCGGCGGGAGTCCCGCGACGTTCCGCTTCACCGACTTCTCGCTGACGAGCTCGTAGCCGACCCCCCTCGGCTACGACACCCGGCGGCCGGTGACCCGATCCCTTTCAGGGCGGGTCGCCGGCCGTCCGGCGTTCCGTGACCGGGGCGGCGGAGACCACGGCGAGCCCGAGCAGCATGCCGCCGAGGACGTCGGTCGCCCAGTGCGCACCGATCACCACGAGGCCGACCCCCATCACCGCGCCGGCGACCAGAGAGGCAGCCGCCGCCCACCCGTGGGCCCGGGGCCGGAGCAGCCGGACGGCGAGGCCCACGCTCACGACGACGGCGACCGTGTGCCCCGAGGGGAAGCTCCCTCCGTGGCCCGTTCCCGTCAGGTGCGGATCCGGCCGCGCCAGGGCGAACTTGACGATCAGCGTCGCCGCCGTGGCGACCGCTCCGGCCGCGACGGCCACCAGAGCGGGCCGCGGCGAGCGGCGGGCCAGGCAGACCGCGACCGCGAGCGCCGCCAGCGCGGTCGCGGCCACCGGTGGCCGGAGCGCGTCCACGACGCCCCCCCAGCGGACCTGACCCGGTCCCCACACGTCATCAGGTCGCGCGAACGCGAGCACGGCGCGGTCGAGCGCGTCCGCCAGGCCGAGTGCGACGCAGGCGGCGAGCGCCACGAACCCCGCGGAGCACCACCCGACCGCCACCCACGAGCCCGATCGGCGCCTCCCCGTCACCGGATCGTCCCGGACCTCCGTCACGCCCGCTCCTCCCGCCCCCGACATCGTCACCGATCCTCGCCCTCGATCAGCACCCTTTCCACCCACGTCACTCCCTGAACACGTTGGGTGACTGATCTGTTCGGAGATGGTCGGTCCACCCCGGTATCAGGTAACGGTCCAGCGAGGTCGCCTAGGGGAGAGCCGTGAGCGGTCACCGTCCGTGCAGCCTTCCGTGGGAGTCCACATGCGCATCGCCGTCTTCGGCCTGGGATACGTCGGCACCGTCACGGCGGCCGGCCTCGCCTCCCAGGGGCACCACGTCTGTGGCGTCGACGTCGACGACGTCAAGGTCGGGCTGATCCGGCAGGGGCGCAGCCCGGTCGTCGAGCCGGGCCTGGACGACCTCGTGTCGGCCGGCGTCGCGGCGGGCAGGCTGCGCGCCACGACCGACGCGACGCAGGCGATGGAGCAGGCGGACGTCTCGCTGCTCTGCGTGGGCACCCCGTCGACCCAGCACGGCAGCACCGACCTCGGCTACCTGCGCCGGGCCCTCGAGGACATCCGCGCGGCGGTCGCCGTGGCCACCCCGCCGGAGTCCGGCTTCCACGCGGTCGTCGTGCGCAGCACCGTGCCACCGGGGACGGGCGACGGGATCGTCGCGCCGACGTTCGCCGACCTGCCCGCGGCGCAGCCGGGAGCGGGCTGGGAGATCGGGACGGCGATGTGCCCGGAGTTCCTGCGCGAGGGATCGGGCGTCGCCGACTTCTTCGACCCGCCGTTCGTCGTCGCCGGCGCCGGGGATCCGCGGGTGCACGAGGTGCTGGCGCGGATGTTCGCCTTCCTCGGGCGGGACCCGCACCGGGTCGACGTCCGCAGTGCCGAGGCGCTCAAGTACGCCTGCAACGCCTTCCACGCCACCAAGGTCACGTTCGCGAACGAGATGGGGCGGGTGTTCCGCGCCTACGGTGTCGACGCGCGCGAGGTCATGCGGATCTTCTGCGAGGACCGCATCCTGAACATCTCGCCGGCCTACCTGCAGCCGGGGTTCGCCTTCGGCGGCTCGTGCCTCCCGAAGGACCTGCGGTCGCTCCTGCACATGGCCCGGGTCAACGACCTCGACGTCCCGCTCCTCGCGGGCACCCTGCGCAGCAACGAGCTCGTCGTGCGCGACGTCCTCGACCGGATCGTCGCGAGCCCCGCCCGCACGGTCGCCATGCTGGGGCTGAGCTTCAAGAGCGACACCGACGACCTGCGCGAGAGCCCCAACGTCGAGCTCGCCGAGCGGCTCCTGGGCAAGGGCTTCGAGATCCGCATCTACGACCCGATCATCAACCCGAAGCGCCTCACGGGCGCCAACCTGCGCTACGTCGAGGCCCGGCTACCGCACCTCGGGCGGCTGCTCGCCGCCACCCCGCAGGACGCGCTCCAGGGCAGCGACGCCGCCCTCGTGGCGACGTCCGAACCAGCCGTCGTGCAGGCCCTGTGCGCGATGCCGCCACCCACCATCATCGACCTCACCGGCCGGCTGGGTGCCGAGGTCGAGCGGATCGCCGGCTACGAGGGGCTGGGGTGGACCGCGTGACGGCGACGCCCGAGGCCGGCGCCGAGGTCGACGCCGGGAAGGACGTCGGGCGCGCGCCGCGCGTGCTCATCATCGTCCAGAACCTCCCCGTGCCCTTCGACCGCCGCGTCTGGCTGGAATGCCAGGCGCTGACGGCCGCCGGGTACGAGGTGACGGTGGTCTGCCCGAGGGGCAAGGGCGACGCCGCGCGCGAGGTGCTCGACGGCGTCACCCTGCTCAAGTACCGGCCGTACGCGCCCGGGGGCAGCGCCGCCGGGTTCGTCGTCGAGTACGTCTACTCGTTCCTCGCGACGGCGCGGCTGGTGCTGGGCGCCCGGCGCCGCACCGGCCGCTTCGACGTGCTGCAGGCCTGCAACCCGCCGGACATCTTCTGGCCGCTGGCCCGGTGGCTGCGGCTGCGCGACGGCTCGCGCTTCGTCTTCGACCACCACGACCTCTGCCCCGAGCTCTACGACTCGCGGTTCTCGTCGGCTCCGGCCTTGCCGCGACGGGGCCTGGTCGCGCTCGAACGCGCGACCTTCCGCACGGCCGATCACGTCGTCTCGACCAACGGGTCCTATGCCAAGGTCGCGATGAAGCGCGGCGGCAAGGACTCCTCGGACGTCACGATCGTCCGGACCGGGCCCGACCCGGCCCGGCTGAGCAAGCGGGTACCGCGCCCGGAGCTGCGGCGCGGACGCCGTCACCTCGTGGCGTACCTCGGCGTGATGGGCCCGCAGGACGGCGTCGACCTGGCGGTGCGAGCGGCGCACCACGTGGTGCACGAGCTGGGGCGCACAGACGTGACGTTCACCTTCATGGGCGGCGGGGACAGCCACGCCGACCTCGTGGCGCTGCGGGACCAGTTGAACCTGCAGGACTACGTGGAGCTCCCGGGGCGCGTCCCCGACTCCACCGTGATCGACGTGCTGTCGACGGCCGACGTGGGGCTCTCCCCGGATCCCAAGAACGCGCTGAACGACGTCTCCACGATGAACAAGACCCTCGAGTACATGGCCTTCGAGCTGCCGGTGGTGGCGTTCGACCTCAAGGAGACGCGGGTCTCCGCCGAGAACGCCGCCTGCTACGTCCCGGACGGCGACATCCCCGGGTTCGCGAAGGCGCTCGTCGACCTGCTGGACGACGAGCCCCGGCGGGCCGCGATGGGCGCGATCGGCCGTGCCCGCATCGAGGGTGCCTTCGGCTGGCCGTATCAGTCCGGGGCCTATGTGGGCGTGTACGACCTGCTGGTCGGTCGCACCAGGATCCCGCAGCAGCGTGTCATCGTGCTGCCGGACAGCGAGGTCCTGCCCGCGCCCGATGTCCGAGGCGCCGGCGTGCTGCGCCGGGAGGCCTGAGGTGTGCGGCGTCGCCGGCGCCTTCTGCCAGCCCGACGGGGAGCACCTGGTCCGCACCATGGTCGAGCGGATCGCCCACCGCGGGCCCGACGCGTCGGCGTCCGGGAGGCCGTGCTGGGTGACACCCGGGTGCAGCTGGGGCACCTCCGGCTGTCGATCATCGACCTCTCGGCCCAGTCCGACCAGCCGTTCGTCAAGGACGGGCTCTGGCTCAGCTACAACGGCGAGCTCTACAACTACCGCGAGCTGCGGGCGGTCCTCGAGGGCCAGGGGGTCCGGTTCGTCACGCAGTCCGACACGGAGGTCGTGCTCGAGGCCCTGCGGCGCTGGGGCACGGACGCGCTGCCCCGGTTCCGGGGGATGTTCGCGTTCGCGCTCTTCGACGAGCGGCAGGGCACGCTGCTGCTCGCCCGCGATCCGCTGGGCATCAAGCCGCTGTACGTCATGCCGCGCGGGGAGGGGGTCGTGTTCGCCTCCGAGCTCAAGGCGATCGTCAGCGCCGTCGGGCCCGAGCTGACCGTGAACCCCCGGGCGCTCGTCGCGTCGACGCTCTTCTACTTCGTGCCCCGAGGAGCTGACGTCGGTCCACGGCGTGTTCAAGCTGCCGCCGGGTCATGGGCGCGGTACGAGCGGGAGGAGCGAGTCGGCCCGCACCGCTACTGGGACCCCGTCGAGGAGGCCCGGACGGCGTCGCAGCGACCGCCGGCCGCGCTCGCCGAGGTGCTCGAGGAGTCGGTGACCGCCCACCTCGTCGCCGACGTGCCGGTCGCCTCGTTCCTCAGCGGCGGGCTCGACTCCAGCCTCATCACGGCGATGGCCGCCCGGCGCGACCCCTCGATCGAGGCCTACACGATCACCTTCCGCGCCGGAGGACCAGCGCCTCGAGGCGATGCCCGACGACGCGGTCTACGCCCGCAAGATGGCGGCGCACCTCGGCATCCGGCTGCACGAGATCGAGATCAGCCCGGACGTCGTCGACATGCTGCCGCGGATCGTCGACGTGCTCGACGAGCCCATCGGCGACCCGGCGGCGATCAACACCGTGCTCATGTGCGAGGCCGCCCGCGACGCCGGCGTCAAGGTCCTGCTGTCGGGGATGGGCGCGGACGAGCTCTTCGGCGGCTACCGCAAGCACCTCGCCTGCCTGCTCGGCGCCCGGTACCAGGGGCTCGTCCCGAGCCACGGTGCGCGAGCGCGTCGTCGCCCCCGTCGTGGACCGGCTGCCGGTCGCCGCCGGCGGGCGCGGGCTGCGCTACAGCCGCTGGGCCAAGCGCTTCCTCAGCTTCGCCGAGCTGCCGGAGGAGGCCGCGTTCCGGCGCAGCTACACCTTGTACGACCGCGGCGAGCTCGGCGGCCTGCTCGACCCGGCGCTGGCCGGTCGACGCCGACGCCGTCCTCGACGCGCACCGGTCGATGTACCTCGACGGCGGCCTTCGCCGACCACGTCAACCGGATGTGCCTCACCGACACGCCGGCTGTTCATGCCGGGCTCAACCTGGCGTACACGGACCGCTCGAGCATGGCGGCGTCCACCGAGGTCCGCGTCCCGTTCGTCGACCCGGTGGTCTTCCGGGCCGCGTTCACCTTCCCCGGCAGCAGCAAGATCCGGGGGCGTACCCAGAAGGTGCCGCTGCGCGAGGCCGCTCAGGAGTGGCTGCCCAGCGACGTCCTCGACCGGCCGAAGGCCTCGTTCGGGGCGCCGCTGCGGGCCTGGGTGACCAACGACCTCGGGGCCCTCATCGACGACGTCCTGCTCGACGGGCAGCTCGCGTCGTCCGGGTTCCTGCAGCCGGCCGCCCTGCGCCGGATGGTGACCGACCAGCGCGACGGGCGACGCGACATGTCCAAGCAGCTGTGGCAGCTGCTGTCGATGGAGCTGTGGTACCGCAACGCCCGTGCCGCGGGCGTCGGGACGGCGTGACCAGCGCAGATCCGCCAGATCGACCGGGGCCGCAGGGCGCCGACCACCGACGGGAAAGGTCCGATGAAGCAAGTCGCGCAGAACTACCGATCCGGGGACCTCGACGTGCTCGACGTGCCCGCGCCCGCCTGCAAGCCCGGTGGCGTCCTGGTGCGCTCGCTCTTCTCGCTGATCTCGACGGGCACCGAGATGATGAAGGTCAGCGAGGCGCGGATGTCGCTGCTGGGCAAGGCGCGGGCCCGGCCGGACCAGGTGCGCAAGCTGCTCGACTCGGTCTCCCAGCAGGGCGCGGTCGCGACCTACCAGAAGGCGATGAACCGGCTCGACAGCTACACGCCGCTCGGGTACTCGCTGTGCGGCGTCGTGGTCGAGGTCGGAGCGGGCGCCGAGCAGTTCTCGGTCGGGCAGGTGGTGGCTGCGGCCGGCAACGAGTTCGCGCTGCACGCCGAGGTGAACTGGGTGCCGGTCAACCTCTGCGTGCCCGTTCCCGCGGGCGTCGCGCCGAGCACGCGGCCTTCGCCACCGTCGGGGCGATCGCCATGCAGGGCGTCCGCCGCGCGGAGGTCGCGCTCGGCGAGACGGCGTGCGTGATCGGGCTCGGGCTGATCGGGCAGCTCGTGGTGCGCCTCCTCGTCGCGTCCGGCGTGCAGGTCGTCGGGCTGGACACGGTGGAGGCCCGGTGCCGAGCGGCCGAGAAGGCCGGCGCGCTCGCCTGCGCCGTCCCCGACGAGGCCGGCGTGGCCCAGCTCGAGAGCGTGCTGCTCGAGCGCACCGGGGGTCTGGGCGCCGACCACGTCCTGCTCGCCGCCGGGGGCGACTCGAACCGGCCCGTCGAGATGGCGGCCCGGCTCGCCCGCGACCGGGCGCGCATCGTCGACATCGGCAAGACGCAAGCTCGACCTGCCGTGGAACGCCTACTACGACAAGGAGCTGGACGTCCGGTTCTCGCGCTCGTACGGCCCCGGTCGCTACGACGACCGGTACGAGCTGGAGGGGATCGACTACCCGGCGGGCTACGTCCGCTGGACGGAGCGGCGCAACCTCGCGTGCTTCCTCGACCTGCTGGCCGAGGGGTCGGTCGACGTCGCGTCGCTCGTGTCGGGCGTCAACCCGGTCGACGAGGCCGTGGCGGTCTACGACAAGCTGGCATCGGGCGAGCTGTCGGGCGTGGGCTTCCTGCTGTCCTACGGTGCTCCGGACGAGGGTCCGGACGCCCCGCCCGCCACCCGGACGATCACGACGACGCCCGCGCCCGCGGGGGCCTCCCGGAGCCGCCGGCCGGCCACGACCGGCGCGGTCCGGGTGGGCTTCGTCGGCGCCGGGAACTACGCGGCCTCGATGCTCCTGCCGCACCTGCGCGAGGACGCGCGCGTCGAGCTGGTGTCGGTCGCGACCACGACGTCGCTCTCGGGGCTCAACGCCCAGCGCAAGTTCGGCTTCGGCACGATCTCGACCGACGTCGACGCCGTGCTCGACGACGAGTCGCTCGACGCCGTCTTCGTCGTCACCCGGCACGACTCGCACGCCGGCCTCGTCTGCCGCGCCCTCGAACGCGGCCACACCGTCTTCGTCGAGAAGCCGCTGGCGCTGAGCGAGGAGCAGCTCGGCGGCATCCTCGCCGTGGTCGAGGCGACCGGCAACGACCGGCTGATGGTCGGCTTCAACCGGCGGTTCGCCCCGCTCGTCACCGAGCTGGGCGCGCGGATGGGCACGCGGGCGGGGAACGACGGCGGCCCCCTCGCCGCGCGCTACCTGGTCAACGCCGGCCGGCTCGCCGCGGGCAGCTGGTACCTCAACGAGGAGCTCGCGGGGTCGCGCTTCACCGGCGAGGGCGGCCACTTCATCGACACCCTCGGGGCCCTCGTCGGGCGCCGACCCCGTCGAGGTGCACGCCGCCGGCAGCGGCGCCGACGTGCACCTCACCCTCCGGTACGCCGACGGGTCGGTCGGGGCCGATCTCCTACGTCACCGGCGGGAGCCCGCGCTTCCCGAAGGAGACCATCGACGTCACGGCCGGCGGCCGCACCGGGCTGCTCGACAACTTCCGCCGGGTGACGGTGTGGTCGGGCAAGGACAAGACGGTCAAGCGCGCGCTCGCCGGCCAGGACAAGGGCCAGCGAGCCCAGCTGGCGCGGTTCGTGGACGCCGTCCGCTCCGGCGGCCCGATGCCGATCCCGCTGGCGTCCCTCGCGGCCACCACCCGTGCGACCCTGGCGGTCGGCACCAGCCTGTCGACCAAGCTCCCGGTGGCACTGTGAGCACTGCGACGCTCGGGTGGTACGTGCGGCGCCTGCGCCGGATGTCGCCGTCCGAGGTGGGGCTGCGCGCGCTCGACGAGAGCCGCCGGCGGCTGTGGGCCCGCCGCCAGGTGCGGCCGGGCACCGTGCCCCCGCCCGCGGCCGGGCTGCGGCCCGGCCGATCGTTCGGGCCGGTGCTGCCCCCCGAGGTCCGCGCCGAGGTCACGCCCGAGACGGCGGCGGCCGTCGTCGCGGCGGCCGAGCGGGTGCTCGCGGGCACGTGGACGGTCTTCGGGCGTGCCGCGCCCGGACAGCGCCGACCCCGACTGGTTCCTCGACCCCGTGACCGGGCGCCGCTCGCCGGACGCCCGGTTCGCCTTCGCCGTCAACCAGCGCGACGAGGCCTCGACCGGCAACGTCAAGCAGGTCTGGGAGATGTCCCGGCACCACCACCTCACGGTCCTGGCGGCCGCCTGGTGGCTGACCGGTGACGACCGCTACGCGCAGACCGTCGCCGACCAGCTCCGCTCCTGGTGGCGCGCCAACCCCTACCTGAGCGGGGTGCACTGGACGAGCGGGATCGAGGCGGGCATCCGCCTCCTGTCGTGGGTGTGGATCAGGCGGCTGCTCGACGGCTGGCCGGGAGCGGCCGACCTCTTCGAGAACGACCCCGACGCGCTGCGTCAGCTCCGATGGCACCAGGAGTACCTGGCGGCCTTCGAGAGCCACGGCTCGTCGGCCAACAACCACGTCGTCGCCGAGGCCGCCGGCCGGCTCGCCGCCGCCTGCGCCTTCCCCTGGTACGACGAGTCGGACGGGTGGCGCCGCGCCGCCGCGGCACTGCTCGAGCGGGAGCTGGCCGCGAACACCTTCGCCAGCGGGCTCAACCGCGAGCTCGCCACCGACTACCACCGGTTCGTCCTCGAGCTCGCGCTCGTCGCGGCCGTCGAGGCCGGCGCGCACGACGCCCCGCTCTCGGGGGCGACCTGGCAGCTCCTCGCCCGGATGCTCGACGCCGGTGTCGCGCTCCTCGACGTCACCGGAGGAGCGCCCCGGCAGGGCGACGGCGACGAGGGGCGCGCCCTCGTGCTGGACGACCCGGAGACCCGGGCCTGGGCGGTCGTGCTCGGCGCCGCCGGCGCGGTGCTCGGGCCGGCACCCTGGTGGCCCGCGCTCGGGGTGAGCCTCGAGGCGGTGCTCCTCGGGTCGCTCAGCCGTTCGCGGCCCGCCCCCTCCGCGCTCGAGCGCGCGCCGGAGCGCGCCTCACGGTTCCCCGACGCCGGGCTCGTGCTGCTGCGCACCCGGCCCGGCGACGGCCCCGAGATCTGGTGCCGGTGCGACGGCGGGCCGCACGGCTTCCTGTCGATCGCGGCGCACGCCCACGCGGACGCCCTCTCGATCGAGGTGCGCCACGACGGCGTCGAGGTCCTCGTCGATCCGGGGACGTACTGCTACCACGGCGAGCCCGCCTGGCGGAGCCGGTTCCGGTCGACGCGCGCGCACAACACCCTCGAGGTCGCGGGCGTCGACCAGTCCGAGTCCGGCGGTCCCTTCCTCTGGGTCTCGCAGGCCGGCACGGAGACGCTGGACTGCGATGTCGAGAGCGCCTCGCTGCAGACCTGGGCGGCCCGGCACGACGGCTACACCCGGCTCGACGTCCCGACCCTGCACACCCGGCGCGTCTCCCTCGACGCGGGGACGCGGCGCCTCGTCGTGGTCGACACCCTCGACACCGCCGGGGAGCTCCCCGTCCGGCTGTCGTGGCATCTCGGCCCCGACGTCGCCGTCGAGCTCGACGGGGCACTCGCCCGGCTGTCGTGGGAGGCCGCCGGCGAACGCCGGCAGGCGAGCCTCGCGCTCCCGGACGACCTGCGCTGGACCACCCACCGGGGTGAGCAGGAGGGCGTTCTCGGCTGGTACTCGCCGGGCTTCGGCCGGCGGGTGCCGGCGACCTCACTCGTCGGCGAGGGAACGGGCACGGCGGCGACCCGCCTTGTCACCACCCTGACCTTCTTCTCCTGACGAGCAGGCCTGCTCGTCAGGCCGCCTGAAGAGCAGGCGCTGCGGGAGTGTCAGTAGGCGCCGTGCCGGCCGACCACGGCTCGCCACGTGCGCCACAGGATGATCGCGTCGAGCGTCAGCGACCAGTTGTCGACGTACCGCAGGTCGAGGCGCAGCGACTCCTCCCACGACAGCTCGCTGCGGCCGCTGACCTGCCACAGCCCGGTCATCCCCGGTCGCACCCGCAGCCGCCGGGTGGCGTCGTCGGAGTATCCGATGACCTCTTGGGGCAGCGGCGGCCGCGGTCCGACGAGCGACATGTCGCCCCGGACGACGTTCCACAGCTGCGGCAGCTCGTCGAGGGAGTACCGGCGCAGGAACGCACCCACGCGAGTGACCCGGGGGTCGTTGCGGAGCTTGAACAAGACGCCGTTGCCGTCGTCCACGGGCTCGAGCTCGGCCCGCCGATCCTCGGCGTCCACCACCATCGAGCGGAACTTGAGCATCTGGAACGGCTGCCCGTCCTCGCCGATGCGGAACTGCCGGAAGAGAACCGGCCCGGGCGAGCTGCGCTTGATCAGGACGGCGATGAGACCCAGCACGGGGGAGAGCGCGACGAAGAGGCCCGCCGCCAGCACCCGGTCGAGCACGCGCTTGATCAGCATGCGACCGCCGCGGGTCGAGGGACGCTCGAGGTGGAGCAGGGACAGCCCGGCGACAGGACGGATCGAGAGCCTCGGCCCGGCGACCTCGACGATGCCGGGGGACACGATCAGGTCGACTCCACGCTCGTCGAGGGCCCAGGCGAGCCGGCGCAACGCGTGCCCCGACAGGTCGGGGTTCGACGCGACGGCGACGACGTCCGCCCCCAGGTCGTCGACGCTGCGCAGCACCGAGCGGAGGTCCGCGGGCGCGGTCGCCGGGCCGGTGCCCGCGGTCGCCGAGCCGGCCGCAACGGGCGCCGCCGCACGCTGATCGCCGTTCACACAGATGCCGACCGTCGACAGGCCCTGCCCGGGCTCGCGGTCGAACTGCTCGACCACGTGGCGCACGGCGTCGGACTGCCCGACGACCACCACGCGGTGCATCCCGTCACCGGACAGCCGCCGGCCGTGCAGCCAGGTCCGCAACTGGCGCCGGCCGAGCAGGGTGAGGACAAGGGTCAGCGGGACGAAGCCGACGATGAACGCGCGGGAGAGTTCGAGCTTGACGGCGAACGACGCGACCGCGACGACGACGAACAGCGCGAGGGCCGCGTCCGCCACGTTGCGGTACTCCTCCGGCCCGGTCCCGAGGAAGCGGTTCTCGTAGCCGCGCCGGGCGGCGATGGCGAGCACCCACAGCACGGGTGCGAGCACGCTGACGGCGGCGTAGGTCGGGCCGGGGTCGGAGCCGAACCGCAGCAGGGTCGCCAGCACGGCCGCGACCGACCCCGCGAGCAGGTCGAGCGTGAGGGCGAGGGTCCGGTAGCGCTGGATGACGGCCGCGGAGCCCCTGCTCCGGGTGGCCGGCGCCGCTCGAGCGGTGCCCCCGGTGACGCCGATGGTTGCCGGCGGTACGAGGCCCCGCTGAGCCGATGGCCCGATCTCGGCGACCACGCGCCTACCTCCACGTCTCGCCGACGGCAGTACGACCGGCCCGCGAACCCCCGGCTCGGGCCCATCAAGACGAGCAGGTCGCCGATGTCCCTGATACCCGTGGCAGTGGTTAGTGTGTGCGCGAAGTCGGCGCCCTCCCGGCGACGGCCGGGGAGCTGGAGGCGTCGTGGGTGAGGTCGAGCGGACGCTCGCGCTGGTGAAGCCGGACGGCGTCCGGCGCGGGCTCAGCGGCGAGGTGGTGCGCCGGATCGAGGCCAAGGGCTACCGGCTCGTCGCGCTCGAACTGCGAACCGCCGCCCGCGACCTCCTCGAGCAGCATTACGCCGAGCACGTGGGCAAGCCCTTCTACGAGCCGCTCGTCGCCTTCATGTCCTCCGGGCCGGTGCTGGCGGCCGTGGTCGAGGGCCACCGCGCGGTCGAGGGCTGGCGTGCCCTGATGGGCACCACCGATCCCACCAAGGCCCTGCCGGGCTCGATCCGGGGCGACCTCGGCCGCGACTGGGGCGGCGCCGTCCAGGAGAACCTCGTCCACGGTTCCGACTCGCCGGACTCGGCGGCCCGCGAGATCGCGATCTGGTTCCCCACCCTCTGAAGCGTGCGCTCGGCGCGAGCCCGGCAGGCCCGGCGGAGTTAGTCTGGGGCGGTCCCCGTCGCCGCTCCGGAAGGCCCCCTCATGCCCGTCGAGTCGCTCTTCGACCGGCTCGAAGCGCTCCTGCCCCAGGTGAGCAAGCCCATCCAGTACGTCGGGGGCGAGCTCAACAGCCAGGTCAAGGACTGGGACGTCGCCGGCGACGAGACCGTCCGCTGGGCCCTGATGTACCCCGACGCGTACGAGGTCGGCCTCCCCAACCAGGGCGTCATGATCCTCTACGAGGTCCTCAACGAGCGCCCCGACGCCCTGGCCGAGCGCACCTACGCGGTGTGGCCCGACATGGAGCGCCTGATGCGCGAGCACGGGGTGCCGCAGTTCACCGTCGACGGGCACCGCCCGGTCGGCGCCTTCGACCTGCTCGGGCTCAGCTTCTCGACCGAGCTCGGCTACACGAACATGCTCACCGCGCTCGACCTGGCGGGCATCCCGCTCGAGGCCCGTGACCGCGACGAGACGCACCCGGTGGTGCTCGCCGGCGGTCACGCCGCCTTCAACCCCGAGCCGATCGCCGACTTCGTCGACGCCGCGGTGCTCGGCGACGGCGAGCAGGCCGTCCTCGAGATCACGGACGTCGTCCGCGGGTGGAAGGCCGAAGGGCGCCCGGGCGGCCGTGACGAGCTGCTGCTGCGCCTGGCGCGCACGGGCGGCGTCTACGTGCCGCGCTTCTACGACGTCGACTACCTGCCCGACGGGCGGATCCAGCGCGTGGTGCCGAACCGGCCCGGCGTGCCCTGGCGCGTCAGCAAGCACACCGTGATGGATCTCGACGCGTGGCCCTACCCGAAGCAGCCGCTGGTTCCGCTCGCCGAGAGCGTGCACGAGCGGATGAGCGTCGAGATCTTCCGGGGCTGCACGCGCGGCTGCCGGTTCTGCCAGGCGGGCATGATCACGCGGCCGGTGCGCGAGCGCAGCATCGACGGCATCGGCGCGATGGTCGAGAAGGGCCTGGCCGCGACCGGCTTCGAGGAGGTCGGCCTGCTGAGCCTGTCCAGCGCCGACCACTCCGAGATCGCGGAGATCACCAAGCAGCTCGCCGACCGCTACGAGGGAACCCAGACCGGGCTCAGCCTGCCGAGCACCCGGGTCGACGCCTTCAACATCGACCTCGCCAACGAACTCTCCCGCAACGGCCGGCGCAGCGGCCTCACGTTCGCCCCCGAGGGCGGCAGCGAGCGCATCCGCAAGGTGATCAACAAGATGGTCACCGAGGACGACCTCGTGCGTACGGTCGCCACCGCCTACGGCAACGGCTGGCGGCAGGTGAAGCTGTACTTCATGTGCGGCCTCCCGACCGAGACCGACGACGACGTGCTCCAGATCGCCGAGCTCGCCAAGCGGGTCATCCAGGTGGGGCGCGAGGTCAGCGGCAGCCGCGACATCCGCTGCACGGTGAGCATCGGCGGCTTCGTGCCGAAGCCGCACACGCCCTTCCAGTGGGCGCCCCAGCTCGACCACGAGGCGACGGACGCGCGGCTGGCGAAGCTCCGCGACGCCATCCGCTCCGACCGGCGGTACAGCAAGGCGATCGGCTTCCGCTACCACGACGGCAAGCCGGGCATCGTCGAGGGGCTGCTCTCGCGCGGCGACCGCCGGGTCGGCGCCGTCATCAAGCAGGTCTGGGCGGACGGCGGCCGCTTCGACGGCTGGAACGAGCACTTCTCGTTCGACCGCTGGATGAGCTCGGCGGAGCGGGCGCTGGCGGGCGAGCCGGTCGACGTGGCGTGGTACACGACCCGCGAGCGCGCGGTCGACGAGGTGCTCCCGTGGGACCACCTCGACTCCGGCCTCGACAAGGACTGGCTCTGGGAGGACTGGCAGGACTCGCTGTCGGAGGTCGAGGTCGAGGACTGCCGCTGGACGCCCTGCTTCGACTGCGGCGTCTGCCCGCAGATGGGCACCGAGATCCAGGTCGGCCCGACCGGCCGGCAGATGCTCCCGCTGACGGTCGTTCCCCGCGACGCGGACGTCCGGGAGGGCGTCAGCTCGGGAACGTGATCAGCGCGGCCACGACGGGCACCGCCCCGGCCGGCACCGTGGCGACGTGGAGAGGTCCGTACTCCCGCCCGCAGAGCGGGTTGCCGGCGCCCGGGCAGTAGAGCTCGTCGACCCGCGGGTCCTGTACCCGGACGACGACGACACCGTCGGCGGCCGACGGAGCCAGTGGCGTGAGCAGCAGGGTGTACCGACCCGGCGGCGCGGGCTGAGGACGGACCAGGGCGCCGCTGAGCCGGTAGCGCAGGGCGAGCCGCCTGACAGACGTGCCCTCGGGAGCCGTGACCGTCCACCCCGACCCGGTCGGCGTGACGACGGCGGGCCGGCCGTCGACCTCGGCATGAAGGTCCTGGACGGCGGGCAGCGGCGCCCGGAGCGAGCGCGCGAGGTCGGTCAGACCGGCCATCCGCAGGGTCAGCGAGTTCGCACCGGGTGTCAGGAGTGCCCGTTCGTAGACCTCGACCGATCGCCGGTCCGCAGCCAGCGCGGCGGTCACCTCGGTGCCGCCCTCGTCCGCCCCCACGCCGTGGGCGGGCAGTCCCGCCGGGCTCGCGACCGTTCTGCCCGGCCAGGGGGGCATCGAGGGGATCGGGGCCGGCGGCCTCACGGCCTCGACGGCCTCGACGTCGCGGACGACGGCGCCGCCACCGGCGAGCCCTGCCGGGCCGTCCGCACGGCGATGCCCGTGGCCGCGGCGACGGCGAGGACGGCGGCCGCGGCGACCACTACCGTTCGCCTGCGCGAGGACATCCCGGAGGACGTCGGGGAGGACGTCGGGGAGGACGTCGGGGAGGACGTCGGGGAGGACGTCGGGGAGGACGTCCGGGAGGAAATCCGGGAGATCCCGGAGGTCATCCGGGAGAACAGGCGTGAGGACATGCGAGAGGAGCGGTGCGCCCCGGGCTGCGTACCGCGGGGCGCCGCATCAAGGGTGCGGCGTAGATCGTCGAGCTCCTGGCGGAGCTCCGCCGCGCTGGCCTCCTGCGTCGCGAGCGACTCGCGCAGGTCGGACGACCAGCGCGGCCACGGCGAGCCGGCGGGTTCGCCAGTGTCCGGCGACGCCGGGTCCGGCTCGGGCACGTTCACCTCCCGCCTCCCCGTCGCTGCGAGCATAACCCGGCTCGCACTTACCCACAGTGACGAGTAGGAACTGCATTGGCCGTACGGCTGATTATCGCCCGCACAGGGTGACGAGTAGCAGCCCGTGGTCTAGCGTCACGGCACGGAAGGTGATTGCTCGCCCAGTGAGGGGGGCCAGAGGTGATGGGTGCACGCCGCTCTCGTTTCGCGGTCCTCGCCGTTCTCGCCGTGGCCGCCGCGCTGCCCCTCCTCACCGCTGTCCCCGCGTCCGCGGCGACAGCGAAAGGGACCGTCTACGTGCTCCAGGGTATGCCCGGGGTCACCGCGGACGTCCTGGTCGACGGTGCGACGGTCGTGCGAGGGATCGCGGCCGGAACTGTCGTCGGCCCCCTGCGCGTCCCCGCGGGTCACCACGACGTCGCACTGAGCAGCGCCGGCCAGCGACTGGTGAGCGGCGGGGTGACGGTCGAGTCGGGAGCCAGCCTCGACGTCCTCGGGTACTGGGCGGCGGAGACACCGAAGATGCCGCGCATCACGGTGCTGCGCAACGACCTCTCGCCGGTAGCCGCCGGCAAGGCTCGAGTCGTCGTGACGCACGCCATCGCGGGGCCGCCCGCCGACATCTGGGTCAACGGAAAGGTCCTCTTCCGCTCGGTCGCCAATGGGGAGTCCCTGACCGTCCTGGTCCCGGCCGGGACCTACCGGGTCGCAGCCGTCGCGACGCTCGGCGGGCAGACCCTGCTCCCTGGGGCGAGCCTCCCCGTCCGGGCCGGGACGCTGACCCGCGCCGTGGCGATCGGAGCTCCGGGGATGACGCCGACCGTTCTGGTGCATGTGCTCCTCCTGCCCGGCCGGGTCCTGGGAGACCGGATACCCACCGCCGTGGGCACCGGCGACGGGGGGCAGGCCGCCGGCCTGTTCGGCTGGCCGGCGGACCGCTGGGCGGGTCTGCTGCGGCTGACGTTCGAGCTGCTCTCCCTGTCCTTCGTCCTGCTGGCGCTGCTGGTGGTGGTCGCCGCTCGACGCGCGGCGTTGGCGAGCCGGCAAGCGCGGTGAGCACCCCCGGAGAGTGGGGGGCCTCGCACCCCGTGGGGGTTCGTCACCTCGCTCCTGCTCGCCGCCGCCGTCGCAGCGACCGGGGCGAGGCTCGCCGGCGGTTCGCTGACGGGGTGGGGCGGCCCCTTCGGGCCCTCCCTGAAGGCCGGCGCATCGCCCTCGCCCGTGGCGGCGGGCCCCGTCCTGCACCCGGCTCCGGTCGTGGTACCGACGACCGGCGGCGGCGACGGCGCCACGGGAGAGGCAGCGGCCGCTCCCGTCGGGCGGGCGTACGACACGTCGCCGCCGCCCTTCCGGCCGACCCGGCTGGTGCTGCCGGGCGGGCACGCCGCAGCCGTGACCCCGGTGGGCCTGCACCGTGACGGGTCGCTCGTCGTCCCGGACGACCCGCGCCTCGTGGGTTGGTGGACGGGCGGATCGATGGCGGGGGACGCCTACGGCAGCATCGTGCTCGCCGGTCACGTGGACTCCGCGACCCGGGGCGTCGGGGTGCTGGCCGCTCTCACCGCGATACGCCCCGGCCAGGTGGTCCAGCTGACAGCCGGGCGCCGCACGGTCAAGTACCGGGCGGCGAGTTCGCGGCTGGTCCCCCGGGCGGACCTCTCGCGGATCGGCGGCCTCTTCGCCCGAACCGGTGCGGCGCGGCTGGTCCTCATCACGTGCGGGGGGGCTTTCGACCCGGTCCGTCATCACTATGCGGACAACTACGTGGTCGTCGCCGTTCCGGTTCCCTGACCCTGGACGTCTCGCTACAGGGTGACCTGCGCCAGCACCACCGGTGTCGCTCCGGCCGGGACCGTCGCGGTGTGCACCGTGCCGGCGTCGGCTCCGCAGAGTGCCGGCTGCGCTGCCGGGCAGTACAGCGACCCGACCCGCCGGTCGTCGATCCGTACGACGACGGGGTCGCCCGTGCCGAGCGAGACGTCGCCCGTCAGCGGCCGCAGCAGCAGGCTCGCCCGCCCGGGCGGCGCCGGCTCCTGCCGGGCCAGCGCCCCCCGCAGGCGGTACCGCAGCACGAGCTGCCCTACGCCGCCGCCGTCGGGGTTCGTCACCCGCCAGCCCGGGCCCTCGGCCACCGGGGCGACCGGCCGCCCGTCGATCTCGGCCTGCAGGCCCTCGACCACGGGCCGCACCTGCCGCAGCTCCGCGGGCAACCCGGCGGCCGACGGTGCCGCGAGCAGCACGGACGTGGCCCCCGGGCGGAGTAGCACCCGTTCGTAGGCGTCCACGTGCTGCCGGTCGGGGTCCACCGCCGCGGTGAGCTCCGTCCCCGGGGCGTCCACGCCGGGCCCCGCGACGGGCAGGCCCGCGGGGACGAGCACCGGACCTCCCGGCCAGGGCAGCGGCCTGGTCGCCAGGGGCGGGGGTGCGGCCGGGGTGGGGAGGGCGCCGGACGCCGTCGTGGCCGGGCCGGCCCCCGTCGCCACCGGTGACGCGGACGGCGCCGGCGCGGCGCCCTCCTGACGTGTCAGCGGGCCCCGGGTGACGGCCAGCGCGACGACGATCACGAGCGCCGTCACCGCGGCCGCTACGCCGGCGCTGCGCCGGCGCACGAGCCGGCGTGGTGTGGGTTGGAGGTGATCTCCGGGGTCGACCGGCCGCAGGGGCTCGTCGACCGGCTCGGCCCGCTGGGCCGGTTCGGCGCGGGCTCGGCGACCGGCTCGGCCCGCTGGGCCGGTTCGGCGCGGGTCTCGGCGGGCTCGTCGACCGGGGGGCGGGGGGCGCCTCGCTCAGGGTCGGTCCCTGACCGTCCCCGGCCTGGGGTCGCCGCCGGAGCAGGCGCGTCCCGCGGCGGCCCGGCCCGGTGCTGTCGACGTCCAGGCTCGTGCGGAGCTCGGCCAGCGCGTCGCGGAGCTCGTCCCCGCGCGCGTCGTCGTCGTCGGCGGGCGTCCGGGGGGAGGGCCGGTCGCCGGGGGCAGTCGGGTCGAGTGCAGCACCGGCGCGTCGGCCTCCGCGTCGGCCGTGGTCGCGCCGGCCGTGCTCGCGCCCGCCGTGGTCGCGCCGGCCGTGCTCGCGCCCGCCGTGGTCGCGCCGGCCGGCGGCTGCGGCGCCGAGGGGACCGGCACCGGCGCTGCGGGGGGCTTCGACGCCGTCGGCTCCGGCTCGGCCACGCGCTGCCCTCGTCTCTCGCTCTCGATCACACGCCGTCGTCGGCCTGCCCGACGCGGATCAGCCTAGCCACTCTTCGCGCATGCTCGGTCGCTTCTTGTGATGTCGACGGAGTGAGACCAATCAACCGCGAGGAGTATCCGGTTTCCCGGTCGCCGGGTCCCGTCTGCCCTAGAGTGACGTGACGCAGGGCAACCAGTCGTCACAGTATCAGCAGATAGTGACTTCTGCTCTACACACGGTTACGTCATCTGACCGCACCGGCGGCCGGATCGGAGCGCCAGCGGTCGCCGCGGGGGCGGTGCGGGCGGCGGGCGCAGTCACGGAGGGGACACGATGGGTGGCGCATGGCGCCGGCGACTGCGGGCCGGCCTGGTCGTCCTGCTGCTCGGGGGCGCGGGGGCCGTCGGCCTCCCCGCCGGGGCCGGTGCGGCGACGGCGACGGCGACGGGCCAGGTCTACTTCGTCCAGGGCCTGGTCGGTACGCCGGTGTCCGTCGAACTCGACGGCCACGAGGTGGCGGCCTCGGCGCAGCCCAAGACGATCCTCGGACCGCTGCAGGTCGCGGCGGGGCCGCACGTGGTGGTCCTGCGCGCGGGGACCCGCCCCGTGACCAGCGCCCGGTTCACTGTCGTCGCGGGCCGGAGCATCGACGTCGTGGCACAGCTCGGGGCCGATGTCGCCCGAGCGCCCCGGATCGTCGTCTTCCGCAACGACCTCACGCCGGTGGGGCCGGGCAAGGCCCGGCTCGTCGTGGCCCACTCCGCCGTCGCGCCCCCGGCCGACATCAGGGTCGCGGGCTCCGTGGTGTTCCACGACGTCGCCTCCGGCGAGTCGGTGAGCCTGCTCGTGCCCGCCGGCACGTACACCGTCGACGTCGTCGCCTCCGTGGGGGGCGGCGCGATCCTCGCGCCGATCCGGCTGCCGGTGAAGGCGGGTACCCTCACCCGCGTGTTCGCTGTCGGGAACCCCTCGAACGGGACGGCGGACGCCGTCGTCCAGGTGCTCCCGGTCGGCGTGACCGGCGCCGGGCGACCCTCGCGGGTGCCGACCGGCGACGGCGGGCAGGCGGCGCAGGAGTTCGTGGGCGACACGCCCTCCCGGCTCCCCCTCGCTCTGCTGGCGACTGCCGTCGCGGCCCTGCTCCTGCTGCGGACCGGCGCGGCCCGCCGCGCGCTCGCGCTGGGCTCGCGGCGGCACGCGAAGTGACGGCTGCCGGATGACGGCTCGGCGGTCCGCCGGGCTGGCGGCGATCGGCGTGTACGGCGGCGCCCTCGCCGTGGCCGGGGTGTTCGCCGCCGCCGGGCTCGGGTCGGCCACGACCACGGCGGACGCCGCCACCGTCGCGTCGACCGGTGCCGGGCCGGGATCCACGACCGGATCGGCGACGCGATCAGAGCCGGGCCGTGCCGTCGCCCCGGCCCCCGTCGTGCCGCCCTTCGCGGGTCCGGGAGCCCCGGCGCCGGCGCCGTCCGGACTCCAGGGGGCCGTGCCCTCCGCGACCGAGGGGACCGACATCCCGGCCCGCCCGGCCGTCTTCGCACCCACCCGGCTGGTGCTGCCCGGTGGCACCGCCGCTCCGGTCGTTCCGGTCGGCCTGCACCCCGACGGGGCGCTGGCCATCCCCGACGACGTCCGGCAGGTCGGATGGTGGACGGGCGGGTCGAAGGCCGGCGAGGCGTTCGGCAGCGTCGTCGTCGCGGGCCACGTCGACTCCGCCGCCCGCGGCATCGGCGTCTTCGCCGAGCTCCGGCAGCTCGTGCCCGGCCAGGTCGTCGAGCTCGACGCCGCGGCGGCCGGGATCACGCAGGCCCAGCGCTACCGGATCGTCAGCGCGGTCGAGGTGCCGCAGGCGCGGATCGCGCAGGACTCGGGCATCTTCCGCGTCGACGGGGAGCCCCAGCTCGTGCTCATCACCTGCGGCGGAGCCTTCGACCGCGAACGGCACCGCTACCAGGACAACCTGGTCGTCCTCGCGACGCCGCTGCTCTGAGGCGGCGTCGGCTGCCCTGGCACCGGCGGCGCCCGTGGCCCTGGCACCGGCGGCGTCCGTGGCCCTGAGACCGGCGGCCGCCGGCGCGGCCGACACAATGGCGGGGTGGCACGCCCAGCCGGACGGACCGCCGCCCGAACCCGCCGTCCAGCGCCTGCGCCTGCGGTACGCCAAGCGCGGCCGGCTGCGGTTCTCCAGCCACCGCGACTTCCAGCGGTCGTTCGAGCGCGCGCTCCGGCGCGCCGAGGTGCCGATGGCCTACTCCGCGGGGTTCAGCCCGCACCCGCGGATCTCCTACGCGAACGCCGCGCCCACCGGCGCCGCCAGCGAGGCGGAGTACGTCGAGATCGCGGTCACCCAGCGGTGCGACCCGGACCGGGTCCGGGCCGCCCTCGACGTGGCGCTGCCGGCGGGGCTCGACGTCGTCGAGGTGGTCGAGGCCCGGACGCCGGGCCTGCCCGAGCGGCTCGAGGCGTCGTTGTGGCAGGTGGAGCTGCCGGGGGTCGAGCCCGGCGATGCCGCGGCGGCGCTCGCGACCTTCCTCGCCGCCCCGGAGGTCCAGGTGCAGCGGCTGATGAAGACGGGGATGCGGACGTTCGACGCGCGCGCCGCCGTCGTGCGGGCGGAGGTCAGGAGTCCGGACGCGTCGCCGGGGGCCGCGGCGGGCGACGCGAACAGTTCGTTCGCCCCCGGTCCTCAAGCCCAGGGGGGTGTCTGTGCGATACTGCACGTGGTCGTTCGGCACACCACACCCGCCGTACGACCCGACGACGTCCTGGCCGCCCTCCGGTCGCACGCCCAGCTCGCGCCGCCGTCATCCCCCCGGATGACGCGTCTGGCGCAGGGGCCGCTCGACGAGGCGGGTGGCACGGTGGCCGATCCATTGACCGCCGACCGGGTCGCCGACGGCGCCTGATACGTGCCGCGCCGCCTGATCCCTGTGGGTCAGTGCCCGCGCGATCGTGGAGGGCGTAGAGACGACTTCCGTCGTGCCGAACCCGGCGCGGCGACGACACGACCGCCCGAGCGGCGCCGCGACCCGGGGTGTGGGCGGCGTCCCGGGTCGACAGGAGCGAGCGCATGACGCTCGACGACCAGAACCAGCCCGCCGTTCCTGCGGCACTCCACCACCCGCCCGCGCCGCCGCGCGGCCTCCCGCCCCGCGGGTCCGCCCGCGGACGCTCCGGCCCCCGGCGCCCCCTCCCCGGACGCCCCCGCCGCTCCCGCCGGCGTCGCCCGCGAAGCGGCCCAGACCGCCGCTCCTGCGGCCGGCGCCGCCCCGGAAGCGGCCCAGACCGCCGCCGATGCTCCCGTGAAGGCGCCCCGCAAGCGCGCCTCCCGCAAGAAGGCGGCCGCACCAGCCCCCGAACCCGACGGGCAGCCGGCCGACGCGCCCACCCCGGCGGTGGCCGCCGTGACGGTTCCGGCCGAGGCCCCGACCCAGCCGGATGGCCCTTCCACCGCGCCGGCCGGGGAGGCACCTGCTGCCGGGGCCCTCGCCGCCGACGCGCCCGCCCCCAAGCGCCGCCGCGCCCGCAAGACCGCGGCCCCGACGCCGGCCCCGGTCGAGCTCTCGGCCGAGGCCGTCGCTCCCGCCGGTGCCCCGGCCACCTCCGCCCCGTCGACCTCCGCCCCCGCGGAGGCCGTGGTCGAGGCGCCCACCGAGGTTCCGGCCGGCACGCCGACCGGCGCCGTCGCGGGCGGCGTCCACATGCCCGTGTTCCAGGCGCCCGCCCCGGCCGCCGGCAGTCGCCCGCGCCGGCGCGCCGCGTCGCGCCCGGCCGGTCCGCCGGTCCCGCACCCCGCCGAGACGCCCGCGGTCCCTGCGGCGGCCGCCGAGGCCGTGCAGGCGCCGACGGCGGTCGACGACCTCGACGCGACGGCCGCCCCGGCCGACGTCGAGGACGCCGAGCTCGCCGAGGCGGGTGTCGACCTGACCGGCGACACCGCCGCCGACGACGACAGCACCGCGGACGACAGCACGGACGACGGCACCGACGACAGCACTGACGACGACGAGGACGAGGACGACGAGGCCACCGGTGACGGCGCCCGCCGTCGCCGCCGACGCCGCGGCGGGCGCGGCCGGCGCAACCGGTCCGGCCGGGGCGACGCGGAGGACGGCCCCGACGCCCCGCAGGGCGCCGGCGACGACGCCCCCGAGGCCGGCACGCCTGCCGACGCCGAGGGCGAGGAGCCCGCGGACGACGACGGCGAGGACGACGACGACACCGCCGAGGGTGCCTCCAGCCGCCGCCGGCGGCGCCGCCGTCGCCGCTCGGGCGCCGCCGCGGCCACCGACGAGCCCGCCCCCGACGACCCGCCGAACACCGTCGTCCGCGTGCGCGAGTCGCGCCGCTCGGGCGGTGGCGGCGGTGGCGGTGGCGGTGAGGTCTCCGCGATCCGCGGGTCGACCCGGCTCGAGGCGAAGAAGATGCGCCGGCGCGAGGGCCGCGAGGCCGGCCGGCGTCGCCCGCTCATCACCGAGGCCGAGTTCCTCGCCCGCCGCGAGAGCGTCGAGCGGGTCATGGTCGTCCGCGAGCTCGAGGGCCGCACCCAGATCGGCGTGCTCGAGGACGGCGTCCTGGTCGAGCACTACGTGGCCCGCCGGACCCAGACGAGCATGGCCGGCAACGTGTACCTCGGGCGCGTCCAGAACGTGCTGCCGAGCATGGAGGCTGCCTTCGTCGACATCGGCAAGGGCCGCAACGCCGTGCTGTACGCGGGCGAGGTCAACTGGGACGCCGCGGGCCTGGAGGGCCAGCCCAAGCGGATCGAGCACGCCCTCAAGGCCGGCGAGTCGGTGCTCGTGCAGGTGACGAAGGAGCCGATCGGCCACAAGGGCGCCCGCCTCACCAGCCAGGTCTCGCTGCCCGGCCGCTACCTCGTGTACGTGCCGGACGGCTCGATGACCGGCATCTCCCGCAAGCTCCCCGACACCGAGCGCACCCGGCTGAAGAAGGTGCTGCGGGACGTCGTCCCGGAGCACGCCGGCGTCATCGTGCGCACGGCGGCCGAGGGCGCGAGCGAGGAGGAGCTGGAGCGCGACGTCGCCCGCCTGCAGGCGCAGTGGGAGGACATCTCCCGCAAGGCCAAGGCGGTCAACGCGCCCGCCCTGCTCTACGGCGAGCCCGACCTCGCGATCCGCGTGGTCCGCGACATCTTCAACGAGGACTTCTCCAAGCTCGTCGTCTCGGGCGACGAGACGTGGGACATGCTGCAGTCGTACATGGGCCACGTGGCGCCCGACCTGGTGGAGCGGCTGGAGCGCTGGGAGGGTGACGGCGACGTCTTCGCCGCGCACCGGGTCGACGAGCAGCTGGCGAAGGCGCTCGACCGCAAGGTGTGGCTGCCGTCGGGCGGCTCGCTCGTCATCGACCGCACCGAGGCGATGACGGTGGTCGACGTCAACACCGGCAAGTTCACGGGCGCCGGCGGCAACCTCGAGCAGACCGTCACCGAGAACAACATCGAGGCCGCCGAGGAGATCGTGCGGCAGCTGCGGCTGCGCGACATCGGCGGGATCATCGTCGTCGACTTCATCGACATGGTGCTCGAGAGCAACCGCGACCTCGTGCTGCGGCGGCTGCTCGAGTGCCTCGGCCGCGACCGCACGAAGCACCAGGTCGCGGAGGTGACCTCGCTCGGGCTCGTGCAGATGACGCGCAAGCGGGTCGGCTCGGGCCTGCTCGAGGTGTTCAGCGAGACGTGCGAGCACTGCGGCGGCCGCGGGTTCATCCTGCACGACGAGCCCGTCGAGAAGCGCCAGGGCGGCGACCAGGGCCAGCAGGGCCAGCAGCAGCAGGGCCGCGGCCGCTCGGGCTCGAACAGCAGCTCGAACAGCAGCTCGAACAGCAGCTCGAACAGCGGCGGCAACGACGCCCCCGCCGAGTCCTCGGGCAACGTGCCGGCGACTCGGGAAACGGCTCGGGAAACGGCTCGGGAAACGGCTCCGGCGGTGGCTCGGGCGGTGGCTCCGGCCGGGGCGGGCGGCGCCGGCGGGGGTCCTCCCAGCCCGCGATGGCCGAGGGCAGCTGACCACCTGAGCTCCGGTACTCATCTGCTGCGGCGTTGCTCAGCTGATGCGGCATTCTCAGCCCCCACAAGCCGCATCAGCTGAGCAACGCCGCACTGGCTGCGCACCGGGGCGGCGGCGGCCGGGGGACCGGCTGGTTTGACCCTGGCGGGGGGCCCTCGGGTAGGCTTGACCCTCGGTGTGTCGGTGACATGCCTCCTCGTCCGTGACCCGCTCGGCGCCGCCCCTGTCGGTGGCAGGCCCGGCGTGCGGCGCGGACGTCCGATCGACGAGAGAGCGAGTTCCACGTGTACGCGATCGTCCGTGCTGGCGGCCGTCAGGAGAAGGTGTCCGTCGGGGACGTCATCGTGGTGGACCGGCTCGCCGGTGAGCCCGGCGAGAGCGTCCAGCTCCGGCCGATCATGCTGGTCGACGGTGACCAGGTCACCGCCACCACCGGTGCGCTCGCGGGCGTGACGGTCACCGCCGAGATCGTCGAGGCGGCCAAGGGCCCGAAGATCCAGATCCTGAAGTACAAGAACAAGACGGGTTACCGCAAGCGCCAGGGCCACCGCGCCAAGCTCACCCGCATCAAGGTCACCGGCATCGAGAAGTGAGCCGGCCGCTGCGGTAGGCGGCCCCGGCGAACTCCCCAGAGCAGCAGAAGGCAGGACGGGTCATGGCACACAAGAAGGGCGCCAGCTCCTCGCGGAACGGGCGCGACTCCAACGCCCAGCGCCTCGGCGTCAAGCGCTTCGGCGGTCAGCTCGTGAACGCGGGCGAGATCATCGTCCGGCAGCGCGGCACGCACTTCCACCCCGGCGAGAACGTCGGCCGCGGCAAGGACGACACGCTCTTCGCGCTCACCCCGGGCGCCGTCGAGTTCGGCGTCAAGCGCGGCCGCCGCGTCGTCAACATCGTCGCCGAGCCGGTCGCCGCGGGCGAGCCCGTCGCCGTCAACGCCTGAGCGCAGCCGGCCGGGCCGACCCGGCCGGACAGCGCCGACGCACCACCGACGCATCACCGACGAGAGGGCGGGCCGGGTCACCGGCCCGCCCTCTCGTCGTCACCAGCCAGCCCCAGGAGTGAGCACCCGATGACCTCGTTCGTCGACCGCGTCACGCTGTACGTGACGGGTGGGAACGGCGGCCACGGCGTGGCCTCCGTCCACCGCGAGAAGTTCAAGCCGCTCGGCGGCCCCGACGGGGGCAACGGCGGCAACGGCGGCAGCGTCATCCTCGCCGTCGACCCCCAGACCACGACCCTGCTCGACTACCACCACAGCCCGCACCGCAGCGCCACCAACGGCAGGCCCGGCCAGGGCTCGCACCGCAGCGGCGCCTCCGGCGACGACCTCGTGCTGCCCGTCCCCGACGGCACCGTGGTCAAGACCGCGACCGGCGAGGTGCTCGCCGACCTGATCGGCGCCGGCACCCGGTTCGTCGCCGCCGCCGGTGGCCGCGGCGGCCTCGGCAACGCCGCCCTCGCCTCGCCGCGCCGCAAGGCACCCGGCTTCGCCCTGCTCGGGGAGCCGGGCGAGGTGGGCGAGCTGGTCCTCGAGCTCAAGACCGTCGCGGACGTCGCCCTCGTCGGGTACCCCAGCGCCGGGAAGTCCAGCCTGGTCGCGGCCATGTCGGCCGCCCGGCCGAAGATCGCCGACTACCCGTTCACCACGCTCGTGCCCAACCTCGGCGTCGTCGACGCCGGCGACGTGCGCTACACCGTCGCCGACGTCCCCGGCCTGATCCCGGGCGCGAGCCAGGGCAAGGGGCTCGGGCTCGAGTTCCTCCGTCACGTCGAGCGGTGCTCGGTCCTGGTGCACGTGCTCGACTGCGCGACCCTCGAGCCGGGCCGCGACCCGCTCACCGACCTCGAGGTCATCGAGGCCGAGCTGGCGGCCTACCTGGTCGACCCCGGCATGGTGCCGCTGCTCGAGCGGCCCCGCGTCGTCGTCCTGAACAAGGTCGACGTGCCCGAGGCGCGCGACCTCGCCGAGCTCGTGCGTCCCGACCTCGAGGAGCGCGGCCTGGCCGTCTTCGAGGTCTCCGCCGTGAGCCACGAGGGCCTGCGGCCGCTGTCGTTCGCCCTCGCGAAGATCGTGGCGGACGCCCGCGCCGCCACCCCGGCCCCCGCCCCCCGGGTCGTCCTGCGGCCGCGCGCCGTCGACGACGCCGGCTTCACCGTGACCGCCGAGCGGACCGGCGAACCGGGGGAGGGCGTCCGGTTCCGGGTCCGCGGCGAGAAGCCCGAGCGCTGGGTCCGCCAGACCGACTTCAGCAACGACGAGGCCGTCGGCTACCTCGCCGACCGGCTGGCCCGGCTCGGCGTCGAGGACGAGCTGTTCTCGGCCGGCGCGGTCGCCGGCTCCGAGGTCGTCATCGGCGACGAGCGCAACGCCGTCGTCTTCGACTGGGAGCCGACCCTCGTCACCGGCCCGGGCGTGCTGGCCTCGCCGCGCGGCTCCGACGTCCGCCTCGAGGAGGGCGGCCGCGCCACCCGCGAGGAGAAGCGCGACCGCTACGAGGCACGCCGGCAGGCCCGCCGCGACGCCCGCGACGAGCTGGCCCAGGAGCGCCGTGCCGGCGTGTGGACCGAGCCGGACCTCGGTGCGGCCCCCGGCTCCGACGGGGACGACGATCCGGACGCCGCCGGCGCCGGGGCGCACCACGAGGAGGAGAGCGAGGCGTGAGCGAGCGCGCCGCGCTGCTGCAGGGGCGCAGGCTCGTCGTCAAGGTCGGCTCGTCGTCGCTGACGACACGCGAGGGCGGCATCGACGACGGCCGCCTCGGCGCGCTCGTCGACGTCCTCGCCGCGCTCCGGCTCGCCGGCCGCGAGGTCGTGCTCGTCTCGTCCGGCGCGATCGCCGCCGGCCTGGCGCCGCTCGGCCTGGCCCGCCGCCCCACCGACCTCGCCACCCAGCAGGCCGCCGCCAGCGTCGGTCAGGGCCTGCTCGTGGCCCGCTACACGGCCGCCTTCGCCCGGCACGCCCTCACCGTCGGCCAGGTGCTGCTCACGGCGGACGACGTCGTGCGGCGCGGCCACTACGCGAACGCCCGGCGCACCCTCGACCGCCTGCTCGGCCTCGGCGTCGTCCCCGTCGTCAACGAGAACGACACCGTGGCCACCCAGGAGATCAAGTTCGGCGACAACGACCGGCTCGCGGCGCTCGTCGCCCACCTGGTCCGGGCCGACGCCCTCGTGCTCCTGTCCGACGTCGACGCCCTCTACGACGGCCCGCCCGGCCGCGACGGCGTCCGGCGGGTGCCCCTGGTTCGCGGGCCCGAGGACCTCGAGGGCCTGCGGATCGGGTCGGTCGGCACCGCCGGCGTCGGCTCGGGCGGGATGGTCACGAAGGTGGAGGCCGCGGCGATCGCGGCGTCCGCGGGGGTGCCCACGCTGCTCACCGCCGCGGCGCTCGCCGGGCCGGGGCTCGCGGGAGCCGACGTCGGCACGTGGTTCGAGGCGCGCGGCGGCCGGCGGACCAGCCGCCTGCTGTGGCTGGCGCACGCGGCGCGGACGGAGGGACGCCTGGTGCTCGACGACGGGGCGGTCGCGGCGGTCGTCGGCCGCCGCACCTCGCTGTTGCCGGCCGGGGTGACCCGGGTCGAGGGCACGTTCTCGGCCGGCGACCCCGTCGAGCTCGCCGACCCGGCGGGGCGGGTGGTCGCCCGCGGGCTCGTGGCGTACGACGCCGCCGAGGTGCCGGCGCTCCTCGGCCGCTCCACCCGCGAGATCGCTCGCGAGCTCGGGCCCGACTACGAGCGTGAGCTCGTCCATCGCGACGATCTCGTCGTCCTGTGACGCTGTAACGATCACAGCGAGTCGGCTGTAACGATCACAGCGAGTCCGGCGATGGTCCGGATGGGTATACGACACGCCGGAAGGGCTCGCCACGCCGACGGACTGATCTTGCCGGAAGGGATGCCGACGGCGGCACTTTCTGCTGCACTGGATGCGTGACCGGAGCCGACGACGAGACTCTCGCGACCCTGACCCCGCTGCGCGGGATCTCCCTGGGCGACGCGACGAAGCGGCGTGAACGCCGGCCCGAGCCGGCCCTCTGGTACGTGACGCTCACGGTGAGCGGCCCCCGGCTCGACCCGCGCGAGGTGCGCGCCGCCCTCGAACGGCTCAGCGTCGAGCAGCCGTTCCTCGTGTCCGCCGGGTATGCCAGCGGGCGCGCGGAGATCCGGTACTGGGACGAGTCCGTCGACGTCGAGGGCGCGCTGGCCCAGGCGCTGCGCCTCTGGTCGGAGCACGAGCGCTCGGCGCACCTCCCGCCGTGGCGTGTCGTGGGCCTCGAGGTCGTCGACCGCGACACCGCCCGCCGCCGCTGGGAGGGCGACCCGCCGGCGCAGCCGGTCGGCCCCCTGGGCGAGATCCGGGCCCTCGACGGAGCCGACCGCTAGCAGCCACTCGGCGGTGTGACCGCCGTATCCGGCGGTCTGCGCGGGCGCGGATAGGCTGGCGCCCATGAGTCTGACGGACGCCGTCCCCGGCCGGCTGCCCGCGCAGCCGGGGGGCCACGACGAGGTCCGCGAGGCGGTGCACGCGGTGTGCCGTCGTGCCCGGGTGGCCGCCGTCGAGCTCGCCACGGCGTCGTCGGGCGCCAAGAGAGCCGCTCTGCTCGCCGTCGCCGACGCGCTGGTCGCCGCGACCGACCGCGTGGTGGCCGCCAACGACGACGACCTGCGCCGGGGCCGGGCCGAAGGTCTCCCCGAGGGCCTGCTCGACCGGCTGCGGCTCGACGAGCCCCGGCTCGCGGCCATCGCGGCCGCCGTGCGCGACGTCGCGGCGCTGCCCGACCCGGTCGGCGAGGTGGTCCGCGGCTCGACCCTGCCGAACGGCCTGCGGCTGCGGCAGCTCCGGGTGCCGATGGGCGTGGTCGGCATGATCTACGAGGCCCGCCCGAACGTCACCGTCGACGCGGCGGTCCTCGCCGTCAAGAGCGGCAACGCCGCGGTGCTGCGCGGCGGCTCGGCCGCCCGCGTCACGAACGAGGCCCTGGTCGAGGTGATCCGGGGCGCGCTGGCGGGTGCGGGGCTGCCGGCCGACGCGGTCACGTCGATCGACGCCTGGGGCCGTGACGGCGCCGGGGCGCTGATGCGGGCGCGAGGCCTCGTCGACCTGCTGGTGCCGCGCGGCGGGGCCGGGCTGATCCGCACGGTCGTCGAGACGTCGACCGTGCCGGTGATCGAGACGGGCACGGGCAATTGTCACGTCTACGTCGACGAGAGCGCCGATCTCGGCCAGGCGCTCGCCATCGTCCTCAACTCCAAGACCCGCCGCGTCAGCGTGTGCAACGCGGCGGAGACGCTGCTCGTGCACGCGGGTGCGGCGGGCGCGTTCCTGCCGCTGGCGCTGCCCGCGCTCACCGCGGCCGGCGTCCGGCTGCACGCCGACCCGGCCACGGCGGCCGCGGCGGCCCAGGCGGGCGTGGAGGTCGTGCCCGCGACGGACGAGGACTGGGCCACCGAGTACCTGTCGATGGATCTGGCCGTCGCCGTGGTGCCCTCGCTCGACGCCGCGGTCGAGCACATCCGGCGCTGGTCGAGCGGGCACACCGAGGCGATCTGCACGAGCGACCTGCGTGCGGCGGACGCCTTCGTCGCCCGGGTGGACTCCGCCGTGGTGGCGGTCAACGCCTCGACGGCCTTCACCGACGGCTCGGAGTTCGGCCTCGGCGCCGAGATCGGCATCTCCACCCAGAAGCTGCACGCCCGCGGGCCGATGGGCCTCGCGGAGCTCACGTCGACCAAGTGGGTCGTCGCCGGCGACGGCCACGTCCGGCCCTGAGACCGCTGACGGCCGGCCAGGCACCCGACAGAGACCACGACAGAGGCCGCAGGGAGCAGAACGCATGGAGGGCACGGAGGTCCGCAAGCTCACCGAGCTCGAGGACCGGCACTGGTGGTACCGGGAGCGCCGCGCGCTGGTCGCCCGGGCCCTGCGCGGGCTGCGCCCGGGCGACGCCCTCGACGTGGGGGCGGCCGGCGGCGGCAACACCCGCGTGCTGCAGTCGCTCGGCTGGCGGGCCGCCGCGCTCGAGTACGGCGAGGACGGCGCCCGCGTGTGCGCCGAGCGGGGCATCCCGGTGGTGCGCGGCGACGCGACCCGGCTGCCGCTCGCACCCGAGAGCCTCGACCTGGTGGTCGCCTACGACGTCCTGGAGCACATCCCCGACGACGCGGCCGCGGCCAAGGGGGTCTTCGGGCTGCTGCGCCCCGGTGGGACGTTCCTCGTCGCGGTGCCGTGCGACATGCGGCTCTGGTCGGCGCACGACGTGGCGGTCGACCACGTTCGCCGCTACGAGCGCGAGGAGCTGCTCGGTCTGCTGACCGGCGCCGGCTTCGAGATCGCCGACATCCGGTCGTGGATGGTCCTGCTGCGCCCGGCCGTCGCCCTGAAGCGGCGCTCGAGCAGCGGCAGCGACCTCGACGACCCGCCCCGGTGGCTGAACGCGACGCTCGGGGCCGTCGTCGCCGCGGAGCGGCATCTGCCGCTCGGGCGGCTGCCCGGCGTCAGCCTGATGGTCACCGCCCGACGGCCCTGAGCTCCTCGGCGACGGCGTCCGGGGTGTGGGGTGTGCCGCCGGCGCCGTGCGTGGGGTCCTCGAGACTGTCGCGCGCCACGAAGTACGACGGCATGCCCTGCATCTGGGTGTAGAGCCGGCCCACGTACTCGCCCAGCATGCCGAGGCAGAGCAGCTGCACGGCGCCCACGGCGGCCACGGCGACGAAGGTGGACGTCCAGCCCGGGACGGTGCGGCCCGTCAGGTAGGCGCTGAGGGCGAACGCCAGCAGCACGGCGGTGACCAGCGCCCCGCCGAGGCCGAACCACGTCGCGAGCCGCAGCGGCGCGATCGAGAAGCCGGTCATGCTGTCGATCGTCAGCCGGAGCATCCGCGACAGCGGGTACTTGGTCTTGCCGGCAGCCCGGGGGGCGCGGGCGTAGGCGACCGTCGTGCTGGGGAACCCGAGGGCCGGGACCACGAGCCGCAGCACCCGGTGGTGCTCGGGCAGCGCGTTGACGGCGTCGACGGTGGCGCGGCTCATGAGCCTGAAGTCGCCGGCGTCGGCGGTGAGGTGCGTGCCGACGAGCCGTTGCATCATCCGGTAGTACGCGCGAGCGGTGAAGCGCTTGAAGGCGCTGTCGCTGCTGCGGTCGGAGCGAACGCCGTAGACGACGTCGAGGCCGCCGGCGTCGCCGCCTCGATCATCTGCGTGAGCACCTCGGGCGGGTCCTGCAGGTCGGCGTCGAGCGTGGCCACCCAGGCTCCGCGCGCCCTCGCCATGCCCGCCGACAGGGCGGCCTGGTGGCCGGCGTTCGCGCGCAGCCGCACCACCCGCAGCTGGGGCCAGGTCCGCTGTTCCCGCAGCAGCAGCACGGGGGTCGCGTCACGGCTGCCGTCGTCGACGACGAGGACCTCATACGTCAGGCCGATCCCGTCGAGCACGGGTCGCAGCCGCTCGGCGAAGAGCGGCAGCACCGCCTCTTCGTCGTACATCGGCACCACCACGCTCAGCGCCGGCCCCGCAGCTGTCACCTGCCATGCCTCCAGTTGCCGTCCACCCGAGGGAGCCCGCCTCGTCGCCGCCCGGGCCCCGACGTGCCACACTGGTCGCTCGATCGCCCGGAGCGTCTGCCCGGGCGGGCGAGCGGGCGCAGTCATCAGGGTAACGGCGTCCCGTCCGCTGACCATCGGAGCTACCGAGGAGAGTCGTAGGCATGATCGCATCGCTCGTTGCCGAGAGCGCCGAGAAGACCTCGACCCTGCCCATCCCCCCGGTCGGGTTCGCGCTGCTGGCGATCGCGTTCTTCGCCGTCCTGCTGCTCGTGACCTTCGCGTTCCGCAGCGTCGCGAACCGGCACTGACGCGGAGCGGCCTGCCGTGCGGTCCGCTCGCCCCCGCCTGGGTGTCATGGGCGGCACGTTCGACCCGGTCCACCACGGGCACCTCGTGGCGGCCAGCGAGGTCGCGAGCGTGTTCGGCCTCGACGAGGTCGTCTTCGTGCCCACCGGCCAGCCCTGGCAGAAGGCGTACCGCGAGGTGTCGCCGGCGGAGCACCGGTACCTCATGACCGTCATCGCCACGGCGTCGAACCCGCGCTTCACCGTGAGCCGGGTCGACATCGACCGCGGCGGGGCGACCTACACCATCGACACCCTGCGCGACCTCGCCGCCGAGCGGCCCGGCACCGAGCTGTACTTCATCACCGGCGCCGACGCCCTGGCGCAGATCCTCGGCTGGAAGGACAGCGACGAGCTCTTCGGCCTCGCGCACTTCGTCGGAGTGACCCGCCCCGGGCACCGGCTCGACGGTCAGGGCCTGCCGCCGGATCGCGTCAGCCTGATGGAGGTGCCCGCGATGGCCATCTCGTCGACCGACTGCCGGGCCCGCGTCGTCGCCGGCGAGCCGGTCTGGTACCTCGTTCCGGACGGGGTCGTGCAGTACATCGCCAAGCACCGCCTCTACCGGCGGGCGGTGGGGGTCCCGGCGTGACGGACGACGCCGAAGCCACGACCACCGAGCGTCTCGACGCGGTCGGTGAGCGGCGTCGCGCCCTGCGCGCCGAACGCGACCGCCATGCCTCCCGGGCCCGTCTCGAGGACCCGCCGCCCCCGCCGTTGGTGCGCCCCTACACCCGGGTCGACACGGCTCCCGCCCCGGTGCCGGTCCCTGCCGCCGCGCCGCCTGCTCCCCTTGCTGAGCCGCTGGCTGCGCCGCCCGAGGTCCCGGACGTCGCGCGTCTCGAGCCTCCCGACGTCGAGCCTTCGGACGTCCAGGATGCCGAGGGCGAGGTCGAGGCTCCGGACGTCGCCCGCCTCGAGCTTCCGGTCGAGGTTCCGGCTGTCGAGGTTCCTGCCGCCGAGGTGCCCGGGGTCGAGACCGAGGTGGAGGTTCCCGAGGTCGAGCCGGTTCCGCTGCCCGACCTCGAGCCTGTACTTGTCACGGCGCCAGGTCTCGTGGCGCACGAGCCAGAGCCGTCGCCGCGCCACGAGCCCGCACCGGAGCCGGCGGCCGAGTGGTCCGCGTTCACACCCGTGATACCGCCCGAGCCGCTGTCGTTCGACGACTTCCCGCCGCCGCCGTGGAGCGAGCCGCCCAGGTGGGAGCCACGACCAGCAGCGGAGATCCCCCTGGACTCCGCACCCGAGCCCGAGCTGGACCAGCCGGAGCCGGACCCCGTGGCGCAGAACGAGCCGGAGCCGGCGGCGGTCCCTGAGGCGGAGCTCGAGCCCGAGGCGGAGCTCGACGCCGAGCCGGAACCGGAGTTCGAGGCGGGGCTCGAGCCCGATCCAGAGCCGGAACCGGAGCCCGTCGCAGAGCTCGATCCCGAGCCGGAACCGGAGTTCGACGGCGGAGCTCGAGCCCGAGGCAGAGCCGGAGCCGGAGCCCGTCGCGAAGCTCGATCCCGAGCCGGAGCCGGAGTTCGAGGCGGGGCTCGAGCCCGAGGCAGAGCCGGAACCGGAGTTCGACGCGGAGCTCGATCCCGAGCCGGAACCGGAGTTCGAGGCGGAGCTCGAGCCCGAGGCAGAGCCGGAACCGGAGCCCGTCGTGGAGCCGGAGCCTGTCGTGGAGGCGGACGCCGAGCCGCAGCCTGAGCGCGCCCTCATCCCGGTGCCGATGCCTGACGCCCCGCCCTCGCCGGCGGCTCACGAGTGGGGGCCCGCGGACGTGCCGGCGGCGTCCGGTGCCCGGATGGTGTTCGGTCGACCCTCGGCCCAGCGCATGGCCCACATGCCCCTGCGCGGCCCTGATTTGGAGGACGAGGAGGCGGAGGAGCCGCTGCGCGGGACGCTCGTCCCCGTCCTGAGGCACAGCACAGAACGCGCCCGCTACCCGGTGCCGACGACGCCGGCGATCCGCCCGCCGCTCACGGGCGCCGCCACGGTCACGAGCCCTGAGCCGCCCAGCTGGGAGCAAGCGCTCGCGGGCGACGGCGACGCTGGTGGCAAGCGCCGCGGGCGGCGGGTGTCGAAGCCGCGGCACGAGTCCGGCGGAACGCGCGAGTACATGCCCAAGCCGCCGCCGGATCGCTCGCTGACCCTGCTCGTGACGGCGATGCTCCTCGTGCTCCTCGCGCTCGTGGGCATCGCGGTCTGGGCGTTCTGGTCGAGGGCAACGGGATCGGTCGGCTCGATCGGCCCAGGCGCGCGAGCCGCTGCGTCCGCGTCTGTCGGGGGTCCGTGAGACGCTGAGGCGTAGTTTTCGCAGGCCTGGTACACCGTTCGACGGAATCGGGTAGTGATCGGGTAGACAAGATCGGCCCCCTGGAGGGATCTGCTGGTGACCGCCACACCGCGCGCTGTCGAGCTCGCGACCGAGGCCGCGCTCGCGGCTGCTGACAAGCTGGCGACCGACATGCTGGCGATCGACGTGAGCGATCAGCTCGTCATCACGGACGTCTTCCTGCTCGCCGCCGCGCCCAACGACCGGCAGGTGCGCGCCATCGTCGATGCCATCGAGGAGCGGCTGCTCAAGGTCGGCGCCAAGCCCCTGCGGCGCGAGGGTGAGCGCGAGGGGCGCTGGGTGCTGCTCGACTTCGGCGAGCTGGTCGTCCACGTCCAGCACGCCGAGGAGCGCGAGTACTACGCGCTCGAGCGCCTTTGGCGCGACTGCCCGCTGATCGAGCTCCCGGAGCAGGTGCACGCCGCCGCGTCGCAGAGGTGACCGCCGAGCGCGTCGTCGTCCTGCGTCATGGTCGGACGGCCCACAACGCCCGGCGCACCTGGCAGGGCCAGCTCGACACCCCCCTGGACGCCGTCGGTCTGCGGCAGGCCGACGCCGCGGCGCAGGTGCTGCGCAGGCTGCCGCCGTCCGCGATCGTCACCTCGGACCTGAAGCGCGCCAGCGCTACGGCCGACGCCGTCGCCGCGGCCTCGGGTGTGGTCGCGCGGCCCGACCCGCGCCTGCGCGAGCTCGACGTCGGCACCTGGTCCGGCCTGACTCGCGACGAGATCATCGCCGCGGGCTGGGCCAGCGAGCTCGCGGCCTGGCGTCGCGGCGACGACCTCGCGGTGGGTGGCGCCGAGCGCCCCAGCGAGCTCGCACGCCGCGGGGCGGAGGCCCTCTGGGAGCACACGGAGAGCCTGGACGGCGGCGTACTCGTGGCGGTCGCGCACGGCGCGATCCTGCGGACGGCGGTGCTGTCGCTGCTCGGCGTCGAGCAGGGCCGGTGGCAGTCACTGGCCTCCCTCGAGAACTGCGCCTGGGGCGTGCTGACGCCGCGCCGCCCCACCTGGCGCCTGATCGCCTGGGGTCTGGCCGCGCCCGAGGCGCTCGACGCGCTCGCCGTGCATGCGAGGCCACCGTCGGAGTCCGTGTAGACTCGTCGAGCCGTCAGGGCAGCGGGAGACCGCGGTCGTGCGCGGCGGCGGGGCTGTAGCGCAGCTGGTAGCGCACCTCCATGGCATGGAGGGGGTCAGGGGTTCGAATCCCCTCAGCTCCACCGAGAAATCGCAGGTCACAGGCCCTTCACTCGGATCGAGTGGAGGGCCCAACTGCTGAATGTGGGCAAAATGTGGGCAGACGCTGCCGTTAGGGGGCGATGCAGAGCGGACGCCGCGGGACGTCGGACATCGCCGTAGGGCTGGACCTCGACGTCACGCAGCAGACGCGGCCGGGGGAGGGCGGACCGTGGTGAACCTCCGCGGACTTGGCTCATAACCCAGAGGTCGCAGGTTCAAATCCTGCCCCCGCTACCAAGAAGTACCAGGTGAGAGGCCGGACACCTGAACAACCAGGGTCCGGCCTCTGAGCTTTGTCCGCAGATTGTCCGCAGACCTTGCCGTCATGGTGCGGACCTCGACGGAGGCCTGGTCCCGGATCCTCGCCGACTACGACCTCTCCGCCGGCCGGGTCCGGGTCCTCGTCCCCACCACGCTGCTGATCGCTCCGGTCGTCGCGCGGATTCTCCGGAGGGGGGGACGCGGGCACCCGGGTCTCTCGATGATCCCGTGCGCTCGAACTGATTCCTACGTTGCGGGTCTGCCCGACGTGAACAGCCGGCGGAGGACGATCAGGGCGACGACGGCGACGGCGTTGCTCGTGACAATCACCGCGGTGAGGTCGAACGCCGGCTGCCATTCGGCCTCGCCATCCTTGACAACCCAGGCGCCGATCGCCCTGGCTGAACCCGAGCGACGCACCCGGATGACAGGGAGCAGGGTGATGCCGTTCCGTTCCACGAGCGGCCCGAAGGCCTGCCCCCGGTGCAGCTCCGGGACGGGAGCCTTCTCGGTCACGCCAACCACCTCCAACATTTCAATGATCGATTGCTCAAGCCGCGTCTGCGCCGGACGCTGCGGGTGCCAGGCACAGCCGGAAGCGTGCGGCGGGAGCTCCGCACTCGCCGGTGGCGCTACCAGCACCCTTGAGGGCCGCGGAACATTCGCCGGCAACCTCAGCTACGGGCCGAACACCTGGGTGCGGGCCTGGCGTGCCCTGGCGTCGTGGACCCGGGAGCTTTCCCCCGGAGATGGCGACGATCACGACCACGATCACCCACCAGCGGTGTTGGAGATGGGCGACGAGCCCCTGCTGATCGTGGCCTTCGCCTGGGCGTCGGACGATCTCGAGACCGGTCAGGCACTCGCCGATGCGCTGCGTCGCGCCGCGCCACCTGACGAGGAGGAGGTCGGCGAGTTCCGCTGGGTGGACTGGCAGTCCGCGATGGACCCGCTGTTCCCCGAGGGTGTTCGCGCGTACTGGCGCAACACCTCCTTCGACCGGCTGGACGACGACGTCATCGAGGTGCTGGTGCGTCGGGGCCGCGAGCAGAGCTGGCTCGGCACCGCGTTCGACGTGCATCACTTGGGCGGGGCGTTCGGCGCCGTGCCCGAGGAGGCCACCCCGTTCCCGCGGCGGAGCGCGGGTTCTGGCTGAACATCTACGGGTTCTGGACCGAGCCCGATGACGACGCGGCGCGGGTCGCGTTCGTCGGTGGCATGAGCGCGGATATGCAGCCGTTCTCCACCGGCGGCGAATACGTCAACTTCCAGGGCCGCGAGCAGCCGGGGCACCGCGCTCTCGATCCGCGCGCGGTCTTCGGCTCGGCCAAGTACGAGCGACTGGCGGCCGTCAAGCGCAGCTACGACCCGGGCAACCTCTTCCACATCAACCACAACATCCAGCCCGGCTGAACCGCCGGTCGAGATGCGTGCCGCGGGCACGGTTACGTCGTGGAGTTCCGGCCGGGCGGTCGCCTCCTGGTTTCGGCGTCGGCCATGGCGCTTCGCGCCTGAGCCAGGGCGGACTTGCGCTCGCGTGCTCGCCGGCGGGCCCGGCGCGCGAGCGCGGGCACCACCAACCCCAGGACGAAGCCCGCCACCAGGGTCAACGCTAGGAAGATCCACAGTGGTGCGTCGAAGGAGGACCACGCCCAGTTCAGCCGTGCACTCGACCCGTTCTGGACGATCAGCAAGCCCACGGCGACGGTGACCACGACGCCGACCAGCAGCCCGATGCGGAACGAGCTCCGCGGCGAGAGCCGCTCGGCGCGGTCGATCAGGTCTCGCGGCTTCCTGACCTCGTTCCCAGAATCGGCGTTCCCAGAGTCGGCGTGGTCGGGCGCTGGACGAGAACTGTCCGGGTGCGCGCTCCCGCGAGTGGTCGACGTGTCTGACGAACCGTTGTCCACTGTCATCGCCGCCTCCAGATTCGGGCGTCTGTTTCCCAGGGTAACCCCGTGGTCGCCGACCGCCAGGACTGCGAAAAGGCTTGACGGGCGGCGACCTGGACGGACCACGGCTGCGTGGCACGCCGTGCGGGGATTCGGCGGTCATCAGGAACCTGGCTCGTTCGCCGCGTCCCGGCCGTCGCCATCCACAGCGGCTCTGGCCTCGACGGCCCAGAGATGGAACGCGCAGCCCACCGAGAGCAAGACGACCAGCGAGAAGAGGGTGATGACAGCCTCCAGCGGCAAACCGAGCACGGTGAGCCCGTGGGCGATGCCGAGCACTGCCACCATCAGAACGACCGGCGGCTCGCAGAGCGGCTCCACACGGGCCCGGCACCACCGGGCGAGGCCGTGCCTCGCCACCGCATGCCGGGACGGCGTGAGCACCAGGTCTTCGACGTGGAGGTCGTCCACGTCGCCGGTATGCTTGGACGCCACGTGGCGTTCAAGCATCGTCATGTCGTGAAAGCACAACGAGCACTCGGCGCAGGGATAGCGGTGTGGGAGAACGTGAGCGTTCACTACACCTCCCAGCTGGCGACGGCCTTGCCGCGATCCTGCACACCCGGGCGGGAGGGATTCGTGATCGATCCGAGACGAGCATCAGCACCCGTCGCCCGCGCTGAAGCCGACACCCGTCGCCCGCGACGATGCATGTAAGTTCGTGCGATCGCCTTCGGCTCTCTTCGACGAGCACCGCACCTCAAGGTGTGGGTCCTGATCAGGGAGCACTATGTGCGACCGGGATCGCCCAGCCTCGTGCGCAGGGAGAGGGAGGAGCTCGGCGTGCCAGGTGTCGTCCTGGTCGGGTTGCTCGTCGCCGGAGTAATCGTCCTGACGCCCCTGGCCGATCGCGTCCGCATTCCCCAGCCGATCCTTCTGCTGCTCTACGGCCTGGTGCTCGCCACGCTCCCGGGCCTGCCGGAGCTTTCGGTGAACGCGAACCTGATTCTGCCGCTCGTCCTGCCTCCCTTGCTCTTCGCGGCGACCCTGCGCACGACCGTCGGTCAGTTCAGGGCGTCCGCGGGCACCGTGTTGTTGCTGGCTGTCGGGCTCACGGTCGCGACGGCGGTCGTCGTGGCCGTGGCCGCGCACCTCGGCGGGTTGCCCTGGGCCGCGGCCGCCGTCCTCGGGGCGATCGTCTCGCCGCCGGATCCGGTGGCCGCGACGGCGGTGGCCCGGCGGGTGCGACTGCCGGAGCGGCTGGTCACCATCCTCGAGGGCGAGGGGATGTTCAACGACGCAACGGCCCTGGTGATGTACAAGGTGGCCGTCGCCGCCGCAGTCACCGGTACCTTCTCAGTGGCGGATGCCGGGGTCGAGCTGATCCTCGCCATCGTCGTCGGAACGGGCGTCGGGCTGCTCGCCGGCTGGCTCACCTGGCGCGGTCTGGCGGCGCTCGATGACGCGTCGGCGGAGACGACCTTGACGATCGCGGCGCCGTTCCTGGCGTACCTCGCCGCCGAGGAACTGCGCGGCTCGGGCGTGCTGGCCGTGCTCGCCCTCGGACTGTTCCTCCGCACCGTCGGCGAGGGGGCGCTCACCCCGCGCGGCTGGCTGGTCGGCCGCACCGTCTGGGAGTACGCCGACTTCATCATCAGCAGCCTGGTGTTCGCCTTCGTGGGGTTCGAGCTGACCACCGTCATCCGTGACACCAGCACCGGACCGGACACCTTGCGCCTGGCCGCGTTGGTGCTCGCCGTCGTGGTGCTGTTCCGTCCGATCTGGATCTTCCCCGCGTCGGCGCTGGCGCGCCTCCATGCCCGTCGGCGGGACCGCAGTCTGCCGTATTGCTGGCAGGAAACGGCCGTGGTGTCGTGGGCCGGCATGCGCGGCGTCGTCACCGTGGCGACAGCACTCGCGCTGCCCACGCGAGCCAACGACGGCACTCCGCTGGGATGGCGCGCGACGGTCGTCTTCATCGCCCTGGCCTGCGTCTTCGTGACGCTCCTGGTGCAAGGCCTCACGCTGACGCCGCTGATCCACCTGCTGCACGTCGGAACCGAGACGGACGAGCAGGCGCAGGCCGCCCGGTTGAGGCGGCGCGCCGTGCAATCGGCACTGGACGCCCTTCGATCGGAGGCGTCGCGGTGTCGAAGACCCGGCCTGCCAGGCGGTGATCATGCAGTACGAGGGTCGACTCCGCAGTTACGACCACATCCAACGGGTCCTCCAGGGTCGAGCGGGCGACGACGACTCCCCCCGGGGATCGGCGGACAGACTGGACGCTCCAGCCGTCGACGAAGAGGTTGCCGAGCAGGAGGCGGAGGAGCTGGGGGAACGACTCCGCCAATTCTTGGGTCGCGGCATCGAGGTCGAACGGCAGGTGGTCCTGGAGGCGCGCGCGAAGGGTGAGGCCAGCCCGGAGGCAGCCGACGACGTACTGGCGGAGATCGCCGCGCGCGCCACCAGGCTCCCATGAGGTTGACGTGGGTCTCCGGCAGCAACCGCGACCGGGCTTCGGCCCGCCCACTCGGCGGACCTTCAGGTGTTGAGCCCTTGGTCGAGGCGGCAGGCCGCCCTGGCTGGGTAACGCAGCACTGGCTGAGCCAGCGATATCCGATTCACGTCCCAGTGGAGGTCGGGCGCCTGGCCTCGTGTGCGCGGGACGCCGGGGCTCAGGTCATTCGTCCCGGGAGGGTGTCGGCAGGGGCCGGTCGCGACGACGTGGTAGCGCCCTTCCGGCTTGGGAACGTTTCTGGAACACCTTTCGGCGCACGCTCATCCGAGGGCCGTGCCGAAGGCGCGGCAGAACCGAGGAGGAGACAATGACCGGAGTGACCGAACTGGTGACCCGCGCGAAGGCGGGCATCGAGAACCTGAGCCCGGGGGAGGTTGCCGCCGAGATGACCGCCGGCGATGTGCTGGTGGTCGACGTGCGTGAGCCGCACGAGACGAGCGGCGGCGTGCTGGCGGGGGCGCTGCTCGCGCCGCGAGGGATGCTGGAGTTCCATGCCGACCCGGCGACGCCGTACCACCTCGCCGAGTTCGATCCCGGACGACGGGTGATCGTCTACTGCGCAGCCGGCTCGCGCTCGGCGTTGTCCGCACGCACACTGCAGGAACTCGGTTATCACGATGTGGCGCACCTCGAGGGTGGCTTCAAAGCCTGGGTCGCGGAGGGTCGCCCGGTGGCGCACCCTGCTTGAGCCGGCGCAAGGATTGACTGGAAATGACCGCTGCCAACGTACAGGTCCGCCTGCTCGGAGGATTCAACGTCCAGGTCGACGGGCACCAGGTGCCCGCCTCGGCCTGGCCGACCCGGCGCGCCGTCGACCTGGTCCAACTGCTTGCCCTGGCGCCTCGGCGCACGTTGGTGCGTGACCGGGTGATCGAGGCGCTGTGGCCTCAGCTGACCGTGTCAGCAGGTGCTGCCAACCTGCGCAAGGCGGCGCACCACGCCCGGCGAGCCCTGGGGCACCAGGAGGCCGTGGTGCTGCACGGCGGCACCGTCGCGTTGTTCCCGGGAGCCGCGGTCAGCACCGACCTCGAGGGGTTCGTCGGGCGTGCAGCGGCCGCGCTCGCCGAGAAGGGGCCGGATCATGCCGCCCGGGTCGCGAACTCCTACCCGGGCGAGCTGCTCCCGGACTCGCCCTACGAGGACTGGAACCAGGAGCACCGGGACCGAGTGACCTCCCTGCTGGTCGACCTCCTGCGCCACGCCGGCCAGTGGCGCCGGCTGATCGAGCTCGACCCCACCGAGGAGGCGGCGTACCGCGAGCTGATGCGTGCCGCGATGGAGTCGGGGAACCGACATGCCGCGATCGACTGGTACGGACGGCTGCGAGCCGCCCTGCGCGCCGGACCGGGGGTGTCACCCGCCGCGGCGACGCGGCGGCTCTACGACGCCTGTGTGGCCGGCCTGGCTCCGCCCGAGCCCGTGCTCCTCGGGCGGCAACGGGAGATCGCCGAGCTCACCGCTCTGCTGCGCACCGCCGACCCCCGACGATGCGGCGTGGTGGCGGTGCGTGGACCCGCGGGAATCGGCAAGTCCACGTTGTGCCGGCGTCTGGTCGGCCTGGCCGGGTCGGAGGGGTGGCAGACCGCCGTCGTGCTCCCCGGCGACGCCCCCGTGGCCTACGGCGTGGCAGGCACGGTCATCGACGAGCTCCTCGGCGCCGACCAGAAGCTGTCATCACACGTGGGCGCGCGGGCCAGAGGCGTGCTTCGTACCATCGCGTTGGCGGCGACCGACGGGCGGCGCCTCGACCACCCGTTGACCCGACAGCAGGCGATCGGCTCGCTGCGCCAGCTGTTCGCCGCGACGGCTGAAGGGGCTCCGGTTCTCGTCGTCGTCGACGACGCCCACCGGGCCGACGACGCCTCCGTGGACGCCCTGCTCCACAGCATGGCTGGCGACACCCGTCCTGCGCTGCTGGTGCTGGCGTACCGGCCCGAAGGCGCTCCGGACGCCCTGGCACACGGCGTGCAGCGCCTCTGCCGGGCGGGATGGGCGATGACGCTGGAGCTGGCACCCCTGGCGGAGCGGGAGGCTCGTGCCGTGGTGGCCGCGGAGTCCGGCGACTCACTGGGACCGGACCGGGTCCAGCAGGTGCTGGCTCTGGCCGCGGGCAACCCGTTCTTCCTGTCAGAGCTTGCCCACCGCGCGGGGACACGTCCCGAGGACCTGGGACACGACCTGGCCGACGCGGTGAGCACCCGGTTCGCCGACCTGGACGCGGGCTCGGTCGCGATGTTGAGCCGGCTGGCCCTTGTGAAGGATGAGCTCACCCTGGCCGACGTGGTCGCCTTGACCGGCTCC
>CAWCCY010000026.1:0-153605 GCA_963794075.1 uncultured Actinomycetota bacterium
CGGCGTCTTCCTCGTGGACGGGACGGGCCACGAGCGCTGGCTGGTGCTCGGCACGCCCGACACCGGTGGCCAGGCCCCGCCGCCGACCCTGGGCGCCTTCCTGAACGTGTAGGCCGCGACAACCTGGCGCACCCCGAAGGCCCCACCTACACCGCACAGGACATCGAGGCGGCCGTGGCCTGGTGGACCCACCACCCGGTGCACTGACGTGGAGTCAGGCGGGGAGTCCGAGATGGAGCCCGAGATGGAGTCCGAAGGGGAGCCCGGGAGGGTCGACACGGGGCCGGTGGCGAGGTCCGGCGGCGAGTGGTGGCGGCGACGCCGGCTCTGGGCGCTGGCAGGGGCGACCGCCGCCTGCTACGCCGTCGGCTACCCGCTGGCCCTCGTCGCCGGCTCGCCCGCGGGGTGGCTGCTCGTCGGTCTCGGCGGAGTCCTGCTGCTGGCGCCCTCGGCGCTGCCGTCGTCCGCGGTCTCGCCGGCGCCCAGCGCGGGGTGACCCCCGGTGCGTCACTCCACGTCGTAGGTAGCGTCGCGACGTAGGTAACCGCGTCGGTGCCGGCGTCGCTGCGGCGGCGGCCCCGGCGGGGCGGCAGCAGCCGGAGCCCGACGTCCACCGGCCCGGATCGGGCACCGTACGAGCACCTCGGCGCGGCCGGTTCCCGTGTCCGCCCCTGCGCCACGACGGGCCCCAGCCCGAGCTCGGCTGCGTCAGCGACGCCGGAGACCTGCGAGCGGCAGCGCCGTCCCGTCCGGGCGGGTCGCGTCGACGCTGATCGTCTCGTTGCCGAGGCGCGCCGGGTCGACGACCACGCGCACCTGCACCACGTCGCCCGCCGCATCGCGGCGGTTGCCGTGGTCGCGTATGCGGGGGCGAACGCCTGCCAGCCCGGCACGGTGGCGACCAGGGCGGCGGTGACCCCGAGCACGACCACGGCAGGCGGAGAGCCTCGACCGCCGACGGAAGCCGCCGAGCCGGCCGAGCGGGGGCGGCGGCGGCCGATGCCGCGGCGGCGCTCGCCCCGGCGGACGACGCCCCGGCGCCGGCCGGCCCCATGGGCACACCAGCAGACGTGGCCGGCACGGTGGCGGTCGACCGGCTCGGCCCGCCGGACCGGCACGGTCCGACCCAACAGGCACGAGCACGCCCACGGCGCCGGCTCAGCTCGGCGGCCACCCGGCGCGACGACCAGCAGGCCACCTTCACGAGCACGGGCGCCCGTCAGGTCGTGTGGTCATCGCAGCCCAGGCGCCCACGCCCCGCCAGGCCTGGACGGTCCCGGTCACCACGAGGACAGCGACCGCGGCCATCGCACCCGCGACCACCGCCGGAGCACGGCCCGGACATCGTCGATCTGCCAGCGGGCCGCGGCGACGGGCGCGCGCCCGGTGAGGAGCACGACAGGCCCCCGATCCAGACGGCTGCCGCCAACAGGTGGCGGCGTCGACCGTGGCGGTGACCGGCGCGACCGGCCCCTGCCCCTGGTGCCCCGAGAAGCTGAACGACTCGGCGGCAGCAGCGCCAGCCGCGACGTCCCAGCGACCGGGTGCCGCGCTGCGCCTGCGGCTCTGCCACCAGACCGCGAACGCCCCGAGCAGGGCGACGAGGCGCAGGACGAGCAGCTTGCCCACGAGCGTGCCGAGCGTGAGCCCGAGCAGGCTCGGATCGGTGACGTCGGCCAGCCGCAGCGACGCGCCGAAGGGACCCTGCAGCACGAGCAGCGCCAGCGTCGAGGCGACGGTGACGGCCCACGCGCCGACGAGCAGCCGGCGTACCGGGCGCCGCTCCCAGCCCGGCCGCCAGAGGACGACGACGAAGAAGGCCCCGCCGGCGAGCACGGGCGTGCCCGCCAGCCCCGCCCACCGCGCGAGACCGTGGAGGCCGACGAGCGCCGGATCGGAAAGATCCCCCGGGTCGGTGGCGGGCCGCGCGGGAACGCGGTAGCCGAAGGTGAAGCTGCCCTCGGCGCGGGTGGCCGTCGGCCGAGACGACACGCCAGACGACGAGGTAGGACTGCTCGGCCAGCGGGGCACGCAGGCGGATCCGGACGAGGGACAGGTCACCACTCGGGTAGTCGGGCTCGCCGTAGCTGATCCGGAACCGAGCTGGTCCTGCACCGTGACCGACCGCGCGGTCGACGGCGACCGGCTCGCTGAACCGCAGCAGCACCTCCGCCGGAGCGGCGCTGACCTCGCTGCCGCGAGTGGGCGACGTCGCGACGAGCGTCGCGTGCGCGGAGGCCGGGGACGCAGCCAGCAGGAGCAGCACGAGCGCGCCGAGCACGGCCAGCCCCGCCGCCCGCGCCGGTCTGATCCTCACCGCCGGCTCACGGACCGGGCGGGGGCGTCACGTCGACCGGCTCGTGGGTCACGGGTGGGAGGCAGGCGGTCGCGCTGCACGCGGCGTAGCTGACCCACACACGAGCCGCGCCGGTGGCGGCGAGCCGGGTCGGCAGGCTCAGGGTGACCGGCCCCGGCGGGTAGACGGGCACGGGGCGGCTGGCGCCGGCGACGGATTCCGGGCGGGACGGCCGGTCGGGCGCGGGAGCGGCCGTGGCGGTCGCGGCGCCGCCGACCTCGAGGCGGGTCGGGCGGCCGAGGCCGTCGACGCCCAGCGCGGGGAGTTCGGTGCCGTAGAGGTGGTAGCCGGGCGCGTCGGGCGTGTACGTCGCCTCCAGCCGTGGCTCGGGCGCGGACCCTCGCCACCGGACGACGACCGTGACGCCGCCCGCGTGCAACCGCCCGGCCACGCCGTCCGGGCCGCCCGCGGGCGCGGCGCCGGCGGGCGCGGAGCAGCCGGCGGCGGCCGACGCGAGAGCGACGGCGCCGCGACGAGCGGGAGGAGACACCTCCTCACAGGTGTGCCGCCACCAGCACGCTGAGGGCGAGCCACGCGAACAGCAGGGTGAGGTACGAGATCGACGCGTGGAAGACACGCATCGGCCGCGGCTGCGCCCCGGCGGCGACCCGGCGTGCCAGCCCGTGCACCTCACGCAGGAACAGCGCCCCCGCCACCGCGGCCCCGACCGGGTACAGCGGGCCGGTCGCCGCGACGGGCCAGAGGGCCAGCGACGCGCCGACGGTGAGCCACGTGTAGATCGTCATCCTGCGGACGACGACCGCGGGCGTCGCCACCACCGGGAGCATGGGCACCCCGGCGGCCGCGTAGTCGTCGCTGAACCGCATCGCGAGGGCCCAGAAGTGCGGCGGCGTCCAGAAGAAGACGACGGCGAACAGGACGAACGGTGCTGGGGCGAGGCTGTGGTCGACGGCCGCCCAACCGATCAGCGTCGGCATGCACCCGGCCGCCCCGCCCCACACGATGTTGGACGACGTGCGCCGCTTGAGGACCAGCGTGTAGCCGAGGCACGTAGACCGCGATCGCGGCCAGTGTGAGCGCCGCCGCGAGCGGGCCCGTGACCGCACCACGAGCCCGGCGATCGCCAGGATGCCGAGCGCGGTGCCGAAGACCAGGGCCCCGGTCGGGCTCACGCTCGAGCGGACGATCGGCCGGGTGGAGGTCCGGCGCATCACGGCGTCGATGTCCCGGTCGAAGTAGCAGTTGAGCGCGTTGGCGCTGCCGGCCGCGGCGGCGCCGCCGACGAGGGTGGCCGCGGTGATGCCGAGCGGGGGAGCCCGCGGGCGGCCAGCACCATCGCCGGGAGCGTGGTGACGAGCAGCAGCTCGATGATCCGTGGCTTGGTGAGCGCGACGTAGGCGCCGGCCCGGGCACGCAGCGACGCCGGCGCCGGAACGGCCGGGCGTGCGAGGACGGTCACCGGGAGCTCCCGGAGGGCGCGGCCGCCGCGCCCCGCGTCAGGGCGCCGCGAGCTCGGCCAGGACCGGGTCGAGCTGGCCGGCCGAGACCGCCCCGACGACCCGTGCGGCCACCCTCCCCTGCCGATCGACCACCAGCGTGCCGGGCAGAGCCGGCGGCAGCCACGCCGCCAGGGCGCGAAGGGCCGTGCCGTCGTCCGTGACCGTCCGGCCTCCCGGCGGCCGGCCCGCGGCCCGCAGGAACGCCCGGGCCGACGACGGGTCGTCGTTCTCGTCCAGCCCGAGCCAGTGCACCGCGCCCCGGCGGGCCGGCGGCGAGGAGGCCAGCGCCACGAGCACGCGCGCCTCCTCGCGGCAGGGCGTGCACCACGACGCCCACGCGTTGATCACCACGACCTGCCCCCGCAGGTCGCGGGTCGAGACGGCGGGCCCCTCGAGGGCCGGGCCCGACACCGGCGGCAGGGGCCGGCGCTCGGCCGGCGGGTAGCGCTGCAGGCCGAGGGGGTACCGCGGCGCGGCACTCGTACCGGTCGCCCGCGCGCCCGGCGGCGCCGACGGCACCCCCGCGGCGCAGGCCGCCAGTGTGACCGCCGCGGCGGCGAGCGCCGCCGCGAGCCTCACGACCCGGCATGAGGGCTCGCCGTCAGGGACGTCGTCGCCGCCGTGAGGATCGCTGACAGTGCCACCCACGTCCACCAGTAACCCACGAGCCGCACGTGCCAGGCGTCGGTGTCGAACCGCCCGAGCCGGGCCCGGTTGGCGATCCCGATCCCCAGGAAGACGGTGAGGGCGAGGTGGAACACGTGGTAGCCCGCCAGCGCCATGAACGCGGAGGCGTACGAACCGTCGGAGACGACGAACCCGGCCGTGGCCATCTGGTAGACCTGCAGGCCGAGGTCCACGGCCACGAGGACGACGGCCGCGAGGACGCCCAGGACCAGCTGCTCGCGCCGGCCTGCCCGTGCGGCGGCCTCGGCCCAGCGGTAGGCACCCCAGCTGGCGATCATGACGGCGGCGATGACCCACCCGAAGCCGGCGCCCAGGGCGGGCGGTCCGTCCTGCGGCAGCCAGCCGCCCTCGGTGTCGAGGCCGTGCAGGTACAGGTAGGCGAAGACCAGCGACAGCACGAACGCGACGTCGGCGGCAATGAGCAGGAGGACCCCGAGCCGCTGCCGCCGGCCGACGACCTCCGGGGAGTCGTGCTCGACCACGTGCGCGGTGACCGTCATGACGGGCTCCCCTCGAGCGGTTCGGTGGTCGAGCCCTCGGCGGTCACGGTCGGCCCCTCGTCGCCCGCCGCCGAGGGTGCCGGCAGTGTCGCGACCGCGCTCGCGGGCTGCTCCTTCGTGAAGGTGTAGAAGTCGCCGGTCACCACGGGCAGGACCGCGAAGTTCTCGAGCGGGACGGGCGTGGGGACCTGCCACTCCAGGGTGTTCGCGCCCCAGGGGTTGGCCGACGCGATCTCGCCGCTGCGCCAGGAGTGGACGATCGCGTACAAGAAGATCAGCATCCCGATGCCGATGACGTAGGCGCCGATCGACGAGACGAGGTTGCCGGTGGCGAACGTGTCGGACGGGTCCGCGACGCGCCGCGGCTGCCCGGCGAGGCCGACGGCGAACATCCCGAGGAAGGTGACGTTGAACCCCAGCTGGGCCGTCCAGAACCCGATCCGGCCGGTGCGCTCGTCGAGCATCCTGCCGGTCATCTTCGGGAACCAGTAGGCGACCGCGCCCATGGTGGCGGTGAGGGCGCCGCCCATCAGGGTGTAGTGGAAGTGCGCGGTGACGAACATCGAACCGTGCTCGGCCTGGTCGAGAGGGACGTCGGACAGGTAGATGCCGGTGATGCCGCCGATGATGAAGTTCCACAGCACGGCGTAGACCGCCATCACCGGCAGGCGCATCCAGACGATCCCGCGCCATAGCGTGCCGAGCAGCACGAGGATGAGCAGGCCCGTGGGGACCGAGATCATCTCGGTGGTCACCATGAACGGGCCGGCCAGGGCCGGCGCCCAGCCCGCGATGTACATGTGGTGCGCCCACACGAACAGGCTCAGGCCGACGATGCCGGCGATTCCGACAACCGCCCCGTTGAAGCTGAACAGCGGCTTGCGGGTGAAGACCGGCGTGAGCTCGAGGAGGGCGGCGAACGCCGGCAGCAGGATGACGTAGACCTCGGGGTGGCCCATCAGCCAGAAGAGGTTGGAGTACAGCCACGGGCTGCCGCCGCCCGAGGCGACGTAGAAGTTCGCCCCGAGCGAGCGGTCCATCGCCAGGAAGACCATCGCGGCCATGAACATCGGGAACGCGATCAGGCCGAGCGCGACACTGGTCGTGGTCCCGAAGACGAAGATGGGGGTGCGGGTCCAGGTCATCCCCCGCGCCCGCATCCGCACCACGGTGGTGGTGAGGTTCGCGCCCGCCACGCCGCTCGAGATCGCGAACAGGATGATCGTCACGAGGAAGGCGTCCATGCCCGTCGGCGCCTGGTCGGACAGCGGCGCGTAGGCCGACCACCCGGTGGGGATCCCTCCGAGCGGGAACGCGGCGAGCAGCACGGGGACCGCCGCGAACAGCACCCAGAAACTCAGCGCGTTCAGCCGGGGGAAGGCCATGTCCCGGGCGCCGATCATGATCGGGCACGATGAAGTTCCCGAAGGGCCCCGAGATCATGATGATCGTCGCGATGATCATGATCATCCCGTGCAGCCCGACGATGGCGTTGTACTGCGTCGGGTTGAAGAGCTTCGACCCGGGGCGGGCCAGGTTCGTGCGGATGAGCATCGCGAGCAGGCCGCCGACGCCGAAGAGGACCATGGCGAGGACGAGGTACTGGATGCCGACGACCTTGTGATCGGTGGTGAAGCGGAAGTACCGCCGCACCCCCTGGTCCTTGCCCGCCATGAACTCCTCGTCGGCGTGGGTCAGGTCGCGGCCGAGGACCCAGCGGGCCGCGCCCACGAACGCGCCCACGCCCACGAGGAAGCCCACTGCCCAGGCCGACAGCGTGATGAGGACGACGGCGTCGTTCTTGTGGTTGTTGTCCTCCGGGTCGGGCAGCAGCCCGTTGGCGATGAACCACGCGACGGCGGCCAGGGCGATCCCGAGGACGATCCCGGTACCGGCGTTGAGCCGCCGGACGAATCCCCCGGCGGGCGGCGCCGCGGGCGCCTGAGGTGCCGCTTCGGCTATGACGGACATGGCGCCTCCATGGGCTCCGGCGGCCGGGGTGTCGCGAGGGCGGGGCGGGTCGTCATGACGCCGCCGACGGCGCGGGTTCGGCGTCAGGCTCGCTCGGCAGCGGCGGCTGCACGGCCGACTGCACGAACTGGTCGTAGGCGTCGGCGCTCACCACGTGGACCTGCGTCTGCATGTAGGAGTGGAAGAGCCCGCACAGCTCGGCGCAACGGATCGTGAAAGTTCCGAGCCGGTTGGGGGTGACGGCGATCGTGGTGATCGCGCCGGGGTTCGCGTCGATCTTGATGCCCATCTCATTGATCCAGAACGAGTGGACGACGTCCTTGGACGTCACGCGGAACAGCACCCGGCGGTCGACCGGGAGGTAGAGGACCTCGGACTGCGCGCCGGGCGACGCCGGGTAGGCGAAGGTCCAGGCCCACTGGTTGCCGGTGACGTCGACGACCGTCGGCGCCGTGGTCGACGCGGCCTCGCCGGCCTGCGGCTGGAGGAGGACGAGGCCCCACACCAGCAGGAAGAGGCAGAGCACCGAGGAGGCGACCAGCCACACGACCTGCAGCCGGGTGTTGCCGCGGACCTGCGGCCCCGGCTCCACGGGTGGCTCGCTGCCCCGATGGCGCCATTTGACGAGGCTGTAGAGCAGGATCGCCCAGACCATCGCGGCCACCGGCGCGGCGGCGAGGCTGAAGACGGTGAAGGTCGACTCTGCCTCCTGCATGGTCGACGAGGCGGGCCGGCCCATCAGCCGCGGCGGCACCACCAGCGCGAACACGACCAGCAGGAGCGTCAGCACCGCCCAGATGCCGACGATCGGCAGGATCGGCGGGCGGGTCCACGCGCGCCACCGGGGCTCGCGCTCGGCATCCTCGGCCGGCGGGCCCTCCGCCGGGCGGTCCAGGACGGTCATCGCAGCGCCCCTTCCCCGGCCGCCGCGCTCACGCGCTCGCCGTCACGGTGAACGAGCCGGACATGTACGACTCCTGCGACATCGGGCCCCCGAACTTGGCGTAGGTGCCGTCTCCGCACGGGTACTCGCACTGCCACACGTACTCGCCGGGAGCACCCGTGATGAACGAGAAGGTCACCACGTGGGGCGCCGGGTAGCCGTTGTCGAGCGCCTCGGCGTCGTCGGGCAGCGCGGGCAGCGGGACCGACACGAACATCGGGTCCTGGGTGGACACCAGGCCGTGGATGGTGAACGTGTGCCCGATGTGCTCGGGACTGACCGCGGACACGGTCTTGCCGTCGACCGTCATGGTCCCGTCGACCGTGCCGTGCACCGAGGCGAAGAACGGGTTCGAGATCTCCTCGCCGCTGTCGTACTGCTTGATCGTGACGGTGACGAGGCTGTGCGCCGGCACCGACAGATTGGTCGAGGGGCCGTAGCTCACCCAGTCGGGATGGGCTCCACCGTCCTCGCCGTGCGGGCCCGCCATGCTGTCCGGCCACGTGTCGAGCGCGAGGAACGCGTGCGGCAAGGTGCCCTGGGACGTCTGCGCCGTCCCGTTCACGGTGGCGGCCAGACGCGGCGGCGGCGAGGACGACCGGGCGAAGGCGGTGCCCGCGGCCGCCACGACGACGGCACCCGCGAGGACTGTTGCGGCGGCACCCACGGACACCCGCATGACGATCATCTCCGAGCGGCGATGGGAAGATCCCTACAGGAGCGGATCTTTGCATGTGCTCCGCATCGTTCGCCCGGGTGGCGCGCCGGTCAAGGCAACTCCGATGTCGTCACGCGTCTGTCATGTATGCGTAGGAATGCCCCTGTGCAGGGGTAACTGACCCCGTGAGAGGGGCCTCGCCGGCGCCCACATGAGCCCCTTCGACGGGCACGACGGTCAGCCCGCGAGCTCACGCGCCCGCGCGATCACGGCGTCGAGCATGGGCTCCGTGAGCCTGCCGGTGAAGGTGTTCTGCTGGCTCACGTGGTAGGTCGCCAGCAGCGTCACGGGGTCGCGCCCCGGCCGCGGCAGCGCCACGGACGCGCCATGGGCGAACCTCGGGCGCGGCGCCGGCACGCCCAGCCGCGGCGGGCGGCCGCGGTGAGCGCGGCGTCCCAGGCGAACGCGCCCAGGGCGAGCATCACGCGCAGCCCCGGCTCGACCAGCTCGAGCTCCCGGTCGAACCAGGGAGCGCAGGTGTCGCGCTCGGCCGGCAGCGGCCGGTTGGCCGGCGGTGCGCAGCGCACCGGCGGGGCCATCCGCACGCCGAGCAGCCGCTGGCCGTCCGCGGCGTGCACGCTGTGCGGCTGGGTCGCCAGACCCGCCCGGTGCAGCGCGGCGAAGATCCAGTCGCCCGAGCGGTCGCCCGTGAAGATGCGGCCGGTCCGGTTGCCGCCGTGGGCCGCCGGCGCCAGCCCCACGACGAGGAGCCAGGGCCGGTCGTCGCCCCAGCCCGGCACGGGGCGGCCCCAGTACGGCTCCCCCGCGAACGCACGGCGCCTCGTGGTGGCCACCTCCTCGCGCCAGGCCACCAGCCGCGGGCACGCGCGGCACACCGCGACGCGGGCCTCGAGCTCGGCGAGGCCGGGCGCCGAGCGGGCCAGCCGGCGGACGGCGTCCGCATCGGGGGCGACGGGCGTCGAGCGTGACGACGGGTCGCCCGGCCACCCCGCACCCGGCGGCACCGGGGAGGCGAACAGCTGCCCGGTCGCCGGGTGCGGCAGCGGCGCGGGCACCTACCCGGCCGCCTAGCCCAGGCGCTCGTGCAAGAAGGTGACGGTCCGCTCGAAGGCCTGCTCGGAGGCCTGTCTGGTCGTACACCTCGGGGCGGTCGTCGTTGAAGAACGCGTGGTGCGTGCCGGGGTAGTCGAACACCTCGACGTCGCCGCCGGCCTCCTCGATCGCCCTGACGGCGGCCTGGACGCCGGGCGCGGCGGACGTCCCGTCCTCCTCGGAGGCGTGGATCTGGGCGGCCTTGCCGGCGTAGTTCGGCCACGACGGCTGCATCCGCTCCCACGGCATCGCCGGGTAGAAGCCGACCGCCGCCTGGATGTTCTCGGCGACCGTCGCGCTCCACAGCGCGAGCGAGCCGCCCATGCAGAAGCCGACCACCCCGATCGTCGGGCTGGTCACGCCCTGCAGGCCGGACAGGTAGGACGCGGCCCCGGCGACGTCCTTGGCGGCCTGGTCCATCGCCAGGCCCATCATCAGGCGCATCGCCTCGTCCGGCTCGTCCGTCGAGGCGCCGTGGAAGAAGTCCGGCGCGAGGGCCGTGAAGCCCGCGGCGGCGAAGCGGTCGACGAGGTCGCGGATGTGCCCGACCAGCCCCCACCACTCCTGGACGACGATCACGCCGGGGCCGCCGCCCTCGGCCTGCGCCAGGTACCCGTCGGCCGTGCCACCGTTGCTCGCGAAGGTCACCATCGATCCCATGGCCGGGAGCCTAGGGCCCGGCTCACCGGGCCGCGAGGTAGGCCTTGACGTAGCCGGTGGCCAGCGCCGGATCTCCGCCGCACGCGATGACCCCGAGCACCCCGCGGGAGTACCAGACGACGATCGTCCCGACCTTCGCGGACGACGCGACGGCCACGGACACGCCGCTCCAGGTGGTGTACCTGGGCTTCACGCCGCTGCTGGCGATGCCCGCCACGACCTTCGGCACCAGCATGTGCTCGACCGCGCGGTTGCCGACGAACTCCGGCCGCAGGGCGAGCAGGAGCAGCACCCCGACCGGGGTCCCGCTCTTGCTGACCGCTCTGGCGGTACCGGCGCCGAACAGGTCACGGGCCCCGTGGGCGACCGCGAGCGGGTCGCTCAGCGAACGGGGCGCCCGCGCCAGGTCGTAGCCCTTCACGCCGACCGGCGTCGGCGCCCGCACCGGGCCCGCCGAGGGGCTCGGCGACACGGTCGCCGTGACCTCCGGCCCGGGCGATCCCTGCGCGGCGGGCGCGACCGGCACGGCCGGCACGGACGCCGCCGGCGTGCCCGAGGCCGCCGACGGGGAGCCGGACGCCGAGGTGTTCGAGGTGCTCCCGCCGGCGGCGAGGTCGGCCTCGCGCGGCACGGAGCACCCGGCCAGCACACCGGCCAGCACACCGGCCAGGGCGGCGGTGGCGACGGCAGCGAGGCGGGCTCCGACCCGGGGGCGCCTCACGAGGGCCCTGCCAGCGACCAGGCGATCCCGTCGAGGATGTCGTGCTCGCTCGCCACCACCGTGGCGACCCCCGCGGCGCGGTGCACCCGGTCGACGACCTCGCCCCACACCAGCGCCCCCGCCCCGATCACGTCGATCCGGCCGGCGTCGAGGTACGGCAGGTCGGCGCGTTGCGCCCGGGTGCGGCGCAGGAGGTCGGCGCAGGCAGCGCGGACGTCGGCGACCGGGAGCTCGGCGCCGTCGACGGCGGCACTGTCGTAGGCCGGCAGCCGCAGGGCGTGCGCGGTGACGGTCGTGACCGTGCCGGCCACTCCCACCAGGGTGCGGGTGCGCGCCAGGGGCACCGCCGCGGCGACGTCGTCCAGCGCCGCGGCCACCTCGGCCCGGGCCCGCTCCACCTGGGCCGGGGTGGGCGGGTCGGCGTGCAGGTGGCGCTCGGTGAGGCGGACCGAGCCCGACGTCGACCGATCGCGCGGCGACAACTCCCCCGCCGGCCCCTCGGTCCTCGCCGTCCCCTCGATCCCATCGGTCTTCTCGATCCGCACCCGCCCCGCCCAGGACGACCTCGGTCGACCCGCCGCCGACGTCGACGACCAGGAACGGCCCGGGCAGGCCTCGGCCTTTCAGCGCACGGACCGCGCCGGCGTAGGCGAGCCCGGCCTCGGCCCGGCCGGTCAGGACCTCGGGAGCGACCCCGAGCAGCTCCTTCATGCCGGTGGCGAACAGCTCGCGGTTGTCGGCGTCCCGGGTAGCCGAGGTGGCGACGACCCGCACCTCCCGGGCGCCGCTCTCGGCGACGAGCGCGCCGTAGAAGCGCGCGACGGCGAGGGTGCGCTCGAGAGCTTCCGGCGCGATCAGCCCGGTGCGGTCGACACCCTCGCCGAGCCGGACGATCTCGGTCCGGCGGTCGACGTCGGTCAGGGTGCCCGCTTCGGCATCGACGTCCGCGATCAGGAGCCGCAGCGAGTTCGTGCCACAGTCGATCGCCGCCACCCTCGTCATGCGCTCTCCCCGGTCGCTAGTGGTCGTGCTCCTCGTCCGCCTGCACCTGCGCTGTCGTGCCCGCTGACGTGCCGGGCGACGCGCACCGGCCCGCCGCCCACCACGGCGGCAGCGCCGCCAGGGCCTCGTCGCCGAGCGGGTTGACGCCCGGGCCGGCGGCGAGGGCGTGCGCGACCAGCACGTGCAGGCACTTCACCCGGTCGGGCATGCCACCGGCGGACACCCCCTCGATCTCGGGTACCTCGCCGAGGGCGCCCCGCCGGCGCAGGTAGTCCTCGTGGGCGGCACGGTAGCGCGCCGCGAGCCCCGCGTCGCAACCGAGTCGCTCGGTCATCTCCCGCATCAGGCCGCCCGCCTCGAGCGTGCCGACCGCTCCGGCCGCACGCGGGCAGGTCAGGTAGAAGGTGGTGGGGAAGGGCGTCCCGTCCTCGAGCCTGGGCCTGGTGCGGACGACGTCCGGGAGCCCGCAGGGGCAGCGGTGGGCCACGCCGGCCAGGCCGCGCGGAGGCCGGCCGAGCTGCGCCGCGACGGCCGCGACGTCGGCGGGAGCCGCGGTACCGGTGGGTGGCTCCGTCACGGGATCGGCGCCGGCACGGGTCCGTCCGGAGCGGGCGACCCCGCACCGACGACCGACTGCCAGAGCGTGCCGTACCAGGCCTGCGGGTGCTGCGGGGGCACCGCCGCCGCGGCGCTGCGCGGATCCTGCGGGGCCGCGGTGCGCGCGGTTCGGGTCGAGGCGGACGTAGGCGACCTCGCCGGGCATGACCATCCGCAATCGCACCCGGGCCTGTGCCTTGACGTACGCGGGGTCGTTCCACCGGTCGCGTTCGGCCTGCAGCGTGGCGACCTGTTGCTGCAGCCGGCTGATGTCGTCACGGCCCTGCTGGAGCTGCGAGCGCTGCGCCAGGAAGGGACGCACGTACGGCGCGATCAGCAGCGCGAGGATCACCAGGACGCCGGACATCATCGTGACGGGGCGCACCACCGGCAGGCGGCGGCCTCCCGCGCCGGCCGCGGCGGCGCGGGCCGAGAGCCTCGGCCGCGGGGCGCGCGGAGGCCGTGCGTCGGCGCCGCGCCCCGCGGCCGAACGGGCCGGCGGCCGGGCCGGCCGACCCGGCGGTGGCGGGGCGGCGCGCACCCGACCGGGGTGCGGCCGCGCGGCCGGCGCCGGAGGCAGGGGTGGCGGGGCGCCGCGGAGCGGGCCTGGCCGGACCCGAGGGTGGCACGGGCCGTCGCGGTGCCATCGCACTCCCCTCTCGCTGGATCGTCTGCCTGGATCGTCTGCCTGGACCGTCTGGCTGGCGCGGCAGGCCGGCCGGTGCGTCGGCCCGGGCGCGTCCGGTTCGTTCCTTCTCCCGACCATGCCATGCGGGCGCGCAACGGGACGGCGCGGCACGCCCGGCGTGCCGCGCCTTACCCGCGAGCGCGGCGCGCCGGGGCGGGCCTGCCCTGCTCCGATCGGCCGTTCAGCCGCGGCGCCGCGGAAAGGCGGACGCCCCGGCGTAGACCGCCGCGTCGTCGAGCTCCTCCTCGATCCGCAGGAGCTGGTTGTACTTGGCGACACGCTCGGAGCGCGCGGGCGCGCCCGTCTTGATCTGCCCGAGCCGACCGCGACGGCGAGGTCGGCGATCGTGGTGTCCTCGGTCTCGCCCGAGCGGTGGCTCATCATCGTGCGGAACCCGGCGCGGTGCGCGAGGTCGACCGCGTCGAGGGTCTCGGTCAGGGTGCCGATCTGGTTCACCTTGACGAGCAGGGCGTTCGCCGCGCCGCTGTCGATGCCGCGCTGCAGCCGCTCGGGTTGGTGACGAAGAGGTCGTCGCCGACGATCTGGACCCGCTCGCCCAGGCCGGCGGTGAGTGGCCCCCAGCCATCCCAGTCGTCCTCGCTCAGCGGGTCCTCGATGGAGACGAGCGGGAAGGCGTCGACCAGGTCGGGGTAGTACCCGATGAGCTCCCCGCTCGAGCGGGCCTTGCCCTCGAAGGTGTAGCTGCCGGCGTCGAAGAACTCGGTGGCTGCCACGTCGAGCGCGAGCGCGATGTCGGTGCCGAGCGTGAACCCCGCCTGCTGGACGGCGTCCGCGATGAGCTCCAGCGCCTCCCGGTTCGTCGGCAGGCTGGGAGCGAACCCGCCCTCGTCGCCGAGGCCGGTGGCCAGCCCCCGGCCCTTGAGCACGGACTTCAGCGAGTGGTAGGTCTCGGCTCCCCAGCGCGAGCGCCTCACGGAACGTCGTCGCCCCGATCGGGGCGATCATGAACTCCTGGATGTCGACGCCGCCCACCGCGTGCGCGCCGCCGTTGAGGATGTTCAGCATCGGCACGGGCAGCACGTGCGCGTTCGGGCCGCCGATGTAGCGGTACAGGGGCAGGCCGGCCGAGTCCGCGGCGGCCCGGGCCACCGCGAGCGAGACGCCGAGGATGGCGTTCGCCCCGATCGAGCCCTTGTTGTCGGTGCCGTCGAGATCGAGCATCGCCTGGTCGACGAGGCGCTGCTCGCTCGCCTCGAAGCCGACGAGTGCCGGGCCGAGCTGGTCGATCACCGCGGTGACGGCGTCCTGCACGCCCTTGCCGCCGTACCGGCCCTTGTCGCCGTCGCGGCGCTCGACCGCTTCGAAAGCGCCGGTGGAGGCGCCCGACGGCACCGCCGCCCGCGCCAGGGTTCCGTCGTCGAGGATGACCTCGACCTCGACCGTGGGGTTGCCGCGCGAGTCGAGGATCTCGCGGGCGCCGACGTCCTCGATGGTTGCCACGGGCACAACCCTAGCGACGCCGGGGGTCAGGGGAGGTCGGGCAGGTCGAGCAGCGCTCGCAGGTGGCGCGGGGGCGGGGCGCCGTGCGCCAGGACGGCGTCGTGCAGCGCCCGGGGGGAGGCACCGGGCCGGGCCTGCCGCAGCCGCCCGACCACGTCGCGGAGCTCCTGGTGGCCCGCGTAGGGCGCCGAGGCCATGGCCGGCGTCAGGAGGGCCCGGCGCCAGGCGGCCTCGGCGGCAGCCGGATCGAGGTGCCCGCGGGCCGTGAGCAGGGTGACGGCCTCGTCGTGCGGCAGGGCCTCCGCGTGCACGCGGACGTCCAGCACGGCCGCGATCGTGGTGAGAAGCCGGCGGTGCACCCGGTGCAGCCGCAGCACGTCGCCGACGGGTAGCAGCTCCTCGGCGTACCCGGCCCAGCCCTGCACGAACACCTCGCTCGCGACGGCCCGGCGCACCGCGCGCACCGGCAGCCTGGCCGCGTGCGCCGCCTGCAGGGCGCGGCCCGGCGCGGTCTCGTGCGCCGCGAGGAGGAGCACCGGGCCGTCGGGCCACACGTCCCGCGACGCCTCGTCGCAGGCCGCGGCGGTCACCGCCGGCATGCCCGGTGGCAGGCTCACGAGGTCGGCGGCGCGCACCCGGCGCTCGGCCTCGGCGACGGCCTGCCGCCACGAGGCGGGCGCGTCGGCCGCCTCCGGCCGGGCCGACCCGAGCACCTCGCGCACCTGCCCGGGCCGCCACCCGGCGCCGGCCACCGCGGCGGCGGCGTCGGCCAGCTCCTCCTCGACGCCCTGAAGGTCGCTCTCGGCGCGCGTCAGCAGGATCTCGGGGGCGGTCTCGGTGTCGAGGCCGTACCAGAGGGTCGCGGCGTAGCGCTCCGCGCCCAGTCGCGGATCCGCGTCGCCGTCGGCCCCGCCGTCACGCAGGCGCGACTCGAGCCAGCGGACGTGCTCCCGGGTGGCGCCGGCCGCCGCGCGCGCGCGCGGCGTCCAGCGGCTGGACGGCGCCGGGCACCCGGCCGGCCAGGGCGGCGGCGAACGCGTCGACGGGGGCACCGAGCAGCTCCAGGTCGCCGGCGGCCTGCTCGAGCGCCGCCTCGACGTGCACCCGTGCCATCGCGCCCAGCTGGGCCCGGGCGAGGACCAGCCGGTGCGGTACCGCGCACAGGCGAGCCGTCAGGGCCTGGGCCCGGGCCGCCGGCTCGCCGGCCGCGGGGTCGAGCAGCGGCCGCAGGGCCCGGCCGGGCAGGTGGACGCGCGGATCGTGCTCGTGGGCCCGTAGCTCCTCGAGGCGCCAGACGTCGGCGGCCACCGCCCCTCGTAGCACGTCGATGTCGACCCGGTCGGGCGTGGCGAGGCCGACGTCGTCGACGCCGTCCAGGGCCTGCAGGGCGTCCCGCAGCACCTCGGCGCGCCGCGCCATGCCCTCGGTCGACAGGTCGTCCAGACGGTCGTCGAAGCGGCGGTCGCCGAGTGCGCTGGCCGTCTCGGGTGCGGCCTCGAGCAGCTCGTCGACGACCCGCGTCACGATCTCGCGTGACCGCCGGGTGGCACCGGGCTCCCCGAACAGGCCGCCGAGGCCCGGCTCACCGCCGGCTCTGGCGCCGGCATCGGGGTCGTCCATGCAGACATCCTCGCTCACGGGGGCAAGCCGGGCGGCCGTGCGCGCCTCAGGAGTGCCCCGGATCTCCGTCGCCGAACGGGTGGTCCGAGCTGAAGGCCCTCGGTGGACCGCCCGATACCGTCATCATCGAATCATCGACAGGCACCGTCGGACGAGTGGACGAGGACGAATGGCGAAGAAGATCGGTTACGCACCCGGGGTCTACGACCTCTTCCACATCGGGCACCTGAACCTGCTCGAGCGGTCGAGGGCCCTGTGCGACCACCTGATCGCCGGCGTCGTCTCCGACGAGCTCGCCGCGGGCGCCAAGGGCCGCGCACCGGTCGTCCCGCTGGCCGAGCGCCTCGAGATCGTCCGCGGCCTCCGCTGCGTCGACCAGGCGGTGGCCGAGGTGCTGCCCGAGAAGCTCGACACCTGGCAGTCGGTGAGATTCGACGTGATCTTCAAGGGCGACGACTGGAGGGGCACCCCCAAGGGCGACAGGCTGGAGCGGGACTTCGCCTCCGTCGGCGTGGAGGTCGTCTACCTGCCGTACACCGTCCACACCTCGAGCACGCGGCTGCGCCGGGCGCTGGACGCCCTGCTGGTCGACGTGCCGCGCTGAAGGGCGAGCGCCGCTCCCGACAGTCCGGCTCACAACAGCACGCTCAGCAGGTACGACGAAGCCCCGGCCTCCCGGCCGGGGCTTCGTCGCTCTGTGTCCGAGGTGGCCTCAGGGCAGGGTCGTGACCGTCACCGCGGTGGACGTCACCGTGTTGCCGAAGAAGTCCTTGACCTCGACGTGATACCGGTAGTCATGACCCGCCTGGAGCCCGCTGTCGACCTGCTGGAAGACGGACGAGGTCCAGAACTGGGTCGAGAACGTGCGACTGACCACGGGAGCGGTGAGGTCGTCCCGCAGAAGCGTGTAGGTCAGCAGCTGGTTGTCCCGGTCCCAAGAGGTTCTCCAGCGCAGGGTCACGGTCCCGGGGGCGGTCGCGGCCGCGGTGAGGTTCAGGCTCGCGCCGTGGACCACCGGGCCCAGCTTGTTGGGTGCGATGGCGGCCACCGCGAAGCGCACGAGCCCCTGCTGGGGCGTGCCGTTGACGGTGGGGAACTCGCCACCGAGCACGACGTAGGAGCCGTTCGCCGCGATGCTCCAGGCCGCCTGGTCCGCGCCGGTGAACGTGCCCCCCTCGAACGCGGGGTACCACGTCAGGAGCGAGGGCCCGGGCTGGCCGCCGAAGTTCGCGTAGCTGCCCGCCGTGTTGACGGCCACCTTGCGGGTGGCGGCGTTGGTGAAGGCGAGCGCGGCGTGGCGCACGCGGGGGGTCACCTCGGGGAACCCGCCCACGTTCCCGCAGTAGTGCGGGTGGCCGACGACGTAGAACACCGGCCCGACGGCGACGCCGGAGTAGCTGTCGCCGTGGCAGTCCTCCAGCCAGACGATCGCACCGGTGGTCGCCAGGGCCGCGAACGAGCCCTCGAAGTTGCCGCCCCTGCCGAAGACGTACCCGGTCCCGTAGACGCGCGTGCCGTCGGTGGTCAGGCTGGTGATCGAGGAGTTCACGCCCGCGTCGCGGACGACCTTGTTGGCGGCGAAGGCCCGGGCGAGGCCACGGCCGGTGTCCACGGCGCCGAGGCCGTAGGCTGCCCGGCCGGCCAGCGTGGAGAACCTCCCGCCGACGACCACGACGCCCTTGGCCGGTACGGCGACGATGGCGTTGACCGTCGAGTTGGCCGCGGCGTTCCACGCGAGCACGCCGCCGCGCAGGCCGTCGATGGCCGCCACCCGCGACCGGGCGACGCCGTTGACGGTGGTGAACGTCCCACCGACGTAGACCGCCGTGTTGGTGGCGGAGACGGCGCGCACCGAGGCGTTGAACCGGGGTGCGACGGCGGCCAGGAGCTTGCCGGTCGCGACGTCGAAGGCGGCGAAGCGGAGCCGCTGCACCCCGTTCGCGACGGTGAACTCCCCGGCGACGTAGAGCCGCTTGTGGTCGGGTGACGCCGCGACGGCCAGGACCTGACCGTTGAGCGTGGGCGCCCACGACGTCATCACCCCGGTGCGGATGTCGTAGGCGAGCAGGCCGTTCCGGCGCACCTCCTGGGTCCCGGGGGCGGCCTTCGCCGGTCGCGCCCGGCTGAAGTTGCCCCCGGCGTAGACCACGTTGCCCACCACGACCTGCGACCAGACGACGCCGTTGATCTGAGCCGTCGGCAGCGCGTCGGCGGACACGGTCGCGGGCGTCGTCGCGACCGGAGGATGGGTGTCGGCGGCCGCCGGGCGCGACCCCACGGCCCCCGCAGCGGTCGCCGTCAGGGCGAGCACTCCCGCCACCCACGCAGCTGCTGCCCGACGGCCCATGGTCACGACATCCCTCGATCCACACGACGGTGAGGCGCACAACCTAACGCACCGTCAGCCTGCCCCGACGGCAAACCGCCCGAGTCGCCACCTGGCGTTGACCGAGGGTGTGCGGCGGGGTCGCGGGGCAACGGCCGATCATGGGGTCCCAGGCGGTGGCCTGCCGCTAGCGTGCTCCCCGACCTCGCCCCCGACGGGCGCGACCGGGCGCGCGATCGACGGAGGTGGCCGTGGTGGCCGGAGGGCGGCGATCGCGCCGAGACACAGGGTGGGCCGCGGGTGCCCTCGCCGCGCTGTCGGTCGCCGCGCTCCCGCTCGCGGGGTGCAGTGCCGGCGGGGCGGGGGCGGCGGCGTCCCTCGCAGCCGGCGGCTCGTCCGCAACGGGGACGGCGGACCCCGGCACGGCCACCACCACGACCTCGACTTCGTCGAGCCGGGGCCTGCCGGCCCCACCCCCCACCGCCACGGTGCCGGCCCGGACCGTCACCACGCTCCCTCCCGCCGCACCCTCGGTGACGCTCTCCGTGGGCGCCGGCGTGGCGACCGCGCTGGTCGGGGCGCGGGCGCTCCACGTCGCCGGCAACGGCCCCGGGCAGGCCGCCGGCGCGGGCGTGGCCCTCACCGTGGCCGTCTCCAACTACTCCTCCCGGCCGCGGAACCTCGACGCGGTCTCGGTGACGGCGAGCGCCGGCGGGCGTGAGGCGAGCCTGTCGGAGGGTCCGCCGGCCCAGCCGTTCGCGGGCACGCTGGCGCCCGGAACGACCAGGCGTGGGATCTACGTGTTCGTCCTGCCCTCCGGGGCCGCGCGCCCCGTCGCCGTCGTCGTCAGCCTCGCCCCGGATCTGCCGGTGGCCCGGTTCACGGTGCGCTGACCCGGATCGGGGTCGCCCGGGCCGACCGGCCGGCCAGCTGCCGGCAGAGGTCCTCGTAGCCGGTGGCGACGTCGTCCCAGCGGTAGCGCTCCGCGACCGAGCGGCGCCCGGCCTCGGCCCGCTCCGCCGCCTCGGCCGGTTCGGCCTCCACCTGCTTCAGCGCCGACGTCACGTCGGCGTCGTCGGCGAAGTACAGCCCCGCGTCGCCGGCCACCTCGCGGTTGAAGTCGACGTCGAAGGCGATGACGCCGGCCCCGGCGCCGAGGGCGCGCAGCAGCGACGGGTTCGTCCCGCCGACCGAGTGGCCGTGCAGATAGCTCGAGGCTCCCGCGTAGAGGGCGTCGAGGAGCTCGTGGTCCCAGACGCCGCCGAGCATCCGCACCCGGTCGTCGGAGGCGGCCAGCTGCTCGACCTCCGCCAGGTGCGCGCTGGGGTACGGTGCCGACCCGACGACCACGAGCGGCTGCTGGCAGCTGCTCGCGAGGTAGCCGCGCAGGACGACGTCCACGTGGTTCTCGGGCTCGAGCCGGGCGACGACGAGGTGGTAACCCGCCGCGGCGAGCCCCAGCTCACGGAGCCGGTGCAGCGCCGGGTCGGTCAGGATCGGCGCACCGTAGGGGAGGAAGCGCGAGGCCGCGCCGTACCGCTCCCGGTAATAGGCCTGGATGCCGAGCGCGTCGGCGATGAGCACGTCGGCCCAGCGGACGGCGGCCCGCTCGGCGCGCAGGTAGTAGCTGCGGCCGGCCGGGCCCCACTTGCCGCGCTTCCACTCCAGGCCGTCCACGTGCACGGCCGCCGGGATCCGCGCCGCCCGCAGCAACGGGAGCAGCGGTGCGTTGGCCGCGTTGAAGACCAGGGCGACGTCGGTGCGGTGCGCGAGCAGGTGCGCCACCGACAGGGCCGAGTGGCTGAGCGTCTCGGCCGTCCGGGAGCGCACGGCGGGCAGGACGATCCGGCGCATCCCGAGGTACTCCGGCGAGGGGTCCGCACCCCGGCAGTAGACGACGACCTCGTGGCCGCGGGCGGCGAGGCGACTCCCGATCTCCTCGACGGCGGTCTCGAAACCGCCATACCGGGCGGGGACACCCCTGGTGCCCACCATCGCGATCCGCACGACCACCCTTCCTCTCCCGCCGGCGCCCAAGGCTCCGTCAAGCTGCTCATGATGCTGCAAGCGTTGCCATCTCGGGGCGAAGAGTGCGAAGACTCACTCGCGCCGTCGCTCAGACCTGTCGGCCGGGAGGGCCGGCGGCATGAGGTGATGCCGGCCCGTCGCCCACGCCGGGCGCCTCCAGCCCTGCGAGCCGGGTGAGCGCGGCCCGCAGGCTGCTCTCCGCGTCCTCGCCCCGCCCGGCGGCCTCCCGCACCGCGGCGAGCAGTCTGGCGGCGACGGGATCGCCGGCGGCGGCACGATCGAGCGCCGCCCCGACGGCCGCGTCGTCCTCGGTGCGGGCGAGCCGGCCGAGCATCTTGGCGGCCCGGGCCAGCGCCGGCAGGGTCGGGGGGATGCCCTCGTACCGGCCGGTGCGCCGCTTCTCGGCCGCCTTGAGCTCCTCCCAGTGGACGGCGACCTCGTCGGCGCCGGCGACCGCCGGCCGGCCGCCCTCGCCGTCGCCGAAGACGTGCGGGTGGCGTCGCACGAGCTTGGCGACGATGCCGGCCGCCACCTCGTCGACGCCGAACGGCGCCGTCTCGTCCTCCTGCGCGATCCGCGCGTGGAAGACGACCTGCAGCAGCAGGTCGCCCAGCTCCTCACGGAGGTGCTCGCGGTCGCCGGTCTCGACGGCCTCGATGACCTCGTGGCTCTCCTCGAGGAGGTAGGGCAGCAGCGACGCGTGCGTCTGCCGGGCGTCCCACGGGCAGCCGCCGGGCGACCGCAGCCGGTCCATCACCGCGACGAGGTCGAGCAGCCGCGCGCCGGGGACGTCGTGCGACGCGGTCACGAGCTCGACCTCGGGCGGGGCACCGTCGATGGCCCGCCTCGACAGCAGGTCGGCCAGGGCGTCGGTCAGGCCCGGATCCCCGTCGGCCGACCCGAGCCAGGCGGCGGTGGCGCCGCCGGCGGTGGCGGCGACCAGGCGCCGGGCCGCGACCTGCGCGTCCAGCGGGCCGACGAGCTCGGGCCGCACGCCGGCGGAGGCGAGCGCGGCGATCCAGTCGTCGTCGAGCTCGGTGGCGAGCACGACGGCGGCAGCGCGCAGGCTCTCCCACCCCTGCCACGAGAGCAGCCCGGGCGCGACCCGCGGGCTCGTGAGCAGGAGGACGACGCGACCCGGGGGCTGGTCCACGCCTTCGGCGGGTGTCAGCTGGCGGCCGGGGACGGCGTCGCGCCACCCTGGCCGGGTGTGCCGGAGGGGGCCGGCTGGCCGGCGGGGGCGGTGGCCCCGGGGGCGGGCTGCAGCCAGTTCGAGGTGTGGGGACTCAGCGAGAAGGTGCCGCTCTGGGCGTCCCAGCGGTAGTCGAAGGTGCCGTAGCGCGGGTTGACCTTCACACCGGCCGACTTCAGGTCCGCCAGGATCGTGTCGACCGCGGCCTCGGCCGTCTTCTGGTCGCTGCCCTGGCCGGTGAGCTTCTGCAGGGCGTACGCCGTCTGCACCGCTTCGACCGAGGCGTCGCTCGGGGTGGTGCCACCGCCGGGGGCCTTGAAGTTCGCCTGTTGGAAGAAGCGCTGGGCGTCCTGCGTGCTGACGCCCTGGCCCTGGTCGGAGGCGACCTGGAGGACGTAGGGGCTGGTGATGAGCCAGCCCAGGACGAGCTGCTGGGAGATCTGCGTCGGGTCCTGCACGATGCTGCGCAGCTCGGTGGTCGCCGTCTGGACCTCTTCGACCGTGACGCGCCGATCGCCGACGACCGCCGCCGCCCCGGCCTGCGCCGGCTGGCACGCGGCCAGGAGCGGCGCGACGGCGAGCGAGGCGGCCAGGGCGAGAGCGGCCCCGCCCCGGGTGCTGCGCGGGCGGGCTGGGCGGCTCACAGGGATCTTCCTCCTCGACGCGCGGACGACCGGCCGACGGACCCGATCGGCGACGCAGGCATGCTAGCGGGCCGCCGCGACGGCGGCCGCGGCCGCCACCGTGCCGCCGAGCACCGAGGTCACGACCTCCTCGGCCCAGCGCAGGACCTCGCGGTCGCGCAGCGGCGTGCCGCCGACCCTGGCCGTTGTCGGCCGGGGCACGAGCATGGTGCCGACGGCGGGCTTGACCAGCGACCCGGGGTAGAGCCGCTTGAGCCTCAGTTCGGCCGAGTCGGGCAGGTCGACCGGCCCGAAGCGCACCTGGTTGCCCTGCTGGGTGATCTCGGTGAGGCCGGCGCGACGGGCGGTGATCCGCAGCCGGGCGACGGCGAGCAGGTTCTCGACCGGCTCCGGCAGCGGGCCGTACCGGTCCTGCAGCTCCTCGCGGATGGCCTGCGAGGCCCTCCTCGGCGGAGACCTCGGCGATCTTGCGGTACGCCTCCAGGCGCAGCCGCTCCCCCGGCACGTAGTCGTGCGGCAGGTGCGCGTCGACGGGCAGCTCGACCTTCATCTCGACGCTCTCGGGCGCCTGCTCGCCGCGGAACTCCGCCACGGCCTCGCCGACGAGCCGGACGTAGAGGTCGAACCCGACTCCCTCGATGTGGCCCGACTGCTCCCCACCGAGCAGGTTGCCGGCGCCGCGGATCTCAAGGTCCTTCATCGCCACCTGCATCCCGGCGCCCAGGTCGGTGTGCTGGGCGATGGTCTGCAGCCGGTCGTGCGCCGTCTCGGTCAGCGGCCGCTCGGGCGGGTACATGAAGTAGGCGTAGGCACGTTCCCGCCCGCGCCCGACCCGGCCGCGCAGCTGGTGCAGCTGGGAGAGGCCGAGGAGGTCGGCGCGCTCGAGCACGAGGGTGTTGGCGTTGGAGATGTCGAGGCCCGTCTCGACGATGGTGGTGCAGACCAGGACGTCGAACTTCTTGTCCCAGAAGTCGACGATGACCTGCTCGAGCCGGTGCTCGCCCATCTTGCCGTGGGCCGTGGCGATGCGGGCCTCCGGCACCAGCTCGCGCAGCCGCGCGGCGGCGCGCTCGATCGAGTCGACCTTGTTGTGGATGTAGAAGACCTGGCCCTCGCGCAGCAGCTCGCGCCGGATGGCGGCCGCGATCTGCTTCTCCTCGAAGGCGCCCACGAAGGTGAGCACGGGGTGCCGTTCCTCGGGCGGCGTCGCCAGCGTCGACATCTCGCGGATCCCGGTGACCGCCATCTCGAGCGTGCGCGGGATCGGCGTCGCCGACATCGCCAGGACGTCGACGTTCGTCCGCAGCTGCTTGAGCTTCTCCTTGTGCTCTACGCCGAAGCGCTGCTCCTCGTCGACGACGATCAGCCCGAGGTCCTTGAAGCGGACCTCGCCCGAGAGCAGCCGGTGGGTGCCGATGACGACGTCGACGGTGCCCTCGCGCAGCCCCGCGAGGGTCGCCGTGACCTCCGCGTCGGACTGGAACCGGGAGAGCGGCTTCACCGTCACGGGGAAGTTCTGGTACCGCTCGCCGAACGTCTCCAGGTGCTGCTGGACGAGCAGGGTGGTCGGCACGAGGACGGCGACCTGCTTGCCCTCCTGGACCGCCTTGAAGGCCGCCCGGACGGCGATCTCGGTCTTGCCGTAGCCGACGTCGCCGCAGACCAGCCGGTCCATCGGGATCGGCTTCTCCATGTCGGCCTTGACCTCCTCGATCGAGGAGAGCTGGTCGGGGGTCTCGACGAACTGGAAGGCGTCCTCGAGCTCCCGCTGCCAGGGCGTGTCCGGGCCGAAGGCGTAGCCGGTCGAGGCCATCCGGGCCGAGTAGAGCCTGATGAGCTCGCCGGCGATCTGGCGGACGGCCTTGCGGGCCCGGCCCTTGGTCCGCGCCCAGTCGGCGCCGCCCATCCTCGACAGCTGGGGCGCCTCGCCGCCGACGTACCGGGTGACCTGGTCGAGGGAGTCGCTCGGCACGAACAGGCGGTCGCCCGGCTGCCCGCGCTTGCTCGCCGCGTACTCGATGACGAGGTACTCGCGGGTGGCCCCGCCGATCGTGCGCTGCACCATCTCGACGTAGCGCCCGACGCCGTGCTGCTCGTGCACGACGAAGTCGCCCGCGCGCAGCTGCAGCGGGTCGACGACGGCCCGGCGGCGGCTGGGCAGCCGGCGCATGTCCTTGGTGGCCGAGCGGCTCCCGGCGATGTCGGTCTCGGTGAGCAGGGCGACCCGCAGGCCCTCGGCGACGAAGCCGTGCTCGACCGGGGCCGTGGTCACGTGCACGACCGACGGCTGCGGCGGCTCGTCGACCGAGAGCGCCAGCCGCGCCGGCACGTCGGCGCCCGAGAGGACCTCGACCATCCGCTTGGCCGGGCCGTGGCCCTCGGTGGTGGCCACCACGCGCCAGCCCGCCGAGACGAGGTCGCGCAGGTCGGCGAGGGCCTTCTCGGTCTCACCGTGGTAGGCGACGACCTCGCGGGCGCCGATGGTGGCGACCCTCGCGTCGCTGGTCTCGGCGTCGCTCGTCAGCGCCGTCACCGACCACCACGGGATCCCGGCTCGCAGCGCGTACTCGCGCACCCGGGCGAGCGGCCAGTACGACGAGGTGGACAGGTCGACGGCGTCGTCCGGCCCCATCGCGGAGAGGTCGACCGGCAGCTCGTTGCCCGCCGAGGCGTTCGCCCACGAGGCCGCCAGGAACTCCTCGCTGGTCGCCACGAGGTCGTGGGCCCGGGTGCGGATCTTCTCGGGGTCGACGAGGACGACGTGGGCGCCGGCGGGCAGCAGGTCGAGCAGCGGCTGCATCTCGTCGACGAGCGCCGGCGCGAGCGACTCCATCCCCTCGACGGCGATCCCCTCGGAGATCTTCAGCAGCATGTCGGCCACGCCGGGCAACTCCTCGACCAGAGCGGCCGCGCGGGCACGGACGGCGTCCGTCAGGAGGATCTCCCGGCAGGGCGGCGCCCACAGACCCTGCTCGGCCACCTCCAGCGATCGCTGGTCGGCCACCGAGAACCAGCGGACCTCCTCGACCGTGTCGCCCCAGAACTCGAGCCGGAGCGGATGGTCCTCGTCGGGGGGAAGACGTCGAGGATGCCGCCGCGGACGGCGAACTCGCCGCGACGCTCGACCATGTCGGTGCGCGTGTAGGCGGCGGCGGCGAGGGCCTCGACGGTCGCCTCGAGGCCGACGTCGTCACCCTGGCGCAGCCGGACCGGCTCGAGCTCCCCGAGCCCGGCGACGAGCGGCTGCATGACGGCGCGGACCGGCGCGACCAGCACCCGCACCGGCCCGCCCTCGCCCTCGGCGTCGGGGTGCGCGAGCCGGCGCAGCACGGCCAGCCGGCGCCCGACGGTGTCGGATCGCGGGCTCAGCCGTTCGTGCGGCAACGTCTCCCAGGCCGGGAACTCGGCCACGGCGTGCTCGGGCAGGTAGCAGCGCAGGCCGGCCGCGAGGTCCTCGGCCTCCCGGCCGGTCGCCGTCACCAGCAGCACGGGCCGGTCGGCTCCCAGCGGGTCGGCGATCGCGGCCACGACCAGGGGCCGGACGCCGGCCGGCGCGACGACGTCGAGGGTGGTGACGCCGCCGGCGCGGGCCGCGTCGAGGACGGCAGCGAGGCCGGGATCCGGGCGGACGGCGGCGAGCAGGCCGGACAGGCTCATGGGAGGGCGCAGGTTCCTTCGCACCGATCGAGGCACAGCGCCCGGGGACCCCGGGCGGGCGCCGTCAGTCTACGCCGAGGGGCTCGCGACCCACCCGCCGGACGGCGGTGACGGGCTGGCGCCGCACCGCCGAGCGCGACTCGTGGCGCTGCTCGACGAGGCCCGCCAGGTAGTCGCCGTAGCCGCTGCGGCGCAGCGGCTCGGCCAGGGCGAGCAGGGCCTCGTCGTCGATCCAGCCCTGCCGCCACGCCACCTCCTCGATGCACCCGATCTTGAGGCCCTGGCGCTGCTCGACCACGCGGACGAACTCGGCCGCCGCGACGAGCGAGTCGAAGGTGCCGGTGTCGAGCCAGGCGGTGCCGCGTTCGAGCACCGTCGCGCGCAGCGCCCCGGCCTGCCGGTAGGCCTCGTTCACCGCGGTGATCTCGAGTTCCCCCCGGGCGCTGGGCCGCACGGCGCGGGCGACGTCAACCACGTGGTGGTCGTAGAAGTACAACCCCGGCACGGCGTACGGGCTGCGGGGCCTGGCCGGCTTCTCCTCGATCGACAGCACCAGCCCGGTCTCGTCGAGCTCGACGACGCCGTAGGCGGTCGGGTCCGCGACCCGGTACGCGAAGACGCGGCCGCCCTCGACGTCGCGGTAGTCCTTCAGCCGGGTCCCCAGACCCGCGCCGTAGAAGATGTTGTCGCCCAGGGCGAGCGCCGCCGCGCCGCCGGCGAGGAAGTCGGCGCCGATGAGGAAGGCCTGGGCCAGCCCCTCGGGGTGCTCCTGGACGGCGTACTCCAGCCGTATCCCGAGGTCCGAGCCGTCGCCGAGCAGGCGGCGGAACTGCGGGGAGTCCTCGGGGGTGGTGATGACGAGCACCTCGCGGATCCCGGCGAGCATGAGCGTCGACAGCGGGTAGTAGATCATCGGCTTGTCGAACACCGGCATCAGCTGCTTGCTGATCGCCCTGGTGATGGGGTGCAGGCGGCTTCCGGTGCCCCCCGCGAGGATGATCCCGCGCATCTCCGGCACGCTACCCGACCCTGATGGCCGCGTCCGCCGCCTCGCGGTACCGCGCGGTGCACGCCTCGTACGTCGGCAGCAGGCCCGCCTCCCGGGCCTGCACGAGGGTGGGGGCGGCCGCGTCCTTCTCGCTGAGCACGAGGTCGGGGCCTGCCGGCCACGCGATGCCGAGCGCGGGGTCCAGCGGGTGGATCCCGTGCTCCACCCCCGGCCGGTAGACGTCGTTGCAGAGGTAGACGACCGTGCTGTCGGGTTCGAGCGCGCAGAAGGCGTGCCCGAGGCCCTCGGCGATGTAGAGCGCCCGTCGGTCGTGGTCGTCGAGGCGGACGGCGTCCCACTGCCCGAAGGTCGGCGAGCCCACCCGGACGTCGACGACGACGTCGAGCACCGCCCCCTTGACGCAGGTCACGTACTTGGCCTGCCCGGGCGGGACGTCGGCGAAGTGGACGCCGCGCACGACGCCGGGCCGGGAGACCGAGGCGTTGGCCTGCGCCAGCCGGAACGGGTGGCCGGCGGCGGCGAGCTCCTCGTGGCGGAACCACTCCAAGAAGGTGCCGCGGTCGTCGCCGTGGAGCGCGGGCGTGAGCACGTGGGCGTCCGGGACTGCCGTGGGCGTGAGCTGCACGGCGGTCATGGTAGGCGGGAAGGCGCCCCAGGGTCGGCGCATCTCCGCCCGAGTTCGCCCGACCCCGCCCGCTCCCGCCCCGCGGGCGGGGACACACCGTTACATTGGCTGGCCGCACGCACGTGTCCGCAGCACCCAGGGAGCGACGTGAAGATCCTCGTCACCGGTGGAGCCGGTTTCATCGGTTCCACCTACGTCCGGCACCTCCTGCGCGGGGAGGCCCCCTTCGCGTCCGGCAGCAGCGAGGGGCCGGTCGAGGTCGTGGTGCTCGACGCGTTCACGTACGCGGGGGTGCGGGCCAACCTCGACGCCTGCCGCGACGACCCGCGGCTGCGCGTGGTCGAGGGCGACATCTGCGACCCGGCCGCGGTGGACGCCGCCATGGCGGGCGCCGGCGCGGTGGTGCACTTCGCCGCCGAGTCGCACGTGGACCGCTCCATCGCCGGCGGCGGCGACTTCGTGCGCACCAACGTGCTGGGCACGCAGACGCTGCTCGAGGCCGCTGTGCGCCTGGGCGTCGGCCGCTTCGTGCACGTGTCGACCGACGAGGTGTACGGGTCGATCCCGGCCGGCTCCTGGCCCGAGACCCACCTGCTCGAGCCGAACTCGCCGTACGCGGCGAGCAAGGCGGGCTCCGACCTGGTGGCCCGCGCCTACGGCGTCACGCACGGGCTCGACGTGCGCATCACCCGGTGCTCCAACAACTACGGGCCGCACCAGTTCCCCGAGAAGGTCATCCCGCTCTTCGTCACGAACCTGCTGGACGGCGCGCACGGTGCCGCTCTACGGCGACGGCGGGAACGTGCGCGACTGGCTGCACGTCGACGACCACTGCCGCGGCGTCCAGCTGGTGCTCGAGCGGGGCCGCGCCGGCGAGATCTACAACATCGGCGGGGGCACCGAGCTGAGCAACACCGAGCTCACCGAGCGCCTGCTGGCCGCCTGCGGGCGCGGACTGGTCGCGGGTCCGGCACGTGCCGGACCGGCTGGGCCACGACCGCCGGTACAGCGTCGACTGGACCAAGATCGGCCGGGAGCTGGGCTACGCGCCGCAGGTGCCGTTCGACGCCGGGCTGGCCGGCACCGTCGAGTGGTACCGCCGCAACCGTGCCTGGTGGGAGCCGCTCAAGGCGCGGGCGGCGGGGGTGGCGTGACCGCGCGGCGCTGGCTGGTCACCGGTGCCGGCGGGATGCTCGGCCGGGACGTCGTCGCCGTGCTGCGCGCCGCCGGCGCGGAGGTGACCGCGGCGGGGCGGGCCGGGCTCGACGTCACGGACGCCGCCGCGGTGACGGCGGCCGTCGCGGGGCACGACGTCGTCGTGAACTGCGCCGCCTGGACGGCGGTCGACGACGCCGAGACGCACGAGGGGGCGGCCTTCACGGTGAACGCGACGGCGGCGGCCCACCTGGCCTCGGCGTGCGCGGCGGCGGGCGCGAGGTTGGTGCAGATCTCGACCGACTACGTCTTCGGCGGCGAGGTCTCCGGTGGAGGCGGCGCGGCGCAGGAGCCCGCGCCGTACCCCGAGAGCGCGCCGCTGGACCCGCGCTCGGCGTACGGGCGCACCAAGGCCGCCGGCGAGTGGGCGGTGCGGGCGCTGCTGCCCGGGCGGCACTGGATCCTGCGCACCGCATGGCTCTACGGCGAGCACGGCCCCAACTTCGTCCGCACGATGGCCCGGCTCGAGGCCGAGCGCGAGACCGTCGACGTCGTCGCCGACCAGACCGGGCAGCCGACGTGGTCGCTCGACGTCGCCCGGCGCGTTCTCGCCGTGGTGGACGCCGGCGCGCCCGCCGGCACCTACCACGCGACGGCGGCCGGCCGGACGACCTGGTACGGCCTCGCCCGCGCCGTCTTCGGCCTGCTCGGCGCCGACCCGGAGCGGGTCCGGCCGACGACGTCCGCGGCGTTCGCGCGGCCCGCGCCGCGGCCGGCCTGGTCGGTGCTGGGCCACGAGGCGTGGCCGGCGGCCGGGCTGCCGCCGCTGCGCGGGTGGGACGAGGCACTGCGCGAGGCGGCGGCGAGCACCACCCTGCTGCGTGACGGGCAGCCGCCGGCTCGGGATCAGTAGGCGCCGACGCCGCGGGCGACCGCGCGCCAGGTGCGCCACAGGATGGAGAGGTCGAGCGCCATCGACCAGTTGTCGACGTAGCGCAGGTCGAGCCGCAGCGACTCCTCCCACGACAGGTCGCTGCGCCCGCTGATCTGCCACAGCCCCGTCATCCCGGGGCGCACCCGCAACCGGCGGACCGCGACGTCGTCGTAGTCGGCGACCTCCTCCGGCAGCGGCGGCCGCGGGCCGACCAGCGACATGTCGCCGCGGAGCACGTTGACGAGCTGCGGCAGCTCGTCGAGCGAGAACCGGCGCAGCAGCGAGCCGACCCGCGTGACCCGCGGGTCCTGATGGATCTTGAACAGGACGCCGTTGCCGTCGTCGAGCGGCGTCAGCAGCGACCGGTGCTCCTCCGCGTCGACGACCATCGAGCGGAACTTCAGCATCGTGAACAGCCGGCCGTCGACGCCCACCCGCTGCTGACGGAAGAACACCGGCCCCGGGCTGGTCACCCGGACGGCGACGGCGACCGCCGCGACGACCGGCGACGCGAGCACGAGGAGGAGAGCGCTCAGCACCCGGTCGAAGACGGTCTTGACGACCCTGCGCGCGCCCCCCAGGGTCGGGCGCTCGAGGTGCAGCAGCGACAGACCGGCGACGGGCCGGATCGACAGCCGGGGGCCCGCGACCTCGACGATCCCGGGTGAGACCACGAGCTCGACGCCGCGCTCCTCCAGCGCCCACGACAGCCGGCGCAGCGACTGTCCGGCGAGGTCGGGGTGGGAGACGACGGCCACGACGTGGACGCCGACCGTGTCGACGGCGGTGACGATCGTGTCGACGTCTCCCACGACGGGCACCCCGTGCACGTGCGAGACCTCGACCCCCGCGGCCGGGGGCACGCAGGCGGCGACCGCCAGCAGCCCGTGCTGGGGCTCCTGCCGCAACGTGTCGATGACCGAGGCCGCCGAGTCCGCCCGCCCGACCACGAGCACCCGCTGCAGGCCCTCCCCGGCCACGCGCAGCCGGTAGATCCAGGTCCGGAGCAGGTGGCGCCCGATCAGGGCGAGCAGCAGCAGCAGCGGCACACCGGCGAGCACGTACGTGCGCGAGACGTCCTGGCGAAGGACGAACGAGGTCACCGCGATGAGGATGAAGAGCGCCATCGCCGCGATCGTGAGGCGCCGGTACTCCTCGGGGCCGTTCCCGAGGAAACGCGCCTCGTAGCCGCGCTGCAGGGCGACGAGGGTGATCCAGGCCAGCGGGAGGGCGGCCGTCACCAGCACGTACGCGAGCGGCCAGCGCGGCCCGAAGCGGACGGCCACGGCGACGAGGCCGGCGACGACGGCCGCGCCCGCATCGGTGGCGATCGCGAGGTCCCGGTAGCGGTCGATCAGGGCCTTGGAGTCCGGCGTGCGGCTGGTGGCAGGGACCGTCGGGGCGAAGGCCCGCGTGTCGCTGCCGGCCGCCCCGGCAGGCGGAACGGGGACCGTGACCGGGCGGAGTGGGCTCACGCTGCGTGCTCGGGGAGCGTCGGCGGCGGCGTCGAACGGCAGCCGGTCACCGCGTGACGCCTCGATCGTCATCCCCGCAGCTCCTTCGTGCCCGCCCCGGCGGACGCCCCGTCAGACGTGGCGACTATAGGACAGTGCGTGAGGGTCAAGAGCGGGTTATGGGAGAAACGCGTCCCGCCGTCCTACACAACGTAGGCAGGAAGGACCGCGTTACACGGCGAGCCGGACGAGCGCGACTACGAGGAGCTACGGGAGCGGCGCTGCGTGTTGATCAACCCTTGGGCGCGTTCCCAACCCTGCGCGACCACCGCGTGGACGGCGTCCATCCCGTCGGAGATCACGAAGTCGAGTTCCTTGCGTTCCGTCGGCGAGAAGTCACGCAGCACGAAGTCGGCGGCGTCCATCCGGCCGGGAGGGCGGCCGATGCCGATCCTTAACCGGTTGTAGTCGCGCGTGCCCAGCGACTGGCTGATCGACCGCAGCCCGTTGTGCCCGCCCTCGCCGCCACCGCGCTTGAGCATCAGGTCGGCGAACGGCAGGTCGAGCTCGTCGTGGACGACGAGCAGCCGCTCGGGAGGGATCTTGAAGAACTTCACGACGCCGGACACCGGGCCGCCGGACTCGTTCATGTACGAGGTCGGCACGGCGAGGACGAGCGGCTCCCCCGGTCGCCCCCCGGTGGGCGCGAGCCGCGCCTGCGCGACCTGGGCGCGGGACCGGTGCGCGCCGAGCGAGACGCCGAGGTCGGCGGCGAGGCCGGCGACCACCATCGCGCCGACGTTGTGCCGGTTGGCCGCGTAGCGCGGGCCCGGGTTGCCGAGCCCCACGACGAGCCACGGCCCCGTCGCGGCGTCGTCCGCCATGCCCGGCTCCTCCCGGCGCCTCGCGCGCCTCGCCCACCGCGGTCGTGCCGCGATCGGGCCTGCCGGGGCGGTGCCGGCGGGCACCGCCCCGGAGCTGTCCTCCGGCGGCGCTCAGCCCTCGCCGGCGGTCTCGCCTGCGGGCTCCTCGACGACGTCGCCCTCGGGCGCCTCCTGCTCACCGGTGTCGGCCTCGCCGGCCGACGCGACGATCAGCACGATCGCGTCGGGGTCACCCGCCAGGACGGCACCCGCGGGGAGCGGGATCTCGCCGGCGCGGATCTGCGTGCCCGGCTCGACGCCCTCGACCGAGACCTCGACGGACTGCGGGATGGCGGTCGCCTCGACCTCGACCGCGATCGTGTTGAGCTCGCTGGTCGCCAGGCCGTCGCCGGCCGGCTTGCCGGTGACGTGCACGCGGACGTCGACCGTGACGCGCTCCCCGCGACGGACCAGGAGCAGGTCGACGTGCTCGATGATGTTGCGGACGGGGTCGCGCTGGACGTCCTTGGGCAGCGCCAGCTGGGTGCTGCCGCCCAGGTCGAGCGTCAGCAGGGCGTTGGAGTTCTTGAGGGCGAGCATCGTCGCGTGGCCCGGCAGGGCGACGTGGACGGGCTGGGTGCCGTGCCCGTAGAGGACGGCAGGGATCTTGTCGGCCCGGCGCAGCCGCCGCGCGGCGCCCTTGCCGAACTCGGTGCGGCTCTCAGCGGTGAGCTTGACCTCGGACACGTGAAGACTCTCCTCGTTGCGGCGTTCTCGGGGCGGTGCGCTGGGTGGAGGCCGGGCAAGGGCGCGCTCGGCGGCGCACCGCGTCGATCACGGCGCCGCACGGAGCGACGACCCTCGCCGGGGCAACCTCCCCATGGTACCCGCCCGGGCCCGGCCGCCGCCCCGGGGCGAACCGTCAGGCGTTGCCGTCGAACAGGCTGGTCACCGATCCGTCGTCGAAGACCTCGCGGATCGCCCGCGCGATCATCGGCGCGATCGACAGGACGGTGAGCTGCGGGAACATCCGCTCGGCCTCGATCGGCAGCGTGTTGGTGACGATGACCTCGGTGATCGCGCTGTTCTTCAGCCGGTCGACCGCCGGGCCCGACAGCACCGCGTGCGTCGCCGCCACGATGACCTCCGCCGCTCCGTTCTCGCGCAGCGCCTCGGCCGCCTGCACGATGGTCCCGCCGGTGTCGATCATGTCGTCGACGATGAGGCAGGTCCGGCCGGCGACCTGCCCGACCACCTCGTGCACCTTCACCTGGTTCGGCACGCTGGGGTCGCGCCTCTTGTGGATGATCGCCAGCGGGGCGCCGAGCCGGTCCGACCACAGATCGGCCACCCGGACACGCCCGGCGTCCGGCGACACCACCGTGAGCCTGGCGCGGTCCACCCGCTTGCGGACGTGGTCCGCGAGCAGCGGGAGCGCCCACAGGTGGTCGACCGGGCCGTCGAAGAAGCCCTGGATCTGCGCGGTGTGCAGGTCGACGGCCATCATCCGGTCGGCACCCGCCGTCCGGTAGAGGTCGCTCACGAGCCGGGCCGAGATCGGCTCCCGGCCGCGGTGCTTCTTGTCCTGACGGGCGTAGGGGTAGAACGGCGCGATCACGGTGATGCGCTTGGCGGAGGCCCGCTTCAGCGCGTCGACCATGATCAGGTGCTCCATCAGCCACTGGTTGATCGGCGAGGTGTGGCTCTGCAGGACGAACGCGTCGCAGCCGCGCACGCTCTCCCCGAAGCGCACGTAGATCTCGCCGTTGGCGAAGTCGTAGGCGTCCATGGGCACGGTGTCGACACCCAGGACGTCGACGATCTCGCGGGCCAGCTCGGGGTGCGCGCGGCCACTGGCGACGATGAGCCGCTTCTCGCTGGTGGTCGTGATCCCGGTCATGACCGGTCCGTCCCTTCGTCGTCGGTGCTGGCGGCGGCGCGATCACCCTCGCCGCGGGCGCGCGCGGCCGCCTGGGCGGCCGGCGTCCCGCTGCGGCGCCGCTCGACCCAGCCCTCGATGGAGGTCTGCTTGGCGCGGGCGACGCCGAGGGCTCCCGGCGGGACGTCGTGGTCGATGACCGAACCGGCGCCCGTGTAGGCGCCGTCGCCGATCGTCACCGGCGCGATGAGCATGTTGTCGCTGCCGATCCGTACGTGGTCGCCGACGAGAGTGCGGTGCTTGCGGACGCCGTCGTAGTTGACGAACACCGTCGCCGCGCCGATGTTCGTGTGCTCGCCGATCTCGGCGTCGCCCACGTACGACAGGTGCGGCACCTTGGACCCCGTGCCGATCACGGCGTTCTTGGTCTCGACGTAGGCGCCGATCTTGCCGTGCTCACCGAGCGCCGTGCCGGGCCGCAGGAACGAGAACGGGCCGACCGTCGCGCCCGCGCCGATGGTCGCCCCCGTCCCGTGGGTCCGGACGACGTCGGCGCCGGGGCCGACGGTGCAGTCGGTCAGCGTCGTGTCGGGCCCGACCGTGGCTCCCCCGGCGACGCGGGTGGCACCGTGGAGCTGGGTGCCGGGCAGCAGCGTGACGTCGGGGGCGAGCTCGACGTCGACGTCGACCCACGTGGTCGCGGGGTCGACGACGGTGACGCCGGCGCGCATCCAGGCGGTGACGACCCGCCGGTTGAGCTCGGCGCCGAGGGCCGCGAGCTGCACCCGGTCGTTGACGCCCTCGACCTGCCAGACGTCGGCCGTGGCCACCGCCGCGACGCGTCGCCCGTCGGCGCGCGCGATGGCGAGCACGTCGGTGAGGTAGAGCTCGCCCTGGGCGTTGTCGGTGGTGATCCGGCCCAGCGCGTCGGCCAGCACCGCGGCGTCGAACGCGTAGATCCCGCTGTTGATCTCGTCGACCGCGCGCTGGTCGTCGTCCGCGTCCTTGTGCTCGACGATGGCCAGCACGTCGCCGGCGGCGTCCCTGAGCACCCGCCCGTAGCCGCTGGGGTCGGCGACCCGCGCCGTCAGCACGGTGGCTGCGGCACCGTCCGCCTCGTGGGCGGCGACGAGGTCGCGCAGGGTGCCGGGGTCGAGCAGGGGGACGTCGCCGTAGGTGACGACGACGGTGCCCGAGAGCGGCGCGTCGGCGGTGCGGGCGAGCTCGGCGAGCCCGCAGGCGACGGCGCGGCCGGTGCCCTTGACCGCGTCCTGGTCGGCGACGACGGCCGCCGGGTCGACCTCGGCGACGTGTGCCGCGACCAGGTCGCGCTCGTGCCGCACGACGACGGCGAGGTGAGTGGGCTCGAGCGCGCGCGCCGCGGCGAGCGCGTGCCCGAGCAGCGACCGGCCGCCGATCCGGTGCAGGACCTTGGGGGTGGACGAGCGCATCCGCGTGCCCTCGCCGGCGGCGAGGACGACGACGGCGGCGGGACGAGTGGGGCTCACGCGGGGGCCTCCTGGCACGCCGCGAGCGGGAGCGCGGCGCGCTGTCGGACAGAGTGACGGACAGAGACGATCACCTGCACGGCGGGCTCTCGCGCCGCACACCCGATCGTAACCGGAGCACCCGGTCCGCCGTCCCGCCCGGCGAGGGCCCCCGCTCCACCCCCCTGATTCGAACAGGGACCTCAAGGCTCCAAAGGCCTGCGTGCTGCCGTTACACCAGGGCGGACCGCGCCACCGGCCGCGTGGCCGGCGGAGCGCAGAGGCCAGTCTGCCCGGTGCGCCTCCGCGGGTGCGAACGGGCTCGCGCCCGAGCGCGGCCCGAGTGCTGGGACCGGTCGGCTGACACAATGCGGAGGTGACCACCGACGCCGGCAGCCATGCCGCCGCGAGCGGCCCGCCCCGGCGGTCCAGCGGGCGCGCCCGGATGAGCGGCAAGGAGCGTCGCGAGCAACTGCTCGACGTCGGCCGCAAGCTGTTCGCCGAGAAGGGCTTCGAGGGCACCAGCGTCGAAGAGATCGCGGCCACCGCCCAGGTCAGCAAGCCGGTGGTGTACGAGCACTTCGGCGGCAAGGAGGGCCTCTACGCGGTCGTCGTCGACCGCGAGATCCGGACCCTGCTCGAGGCCGTGACGTCGTCCCTGATCACCGACCAGCCGCCGCGGGTGCTGCTCGAGAACGCCGCGCTCGCCCTGCTCGACTACATCGAGAGCTCGACCGACGGCTTCCGCATCCTGGTGCGCGACTCGCCGGTGGCGCAGTCGACCGGCACCTTCGCGAGCCTCATCAGTGACGTGGCCAGTCAGGTGGAGCACCTGCTCGGCGACGAGTTCAAGGCCCGCGGCCTCGACTCGAAGGTGGCGCCGCTGTACGCGCAGATGCTCGTCGGCATGGTCGCCCTCACCGGCCAGTTCTGGCTCGACCACCGCAAACCCAAGAAGCTGGACGTCGCCGCGCACCTGGTGAACCTCGCCTGGAACGGCCTCTCCGGCCTCGAGAAGAAGCCCACCCTCACCGACCGCCCCGGGCGGAAGTGACAGCCGCGTGAGCACCCCGCCCACCCCGCGGACGCCGCCCGCGGGTGCCCCGCAGTCTGCTCCAGAGCAGGCCGGCGACGAGGTCGACCGGATCGTCGCCGCCTGGCAGCGCGAGCGCCCGGACCTCGACGTCTCGCCGCTCGAGGTCCTCTCGCGCGTGTCACGCCTCGCCCGGCACCTCGACCGGCACCGGGGTGCGGCCTTCGCGGCGCACGGGCTGGAGCCCTGGGAGTTCGACGTGCTGGCGGCCCTGCGACGGGCCGGCGCGCCGTACCGGCTGACGCCCGGTCAGCTGACCGCCGACACCCTGGTGACGAGCGGCACGATGACCAATCGGATCGACCGGCTCGCGGGCCGCGACCTGGTGACGCGCCGGCCGGACCCGGCAGACGGTCGCGGCGTGCTCGTGACGCTGACGCCCGCCGGCCGCGAGCTCGTCGACACCGCCCTCGAGGACCTGCTCGAGCGCGAGCGCTCCCTGCTCGCCGCGCTCGACGCCCCCGACGCCGCCGCCCTGGCGGCCCACCTGCGCCGCCTCGTCGCGCCGTTCGACGACGCCCCCCGCTGACCGCTCCCCACCCCCACCCCCCGCCGCGCCCCACGCCCCGCCCACTCCCGCGGTCTCCCTCCCCCAACCCCAACCTCGAACCCCGAACCCCCAACCTGCCGCTGATCATGCAATCCGCGTCGATCATGCAATCCCCGTCGATCATGCGCGTTACGGCGATCACGCGCCGCTACGTCGAGCACGCGCGCTACGTCGATCATGGGACGACCTTCGCCTCTCCTTGCACGCGCGGTGCCGCATTGCACGCGAGAAGCCGCTCGCGAGGCCGCCCTGAGCGGCTTCTCGCGTGCATCGCGGCTTCGGGCGAGCACGCCGCCGATCGCACCGTGGCGACCCTCATGATCGACGCGGATTGCATGATCGACGCGGATTGCATGATCAACGAGAAGAGGTCGGATACCGGGTCAGCTGGTCAGCTCGGCTTGCTCGAGCCACTCCTCCTCGAGGCGGGCGCGCTCGGCGAGCAGGGCACGCAGGGCGGTGTCGAGCTCGAGCACCGCTTCGTGGTCGGTGGCCCGCTCGGCGAGCCGGGTGTGCAGCTTCGCCTCCTGGTCGGCCAGCCGCGCGAGCTGGCGTTCGAGCCGGGCGAGCTCCTTGCGGGCGGCGCGCACGTCTCCCGCCGACGGACCGCCCCCGTCGGCGTCACCCGCGGGCGCGGGCGCCGTCCGCGGCCCGTCACCCGAGAGCGATTCGCGCCGCAGGGCGAGGTACTCGTCGACACCGCCGGGCAGGTCGCGGATCCGCCCGTCGCCGAGCAGCGCGACCTGCCGGTCGCAGATGCGTTCGAGCAGGTAGCGGTCGTGCGAGACGACCAGCAGGGTGCCGGGCCAGCCGTCGAGGGCGTCCTCGACGGCGGCCAGGGTGTCGGTGTCGAGGTCGTTGGTGGGCTCGTCCAGCGCCAGCACGTTCGGCTCGGCCATCAGCAGGCGCAGCAGCTGCAACCGCCGCCGCTCGCCGCCGGACAGCTCGCGCACCGGCGTCCACACCCGCTCGCGCGCGAAGCCCAGGTTCTCGAGCAGCTGCCCCGCGGTGACGTCGCGGTCGCCGATGCGCACCGACCCCTTGACCTTCTCGACGGCCTCCTGCACGCGCAGGTCGTTCACCTCGTCGAGCTCGCGCACCTCCTGCGTCAGCATCGCCGCCCGCACCGTCGACCCCCGCTTCACCCGCCCGGACGACGGCGCGACCTGGCCGAGGAGCAGCCGCAGCAGCGTGGTCTTGCCCGACCCGTTGACGCCCACGATCCCGACCCGCTCCCCCGGAGCGAGCCGCCAGGTGACGTCGCGCAGCAGGTCGTTGCCCATGATCGAGTACGACACGTCCTCGAGGTCGAGGACGTCCTTGCCCAGCCGGCCGTGGCCATCTGCTCCAGGGCCATCCGGTCGCGCGGCGGCGGCTCGTCGGCGACGAGGGCGGCGGCGGCGTCCAGCCGGAACCGCGGCTTGCTGGTGCGCGCCGGCGCCCCCCGCTGCAGCCACGCGAGCTCCTTGCGCAGCAGGTTGTTCCGCCGCTCCTGCGTCACGGAGGCGACGCGGGCGCGCTCCGCCCGGGCGAGCACGTACGCGGCGTACCCGCCGTCGAAGGCGTCGACGACGCCGTCGTGCACCTCCCAGGTGCGGGTGCACACCGCGTCGAGGAACCAGCGGTCGTGCGTCACGACGACGAGCGCCCCCCGGCCGGCCGGCCAGCGCGAACGCAGGTGCCGCGCGAGCCAGTCGACGCCCTCGACGTCGAGGTGGTTGGTCGGCTCGTCGAGCAGCACGACGTCGTCGCGCCGCGTCAGCAGCGCCGCCAGCGCGACCCGGCGGCGCTGGCCTCCCGAGAGTCCAGCCGCGCACCGAGCCCGCCGACGCCGCCCGCGTCGAGCCCGCCGAGCAGGCCGCCGACGACGTCCCGGACGGCGGCGTCCGCGGCCCAGACGTGGTCGGGCACGACGCCCACGACGGCCGTCCGCACGTCGGGCGCCGGGTCGATCTCGTCGGTCTGCGCGAGCATGCCCGACGGTGACCCCGCCGGAGTGCGTGACCCGGCCGGCGTCCGGTGACTGCCGGCGGGCCAGCACGCGCAGCAGCGTGCTCTTGCCGTCGCCGTTGCGGCCGACGACGCCCACCCGGTCGCCGTCGTCGAGCCCGAGGCTGACGCCGCCGAGCAGGGTGCGCGTGGCGAACGTGACCGTGACACCCTCGGCGTTGAGCAGGTGCGCCATCTACGACCGCCCCCCGTCGACGATCCGCGCGCCCGGCACCGGCCCGTGCGCGCGCTGCACCGTCGGCGGCGGCACCCGAGGCCGTCAGGGCGACGGAGAGGTCGAGGGCGTGCTCGGCGTCACGGGCGAGGAACGCGACGGTCGGCCCGGAGCCGGAGACCACCCCGCCGAGCGCGCCGTACTCGCTGCCGACCTCCAGGGTGCGCTCGAGATCGGGCAGCAGGGAGACGCGCGGCCGGCTGCAGGTCGTTGGCGAGCAGGGCGCCGACGCTCTCGGCGTCGCCGCGGCGCAGGGCCTGCATCAGGGCGCTCGGCACCCGGGGCTCGGGCAGCACGCGGCCCGCGCGGAGCCGGTCGAGCTCGCGGTAGACGGCCGGGGTCGACAGCCCCACCTCGGCGAGGGCCACCACCCAGTCGTAGTCGCCGCGCGCGAGCGCGGGCGTCAGCTCCGTGCCCCGGCCGGTGCCGACCGCGGTGCCGCCGAGCAGCGCGAACGGCACGTCCGCGCCGAGCTCGGCGGCGAGCTCGAGCAGCTCGTCGCGGCTCAGCCCGGCCTTCCACAGCGCGTCGCAGGCGACCAGCGCGGCGGCGGCGTCGGCGACCCGCCGGCCATGCCGCCGGCGACCGGGATGCCCTTGCGGATGTGCAGGTGCGCGCGGTTCGAACGCCCCCGGCGGTCTCGGCCGAGCAGCAGGGCCGCGCGGACGGCCAGGTTGCGCTCGTCCAGCGGGACGTCGCCCGCGCCGGGCCGCTCGACGCTGACGGTCACCGTCCGAGGCGTGCGGCCCGCCCCCGCCGGCGGTGGCCGTGACCTCGTCGTAGAGGGAGACGGCGTGGAACACCGTGGCGAGGGCGTGGTACCCGTCGGGCGCGGCGGCCCGACCTCGAGCAGCGAGGTTGACCTTGGCCGGGGCGCGGACGGTCACGCCGGCGGCACGGCTCACGCCCGCGTCCTCCCGGCGAGCACCGGGGCGAGCGCGTCGGCGAGCGCGGCGAAGCCGCTCGACGCCGAGCTGCTCCCCGCGGGTCCGCGGGTCGATGCCGGCGGCGCGCAGGGCCCGTCTCGGCGGCGTCCGGCGAGCCGGCCGAGCCCGGCGAGCGCGGCCCGCAGCGTCTTGCGGCGCTGCGCGAAGGCGGCGTCGACGACGGCGAAGACCGTCCTCCGGCCCGCCGCGGACGCCGGCGGCTCGCGGCGCGTCGAAGGCGACGAGGCCGGAGTCGACGTTGGGCGCCGGCCAGAACACGGTCCGGCCGCACGGCGCCGGCCCGGCGCACGGCGGCCGTACCACGCCGCCTTGACCGAGGGCACGCCGTAGGCGGGCTCGCCGGGGCCGGCCGCGAGCCGGTCGGCGACCTCGGCCTGCACCATCACCAGGCCGTGCCGCAGCGGTCGGGAAGCGCTCCAGCAGGTGCAGCAGCACCGGCACGGAGACGTTGTAGGGCAGGTTCGCCACGAGCGCGGTCGGCGGGCGGCCCGGGCAGCTCGTGCACGCGCAGCGCGTCGGCGGTGACCACGTCGAGCCGCGCGGCGTCCGCGGGGCGGTGCCCGGCGACCGTGCGCGGGCAGCGCGGCGGCGAGCACGGGGTCGACCTCGACGGCGACGACGCGGGCGGCCGCGTCGAGCAGCCCCAGCGTGAGCGACCCGAGGCCGGGCCCGACCTCGAGGACGACGTCCGCCGGGTCGAGGTCCGCGGCCCGGACGATCCGGCGGACGGTGTTGGCGTCGACGACGAAGTTCTGGCCCAGCGACTTGGTCGGCGAGACGCCGAGGGCCTGCGCGAGCCGGCGGATCTCCGCCGGCCCGAGCAGGCCCTGGGACGTCGTCGCGTTCACCCGCTCAGGGTGTCACGCCCGACCGGGGCGTCCGCCCGACGGTCAGTCGAACAGGTGCCGGCCGCAGCCCCACTGCCCGGCGCCGCCGCGCTTGTAGAGGAGCTTGGCGCGGTAGAGCTGCTCGCTGGGCGAGGCGTTGATCGGGTTGCCGCTGCCCCCGACCGAGGCCCAGGTCGACAGGCTGAACTGGTAAGGCCGTAGTAGCCGGCGGGGTTGACCGCGCGCGGGTTGCCGCCGGACTCGCACTGGGCCAGCGCGGCCCAGTTGAGGCTGTCGACGCCGCCGCCGACGCTGCCGCCCGACCCCCCCGAGGAGGACGTGCCGGACGAGGACGTGGTGGCGACGGGGCGAGCCCTGGTGCCGACCTGGACGACGCGCGTCACCGCCGCCGTCGTGATCGCCGAGGAGACCAGGGTCTTGCCGGTCAGCTTGCCGTCGGCGAGCACCAGGTCGTAGACGTTGCGCCGCGCGCCCGGCCGGCCGGCCGTGACGACCTTGGTCTGGCCCTTGTACAGCGCGCTCGTCGTCTGCTGCGCGGTGGTGAACGGCACGACCTCGACGACCGACGTGCGCCGGTGGGAGATCCTGGTGACGGTCACGGTGAGGTGGTTCGTGACCGGGTTCCCCGTGCTGACGGACAGCTTGTCGGCGCTGCCGACCGTGACGCCCTGCTCGGTGAGCAGGTCGCCCACGGTGACCGCGAACGAGGTCACCGTGCGGCGCTGCCCGTCGGCGACGAGCGTCACGCTCTTCGGCGTCGAGATGGCCAGGTCGAGACCCTGGCGGCCGAGCGGCATCGAGCGGGAGGCCGACAGCCGGGCGCCGTCCGCGCGGATGCCGACGGCCCCGAGGGCGTCGTCGACCGTGAGCGCGGTGGTCCAGTAGGTGTGCTTGACGCCGTCGACGTCGACGGTGAAGGGCCGGGCGAACCGGACGACGACCTGTTCGCCGTCCTTGAGCTCGCTGGTCAGGCCGGGGGCGACGATGTCGCGGGAGGTGACGCCGATCTGCTGGTCGGCCAGCAGGGCCTGGACGGTGTCGGCGTCCGCGTCGACGGTGCGGCGCTGACCGTCGACCAGCAACGTGACGGTCTTGCCCTGGTGGGTGTAGGCGGCGGCTCCGCCGACCACGGCGCCCAGGACGACGGCCTGCGCGGTGATCCGCGCGGCCCGCCCGTTGAGGAACTCGAGCACGATGCTCCAGACGTCGTTCTCTCCGGGTACGGGCGGGGAGAGCGCCGGGAGGGGTCCCGATGGCCCGGCGCGGTGACCTCCGGTGACTGCGTCCGGGGGCGCCGCGACCGGCGGCACTGCTCTCCGGGTGAACCGATCCCGGCTTTCGGCACCCCACGGTAATCACGGATCACCCGCTGGCAAGCGTGCGCCACGCCGGAGGCACCCGAAGTGGATCACGCGGCCGGTGTACCGGCAGGTCACTGCCAGGTCACGATCACATCGTGAGTTGGGCCACAAACAGCGGACAAAGGGTTCGAATCGGTCAGTCGGGGGTAGGCCGCGGCCGTCACCAGGGGCCGTACAGGGCCTCGCTGGTCGCGTCGAGCCGCCGGCACAGCCACTCGAGGTCGCGGCCCAGCTCCTCGGCCATCCGCCGCACCGTGACCGGCACCAGGTAGCCGGCGTTCGGGCGCCCCCGGTACGGCGCCGGGGCGAGGTAGGGCGCGTCGGTCTCGACCAGCAGGCGGTCGAGCGGCACGACCCGCAGTGCGTCCCGCAGGGTCGCGGCGTTGCCGAACGTGACCGTGCCGGCGAAGGACAGGTACCAGCCCCGGTCGGCGCAGAATCGCGCCATCCGGGCGTCCCCCGAGAAGCAGTGGAAGACGACGTGCTCGGGCGCGCCCTCCTCGGCCAGGACGCGCAGCACGCCGGCATGCGCGTCGCGGTCGTGGATCTGCAGGACCTTACGGGTGCGCTTGGCCAGCGCGATGTGCGCCCTGAACGACGCCTCCTGCGCGGCCCGGCCGGCCACGTCGCCGGCCGGCACCCAGTAGTGGTCGAGCCCCGTCTCGCCGACCACGCGAACCCGGGGGTGGGCGGCGAGTCGTTCGACCTCCGCGAGGGCCGCGGCGAGGGCTGACGCACCGCCGGCGGCGGCGATCCGGCTCGCCTCGGTCGGGTGCAGCGCGACGCCGCCGACCAGCGGACCGCTGCCCGGGGCATCGAGCAGGTCGACGGTCCACCGGGCCGACTCGAGGTCGCAGCCGATCTGCACCATCCGGGTCACGTTCACGGCCGCCGCCGCCGCGAGCGCGTCGGCCACCGACGGCGCCGTCTCGCCGCTGCGGGCGTGGTCGAGATGCGTGTGGCCGTCGACGACGGCGTGCGGCAGCGGCTCGGGCGCGGGCGGCTGCTCCGAGCGCCCGCTCACCGGAGCACCATGATCGGACTGGTTTGCATGATCGGACCGGTTTGCATGATCGGACCGGTTTGCATGATCGGACCGGTTTGCATGATCAGCGTGAGATGTGGGGGGGCCGGGGCGGCGTCAGCGGGGGGGTCTCAACGGGGTGTCTGCGGGGGGCGTCAGCGGGGGGTGTCGGCGAGGCGGGCGAGCTCCTCCTCCACCACGGAGTCGTCGAGCTTGCGGAACACCGGGGACGGCGCCGGCAGCGGGGTGCCCGCGACGACGGGCTCGGGGCGCCAGGCCGGCAGCGTCGCGCCGCGGCGGTAGTCCCCCATCAGCACCGGGTAGCCCGGGCCGCCGTCAAGGTCCTCGACCTCGCGGATCTGCGGCAGCGGCGAGACGGTCCCGGAGCCCCCCAGCGCCTCGTGCACCTCCTGCGCGCTGTGCGGCAGGAACGGCGAGAGCAGGGTGCGGCAGTCGCTGACGGCCTGGGCCGCCACGTGCAGGACCGTCGCGTAGCGCTCGGGCTCGGAGGTCCGCAGCTTCCACGGGGCCTGGTCCGACAGGTACTTGTTCGCCTCGCCGACGACGCGCATCGCCTCGCCGACCGCCTGCTTCTGCCGGTGCGTCGCGAGCAGGTCCCCCACAGTGGTGAAGCCCGCCTCCGTCGCGGCCAGCAGGGCGTGGTCGGCGTCCGTCAGGGTGCCGGCGGCCGGGATCGACCCCAGGTTCTTGTGGATCATCGACGTGACCCGGTTGACCAGGTTGCCCCAGCCGGCCACGAGCTCGTCGTTGGTCCGGCGGACGAACTCCGACCAGGTGAAGTCGGTGTCCTGGTTCTCCGGCCCGGCGACGGCGATGAAGTAGCGCAGGGCGTCGGGCTGGTAGCGGGCGAGCATGTCGCGGACGTAGATGACCACCCCGCGGGACGAGGAGAACTGGCGCCCCTCCATGGTGAGGAACTCGCTGCTCACGACCTCCGTGGGCAGCTGGAGCTCGCCGAGCACGCCGGGGGACCCGCCGCGGCTGCCCAGGCCGTCGTAGGCGAGCAGCTCCGCCGGCCAGATCTGGGCGTGGAAGGTGATGTTGTCCTTGCCCATGAAGTAGGAGGAGTGCGCCGCCGGATCGTTCCACCAGGGCCGCCAGGCGTCGGGGTCGCCGGTGCGGCGGGCCCACTCGATCGAGGCCGACAAGTACCCGATGACGGCGTCGAACCAGACGTAGAGCCGCTTGCCCGGGTTGTCCTCCCAGCCGGGCAGCGGCACCGGGATCCCCCAGTCGATGTCGCGGGTCATCGCCCGCGGACGCACGTCGTCGAGCAGGTTGAGCGAGAACTTCAGGACGTTCGGCCGCCAGTCGGTGCGCGTCTGCAGCCAGCCGCCGAGCGCCTCGGCCAGCGCCGGCAGATCGAGGAAGAAGTGCTCGGTCTCGACGAACGCCGGCTTCTCGCCGTTGATCCGGCTGTGCGGGTCGATCAGCTCCGCGGCGTCGAGCTGGTTGCCGCAGTTGTCGCACTGGTCGCCACGCGCGCCGTCGTACCCGCAGATCGGGCAGGTGCCCTCGATGTAGCGGTCCGGCAGGGTCCGGCCGGTCGACGGCGACATCGCTCCCACCGTCGTCCTGGGGATCATGTAGCCGTTCTTGTGCACGACCCGGAAGAGCTCCTGGGCGACGGCGTAGTGGTTGCGTGTGGTCGTCCGGGTGAAGAGGTCGTAGCCGAGCCCGAGGCGGGCGAGGTCCTCGACGATGACCCGGTTGTAGCGGTCGGCGAGCTGCTTGGGCGTCACGCCCTCCTTCTCGGCCTGCACCAGGATCGGCGTCCCGTGCTCGTCCGTGCCCGAGACCATCAGCACGTCGTGACCCGCCATCCGCATGTAGCGGCTGTAGACGTCGGAGGGGACGCCGAAGCCGGCGACGTGGCCGATGTGCCGCGGGCCGTTGGCGTAGGGCCAGGCCACCGCGGAGAGGACGTGGGTCATACCGGCGATCCTAGGGAGCGCGCCCGTCGGCGCGGCGACCGGTTTACCGCGCGGAGAGCGGGGCAGGGGGCCCGCATCCCGACGACGCAAGGAGAGACCTCCCCATGACCACACCGGACCCCCTGGGCGTGACGAGCAACCGGCCGCTGGCCGTCGTGACCGGCGCGTCGAGCGGTATCGGCCTCGAGCTCGCCAAGCAGTTCGCCGAGCACGACTTCGACGTCGTCGTCGCCGCCGAGGACGCCGGCATCGAGACCGCGGCCGACGTGCTGCGCGCCTACGGCTCGCAGATCACGCCGGTGCAGGCGGACCTGTCGACCTACGAGGGCTGCGAGCAGCTCGTGGAGCAGGTCCGCGCGTCGGGCCGGCCGGTCGAGGCGCTGGCCCTCAACGCCGGCGTCGGCAGCGGCGGGCCCTTCGACGAGACCGACCTGCGCAAGGAGCTCGAGGTCATCGCCGTCAACGTCACCTCGACCGTGCACCTCGCCAAGCGGATCATCCCCGAGATGGTGCGAGCGCCAGCGCGGCAAGGTGCTGGTGACGTCGTCCATCGCCTCCACCCAGCCCGGCCCGTACGAGGCGGTGTACGCCGCGACGAAGGCGTTCGACCAGTCGTTCGCCGAGTCCATCCGCAGTGAGCTCAAGGACAGCGGCGTCACGGTCACGGCGCTCATGCCAGGCGTGACGCGGACCAACTTCTTCAAGCGGGCCGACATGACCGACACCCGCGCCGGGGGCGACGAGAAGATGCAGGACGACCCGGCCCAGGTCGCCGAGCAGGGCTTCAAGGCGCTGATGAACGGCGAGGAGAAGGTGGTCGCGGGCAACCCGGGCAACAAGCTGATGGCCGCCGCGGCACGGGTCACGCCCGACGCGGTCAAGGCCGCGAGCCACAAGCTGCTCAGCAAGCCCGGTTCGGGCGACTGACACCAGGAGCACCGCACGAGGCGGATCGCCGTGCACATCGTGCGCGGCGACCCGCTCGTCGTGCACCGCGCGGCGACCGGAGTCAGCGTCGCCGCTCCACCGCTCGGCCAGGGGGCCGGCGAGCGAGAGGGGCGGCGAGGCCGGCACTGCTGTACATCGTCGCGGGCGTCGCCATGCACTCCTTCGTGGGCGCGATCCCCGTGTGGGCGTGGGTCGTCGGGTTCATCGTGTTCAACACGATCGTCAACTACGCCGGCATCGAGATCACGGCCCGCGTCAACCGGTACATGCTGGTCGCCGAGCTGATCGTGCTCGCGATCTTCCTCGTGGTCGGGTTCGTGGCGCTCGCCCAGGGCAAGGGCAACGGGCACCCGCTCTCCCCCCTCTACAACTCCTCGACGTTCAGCGTCGGCACGGTGCTCTCGGCCGTCTCGATCGCCGTCCTCAGCTTCCTGGGTTTCGACGGGATCTCCACGCTCGCCGAGGAGAACCGCGAGGACCGGAACGTCGTCGGTCGCGCGACCCTGGCCGCGCTCGCGGTGGCCGGCACGCTGTTCGTCGTCCAGACCTGGGTCGCCGCGATGTTCGTGCAGGACCCGGCCGGCCTGATCGAGAACGGGGACGCCGCCGGCACCGCGTTCTACGACGCCGCGGAGGTCGCCGGTGGGCACTGGCTCTCGGTGCTGTGTGCGGTCGCGACAGCCATCGCCTGGGGCTTCGCCAACGCGCTCGTCGCGCAGGCCGCGACGTCCCGGCTGCTCTTCTCCATGGCCCGCGACCGGCAGCTGCCGTCGATCCTCGCCCGGGTGCACCCGACGCACCGGGTGCCGGTCAACGCCACGCTGCTCGTCGCAGCCGTCTCGCTGGTCGTCGGCGTCTGGTTCGCCGACCGCGAGGACGGCATCTCCCTGCTCTCGACCCTGGTGAACTTCGGTGCCCTCACGGCGTTCCTCCTGCTGCACCTCGCGGTGATCAACCACTTCACCCGCCGCCGGGGCGGCGAGGACGGCCGCATCGACGTCTGGCGGCACGTCGTCGCGCCGGTGCTCGGGTTCGCCGTCATCCTCTTCACGATCATCAAGGCCAACGTGGCCGCGCAGCGTCTGGGGTTCACGTGGCTGGCGATCGGAGTGATCGTCGTGATCGTGGCGTACGCGCGCGGCCGGCGGCCGCAGCTGGCAGGGCTGGACGGCGAGCACGAGCACGTATCCCGGTGACGGGACGCTCGGCGGCCTGGAGGTCGCACCCCTCCTCTCGGTGATCAAGGAATTCTCGGCCGGGCGGGATGGTCGGTGACCTCACGGCCGAGAATTCCTTGATCACCGACAAGGGGGGTGCCGCACGGGCCCCGAGGCTCGGTCAGCGGGGCGCGGCGTCAGCGGGCGCGGCGTCAGCGGGGCCTTGGCGACCGCGCCGCGACGGCGGCGTCGTAGAGCGCCCGCTTCGAGGCGCCGGTCGAGGCCGCGACGACGGCGACGGCGTCCTTGAGCCGCTCGCCCGCGGCCACCCGCTGCAGCACCGTGCCCGCGAGGTCGGCGACGTCCAGGGCCGAGGGGTCCGGCGGCGGGCTGCCGGCGACAACCACGGTCACCTCGCCCAGCACCTCGCCCGCGGCGGCCCAGGCCGCGAGGTCGCCGAGCGGCTCGCGCCGGACCTCCTCGTAAGTCTTGGTCAGCTCGCGGCAGACGGCGGCCGGCCGGCCGGCGCCGAACGCCGCCGCCATCGCCGCCGAGCGTGGCGGCGAGCCTGCGCGGCGCCTCGAAGAAGACCATCGTCCGGCGCTCCGCGGCGAGCTCCGCCAGCGCCCGGCCGCGCTCGCCGTCGCGCCGCGGCAGGAACCCCTCGAAGCAGAACCGGTCGGTGGCCAGGCCCGAGAGGGCGAGCGCCGTGAGCACCGCCGACGGCCCCGGCACGGCGGTCACCCGGACGCCCGCCGCCGCCGCGGCGCGCACCACCCGCAGGCCGGGGTCGGAGACGCTCGGCATGCCGGCGTCGGTCACCACGAGCACCGTCGCCCCGCCCGCAGCGGCGTCCACCAGCTCGGCGGCCCGGGCCTGCTCGTTGTGCTCGTGGTAGCTGACGACCCGCCCGGCGGGCTGCACGCCGAGCGCGGCGACCAGCCGGCGCAGCCGCCGGGTGTCCTCCGCCGCCACGACGTCGGCCTCGGCGAGCAGACGCACCAGCCGGGGCGGGGCGTCCTGCGGGTCGCCGATGGGTGTGGCCGCCAGCACCAGCACGCCTGGCTGCTCGCCCGGCCGGCGCACGGCAGACGGCGCTCGCTCGCTCACGCGCAGATCCTCTCGCAGCCGCGCGGCCGGATCCCGCCGTGCGCCCGAACCCTGCTCGCTACGGGGATCGGGCGTGGCCGGCGGGGGTTCGGGTGCACGGCGGGCGGGGCGGCCGGATCGGCGGGGCCACCTACGATGGCGCGGTGACCGATGCCCCGGTGGCGACCGACCCCTCGGCTGGGATGGGGCCGTCCCCCGAGCCGCCCGCCACCACGTGGGCACGGAGCCGGCTCTCCCGGCGGGCCGCCGCCCAGGCCGGCCGGCAGCGCCCCGTCGCGACCCTGGGCCTGCGCGCGCGCCTGCTCGGCACGGCGGCGAGCGACCGCTTCTGGGGGTGGGCCGGGCCGCTGATCGTCACCGTGATCGGCGGCTTCTTCCGGTTCTGGCACCTGGACCAGCCGCACAAGCTCGTCTTCGACGAGACCTACTACGTCAAGCAGGGCTACTCCTACCTCAAGGTCGGGTACGAGCTGGCGTGGCGCAGCGACGTCAAGCCCGACGACCTCTTCACCAAGGGCAACCTCAACGTCTTCAAGGCGGGTCCCGACTTCGTCGTCCACCCGCCCGTGGGCAAGTGGATGATCGCGGCCGGCGAGTGGATCTTCGGGCCGACCAGCTCGTGGGGGTGGCGGTTCTCGGCGGCTCTGGTGGGCACACTCTCGCTGCTCATGATCGGGCGGATCGGCCGGCGGCTCTTCGGGTCGACGCTGCTCGGCACCACCGCGGCACTGCTGCTCGCGATCGACGGCCAGCACCTCGTGCACAGCCGCACCGGCATCCTCGACATCTTCGTCATGTTCTGGGCCCTGGCCGGCTTCGGCTGCCTGCTCGTCGACCGCGACCGGGCCCGTGAGCGGCTCGCCCGGCGGGTGGAGGCCTCGGGCGGCACGGCCGAGGGGCTCGGCCCGTGGCTCGGCGTCCGCTGGTGGCGCCTCGCCGCAGCGGTGTGCCTCGGGCTGTGCGCGGGGGTCGAAGTGGTCGGGCGTCTTCTTCGTGGCGACGTTCCTGGTGATGAGCGTGCTCTGGGACGTCTCCGCCCGGCGGGCGGCCGGTGTGCGCCGGTGGGTGGTCGCGGCCGTCGTCCGGGACGGCCTCTTCGCGGTGGCGACCACCGTCCCGCTGGTGCTCGCGACCTACCTCGCCGCGTGGACCGGCTGGTTCCGCTCGACAGGCGCCTACGACCGGCAGTGGGCGGTGACGCACCCGTCGTCCACCTGGGGCTGGGTGCCCGCGACGCTGCGCAGCCTCTGGCACTACCACGCCGAGATGTGGCAGTTCAACGTCACGCTGCACTCCCCGCACCCCTACCAGTCGAACCCCTGGTCGTGGATCGTCCTCGGGCGCCCGACCGCACTTCTTCTACGAGGGCTCGAAGGCGGGCGAGGGCGCCTGCCACGTCGCCGCGGGATGTTCGCGGGCCATCACGCCGATCGGCAACCCGGTCGTGTGGTGGGGCGGCACGATCGCCATCGCCGTCCTGCTCGTGTGCTGGGCCCTGGGGCGCGACTGGCGGGCGGGCGCCGTGCTCGCCGGCCTCGCGGCCGGGTGGCTGCCGTGGTTCCACTTCCAGGACCGGACGATCTACACGTTCTACGCCGTCGCGTTCGTGCCGTGGGTGGTGCTGGCCCTCACCTACTGCCTGGGGCTGCTGCTGGGGCCTCGGACGGCCGGCCGCGAGCGGCGCCTGTACGGGGGCATCGCCGCCGGCTCCATCGTGGTGGTCGCCGTCGTGCTGTTCGCGCTCTTCCACCCGGTCTACGTGGCCGACCTCATCCCGCAGCCGGCCTGGGCCGACCGGATGTGGCTGCCCTCATGGATTTGACGGGATCTGACGGGATCTGGGGCCGCGGGCCTCACGCCTGCTCCTGGATGAGGAGACGGAGCGGTCGCTCGACGAACGCGGCATAGCGCTGGGCCTCCGCGTCGAGCTCCGCGCGGACGGGCGAGGGGAACGGCGCGAACGGTGTGACCACCACGTCGACCCGACGTTCGGACACCACGCGCCGCCATCGGCCCATCAGGACCCCGTCGACGAGGACGGCGGGGCCGAGCAGCGCCTCGCGCGGCATGTGCCGGGCGAAGCCGTGGGGGTCAGCGAGGGCGCGGCTCTCGGTGTGGGCCACGAGGTACTCGTCGTAGCTCTGCACGAGGTGGACCGCCGGGCCGCCGGAGCCCCCATGGTCAGGAAGGCCGGCGTGCCAGTACCGGCGCCCGGTCACTTCGAGCACGTCCAGCTCGGGCCGGGCGGCCTCCAGCGCCGTCCGGACGTCGGTCAGCGGCAGGCCCGCCCACCAGGCGAGGTCCCGCTCGGTCGCCGGCGCGTGGCTGCGCACGTAGGTCAGCACGAGATCGCGCAGCGCCTCCTCCGGGGCGAGTGGCGCGGGCAGCGGCGGCGTCCGGGCGGCGACCAGTGCCCAGGTGTGCTCCCGCCCCCGGGTGGGCCCGCTGGTCAGGATGCCGGCGAGCTCGCCGTGCATGAGCAGGTGCGGCAGCCGCTGACCGTCGACGTCGACCCCGGAGCGCTCCAGCACGCCGCGCGCGTCGGCCCGTGTCAGTGGCCCCCGCTCGGCGATCGCCGCCGTCAGCACGTCGGTCGCCCGCTCGCGCACGTCGGCCGGCAGCCCGAGCTCACGCCACCGGCCGGCCAGGGAGGTCGCGAGCCGGGGGCCGGTGAGCCCGATCAGCGCCCGCTGCCGCTCCGGCGCGACGAAGTGCCAGGTCGGCCGGAGCACGTGCAGCCGCAGGAACGCCCCGGCGTCGAACGCGGCGCCGAGCACGGCCTCGGTCGGCGGGTCGCCGCCGCCGGACGGGCCGCAGCACCGGCGCGCCAGCGACCACAGGGCGGGCTGATGGTCCTGCGACTGAACGGCACCGCAGCGGCGGACGACCTGCGCGGCGCCCTCGCCGTCCGGCGGGGCGCCAGGGCCCAGCAGGCCCTGGCTGAGCAGTCGCCAGCGCCTGAGCTCGGCCTCGTCCATGAAGGCACGCTAGCCGCGACCCCCGACATACCGGTCGCGTAGCGTCTGTCCGTACGCCAGGGGTACAGCACGAGGCGAGGAGAACGACATGGCAGGCACGCTCACCGGGATCGACCCCCGCACCGGCGAGCCGGTCGGCAGCGGCGTGCCCGAGGCCGGCCCCGACGAGGCAGTGGCTGCGGCGGCGGCCGCGGCCCGTGCCTTCGCGGAGCGCGCCGACGGGGCTTTCGACGACGCCGTCCTGCTCGAGGCCGTTGCCGCCGCTCTGGACGCTGCCACCGACCGGCTCGTCGAGATCGCGGTCCTCGAGACCGGCCTGCAGGCGGGCCGCCTGAAGGGTGAGGTGACGCGCACCGTGGGCCAGCTGCGAGGCTTCGCAGCGGCCGCCCGCGACGGGCTGCTCGCCGACGCGATCATCGACACCGCCACCGCCGGTGACGGCGGCGCCCCCGGCCGCCCCGACCAGCGCCGGGTGGCACGCCCGCTGGGGCCGGTCGCCGTGTTCTCGGCCTCGAACTTCCCGTTCGCGTTCAGCACGGCCGGCGGCGACACGGCGTCCGCCCTGGCCGCCGGCTGCCCCGTGGTGCTGAAGGCGCATCCGTCCCACCCCGCCACCTCGGCGGCCACCGCCGAGGCCGTGCACGCCGCGGTGCGAGCGGCCGATGCACCCGCCGACTGGTTCCAGCTGCTCCAGGGCGCGAGCACCGAGCTCGGGCAGGCGCTGGCCACGGCCCCCGACGTCGCGGCGGTGGCCTTCACCGGGTCGCTCCGGGCCGGCCGTGCTCTCTTCGACGCGGCCGCGCGCCGCGACGTGCCGATCCCGGTCTTCGCCGAGATGGGCAGCGTGAACCCCGTCGTGGTGACCCCGGCCGCGCTGGCCGCGCGGGCCGGGGAGCTGGCGGCGTCCCTCGCCGGGGCGGTGGTCGGCAGCGCCGGCCAGCTCTGCACGAAGCCCAACCTCGTGCTCGCCGTCGACGGCCCCGGCCTGGACGAGCTGCTCGACGGGCTGGCGGAAGCGCTGCGAGGTAGCCCCGAGCTGGTCATGCTGAGCACGCCACTGCGCGACGGGTTCGCCACCTCGTGGCGCCGGCTCGTGCACGAGGAGCCCGTCCGCGAGGTCGTCGCCTCGGGATCCCCCGACCGGGAGGGAGCGTGGCAGACCGCCGGGCTGGCCACCGTGGCCGCGGCCGACCTGCTGGCCCGGCCCGACCTCGTGGACGAGCACTTCGGGCCCGGCGCGCTCGTCGCGGTCGCCAGGGACGCCGACGAGCTGGCCCGGCTCGCCGGCGTGCTGCCCGGCTCGCTGACGGCGACCCTGCACGCCGAGGCCGACGAGGCGGTCGACGAGCAGCTCGCGGCCCTCGCCGCCACGCTCGCCGCCAGGGCCGGCCGCCTGATCTGGAACGGGCTGCCGACCGGGGTGACGGTGGGGCACGCCACCGTGCACGGCGGCCCGTACCCGGCGACCACGGCGCCCGCGACCACGAGCGTGGGGTACACCGCCGCCCGCCGGTTCCAGCGGCCGGTGGGCTACCAGGGGTGGCCCGACGCGATGCTGCCGTCCGAACTGCAGGACGCCAACCCGCTCGGGATCGTCCGGCTCGTCGACGGCGCGTTCACCCGGGCCCCGGTCACGCGCTGACCCGCGTTCGGGGGTGACGCCGGTCTCGCCCTGGCGCCCGGGATCACCATCTGCCGCAGCTTGCGCACGTCGCCCTGATCACCGGGGGTCAGCGCGAAACCGGCGGTGGCGGCGGGCATGAAGCGGGCCACGCCCGTGGCGTGCGCGCGCACCCGTGCCGGTCAGTGCCGGTGTGACCTTCGGCCCTGGCGGCGACCTGATGCCTGCGCCCACGGTGAGCTGGTTCGATGGCCCTACGGGCGACCAGGGATCAGGCTGTCCGGACGAGGGAGTGAACGCGATGCGCGTGGTGCGCCTGGAGGACCTCGGCGGCCTGCTCGAGGCACGGCTGGGGCCCGGCGCCGGCGGCGTCCCGGCCGGTGGCCCGCGGGTGGTGGCGTCGGGCAACTTCGCCTCCCCACTGACCGTCCTGGCGGTGCTCGACGCGGCGTTGCCGGAGTACCGGCTGTGCGTGCTCAACGCGCAGCCGGGCCTCCCCACCCGGGAGGGCGTGCTGCACGAGACCTCGTTCGTCGGGCCCGGCATGCGGCGCTCGCCCCGGCTTTCCTACGTGCCCAGCCGGCTGTCGCTCGTGCCGACGCTCTTCCGGAGCGCGCTGCCCCCCGACGTCGTCGTCGTGCACACGTCCGCCCCGCGCGGCGGCGCGCTCTCCCTCGGCCTCGAGGTCAACGTGCTGCCCGCCGCCCTCGAGGCCGTCCGCGACCGTGGCGGGCTCGTCGTCGCGCAGGTGAACCGGCAGATGCCGTTCACGTTCGGCGACGCGGTGCTGCCGGTCGAGGCGGTCGACCTGGCCGTCGAGGTCGACGAGCCGCTGCCCGCGCACGTCGGCGGCGAGCCCGACGACGCCTCGCGGCTCATCGGCGAGCGGCTGTCGGCCCTGGTGCCGGACGGCGCCACCCTGCAGCTCGGCATCGGCGCCGTGCCCGACGCCGTGCTGCCCGGTCTGGTGCGGCGGCGCGGGCTGCGGGTGTGGACCGAGATGTTCAGCGACGGCGTGCTCGCCCTCGACAAGGCCGGCGCGCTCGACGACGACGAGCCCCTGGTCGCCTCGTTCCTCTTCGGCACGCCCGACCTCTACGCCTGGGTCGACGGGAACGAGCGGGTGCAGATGCTGCGCACCGAGCGGACGAACGACCCCGGGCTGATCTCGGGCCGCCCGTCGATGATCTCGATCAACACCGCGCTGCAGGTCGACCTGTTCGGGCAGGCGAACGCGTCACGGCTGCAGGCGCGGATCTACTCCGGCTTCGGCGGCCAGACGGACTTCCTGGTGGGGGCGCTGCACTCCCCCGGCGGGCAGGCGTTCATCGCGTTGAGGTCGTGGCATCCGCGGGCGGACGTCTCGACGGTGGTGCCGCTGCTGGAGGAGCCCGCGACCTCGTTCCAGCCGAGCGCGATCGTGACCGAGAACGGGCTCGCGCGGGTCTGGGGCCTCGACCAGGGCGCGCAGGCGCTGTCGATCATCGACAATGCGGCGCACCCGCGGGTGCGCGACGAGCTGCGCGAGGAGGGGCACTTCCTCGGGCTGATCTGACCGCGGCGCCGTCAGTTGCCGAGCAGGCGGTTGGCGAGCACGGCGGCCTGGGTGCGGCGCTCGAGGCCGAGCTTGGCCAGCAGGCTCGACACGTAGTTCTTCACGGTCTTCTCGGCCAGGAACATCTCGGCGCCGATCTGCCGGTTCGTCATGCCCTGCGCGACGTACTCGAGGATGCGCCGCTCCTGCGGGGTCAGGGAGGCCAGCTCCTCGGGCTCGCGCTCGCCGCCGTGGCGGATGCGCTCGAGCACGCGCTGGGTGACCGCGGGGTCGAGCAGGCTGCCGCCGGCGGCGACGGTGCGGATCGCGTCGACCAGGTCCGTGCCGCGGACCTGCTTGAGCAGGTAGCCCGACGCGCCGGCCATGATCGAGGCGAACAGCGCCTCGTCGTCCTGGTACGAGGTCAGCATCAGGGCCTTGATCGACGGATCCTGGGAGCGGACGTCGCGGCAGACGTCCACGCCGTTGCCGTCGGGGAGGCGCTGGTCGAGCACGGCGACGTCCGGGCGCAGGGCCGGGATGATCCTCGTCGCCTCCTGGGCGGACCCCGACTCGCCGACCACCCGGATGTCGTCGCTCGACTCGAGCAGCGCGGCCAGGCCGCGGCGGACCACCTCGTGGTCGTCCAGCAGGAACACGCGGATCTCCGTCACGCCCCCAAGTTACGCCAGGCGGCTGCGCGAACGCCGCCGCCGGCACAGGACTCCCTAGGATCGGGGGATCGGCGCGGACGCGACGGCGGCACCGGGAGACGAGGCACGTGGACGACGAGGCGGACCCGCAGCCCCTGCGCAGCCTGCGGCTCGACGCGCTGCTGCGCGAGCTGGTGGCGCGCGCCGAGGACGTCCTCGACGTCGAGGACCGGCTGCGCCGGCTCCTGGACGCCGTCGTGTCGGTGGCCAGCGACCTCAGCCTGCCCGACACCCTGCGGCGCATCGTCGAGCTGGCCGTCGAGCTCGCCGGCGCCGAGTACGGCGCCGTCGGGGTGATCGGCCCCGACGGCCTGCTCAACCAGTTCGTCACCGCCGGTGTCGACGACGAGCTGCACCGCCGGATCGGCGACCTCCCGGCGGGCCACGGCATCCTGGGCGTATTGATCAAGGATCCGCGCCCGCTGCGCATCGCCGACCTGACGACGCACGGCGCGTCGGTGGGCTTCCCGCCCAACCACCCGCCGATGAGGACGTTCCTCGGGGTGCCCCTGCGGGTCCGCGACACGGTGTTCGGCAACCTGTACCTCACCGAGAAGCGCGGCGGGGGGGAGTTCACGGACCGCGACGAGGACGTCGTGGTCGCGCTCGCGGCCGCCGCCGGGATCGCGGTCGAGAACGCCCGGCTCTTCGAGGAGGCGCGCCGGCGCGGCGAGTGGCTGCAGGCCGCCTCGGACGTCACGGCCGGCCTCCTCACGGGCGCCGACGCCACCGCGTCGGCCCAGCTCGTCGTGGCCCGGGCCGCGGAGCTCGCCGCGACCGACGTCGCGGTGCTCCTGCTCCCCACCGAGAGCGGCTTCGCCGTGGCGGCGGTGCACGGCCGCCCCGAGGCGGCCGGCACGGAGTACCCGGGCCGCTCGTACCGGTGGAGCGGTGAGCTGGCCGACGCCCCCCTCGAGAAGCTCGCCGACCTGCTCGAGGAGCAGCGCGGCGGGCTGGCCGCCGACGACGACGAGCCGTCGCTGCTCGACGGGCGGCGGCCGGCGGTCGTCGTCCCCCTGGTCGCCCAGGGCGCGGTGGTGGGGGTCCTGGCCGTCGTCCGGGGCGAAGGCGGCGACGTCACGACCGACGACCGCCGGATGGTGCGCTCGTTCGCCGGACAGGCCGCGCTCGCGGTGGAGTTCGCCCGCGTGACGGCCGACCGCCAGCGCCTGGCCGTCCTGGAGGACCGCACCCGGATCGCCGAGGACCTGCACGACCTCGTCATCCAGCGGCTCTTCGCCGTCGGCCTCGGCCTGCAGGGCCTGTCGACGCGGGTGGAGTCGGACGCCGCCCGCGAGCGGCTCTCGTCGTTCGTCGACGACCTCGACGGGACGATCCGGGCCATCCGTCAGACGATCTTCTCCCTGCAGGAGCCCGAGACGGGGGCCACCGGGCTGCGCGGCGAGGCGCTCCGGGTGGTCAGCGAGGCGGCCGCCGCCCTGGGCTTCGAGCCCGAGCTGACATTCGAGGGCCCGCTCGACAGCACCGTGCCCGTGACGTCCGTTCCCGAGGTGCTCGCGACGCTCCGCGAGGCCCTGAGCAACGTGGCGCGGCACGCGCGGGCGAGCGATGCCCACGTCTCGCTGACGGCCGACACGGCCCGCTGGCGGCTCACGCTGCTGGTCGAGGACGACGGCGTCGGGCCGGCCGGCGACGGCGGACGGTCGTCGGGGGGCCTGGGCACGGCCACGATGACGGCGCGGGCCCGCCGGCTCGGCGGGGCGTGCACCCTCGAGCCGCGCGACGGCGGCGGCACCCGCCTGACGTGGTGGGCCGACCTCGACGCCCACAGCTGACCCCGCGCCGCCCTGGTCGCCGATCATGCAATCCCGTCGATCATGCAATCCCCGTCGATCATGCAATCCGCGTCGATCACGTGAGCCGCGGCGATCACGCACGGCGGGGCCGCTCGCCGTGCGTGATCGTTGCTGGAGCCACCCCCGGAATCAGGCCCGGGTGTAGGCACCCGGCCTGGAGCACCCCGAGCGGGTCGTACCGGTTCGCCACCTCGGTCAGGCGGGCCAGGCGCCGGCGGCCCCGGCCGCGGCGCGAGCGGGTCCGCCAACGGCCGGGGCGCGGGTGGCGGGCGCGCGGCCGGCGGCACCGGCCCGCCGAGCGACGGGGACTGGGCGAGGACGTCGGCCTCGAGCGCGCGCAACGCCGGGCCGGGGTCGATGCCGAGCTCGTCCGCCATGAGGGCACGTGCCCGGCGCAGGGCGGCGAGCGCATCGGCCTGCCGGTGAGCCCGGTACAGCGCCAGCACGAGCAGCCGCCACCGCTCCTCGCGCAGCGGCTCCTCCGCGACGAGCGCCTCGAGCTCCGGCACGAGCAGGGCCGCCTCACCCGCGTCCAGCCGCGCCGCGATGAGGCGCTCCCGGGCGACGGCGCGCAGTTCGGTCAGCCGGGCGATCTCCGCCGCGGCCCACGGCTCGCCTGCGTACTCGGCGAGCGCCGGGCCACGCCACAGGTCGAGGGCCTCCGTCAGCATGGCGACGGCGCCGGCCGCGTTCGCGGGCAGATCCTCGCCCCAGACGCAGCCCGCGATGCGCTCGGCGGCCACGACCTCCCCGCGGGCGAGAACGAGCACGGCGAGGACAGCACGCTGGCGGCGGCCGCCGAGGTCCAACTCGGCGTCGCCGTCGCACGCATCGAGCCTGCCCAGGATTCGGATCCGGAGCCCGCTGCCTCCCGCCACCCCACCTCCCAGGACGACGGTAGACGACGGTCCGGGATGTTGACGAGAGCCTTCCCGGGCGCAGCCCGCGAGGTCCGCGCAGCAGGGGTCTTTGGTCCCTGGCCCGCACGACGAGCGGCACTGCGGCGGGCACCCGCCGGTCGCCGAGGGTGTGGACCATGGACGCCTTGGCTCTCGCGCGGTGGCAGTTCGGGATCACCACCGTCTACCACTTCATCTTCGTCCCCCTGACGATCGGCCTGGCGCCGCTCGTCGCGATCATGCAGACGATGTGGGTGGTCACCGGGCGCGAGAGCTGGCTGCGGGCGACGAAGTTCTTCGGGAAGCTCTTCCTCATCAACTTCGCCATGGGCGTGGTGACCGGCATCGTGCAGGAGTTCCAGTTCGGCATGAACTGGAGCGCCTACTCGCGCTTCGTCGGTGACGTCTTCGGGGCCCCGCTGGCGATGGAGGGGCTGGCCGCGTTCTTCCTCGAGTCGACCTTCCTCGGGTTGTGGATCTTCGGCTGGGACCGGCTGCCCAAGAACGTCCACCTCGCGACGATCTGGATCGCCGCGATCGGGGTGAACCTCTCCGCCTACTTCATCATCGCGGCCAACTCGTTCATGCAGCACCCGGTCGGCGTCACGTTCAACCCCGTCCGCGGCCGGGCGGAGCTCGTCGACATCTGGGCCGTGCTGACGAACCCGACCACCCTGGCGGCCTTCCCGCACACGATCACGGGCGCGTTCCTGACGGCCGGCACGTTCGTGGCCGGCGTCGCCGGGTGGTGGACCGTCCGCGCCCGGCGGGCGCGCCGGCCGGAGGACACCGCCGTGTACCGGCCGCTGCTCCGGCTCGGGCTGGCGGTGATCGTGCTCGCCGGGATCGGCGTCGCGATCTCGGGTGACGCCCAGGCGAAGCTCATGTTCCAGCAGCAGCCGATGAAGATGGCCTCCGCCGAGGCGATCTGCGAGACCGAGACCGGCGCCGGCTTCAGCATCTTCGCCATCGGCGACCTCTCCAACGCCTGCGACGTCCGCACGGTCAGCATCCCGGGCCTCACCTCGTTCCTGGCGACCGGCGACACCGGGTCGACCATCAAGGGCGTCAACGACTGCAGGCCCAGTACGAGCAGAAGTTCGGCCCCGGCAACTACAAACCCATCCTGCCCGTGACGTACTGGGCGTTCCGCCTGATGATCGGCTTCGGCCTCGGCAGCGCCGCGCTCGCCGTGGCCGGCCTCTGGTACACCCGCCGCAAGCGGACGCCGTCCTCGCCGTTGTTCGGCCGGCTGGCACTGCTGGCGATCGCCGACGCCGTTCCTCGCGAACGCCACCGGCTGGATCTTCACCGAGATGGGTCGCCAGCCCTGGGTGGTGGCCCCCAATCCCACCGGCGACGCGCGAATCCGGATGCTCACCGCGGACGGCGTCTCGGGCGTCGGGGCGGCGAGCGTCGCGATCTCGCTGATCGGTGTTCACGCTCCTCTACGGGGCCCTCGCGGTGGTCTGGTTCGTCCTGATGCGCCGCCACGTCGAGCAGGGCGCACCCCAGCTCCCCGACCCGGCGATCGCCGACCAGGACGACGCCCCGCTCACCTTCGCGTACTGACGCGCCCATCCCAAGGAGTCCGTCGTGGAGCTCACCACGGTCTGGTTCGTGCTCATCGCGGTCCTCTGGACCGGCTACCTCGTGCTCGAGGGCTTCGACTTCGGCGTCGGCATGCTGCTGCCCGTCCTGGGTCGCACCGACACCGAGCGGCGCGTCCTCGTCAACACCATCGGCCCCGTCTGGGACGGCAACGAGGTGTGGCTGCTGGTGGCCGGCGGCGCCACCTTCGCCGCCTTCCCCGACTGGTACGCCACCCTGTTCTCCGGCTTCTACCTGCCGCTCCTGCTCATCCTGCGTCGGCGCTGATCGTGCGCGGCGTGGCGTTCGAGTACCGCGGCAAGTTCGACAGCGCGACCTGGCGCGCGCGCTGGGACGTCGCCATCGTGGTGGGCTCGGTGCTCCCGTCGCTGCTGTGGGGAGTGGCCTTCGCCAACATCGTCGCCGGCGTCCCGATCGACGCCCAGAAGCAGTTCACCGGCACCCTCTTCACGCTGCTCAACCCCTACGGCCTGCTCGGCGGGCTCACCACGCTCACGCTGTTCGCCCTGCACGGCGCGCTGTTCCTCGGCCTGAAGACCACCGGCGACCTGCGCGAGCGGTCGATCGCGCTCGCGGCCCGGCTGGCCCCGGTGGCGGTCGTCGTCGCGGGCGCCTTCGCCCTGTGGACCCAGCTCGCGCACGGCAAGGGCTGGACCTGGCTGGCTGTCCTGGTGGCGGCGGGCGGTCTCGTCGGGGCCACCCTCGCCGCCAGGGCCCGTAACGAGGGTCTCGGGTTCGCCCTGACCAGCGTGGTCATCGTCGCGGCCGTCGTCCTGCTGTTCGGCAGCCTGTTCCCCGACGTGATGCCGTCGACGACCGACCCGGCCTACTCGCTGACCGTCACCAACGCCTCCTCGACGCACTACACGCTCACCGTCATGACCTGGGTGGCCGCGGTGATCGACGCCGGTGGTGCTCGTGTACCAGGCCTGGTCGTTCTGGGTCTTCCGGCACCGCCTCTCGGTCGACGACATCCCGCGCTCGGGCGGTCTGAAGGTGCCCGCCCAGCGCAGCGGCACGACGGTGAGCTGACCGGGTGCGCCCGCTCGACCCGCGCCTGCTGCGCCGCGTGCGGGCGGCCCGGCGCTACGTCGCCCTCAGCGCGGCGCTCGGGACGGCCACCGCCGCCCTGGTCGTCGCGCAAGGGGTGCTCCTGGCCGCGGTGATCGCCGGTGCGGTCGCCGCGGCGGGTGCGCACCGGCCCGGACGCCGCGGGCCCGGGCACCCCCCTCGCCGCCCCGCTCGCCGCCCTCGCGGCCGTGGTCCTGGCGCGCGCCGCCGTCGCCGGGGCCGCCGAGCGGTTCGGGCACCGGGCCGCCACGTCGGTGGTCGGCGAGCTGCGGGGTCAGCTCGTGCGGCAGGTGGCGGCACTGCGTGGCCCGGCGAGCGGCCCGGGCGGGTCGAGCGGCCCGGGCGGGTCGGGCGATTCCGCGGACTCCGGCGGCGAGCCCGTCGCCCTGGCCACGCTGGCGACGCGCGGGCTGGAGGGGCTCGACGGGTACCTCACCAAGTACCTGCCGCAGCTGCTCCTCACCTGCACGGTGACACCGGCAGTGCTCGCCGTCATCTGGTGGTTCGACCGGGTCGCCGGCCTCACGGTCACGCTGACGCTGCCGCTGGTGCCGCTCTTCATGGCCCTCGCCGGGCTCAGCACCCGGGCGTTCGCCGACCGCGGGCTGCGCTCGCTGCAGCGCCTGAGCGCGCAGCTGCTCGACCTGGTCGGGGGGTTGCCGACGCTGCGGGCGCACGGCATCGAGACCGCGCAGGCGGCGCGGCTGCGCGACGTCGGCGACGCCCACCGCCGGCTCACGATGCGCACGCTGCGCTCGGCGTTCCTGTCGTCGCTGGTCCTCGAGACGCTCACGACGATCTCGGTGGCCCTCGTCGCGGTCGGCGTCGGGCTGCGGCTCGTGGCCGGTGGCCTCGACCTGAGAACGGGTCTGACGGTCCTCGTCCTGGCGCCGGAGGTCTACCTCCCGCTGCGCCTGGTCGGCCTGCACTACCACGCCAGCGTCGACGGGCTCGCGGCCGCCGGGCAGGCCCTGGACCTCCTCGACCGGCCGCTGCCGCAGGCCGGGACGTCGCCCGCACCCGACCTGCGCCACACCCGCGTGGTGCTCGACGGTGTCACCGTCGTGCACGCCGGGAGCGGCAGGGCCACACCCGCCGCGCTCGACCTGGTGCTCCGGCCCGGCGAGGCCGTCGCGCTGGTCGGCCCGAGCGGGTGCGGCAAGTCGACCGCCGTGCGCGCCCTGCTCGGCCTCGAGCGGCCCACGGCCGGCGCGGTCCTGCTCGAACCGGTGAGCCCCGAGGGTGCCCCCGGCGGTGCGCCGGTGCTCGATCTCGCCGAGGTGGAGCCGGCCTCGTGGGCACGCCAGGTCGCCTGGGTGCCGCAGCGGCCGGCCCTGGCCGCGGACACCGTCGAGGCCAACCTCGCGCTCACGGGCCCGGTGGGGCGTGAGGCTCTCGAGGCGGCCGCGCGGGCGACCGGCTTCGACGCCGTCGTCGCGGGCCTGCTCGACGGCTGGGCCACCAGGGTGGGCACGGGCGGCGTCGGGCTGTCCGCCGGGCAGCGACAGTTGCTGGCGCTGACCCGGGCGTTGTGCTCCGGAGCGCCCCTGGTCGTGCTCGACGAGCCGACCGCCCACCTCGACGCGGCCAGCGAGAGCTGTGTGCTGAGCGCGCTGGCCGCGCTGCGTGCCCAGGCGCGCACCGTGCTGCTCGTCGCGCACCGCCCGGCGCTGGCGGCGATCGCCGACCGCACGGTCCTCGTCCGGACGGCGTCCGTCGCTGCCACCGGCGACGACCCGGCTCACGAGAGTCGCGTGGAGGTGACGGCGTGAACCGCCTCCTGGTGCGTCCCCTGCCGCGGGCGCTGGTGGCGCTCCGGCCCGACCCCTGGCGATGCGCGCTCGCGGTCGCGGCGGGCGCCGGCGCGCTGGCCGCGGCGATCGCCCTGCTCGGTGTGAGCGGGTGGCTCATCACGCGCGCGTCGCAGCAACCGCCGGTGCTCTACCTCATGACGGCCGTCGTCGCCGTCCGCGCCCTCGGCCTCGGCCGCGGCGTGCTCCGGTACGCCGAGCGCCTCGTCGGCCACGATGTCGCCCTGCGCGGCGCCGTCACGTTGCGGACCACGCTCTACGAGCGGCTGAGCGTGGCGCCGTCCGGGGTGGCTGCGGGCTACCGCCGGGGGGATCTGCTGGCACGCCTGGGCACCGACGTCGACACCGTCGCCGACCTGGTCGTCCGGGCGGTCCTCCCCTGTGCCGTGGCCCTGCTCGCCGCGGCCGGTGCGGTCACCGCCGTCGCGCTGATCCTGCCGGCCGCAGGCGCCGCGCTCGCCGCGGGGCTGGTGGTCGCGGGCGTCGCCGCACCCCTGCTCACCGCCCGGGCCGCCGGGGGGGCCGAGCGTGACGCCGCCGCGGCCCGCGCCGCCGTGAGCGCCGAGGTCGTCGACCTCCTGGACGCGCTGCCCGAGCTCACCGTGGCCGGCGCGGTGCCGGCCCGCCTCCGGCGGCAGGCGGCGCTCGAGGAACGGCTCGCCACCGAGCTCGACGGCGCGGCTCGGCCCGCGGCGCTGGGCGCCGCGCTCTCGGTGCTCGGGACCGGCGGGGCCCTCCTCGGTTGCCTCGCCCTCGGAGCGTCCGCAGCCGGTTCCGGCCGGCTCGACCCCGTGCTGCTCGCCGTGATCGTCCTGGTGGCGCTCGGCGCCGCGGAGACCGTCGCCGCGCTGCCGGCGGCCGCGACGGCGCTGGTCCGCGGCCGGCACGCCGCCGAGCGGATCTGCGAGCTCACCGACGCCGCCGCGCCACCCGTCGTCAGCGCCCTCGGCACGTCGCCCGCACCCTGCCCGCGCGCCGCGCCGGCCGACCTCTCCCCCGCGCCGTCGGCCACCCTCTCGCCCGGCGCCCGGCCCGGGTTGCGCGCCGAGGCACTTGCCTGCGGGTTCTCCGCCGGCGCGCCGGTCGTCCACGGGCTCGACCTCGACCTCCCCCCGGGTTCCCGCGTCGCCGTCGTCGGAGCCAGCGGCAGCGGCAAGACCACCCTGCTGCTCACGCTGGCGGGCCTGCTGCCGCCGGCGGGCGGCCGGCTCCGGCTGAGCAGCGCGGGGACCTCCCGGCCGGCCGGCCAGGACGACCTGCGGGCAGCGGTCGTGTTCATCGCCGACGACGCCCACGTGTTCAGCACGACCGTCCGCGAGAACCTGCGCCTGGCCGCGCCGTCGGCCGGCGACGCGGCCCTCCTGGCGGCGCTGGAGCGGGTCGGCCTGCGCCCCTGGCTCGGCCGGCACACCGCCGGGCTCGACACTCTCGTCGGTGACGGCGTCGCCGGCGGCGCAGCCGGCGCCGACGGGGTGCTCTCGGGAGGCGAACGCCGCCGTCTGCTCCTCGCCCGGGCCGTGCTGTCGCGGGCGGGGATCCTGCTGCTCGACGAGCCCGCCGAGCACCTCGACCCCGCGACGGCGGACACCCTCGTCGCCTCGGCGCTGACGCGTGGGCGCGGCGGCATCGCCGGCGACCGGACCGTCGTCGTCGTGACGCACCGGCTCGCGCCGCTGGGTCTCGCGGACGAGGTGCTCGTGCTGGACGACGGCCGCGTGGCCGCTCGCGGCACGCACGAAGCACTGCTGGCGCAGCACGAGCCCTACCGCCGCGCGTACGAGCACGAGTCCCTGGCCGCGCTCGGGCGCTGACCAGCCCAACCGACGGGATTCGCCGGACCGTCGCCGCTCGCCGCGCTCGTCGCGGCGCCATATCAGGGACGCGTGACACCCTCCACGGCCAAGAGGGTTGCCACCGTCGCCGTGACGACAACACCCGGCCTCGAGCGCGCGGGCACGCGCACGCACGCTCGATCTCGCCATGCGCCGGCCGGAGGCGGCGATCCGGCTGACCTCGCCGGCCCAGGCGTCGCCGGCTGCGCGGCCGGTCCGCCTCGGCGGCGGCTGACGTCGCGGGCATCCGGTGCGCCGACGAGACGCGTGCGATCAAGGGGAGGTCGCCGCGGTCACGAGGCGCTGCACACCGCTTGGACGTCGCGCGTCTCGGGCGCCGGTGCGGCCGATCCGGCGCCGGCGGCGGGGCTCGCCGCGGGCGACGTCCCCGGGGCAGGTCCCTGCGGGCGCGCGCCCGGCGGGCCCGCGCTCGGCGAGGGCGCGGCGTCGGCGACCGGTGCCTGCAGGGTCGAGGCGACCTTGGCGCGGAGCGCCGGCAGATCGGGGTGGGCGGGGTCGAGCAGCGGTGGCACGAACTGGACGCTCGTCATCGGCTGCGAGCGGGTCTTCGACGCCAGGCCCACGAACCGGGCCAGCTCGCCGTTGGGCAGATCGGTGCTCACCACCTGGCTGCTGGCGGCCGCGATGTCCTCGAAGTGCGAGAGGACCGACGCGGGGTCGAGCTGGTGCAGCATGGCGTTCATGACGCAGCGCTGGCGCTGCATCCGCGCGTAGTCGCTCGCGCCGTGCCGCGACCGCGCGAACCACAGCGCGTGGTACCCGTCGAGGTGCTGCGTGCCCGGCTGGATGTACCCCTTGACCCGGGAGGTGCCGCCGCCGATCGGCACGGGCTGGCGCACGGTGAGGGTGATGCCGCCCATCGCGTCGATCAGGTTCCGGAACCCCTGCAGGTCGATCAGCACGTAGTAGTTCACCGGCAGCCCGGTGACCCCCGCGACCGCCTCCTTCATGGCCTCGGCGCCGGGGTCGCGGACGCCCGGGAACAGCGAGGCGTGCGCGGCGCCCCACGTGTAGATCGCGTTCAGGAGGCAGGCGTCGCCGCAGGACCAGCCGCCCGGCATCGCCTTCGCGGCCGCCGAGCCCGGTGCGAAGGGCACGTCCTCCAGGTTGCGCGGCAGGCTGAACAACACGGCCCGCCCGGTCGCTGCGTCGATGCTCGCGAGCGTGACGCTGTCGGGCCGGGTGCCGACGCGGTCGGGCCCGGCGTCGCCGCCGAGCAGCAGCACCGTGTAGCGACCGTCGACGGCCGCGGACGCCGCGCCGTCGTGGAAGACCTCGTCGAGCAGTCCGGCCCCCGCCCAGGCGCGCCGCGCGCCGGCGACGGCCCCGCTCGTCACCAGCAGCACGGCGAGCGCTGTGGCCACGGCGACGGCCGGGCGAGCTCGGCGCGGCAGGGTCGCCGGCCGGCCGAGCCGCCAGGCGTCGGCGAGCAGGGCCGCCTGGCCGAGCCCGGCGACGACGAGGAGTACGGCGAGCATCCGCAGGACGGTGCTGTCGGTGACGAGTCCCAGCACGGCGCCGCTGTCGGCGAGGGCCACGACGGCCAGCAGCACGGCGAGGGCGGCGACGGCGGCGACGCCCACGAGGACGGCGCGGCCGAGCCGGCGGTGCCCCGCCAGCCACTGCGCCGACCCCGGCAGCGCCAGCGCGAGGAGCAGCAGCGAGACCGCCCGGCGCACGCGCAGGCGCGGCGGCAGTGGCGCCGGTCGCGAGCCCCCCGGCGCAGCCGGCCCCTTCCCCTCGGGCTGTCCACCCGCTGCGCGAGAGGCGCCGGCCGTGGCGGGGGCCTTCCCGCCGGACGGCCCGCTCGTCGCCGGTCGGGCGTCGGCCGGGGCACCTACCGTGTCACCGCGGTGCGACAGGAGAAGGAGCGGAAGGTCCGGCGGGAGGCCGGCCCGACCCCGCCGGGTGACCCCCGCGCGCCCTGCGCGCGAACGGAGAACGGCAGGACGCGACCGTCGGTCACCTTGCGCGATCTTGACATCGCTGTCCGTCGCGGCATTCGGGCAGTATCGCCCGAGCGGCCCCGGATCCGCCGGAGGCGCGGCGGGAACGCCTGGGCCGAGTCAGAAGATGACGGCGACGTGCGGCAGCGGGCTCAGTGGTGCCGGGTCCCCGGGCACCGGGACGACGGCCGGGCAGCGCCCACCGAAGGCTGCCACCCAGTCGGGCCGGTACTCGAAGTGCCACGGCTCGTTGCCGTAGGTACGGCAGAGGCCGTAGCGAGCACCGTGCACGGTGAGCCACGCGGCCGCGGCGGGCGTCCCGATGTCCGCCGCAAGCCCGCGCACGTGGGTCGACTCCTGCGGGGGCAGCACCCAGCGCCGGGCCACGCGGGCCGACCCGTACCGGCGGACCGCGGCGTCGTACATCGACTGCTGCTTCGCCCAGCTCCGGAAACCCGAGTTCAGCACCAGGCTCAGACCGGCGCGGCGGGCCGCCGTCCGCGCCTTGGCCAGGGCCGCGACCATGCGCGGGTCCAGCGCGGTGGCGGGCCCGGGCCGCGGCACGATCAGAACGCTGGCCGCCGGCGCGTGGGTGCTGTCGCCGGCGAAGCGCAGCGTGACCTGCAGCAGGGGCGCGTCGGCCAGCTGTGCGACGGCCACACCGCGCCCGTCGGTCCGCAGATGTCGCGCCAGCCGCCAGCGGCCGCCGTCACCGGTCCGCGTCCAGACGGCGAGCGTGCGGCGGCCGAGGCGGGCGCCGCTGGCCGCGCGTGCCAGCACCGCGGTGAGCGCCAGCGAGCCACCGCGCGGGCGCACGGTCAGGCTGAGCCGGGTCGCGGGCCGGGCCGCGGCCCGGACGGCGCTCGCGACGCGCGCCCCGGCGACCACGGGGGCAGCCATCGGCGCGACGGCGCGGGCCGTGGCCGCGGCGGAGTGCGGATACGGGGGGTCGAGGGCGGGGTCGCCGGCAGCCGGGCCGGCGGGAGCCGTGAGGGCGGGAGGCGTGATCGCCGTGGAGCGCGAGCCACCCGACCCCGCCGCGGGGCCCGAGGCCACCACCGGGGCTGACGCCGCCCCCGGCGCCACCACCGCCCCGACGCCGACGGCCAGCAGCGCGGCGAGGACGCCCGTTCCGGCGACCGACCGCGACCGGTGACGCACCTGCATCCATGGCCTCCCCGACGACGGTTCGCCCCTCGCGGACCGGGACGATCGGACGAGGCGACAGTCTCCCCCATCCGGCCCCCCGCGACCAGCACCGCCTCACCGGGCCAGGTCGGCGAGCGCCCCCTCGAGCTGGTCGAGCGCGAACTCCAGGTCGGTCTCGGCGATGACGAGGGGCGGCGCGAGCCGGATCGTCGAGGAGTGGGTGTCCTTCGCGAGCACGCCCCTGACGGCGAGCTCCTCGCAGACCTGGCGTCCGGTGGCGAGCGCCGGGTCGACGTCGACACCGGCCCAGAGCCCGGCGCCGCGGACGGCCACGATGCCCGAGCCGGTGAGAGCGTTCAGCCGCTCATGCATCCGGGCGCCGAGCACGCGGGCCCGCTCCTGGTACTCCCCTGTGGCGAGCAGCGCCACCACGGCCCGGCCGACCGCGCACGCGAGCGGGTTGCCGCCGAAGGTGCTGCCATGGGTGCCCGGGGTGAGCACGCCGAGCACGTCCCGGCGGGCGACCACCGCCGAGACGGGCACGATCCCGCCGCCGAGCGCCTTGCCGAGGACGACCGCGTCGGGCGTGACGCCCTCGCGCTGGACGGCGAAGGTGGTCCCGACCCGGCCGAGCCCCGACTGGATCTCGTCGGCGACGAACAGCGCGCCGTGCTCGTCGCAGATGCGCCGGACGGCGGCGAGGTACCCCGGCGGGGGCACGACCACGCCCGCCTCGCCCTGGATCGGCTCGAGCAGCACCGCGACCGTGGTCGCGTCGACGGCGGCGGCCAGCGCGTCGGCGTCGCCGTAGGGCACCATCCGGAAGCCGGGCGCGAACGGGCCGAAACCGCACGCGTCTCGGGATCGCTGGAGAAGCCGACGATCGTCGTCGTCCGCCCGTGGAAGTTGCCCTCCGCCACCACGATCGTGGCCTGCCCGTCGCGCACGCCCTTGATGTCGTAGCCCCACTTGCGGCTCATCTTGATCGCCGTCTCGACGGCCTCGGCGCCGGTGTTCATCGGCAGCACGGGTCAGGCGGGGGTCCAGGGTGCCGGCGAGCGCGGCCAGCTCGGCGCAGAACTCCTCGAGCTGGTCGTGCAGGAAGGCGCGGCTCGTCAGCGTGACGCGGTCGAGCTGGCGCCGGGCGGCGTCGATCAACGCCGGGTGCCCGTGGCCGAAGTTCAGCGCGGAGTAGGCGGCCAGGCAGTCGAGGTAGCGCTTCCCGCCGGTGTCGGTCACCCAGGCGCCGGACGCTTCCGCGACGACGATCGGCAGCGGGTGGTAGTTCGGGGCGACGTGGCTGGTGGTGATGTCGACAGCGGTCATACCCGCACGGTAGCGCCGTCCGGTCGTGGGATCACCCCTCCTCCCTCACGCCTTCCTCACACCTTCCTGACTCCTTGCGGTGATCAAGGAATTCTCGGTCGATTTGTCCACAGCCTGTGCGGTACTCGACCGAGAATTCCTTGATCACCGGGAGGGTGGGGGTGGGGGCGGCGGGGTCAGGCGAGGAGCTGGCGAGCCATCACGACGCGCTGGATCTGGTTCGTGCCCTCGTAGATCTGGGTGATCTTCGCGTCGCGCATCATGCGCTCCACCGGGTAGTCGCGCGTGTAGCCGTAGCCACCCAGCAGCTGGACGGCGTCCGTGGTGATCTTCATCGCTGCATCGGAGGCGAAGCATTTGGCGGCGGCCCCGAAGAACGACAGGTCCGGGTCGTTCCGCTCGCTCTTGGCCGCCGCGACGTACACCAGCTGGCGGGCCGCCTCGAGCTGCATGGCCATGTCGGCGAGCATGAACTGGATGCCCTGGAAGTCGGCGACCGTCTTGCCGAACTGCCGGCGCTCCTTGACGAAGGCCGTGGCTGCCTCGAGCGCACCGGCGGCGATGCCGACGGCCTGCGCGCCGATGGTGATCCGGGTGTGGTCCAGCGTCCGCAGAGCGATCTTGAGGCCCTCGCCGGGTGCGCCCACCAGGCGCTCGGGGCCCAGCCGGACGCCGTCGAAGCGCAGCTCGCAGGTCGGGCTGCCCTTGACGCCGAGCTTGCGCTCCGGCGGGGCGATCTCGAAACCGTCGTCACCCTTCTCGACGACGAAGGCGCTGATGTTGCGGCCCCGCACCCCGTCGGGGTCGGTCACGGCCAGCACCGTGTAGTACTCGCTCACGCCCGCGTTCGAGATCCACGACTTCTGGCCGGTCAACACCCAGCCGTCGCCGTCCGGGGTCGCCCGGGTGATCATGGACGCCGTGTCGCTGCCGGCCTCCCGCTCCGACAGGCCGTACGCGAACATCGCCTCGCCGCTGGCGACCAGGGGCAGGTAGCGCCGCTTGACGTCCTCGGATGCCGCCAGCAGCAGCGGCATCGTCCCGAGCTTGTTGACCGCCGGGATCAGCGAGCTCGAGGCGCACGCCCGCGCGACCTCCTCGATCACGATGCACGTCGCCAGCGCGTCCGCGCCGACGCCGCCGTACTCCTCGGGGATGTGCGGCGCGTGGAAGTCGCTCTTGACCAGCGCGTCGTACGCGGCCTGCGGGAACTCGGCCTTCTCGTCGGCCTCGGCCGCGTACGGGGCGATCTTGTCGTCGGCGAGGTTCCTGACGGCCGCGCGGAGCTCCTCGTGATCCTCCGACAGGGTGAAGTGGGGAAACGCCTCGCGTCCGGAGCTCATGCGGTCAGGCTAACTTTCGCCCGCCCACGCCACCCGGCCGCCGCGTGTGATCCGCCTCCCAGCCCCACGACCTGCCGTGATCAAGGAATCCGCGGGCACGGCGGGCCGCCTTCACGGCACCCGGTGCCCGCGGATTCCTTGATCACGGCAGAAGGGGTGGGGGCCTCAGGTGAGCGCCGGCATGACCTGCTCGGCGAAGAGGCGGACGCCGCTGTCGTCGAACGCCGCCTCCTGGAAGTAGCCGATCGCGTAGGTCATGCCCTCGGCCTGCAGCGCCTGGAGCCGCTCGACGATCTGCTCCGGCGTGCCGACGAGCGGGCCGGTGCGGTACTGCTCGACGTTGGCCGCCAGTTGCTCGGGCGACAGGAACGGCCGGTAGTGCTCCTCGAGGCGGCGCAACCGGCTCTCGACCTCGGCCTCGTCGCGCCCGATCACGACGTTGTAGTTGGCCGACCGCACGATCTCGCCGAAGTCGCGGCCCAGCTCGCGGCAGTGCCCCTCGAGCACCTGCGACTTGTGCTTGAAGCCCCCGAGCGAGCCGTCGAAGTTCGTGTAGGCCGCGTGCTCCGCGGCGATCCGCAGCGTCTTCTTCTCGCCGCCGCCGGCGATCCACAGCGGGATGCCGCCGTCCTGCAGGGGCGTCGGCCGGCAGATGGCGCCGTCGACCTGGTAGTGCTCCCCCGCGTAGGTGGCCACACCGTCGGTCCACGCCTGCCGCATGATCTCGACGCCCTCGGCGAGCATGGCGATCCGGTCGCCGGCGCTCGGGAACCCGTAGCCGTAGGCGTTCCACTCGTGCTCGTACCAGCCCGCGCCGATGCCCATCTCGACCCGGCCGCCCGACACCGCGTCGACGGTCGCGGCGACCTTCGCCAGGTACATCGGGTGCCGGTAGCCCATGCACGTGCACATCTGGCCCAGCCGTACCCGCGTGGTCGACGCGCCGAGCGCGGACATCAGCGTCCAGGCCTCGTGCGTCGCCTCCTGTGTGGGGACGGGAACCGTGTGGAAGTGGTCGTAGACCCAGATCGACTCGAAGCCCGAGCTCTCGGCGAGGTGGGCGACGCCCAGCATCGCCTGCCACTGCTTCGCCGCGTCGATGCCGACGAGATCGAGACGCCAGCCCTGGGGAACGAAGAGTCCGAAGCGCATGACGCCGACCCTACGACCTTCCCGCCGGCGCGCTCGGCGACCGCGAACGGCGACCGCGAACGGCGTCACCGGGCGGTCACGGTCTGTTTCACGGTGCCGCCACGAGGCGCCCACGACGATCGATACCCTCGGTCCCATGCGCATGACGGTGATCGGCTGCGGCTACCTCGGGGCGGTGCACGCCCCGTGCATGGCCGAGTTCGGCCACGACGTCCTGGGCGTCGACGTCGACGAGGTCAAGATCAAGGAGCTGGCCGCGGGCCGGGCGCCGTTCTACGAGCCGGGCCTCCCCGAGCTCCTCGAGCGGGCCGGGGCCTCGGGCCGGCTGCGGTTCACGACCGACGTCACCGACGTCGCCCGCGGCGCCGGCCCCGGCGGGACGCGGCACGCGACCGGGCCGACGGTCCACTTCGTCTGCGTCGGGACGCCCCAGCGCAAGGGTGAGTACGCCGCCGACACCTCCTACGTCGACGGCGCCGTCGAGAGCCTCCTGCCGCACCTGCGCCCCGGTGACCTCGTCGTCGGCAAGTCCACGGTGCCGGTGGGCACGGCCGCCCGCCTGGCAGCGACCCTCGCCGAGAAGGCGCCGGGTGTGCTGCTCGCCTGGAACCCCGAGTTCCTCCGCGAGGGCTACGCCGTCGAGGACACCCAGCACCCCGACCGCCTGGTCTTCGGCCTGCCGGTGGATCCGGACGCCGCGGCGGCGGCCCGCGCCCTGCTCGAGGAGGCGTACGCCGAGCCGATCCGCGACGGCGTGCCCGTCGTCGTCACCGACTACGCGACGAGCGAGCTGGTCAAGACCGCCGCGAACGCCTTCCTCGCGACGAAGATCTCGTTCATCAACGCCATGTCCGAGGTGTGCGAGGCCGCCGGCGCCGACGTCGTCCGGCTGGCGGACGCGATCGGCCACGACGAGCGCATCGGCCGCAAGTTCCTCGGGGCCGGCCTCGGCTTCGGCGGCGGGTGCCTCCCGAAGGACATCCGGGCGTTCATGGCGCGCGCGGGCGAGCTGGGCGCCGACCAGGCGCTGACCTTCCTGCGCGAGGTCGACGCGATCAACATGCGCCGCCGCATCCGGATGGTCGAGCTCGCCCGCCAGGAGCTGGGCGGCTCGTTCCTCGGCACCAAGGTCGCCGTGCTCGGCGCCGCGTTCAAGGCGAACAGCGACGACATCCGCGACAGCCCGGCCCTCAACGTCGCGGCCCAGATCCGGCTGCAGGGCGCGGACGTCGTCGTGACCGACCCCGCCGCCATCGAGAACGCCCGCCGGCTGTGGCCCGAGCTGCAGTACGCCACCACCGTCGAGGAAGCCTGCACCAAGGCCGACGCGGTGCTCGTGCTCACGGAGTGGGCCGAGTACAAGGGGCTGGATCCCGCCGCTCTCGGCGAGGTGGTGCGGCGCCGGCACGTCCTGGACGGCCGCAACGCGCTCGACCCCGCCCGCTGGCGGGCCGCCGGCTGGACCTACCGCGCACTGGGCCGGCCGCACGCCTGACCGTCACGCCCGGGGCCGCGCGGCGGTTGCTCCCGTTCGGCCACATTGCACGCCGAAAGCCGCTCCCAAGCGCTTCGAGAGCGGCTCTCGGCGTGCATCGCGGCCGAACGGGAGCAAGCCCCTGGGTGAGAGGGTTACGGATCAGCCGCCGGGGGAGCGCTCGTCAGTGGTCGTTCTTCACACGACAGGGGTTCCTCATGTCCCCGCTGTTGAAGTTGTTGTAGCGGGTGATCGTGGTGAACCCGGTGGTCGGGTACACCGTCTTGAGCAGCGGGCCGAACTCGGCCGTCGACGTCCCGCCGAAGGTGTTCGTCGTCTTCGGCAGGTACCGGCCGCCCTCCTGCCAGAGGCAGGTCCCGTACCGCTGCGTGGTCGTGAAGATCGGGTAGAACTGCGCCCCGGCCGGAGGGTTGACGCAGTTCGCGCCGGTGTTCCGGTCGCAGAAGGGCGGCTTGTCCTGGGAGTCCGGGGCCTCGATCCGGGGCAGGTCGGTCTCGAAGGCGATCCGCGCGTAGTTCGTGTGGCCGTTCGCGAGCGGGCTCGAGAACATCACCGGGGTCGGGTGGAGCAGCCTGTCGAGGAACACGTTCCGGATCGTCCCCGGCCAGTCTTTGCGGTAGGACTGCCCGTCCCAGTCGCCGTCGCCGCTGAGGCACCCGTTGATCTTCACCAGGGTGGAGTCCGACCCGGGGACGCAGAAGTTGTTGTCGTCGTCCGGGTCCAGACCGGACCCGGCGTCCTGGGCGCCCGGGACCGCGCAGTTGAAGTTCGCGTCCAGCTGCAGGCAGTTCTCGAAGTGCCCGATCTCGTCGGACATCGCCACGTTGTACGTGTGCGCCGACCACGTGTTCCCGCGCGGGTTCCCGGTCGAGTACTCGGGGTGGAAGGCGTACGGCGCCGACCGGCAGGTCGTCGCGTTCGGCGTGTACAGCACGTGCGCGAACCCGTTCGCGGTCGACGCCGTCATCGATCCGTGCGTGCCGGTGCTGAGGTCGGTCAGGTCGGTGCGGAACCCGCTGGGCGTGTCGTGCATGTGGATCCTGATCCGGTCACCCGGGTTCATCATCAGGTCCTGGGCGGGGTCCGGCGTGACCGACGTCAGGTTCGGGTTCGCGAAAGTCCCCGTGAACAGCGGGTCGGCCGGCCCCTGCGAGCGCCCGCTCCTGGTGATGTAGGCCCAGTTGATGGGCTCCAGGCCGCCGAGGAGGTAGTTGTCGCAGGCGGAGGTGTTCGGGACCCCGGTGTTCTGGTCCTCGTTGAAGCTGTCGATCGTCATGGCGGCGCAGTACTGCGTCGCGGTGCAGCCGAACCCCTCGAACTGCGGCACGTAACCCGGGCCGTAGAACTGCAGCTCCATGTACGCGTTCCCCGGGTGCTTCCCGATGTAGTCGGGCTTGCTCGGGTCGGTCCCGACGAGGTCGTTCCGGTCGGAGTCCGGCCGGCACGTCTTCGTGTACTCGGGGGCGGACTCGGAGTCGCACAGCGTCAGGCCGAACCAGAAGGTGGGGCGCAGCTGGAAGTCCCAGGTGGCGCCGGACGCCCCGGACGCCGTGGGCTGGAGCCTCGGGTTGCGCGGCAGCGTGACGGTGTACGTCATGTCGTTGCCCGACCCTCGCACCCCCGACTTGAACTCGATCGAGGGCTCGTCGTGACCGACGTACTCGTCGCCGGGGTTGTCGTAGGAGTCGAGACACAGCGACGAGCGGCTCTCGCAGAGGGGCTCGTGGTAGCTGCCGGCGGAGCTGGCGCCCACCACGGCGGGTGCGGCCGCCGCGGCGCTCGCCACCCCCGGCACCGCGGGGGCACCGGCCACGGCCAGGGCCCCCGACGCGACCCAGACCATCAACGTCGATCTCTTCATGGTTGTCCTCCTCGCCACCGGTCGTCGTCTCGACGGGGCCGCAGGGGGAACCGACACCAGGGACGGGGTGCCGGGGTCGTACGGCCCGACTTCCAGACCCTCCCTCCCGTGGAGGCAGCGCGCCGGGCCCGGTGTCGCGGTGCGAACGTGCACGCGGGCGGCGCGGCGATGATCTTCGGCGCCTGATGGTACGCGCACGGCGAAGCGGGCGGAACGGGCGCCGGCGCCCCGGGGGCTGCCCCTAGGGGCAATCCTGGCGGGCACGCTGCCAGGCGCCCCAGGCGCTGGCGACCATCGCGTCGACGTCGTGCCGCATCCGCCAGCCGAGGTCGCGCGCGGCGAGCTCGCCGGACGCCACGATGCGGGCGGGGTCGCCGGGGCGCCGCGCCTCGCGCTTCGGCTCGAAGTCGATCCCGGTGACACGGCGGACGGCGTCCATGACCTGCAGGACCGACAACCCGTCGCCGCTGCCGATGTTGTAGACCGGCTCGAGCGGCTCGCCGCGCTCGATGCGGTCGGCCGCCGCGACGTGGGCGAGCGCGAGGTCCTGGACGTGCACGTAGTCGCGCACGCACGATCCGTCGGGCGTCGGGTAGTCGGTGCCGAACACCTTCGGCGTGCCGCCCTCGGTGAGCGCCTTGAGCACCAGCGGGAAGAGGTTGTGGGGACTGGTGTCGTAGAGGTCGTCGTAGCCGGAGCCCACCACGTTGAAGTACCGCAGCGACGTGTGCCGCAGGTCGCTCACGCGCGCGACGTCGCGGATCAGCCACTCGCCGATGAGCTTGCTCTCGCCGTAGGGCGACTCCGGATGCGTCGGCGTCGTCTCCGTGACGAGGTCGACGTCCGGCGTCCCGAAGGCGGCGGCGCTCGAGGAGAACACCAGGCTGTGCACGCCCAGGTCGAGCATGCGCCCGAGCAGCACCTGCATGCCGGTGACGTTCTGCTCGTAGGTGTGCAGCGGCCGCTGCACCGACACCCCGGCGTACTTGAACCCGGCCAGGTGCACGACGCCCGTCACCGCCGCACCGCCACCGACGCGCCCGCCGGTCAGCGCCTCCTCGACGGCGGAGGGGTCGACGACCGACCCCTCCACCAGGCGGACGCCGTCCGGCACGAACGACCGGTGGCCGCTCGACAGGTCGTCGATGACCACGACGTCGCGACCCGACTCCAGGAAGCAGCGGACGACGTGCGATCCGATGTAGCCGGCGCCGCCGGTGACGAGCCATGTCATGACCTTCAGGCTAGTGCCGCACCCACGGGCCGCCGATCGGCCGGCTCCCAGGGGCCGGGTGCAGACTGGTGCGCATGGAGACGACGACGCACACCGCGGAGCGCCACCGCAATGATCCGGACGACGTCCGCCGGCTGCTCACCTCCCCGGGCCGCTGGGCGGTCGTCGGGCTGTCCGCCAACCGGGCACGGGTGGCCTACGGCATCGCCTCCTACCTGCAGAGCCTCGGCATGGCGATCGTGCCGGTGCACCCCAAGGCCGAGACCGTCCACGGCGAGCAGGGCTACGCCAGGCTCGCCGACGTGCCCGGAGCCCTGGACGTCGTCGACGTGTTCGTGAACAGCGAGCTCGCCGGAGCCGTCGTCGACGACGCGATCGCCGCCGGGGCCAAGGCGGTGTGGCTGCAGCTCGGCGTGATCGACGAGGCCGCCGCGGCCCGGGCGAAGGCGGCCGGGCTCACCGTCGTCATGGACACCTGCCCCGCCATCGAGGCGCCACGGCTCGGGCTCCCCGAGTAGGGCGTGGTGAGCCAGCGCCCGCACGCCGACGCGGACGGCGAGCAGCAGGAGCCCGGCACGATCTACCGGGCCCGTCCGCGTCTGTTCCGCCGGCGGGACGCCGCGCAGGGGCCGCCGTTCCTCGACCGGCCCGCTGCCCCGCGCAGCCGGGTCGCGGCGGAGGCCCCGCCGCGGGGCCGGCAGGCTCCGTATCCACCCTCGTCGGCGTCGCCGCGCCGGGCCGGCTCGCCGTACCCGCCGGCCCCCGGTTCGCCGTACCCGCCCGCCCCGGGGTCGCCGTACCCCCCGGGCCCGGGCTCGCCGGCGGGGCCGCCGTCGGCGCCGCGCCGGCGGGTCCGGATCCGCTGGTGGTGGATCGCGCTGCCGCTCGTGCTCCTGCTCGTGGTCTACCCGCTGGCCCTCTTCGTGGTGGCGTGGTCGGGGCTGCACCGGGTGGCCGCGCTGCCCGCCGGTGGCCCGGCGGCGACACCGGGGCGCACCTTCCTCGTGGTCGGCAGCGATTCGCGCGCCGACCTGACCGCCGCGCAGCGCCGGGCTCTGCACACCGGCGCGGCCGGCGGCCAGCGCACCGACACGATCATGCTGCTGCACGTGCCGGACGGCGGCGGCCCGACCGTGCTGGTGAGCATCCCTCGCGACTCCTACGTGTCCATCCCGGGTCACGGCAAGAACAAGATCAACGCTGCGTACGCCTTCGGCGGCCCGCAACTGCTGGTGCGGACCGTCGAGCAGGCGACCGGGCTGCGCGTCGACAGCTACGTCGAGACCGGGCTCGGCGGGTACGCCCAGCTCGTCGACGCCGTCGGTGGCATCGACGTCTGCGTCAAGCGCCCGATCAAGGACGCCAAGGCCCACATCGACCTCAAGGCCGGCTGCCAGACCTTCGACGGCGCGACCGCCCTCGGGTACGCCCGGGCGCGGTACTCCGACCCCCGTGGTGACCTGGGCAGGGTGGAGCGGCAGCGCCAGGTGCTCGCCGCGATCGCCGGCAAGACCCTGTCGCCGTCGGTGCTGGCGCTGCCGTGGCGCTCGTTCCCGGCAGCGTCCACGGGGGCGGGCGCCCTGACGGTCGACGAGGGCATGTCGCCCACCGGCCTGCTGGCCTTCGTGCAGGCGATGCGTGCGGTGGCGGGCGGCGGCGGGCTCTCGCTGACCGTCCCGGTGGCGAACACCGCGCTCCAGACCTCGGCGGGCGAGGCCGTCTCGTGGAACACGGACCAGGCGAACACGCTCTTCTCGGCACTGCGGGCCGACGACACGAACGCGATCAAACCCCTGGCCGACGCCCAGAAGGCGGCGGCCGCCCGCTGACCCAGCCCCCGAGGCGGCGGTCAGCGCAGCGTGAAGCCGAACCCGCTGCCGGACTGCCGGGCCCGCAGCCGCTCACCCTTGGACGCCGCCTCGTCGCGCAGGCCGCTCGCGAAGGCGACCAGCGCCTGACGCAGCCGGGCGGCCTCGTCGCCCTCGCCGGCCGCGAGGATCCGCACGGCGAGCAGCCCGGCGTTGCGCGCGCCACCGATCGACACTGTCGCCACGGGGACCCCGGCCGGCATCTGCACGATCGAGAGCAGCGAGTCGAGCCCGTCGAGGGTCGCGAGCGGCACCGGCACACCGACGACCGGCACGGGTGTGACGGCGGCGAGCATGCCGGGCAGGTGCGCCGCGCCGCCCGCCCCGGCGATGATCACGCGCAGGCCGCGCTCGTGCGCCGACGCGCCGTACTCGAGCATCTCGCGCGGCATCCGGTGCGCCGAGACCACGTCGACCTCGTGCGGCACGCCGAACTCGTCGAGCACCTTCGAGGCGGCCTCGAGCACCGGCCAGTCGGAGTCCGACCCCATCACGACGCCGACCACCGGTGGGGGCACAGCTCCGTCGCCTGACATGCGCACTCCTCGAAGCTGGTCGACACGGCCCGCCGCCGTCCCGGCGACCCGCCCTCACCCTCCCCCGGGCCGTCCGGACGGCCGGGATTACGCCGCACGCGCGACAGCCCGCCACGTCCCCGTGATCAAGGAATCCGCGGGCACCGGAGGCCAGCGTGGCTTCCGTGATCTTAAGGGGCTAGTGGTCGATGACGCCCGTGATGAAGTCGGCCGCGTGGCGGGCGCGGGCCCGGCAGTCCTCGAGGTCGTCGCCCGTCACGGTCACGTGGCCGACCTTGCGGCCGGGGCGCACCTCCTTGCCGTACAGGTGCACCTTGACGCCCGGGTCGCGCGCCATCACGTGCAGGTACGAGCGGTAGAGGTCCTCGTAGTCGCCGCCGAGCACGTTCACCATCACCGACCACGGCGCCCGGATCCGCGGATCGCCCAGCGGCAGGTCGAGGACGGCCCGCAGGTGCTGCTCGAACTGCGACGTCACGGCACCGTCCATCGTCCAGTGGCCGGAGTTGTGCGGCCGCATCGCGAGCTCGTTGACCAGCACGCGGCCGTCGTCCGTCTCGAACATCTCGACCGCGAGCACGCCCACCACCCCGAGCTCACCGGCGACCCGCAGGGCGACGTCGGTCGCCGCCACGGCGAGGGCGGCGTCCAGGTCGGGTGCGGGCGCCACCACCTCGCGGCAGACGCCGTCGACCTGCACGGTCTCGACCACCGGCCAGGCCGCCGCCTGCCCGCTCGGGCTGCGCGCCACCAGCGCGGCGAGCTCACGGCGGAACGGCACGAACTCCTCGGCGAGCAGGCCCGTCGTGCTCTCGCCGGCCGAACGGGCGAACCAGCCGGCGGCGTCCGCGGGCTCGCGGACGACGAGCACACCCTTGCCGTCGTAGCCGCCGCGCGGGGTCTTGAGCACCAGCGGCAGGCCGACCTCGGCGGCGAACGCGGCGAGCGCGGGCTCGTCCGACACCATCCGCCAGCGCGGCTGGGCGATGCCCAGAGCCGCGAGCCGGGCGCGCATCACCGACTTGTCCTGGGCGTGGACCAGCGCGTCGGCGCCCGGGCGGACCGCGACCCCGGCCGCCTCGAGGGAGCGCAGTAGCGCGGTCGGCACGTGCTCGTGGTCGAAGGTGAGCACGTCGGAGCCGCGCGGCGAAGGCCGTGACCGCGGCGGCGTCGCGGTGGTCGCCCACCGGCGTGTCGGGAACCACCTGCGCCGCGCTGTCGTCCGACGACTCGGCGAGCACGCGCAGTCGCACGCCGAGTTCGATGGCCGCACCCTGGGTCATGCGGGCGAGCTGTCCGCCGCCGACCATCCCCACCACGGGGAAGCCGGCGGGCACCCCGCTGCGGCGCTCGAGGGCGTCCGTTGCGGTCCGGTGGGCTTGCACGCGGCGCAGGCTATCGGGCACGGCCGGTACCCTCGTGGGCTGGTGCCGGGTACGGCGGAGTTCGGGAGGCACGACAGGGAGTGGGTGTTGGAGTGAGCGGCATGCCGGCCGTGGTCTCGCGGTTGCGCGGGACTCTGGACGTCGTCTACCGCGAGATGCTCAAGTTCGGCGCCGTCGGGGCCATCGCGTTCGTCGTCGACGTCGGGCTGTTCAACCTGCTCACCACGGACCTGTGGATCGGCTCGGGCGGCGGGCCACTCGACGGCCACGAGAAGCTCGCGAAGGTGATCTCGGCGAGCACCGCGACCGTGGTGGCCTGGCTGGGGAACCGTTACTGGTCGTTCCGGCACCGCCGGCAGGCGTCGCGGTCCCGCGAGTTCCTCACGTTCGTGCTCATGAACGTGATCGCCACCGGCGTCGCCGTGCTCTGCCTGGCCGTCTCGCACGACCTCCTCGGCTTCACCTCGAAGCTCGCCGACAACATCTCCGGCAACCTGATCGGCATCGGGCTGGGCACCCTGTTCCGGTTCTGGGCCTACCGGACCTTCGTCTTCACGGAGTTCATCGACCCCGAGGGCCGCGACCGCGCCGAGGACGCCCGGGCCGAGCCGCTGCCGGCGCACGCCCAGACCCCTGGGGACGCCGTCGAGGGGGCGCTGGCCGCCGAGCACCAGGACCTGCCGGTGACGCTCGAGCAGCGGCGGCTGGCGGGCGCCGGTACTCCGGCGTCGGGCCTGGGCCTCGGCGGCGGTCTCGACAGGACCGACGACGGGCAGAGCCGCGCGGCCGGCTGACCCACCGTCGTGCTCGAACGGGCGCGTCACCGCGGACTTCTCGGAGCTGGAAGGTTCGCTGGAAGTGACGCTGAACCGCACTGGTCGCTCTGGCGCTCATTCCTTCCAGCGTCGGCTCCAGCGATACGTCCAGCGTCAGCCGTGACGGCTGCACGAGCACGACCGGTCACGGACGTGCGGACCCCTCCTCCGCGCGTCCGCGACCGGTCGTGCTCACTGCCGTCACCCTGCGACGCGGGCCCTGTCCTGGGCCCCTTGCTGGGCGTGCCTGAATCCTGGCGGGGCCCGGCGAGCGCGAGCAGGAGCAGCCGTACCCGACGCGGCGAGTAGGGCTACTCAGCCGAGTTCGTTGCCCCGCGAGGGCTCGGCGGCCACTGACGTCAGGGCCGGCCGGGCCAGCGCGGTGACCGCTTCTCGGTGAAGGCGCGCACGCCCTCGGCCCTGTCCGCGGAGAACGCGGTGGCCCGCCAGGCACCGTCCTCGATGTCGAGGGCGGCGGCGAGGTCGCCGCCCGCGCCCAGCCGCAGCGCCCGCTTGGCGTTGCGGACGGCCACCGGCGAGTTGCGGGCGATGGCGCCGGCGGTCTCGCGGGCGGCCACGACCGCCCCGCCGGCCGGCACCACCCGGTCGACGACGCCGAGCGCGAGCGCCTCGGCGGCGTCGAGGCGCCGGGCGGTGTAGACGAGGTCCGCGGCGCGGGCGGCGCCGATCCGGCGCGGCAACAGCTGGGTGCCGCCCAGACCGGGGATCACGCCGACGGACACCTCCGGCAGCCCCACCACGGCGGTCTCGTCGGCCACGACGAGGTCGCCGAGCAGGGCCAGCTCGAGGCCGCCGCCCAGGGCGTACCCCGCAACGGCCGCGACGACGGGCACCGGGCACCCGAGGATCGCCGAGGCCATCCGGCGGTAGACCACGCGCTGGGCCCGCAGCTGCTCGTCGCTGTAGCCGTCCCGCTCCTTGAGGTCCGCGCCGACGCAGAACGCCCGCGGCGAGCTCGACGAGACGACGACGGCCCGCAGCTCGTCGTCGGCGGCGAGCTCGGTGAACACGTCGCCGAGGGCGCGGGCCAGGGCCGTCGAGATGGCGTTCAGCGCCTGGGGCCGGTCGAGGACGACGTCGGCGACGTGCCCCCCGGTGTCGCCGGGAGTGCGCTCGAGGCGGACCAGGGTCGGGCTGACGGTCGGCTCCATGCGGGCGACCTTAGGTGATGCGCAGGACGCCCTCGCTGAACGGCGTGACCGGTCCCCCGACCCACATCGACCCGGCCGCGTCCTGCTGCACGTGGATGAGGCTGGGCCGGCCCGCGAAGCGACCCTGCGCGACGTGGAACGGCCGGCCGGGTGATCGCAGACCGAGGGAGATGAGGTACGCGGCGGCGGGCCCTGCCGCGCTGCCGGTGGCCACGTCCTCGACGCGGCCGGCGTTGTCCCAGGTCCTGCCCTCCGGCGCGTCGGGATCCAGCACGTAGACGAACGCGGCGCCGACGGCCGCGAGTCGTTCCCCGAGATCGGGCACCGTCACCCGGCTCGCGGCGAGCCCGGCGGGCGAGACGGGGAAGAGGAGATAGGGCAGGCCGGTCGAGACGACCTGGGCGGGAAGATCGGTACGGAGCTCCGCGGGGGGCACACCGACGAGCGGCGCCAGCTCCCGCCGCTGCGTGTCCGTCAGCGTCGCGGAGGTGACGGCAGGGCCCTGGTCCATGCGGGCCTCCAGGACCGCCGGCCGCTGCGTCCGGCTGGTGCGGACGGTCAGGGCCCTGCCGCCCACGCGGAGGGACCAGTCCGCGGCGCTCTCCTGCGGTCGGTGCCGCTGATGGAGAACGGCCGCGGCCCCGAGAACGGGGTGCCCAGCGAACCCGAGCTCCTCGTCCTCGGTGAAGATCCGGGCAGCGGCTCCGCCGGGACCCTCGCCGAAGAGGAAGATCGTCTCGAACTGCCGGAACTCGCGGGTGATCCGCTGCATCAGGATCGCGTCCAGAGGCGCGGGTGCGTGCACCACCGCCAGGCCGTTGCCGCCCATCGGCTCGTCCGAGAAGACGTCGACGTGGTGGAAGGTCAGGACGCCCGCTGCGCTCATCGCTTCACGCCGCTCATGGGTCCACGTCGATGAGGCGCGGCTGCGGGCCGGCCCGGGCGACGAGCAGCGGGCGCATCTGGCCGAAGCCACGCACCTGGCGCGACCGCTGCGGCACGAGCACCAGGTCCTCCCGGTCGCCGAGCAGGCTCGCCGTCTCCGGATCGGTCACCACCGTGCCGGGCTGGGCGAGCGCCGTGAGCCGGCTCGCGAGGTTGACGGTCGGCCCGTAGACGTCCCCGAGGCTGCGCAGCACCTGGCCGTGGGCCAGGCCCACCCGGACGTCGGGGACGACGTCGTCGACGGCCATCTGCTCCGACAGCGACAAGGCGATCAGGGCACCCGCCGCGGGCGCGTCGGCCGTGAAGAGCACCTCGTCGCCGACCGTCTTCACCACGCGGCCGCCGCCGGCGGTGACGACGTCCGCCGCCAGGCCCTCGAAGCGCTGCACCAGCACGCCGAGCTCGCGCTGCTCCAGCCGTTGCGACAGCCGCGTGTACGAGACGAGGTCGGCGAAGCCGACCGTCAGCGGTGCGGCGGTGGCCAGCTCCTCGGCGCCCGGGGCATCGGTCAGCCAGGCGACGGTGGCGGCCAGGTGCCGGCGCCAGGCGTAGACGAGCAGCTGCTCGAGGTCGTCGACGAGGTCGTCGAGGCGCCCGAGGGTCTGGTGGGGGCGGTCCCCGCCCCCGCCGACAGGTACTCGACGAGCGCCTCGGTCTGCCAGCTGACCAGCCGGTCGGAGGTCTGGCCGAGCGCGCGAGCGAGGGTGATCGCGGTCGGCTCGTCGACGAGGCCCGACCGCACCATCGCGGCGACGCGCGCGAGGGCCTCGACGTCGCCGTCCGTGAACGCGACATCGGCGTCGGAGACGTTCGCGAACCCCAGCGCCCGCCACAGCTTGCGCGCGGAGAGCAGGGAGACGCCGGCGCGCGAGGCCACCTCGCGGCGCCGCCACCGGCGCCGGCCGCCGAGGAGGCGCTGCTCGCGGCCGGCGGCCAGGGCCTCGCCGTCGGGCCGTCGCCCTGGCACGCCCAGCCGGTCGCCGGGCTCCGTGGCGGTCACGGCCGGCGGGGAAGCGCAGGATCCGCGCCCCCTGCGGCGGCCCGCCGTCGCCGTCCAGGTCGTTCCCGTCCAGGTCGGTCGCGGTCCAGGTCGTCGGCGTCCAGGTCGTCGCCGTCCAGGTCGTCGCCGTCCAGGTCGTCGCCGTCCAGGTGGTCGGGGCCGGCGTCCCGCTCGTCGCCGCCCGCCCGGTGGCGATCGTCGTGCAGGTGGGGGTCGGCAGGCTCGAGGAGACTCTCGAAGGCCGACTCGGCGGACGGTTCGGGCGACCGGCGCACCTGGGCCTGCAGCTCCCGCAACCGCCGCACGTGCTCGCGGTCGCGCCGGCGCGCCTCCCGCCGGCCGGGCCGGCCGGCCTCGGCGCGCTCCTCGGCGCCCTCCTCGTCGGACCCCTCGCCCGCGCGGTCGGCGAACCGGTGGTCGAACCCGTCGTCGAGCCCGTCGTCGAGCCCGTCGTCGAGCCCGTCGTCGAGCCCAGGCTCGCCGAGCTCCGCGCGCGGGAGCCTGGGCGGGTGGGCGACCCGCCGCGCGACGTCGTCCACGACCGCCAGCAGGCTCCGCTGCACGACCGCGACCGCCGGTACGTCCCTCACGGTGAACTCGGTGCCGCCCTCGGTGGTCACCGAGAGCGTGCCGCAGCCGAGCAGCCGGTCGCGGAAGCGCTGCGCGACGACGACGTCGGTCACGCCCGACAGCGGCAGGTCGTGCCCGAGCCGGCGCACCACGCCCTGACGCTCGACGACCCGCTGGTCGGTGAGCACGTACACCGTGCTCCACCACAGCACGAACGGCCGGACCACGAACCGGAGAGCCAGCACGACGGCGACCACGGCGAGCGCGAGGCGCAGCGTCGCGCGCCCGTCACCCGGCGGCACCGACGCCACGGCGTACGAGGCCACCGGCGTCAGCACGAGCAGGAGCAGGGCCGGCCGGGCCAGCCGGCGGACGTGCGGGTGCACCACGAGCAGCGCCCTCTCGCCCTCGGCGAGCAGCTTCACGGGCAGCCCCATGGGTCGATGATGCCGGGTCAGGCGCCGGCGGGCCGCACATGGACGACGTCCCCGGCCGCCAGCGCCGTCAGCTCCCCGCCCGGGCGGGCCACGACGAGACGGCCGGCGTCGTCGACCTCCTCGGCGACGCCCCGCACCGGCTCCCCGCCCGGCAGCTGCACCTCGACGTCGAGGCCCAGGGTCAGGCACGCCTCGCGGTAGGCGGCGCCCACCCCGCTCGCCCGCGGGTCGCCGCCGGCCTCCACCCAGCCCCGGTACCGGACGGCGACCGCGCGCAGGCAGGCGCGCAGCAGCGTGTCGCGGTCGAGGGTGGCGGCACCGGCGAGGCGCAGCGACGTGGCCTCGGGGACCGGCAGCTCGGCGCGCTCCTGGTCGACGTTGAGGCCGAACCCGACCACGGCCGCCACCGGTGCGCCGCCGGGCCCCGGCACGGCCTCGGCGAGGACCCCGCAGACCTTCTTCAGGGGCGCGCCCGCCGCCGGGCGGCCGCGCACCGGCTCCGGCACGAGCACGTCGTTGGGCCACTTCGAGCCCCGCCTCGAGCCCCGCCACCCGCCGCAGCGCCTCGGCCACGCCCAGACCGGCGAGCAGCGGCAGCCACGACCACCGGGCCGGGTCGACCGGCGGGCGCAGCAGAACAGAGACGGCCAGGCCGGCTCGCGGCGGGGCCGACCAGGTGCGGCCGAGGCGGCCGCGACCGGTGTCCTGGTGGTCGGCGGCCAGCACGTACCCCTCGGGCTCGCCGGCGCGGGCCCGGGCGGCGACGTCGGCGTTGGTCGAGCCCGTCGACGCGACGACGTCCACCACCCGCCAGACGGCGTCCGGCCCTTCGGTGAGGGCACGCGCGACGGCGGTCGCGCGCAGCGGCGGACGCGTGAGCTCCGTCCACGGGTTCATCGTCACAGTCTGGCCCCGATCCCCCGCGGCTAGGCTCCGGGTATGGCGGAAGCGGTACGCGAGAGCGTCGAGAGCGTCGGGGCCGGGACCGCGGGCGGGCCTGACATCCACACCACCGCGGGCAAGCTCGCCGACCTGGCCGATCGCGTCGACGCCGCGGTGCACGCGGGCTCGGCGCGGGCCGTCGAGAAGCGGCACGCGCAGGGCCGCAAGACGGCCCGCGAGCGCGTCGAGGCGCTGCTCGACGAGGGGTCCTTCGTCGAGCTGGACCAGCTGGCCCGGCACCGCAGCCACACGTTCGGCACGCAGGACCAGCGGCCGTACGGCGACGGCGTCGTGACGGGGTACGGCACGATCGACGGCCGGCAGGTCTGCGTGTTCGCGCAGGACTTCACGGTCTTCGGCGGCTCGCTCGGCGAGGTCTTCGGCGAGAAGATCGTCAAGGTGATGGACCTCGCCACGAAGACCGGCTGCCCGGTGATCGGCATCAACGACTCCGGCGGCGCGCGCATCCAGGAGGGCGTGGTCTCGCTCGGGCTCTACGGCGAGATCTTCCGGCGCAACGTGCACGCCAGCGGCGTCGTCCCGCAGATCTCGCTGATCATGGGCCCGTGCGCGGGCGGCGCCGTCTACTCCCCCGCGATCACCGACTTCACCGTCATGGTCGACGAGACCTCGCACATGTTCATCACCGGCCCCGACGTCATCAAGACGGTCACCGGCGAGGAGGTCGGCTTCGAGGAGCTCGGCGGCGCCCGCACGCACAACACGCGCTCGGGCAACGCCCACTACCTGGGCACCGACGAGGACGACGCGCTCGACTACGTCAGGGCGCTGCTCTCCTACCTGCCGGCGAACAACCTGTCCGACCCGCCGGTGGTCGACGAGGTCGCCGACCTCGAGATCACGCGATCGACCGCGAGCTCGACACGCTCGTCCCCGACTCCGCGAACCAGCCCTACGACATGCACACGGTCATCGAGCACGTCCTCGACGGCGGGGAGTTCCTCGAGGTGCAGGCGCTGTTCGCGCCGAACATCGTCGTCGGCTTCGGCCGGGTCGAGGGCCGGTCCGTCGGGGTCGTCGCCAACCAGCCGATGCAGCTTCGCCGGCACCCTCGACATCGACGCCTCCGAGAAGGCCGCCCGCTTCGTCCGCACCTGCGACGCGTTCAACGTCCCGGTGCTGACCTTCGTCGACGTCCCCGGCTTCCTGCCCGGCACCGACCAGGAGTGGAACGGCATCATCCGGCGCGGCGCCAAGCTCATCTACGCCTACGCCGAGGCGACCGTGCCCGCAGGTCACCGTCATCACGCGCAAGGCGTACGGCGGCGCCTACGACGTCATGGGCTCCAAGCACCTCGGTGCCGACATCAACCTCGCCTGGCCGACCGCGCAGATCGCGGTGATGGGCGCGCAGGGCGCGGTCAACATCCTGTACCGCAACGAGCTGTCCGACGCCGCCGAGGCGGGCGGCGACGTCGAGGCCGAGCGCGGCGCGCTCATCGACGACTACGAGGACACCCTGGTGAACCCGTACGTCGCCGCCGAGCGCGGGTACGTCGACGCCGTCATCCAGCCGTCGCAGACCCGCGTCGAGATCGTCAAGGCGCTGCGGCTGCTGCGCACCAAGCGGCGAGACGCTGCCGCCCAAGAAGCACGGGAACATCCCGCTGTGAACGCGGGCCAGGTCGACGAGGGGGGCGCGGACGCCGCCGGCGCGCGCCCGACGCTCCGGGTCGTGACCGGTGACGCGACCCCCGAGGAGATCGCAGCCGTCGTCGCCGCGGTGGCCGCGGCCGCACCCTCCGCAGCCCCCGCCGAGCATCGCTCCACCTGCTCGATGTGGTCGGCCCACGGGTACGCGCACCGCCAGATCCGCGCCACGTTCGCCGCCAGCCCGCACGGGTGGCGGACCTCGTTCTGGCCCCGCTGACCCTCGCGGAGCCCCGCTGCACGTCCGGAGAGCTGCCGCTTCAGGAGAAGAGGGCGCTGTACGCGTTGAGGGCGGGCTGGCCGCCGAGGTGGGCGTAGAGGACGGTCGAGTCCCCGGGGATCTCGCCGCGAGGCACCAGGTCGACGAGCGCGGCCATCGACTTCCCCTCGTAGACCGGGTCGGTGATCATGCCCTCTGTGCGGGCGGCGAGACGCATCGCGTCGAGGGTCTGCTCGTCCGGGATGCCGTACACGCCCGCGTGGTACCGCTCGTCCAGCTCGACGGCGTCCGGCGCCAGGTCACCCTCGACGCCGATCAGGCGTGCGGTCCGGCGGGCGATACGTAGGACCTGCTCGCGCGTCTCGTCGGGCTTGGCCGACGCGTCGATCCCGAGCACCCGGCGCGGGCGCGCGCCCGCCGCCTCCAGGGCCGCGAACCCGGCGACCATCCCGGCCTGCGTGCTGCCGGTCACCGAGCACACGACGATCGTGTCGAAGAAGACGCCCAGCTCGCGCTCCTGCTCCGCCACCTCGTAGGCCCACCGCGCGAAGCCGAGCCCCCCGAGCTCGTGGTCGCTGGCGCCCGCCGGGATGGGGTACGGGGTCCCGCCGCGCTCCTCGACCTCGCGCAGCGCCTGCTCCCAGCTCTCCTTGAAGCCGATGCCGAACCCGGCCTTGACGAGCCGGACGTCGGCGCCGGCGAGGCGGCTCAGCAGGATGTTGCCGACCTTGTCGTAGACGGCGTCCGGCCAGTCGACCCACGACTCCTGCACCAGCACGCAGCGCAGGCCCACCGCGGCCGCGACCGCCGCCACCTGGCGGGTGTGGTTGCTCTGCACGCCGCCGATCGAGACGAGGGTGTCGCAGCCCTTGGCGAGCGCGTCGGCCACCAGGTACTCGAGCTTGCGCGTCTTGTTGCCGCCGAACGCGATGCCCGAGTTGCAGTCCTCGCGCTTGGCCCACAGGTCCGCACCGCCGAGGTGCTGCGACAGCCGCGGGAGCCGATGCACCGGCGACGGCCCGAACAGCAGCGGGTGACGCTCGAAGGACGTGATGCTCATGTCTGCGCTCCTGTCTCGGTTCCCGGCTCGGATCTCGGCACGGATCTCGGCGAGGCCGCTCGGGACGGTTCCGCTCAGCGCGGCCGCACCGTCGGGAAGGCCAGGGTCTCGCGGATCGAGCGGCCGGTGAGCATCATGACGAGCCGGTCGACGCCCATCCCCAGGCCGCCCGTCGGGGGCATCCCGTACTCCAGCGCCATCAGGAAATCCTCGTCCAGCTGCATCGCCTCGGGGTCGCCGCGCGCCGCGAGCAGCGACTGCTCCGTGAGCCGCCGGCGCTGCTCGACGGGGTCGATCAGCTCGCTGTACGCGGTGGCGATCTCGGTGCCGAACGCCACCAGGTCCCACCGCTCCGCGAGCCGCGGGTCGTCCCGATGCGGACGCGTGAGCGGCGAGACGTCGGTGGGGAAGTCGAGGTAGAAGGTGGGCTCCCTGGTCTCGTGCTCGACGAGGCGCTCGTACAGCTCGAGCACGACAGCGCCCCGGCCCCAGTCGGGGTTCACCGGCACGTTCGCCCGCTCGCACCACCGGACCAGCTCGTCGCGGCCCGTGTCGGCGGTCACCTCCTCCCCCAGGGCCCGCGAGATGGCCTCGGCGACCGTGAGCACCGGCCAGTCGCCGGCGAGGTCGACCTCGACGGCGCGGCCGTCGACCTCTCGCCGCGCGACCGGAGCACCGTGTGCCGCGGTGGCCGCCTCCACGACGAGCTCGCGGGCCAGGACGAGCATGTCCCGGTAGTCGGCGTAGGCGAGGTACGCCTCGAGCATCGTGAACTCGGGGTTGTGCTTGAACGACAGCCCCTCGTTGCGGAAGGTGCGGCCGAGCTCGAAGACCCGCTCGACGCCGCCCACGCACAGCCGCTTGAGGTACAGCTCGGGGGCGATGCGCAGGTACACCGGCAGGTCGAGGGCGGCCATGTAGGTCGTGAACGGCCGGGCCGCCGCTCCCCCGTGCACGGGTTGCAGCTGCGGGGTCTCGACCTCGAGGAAGCCCCGGGACACCAGTGACGTGCGCAGGCTCGTGACCGCTCGGGACCGGGCGGTGAGCACCTCGCGGGCCTCGCGCCGGAGCACGAGGTCGAGGTAGCGCCGGCGCACCCGCGCCTCGGGGTCCGCCAGCCCGTGGTGCTTGTCGGGCAGCGGGCGCAGGCACTTGGCGGTCAGGGCCCAGCTGTCCCCGGCCACCGAGAGCTCGCCGCGGCGCGACGCCACGACCTCGCCCGTCACGCCGACGTGGTCGCCGAGGTCGACGTCCCGCGCGAACCCGGCCAGCGCGTCGCGGCCCAGCCGGTCCCGCTCGAGCAGCACCTGCAGGTCGCCGGACCAGTCCCGGAGGGTGGCGAAGCAGATACCGCCGTGCGTGCGCAGGCCCATCACCCGGCCCGTGACCGCGACGACGGCGCCGGTGCCGGCGCCCGCGGCCAACCCGGGGTGCGCGGCGCGGATCTGCCCGGCCGTCGCCGTGCGCGCGTACCCGACCGGGTAGGGGTCGACGTGCGCGGCGAGCAGCCGCTCGCGGGTGGCGAGCCGGCCCCGGACCTGCTCGGGGAGGGCCGCGACGTGCGCCGCGAGGGCGGCGTCGATGGGGTCGGGCGCCAGGGCCGCCGCCACGGCGCGGCCCGATCCGGACGCCGCCGCCCCGGCGCCGACGGCGTCCGCCTGCTCGCCGGGATCCGGCGGCGACGGCGTGGCGGGCGCCGTCCGGCCGGCGGCCAGGCTTCGTGTGCCCGGCAGGGTCAGGAACCCCTCGGCGACCGCGGAGGCCAGCGAGATCTTGACGAGCTCGCGCCGCTCGGAGAAGCACAGGTAGCGCGGCACCCACTCGGGCCGGTACTTGGCGTTGGAGCGGTACAGCGACTCCAGCTGCCACCAGCGCGAGGCCACCAGCAGCAGCCGCCGCCACGCGCGCGCCACCGGGCCGGCACCGATCCGGGCGCCGTCCTCGAAGGCCGAGCGGAACACGGCGAAGTTCAGCGACAGGCGCTCGACGCCGAGCGCGGGTCCGCGGGCCGCGAGCTCGGCGATCATCAGCTCGGTCAGGCCGTTGGCCGCGCCGGCGTCGCGCCGCATGAGGTCGAGCGAGAGGCCGCGGTCACCCCAGGGCACGAACGACAGCAGGGCGACCGGCGCTCCGGCCGGGTCGAGGGCCTCCACGGCCATGCACGCGGCGTCGGCGGGGTCGCCGAGCCGGGAGAGGGCCATCGAGAACCCGCGCTCGGTCTCGCCGCGCCGCCAGCCGTCGGCGAGCTCGACGAGCCGGTCCAGCTCCTGCGGCGACAGCGCGCCGTGCCGCCGGATCCGGACCGTGTACCCGGCGCGGCGGAGCCGTTGCACGGTCTGCCGCACGGCGCGCAGGTCGGGGTGGTCGAGGTCGAAGCGGGCGGTGTGCAGCACGGCCTCGTCGCCGATCTCGAGCACCCGCAGACCGGCGCGGTGGTAGGCGGTGGCGCCGGCGGTGCTCGCACCCATCGCCGCCGGGATCCAGGCGTAGGTGCGCGCCTCGGCGATCCACCGGCGGATGGCCGGGGCCCAGTGGTCGGGGTCGCCGACGGGATCGCCGCTCGCGAGGCTCACCCCCGCGACCACCCGGTAGGTCACCGCAGCCTTGCCCGAGGGCGAGAAGATCGCCGCCTTGTCGCGGCGGGTCGCGAAGTAGGCGAGGGAGTCGTCGTCGCCGTGGGCCGCCAGCAGTTCGCGCACCTGCCGCTCGGCCTGCGGCGTCAGGATCGACGCGGCCCGTTGGGAGCGCGTGAGCACGAGCAGGGCCGTCAGCAGGGCGACCAGCCCGAATAGGCCGAGCACGAGGTTGACGGCGTTCGGTGCTGTGCCGAAGCCGGGGATGTCGGCGGCGAACTGTGTGCCCGTGACCTCCGAGAGGGTCCAGACCAGGCGGTCGGTCTCGGTGGCCAGGCTCCCCGGGAACACGCTGACCAGGGCGAAGCCGAGCACGGTCAGCACCGCGATGCCCAGCAGCAGGACGAGCAGCGCGCGCAGGGGAGCGCCCCGGCGGACCCTGGTGGGGAAATGCCGACGGGCGGCGAGGAACACGGCGAAGACCACGGCCTGGACGACGACGAGGGCCGTGGCCACCGGCCGCGCCGGCATCTGGCTCAGCGTCTCCGCGTCGAGCGCGTCGGGAGGCCCGAACCAGACGGCGAGCACGACGGCCACGCCGCCGAGCAGCTCCAGGCCCCCGAGGACGGCGATCGCCCACCAGCCGATCCGCTTGCGCCGCTCGGCGGCCGCCGCCAGGACGCCGTAGAAGGCCGCGGTGGCCAGGTTCGGCGAGGCGTTGATCAGCAGGAGGTCCGTCGGCACCTGGACGGGGGCGAGCACGCCCCGGGCGGCGGTGCTGATCGCGGTCAGGCCGGACACCGCCGCCACCACCGTGAGCACGACCGACGTCACGTCGGGGACGCGAGCCAGCCGCCCCGGCGGGCGGGCGGGGACCGTCAGCGGCCGCTCCGGGAGGGCGCCCTCCGCCGCCGGGGATCCTGCGCCGACCGGCGCGCTCGGCACCGGCAGGCGGGGCGGGTCTCCGGGGCGGTCGGTGGGGACCGCCTCCGGCGCCTGCGGCGCGTCGTGGGCCATGGCGTCTCCTCACCGCCGCCGGGTCTGCTCTCGGCGTCGTCGGCATCGGCGGCCGCGCCGTCGCGAGGCCCCCGGCCGGGGCCTGGGGTAGACGCTCCCGGACGACGCCGCCCAGGACAAGGGGTAGCGGGTCGCGCGCCTGGCCCTGGAGCCTGGGGCTGCCCGCCGGCTCTCGCCGGCGGTGGGCTCCCCGACCCGGTTCGCCGCCGGTTGGCCGATCGAGCGATCGACCACCGTCGCGCCGGGCGCCTACCGTGGCGCCCATGGCGCGGGCCAGCGGCGAGTCGGCGGTCGTGGTGGTGATGGACGCCGTCGATCCCGTGGTCGCCGCCTGGCGCTCCCGCTACGACCGGTCCGCCGCCGTCGGCGTGCCCGCGCACGTCACCGTGCTGTACCCGTTCCTGCCGCTGGAGCGGGTGACCGGCGACGTCATCGCCCGGCTCGCCGGGATCGTCGCCGCGGAGCCCGCCTTCGACGTGACGTTCGCGGCCTTCGGGCGCTTCCCCGGAGCCGTGCTGTGGCTCGAGCCGGAGCCGGCCGACCCGTTCCGGCGGCTCACCCACGCGATCTGGGCGGCGTGGCCGCAGGCGCCGCCGTACGGGGGCGCGTACGACGGCGTCGTCCCGCACCTGACCGTCGCCGAGCACGACGACGAGGCGCTCCTGGCCGAGATCACGGCCGACGTCGGCCCCCGTCTGCCCGTCCGGATGACCGTGGCCCACGCCCAGCTGCTGGCCGTCGCCGACGGCGCCTGGACGACGCACGCCACCTTCCCGCTGGCCGCGCCGACGGCGGCCCCCGGCGTCATCCGCTGACGCGCTGGGCCCCCGCGTAGACGTTGAACGACTCGCCGCGCGAGAAGCCGACGAGCGTCATCCCGGCCTCGATCGCGAGGTCGACGGCCAGCGACGACGGCGCCGACACGGCGGCCAGCACCGGGCACCCGGCCATCCAGGCCTTCTGCACCAGCTCGAACGAGGCCCGCCCGCTGACCTGGAGGACGTGCCCGGCGAGCGGGAGCAGGCCGCGCTCGAACGCCCAGCCGACCACCTTGTCGACGGCGTTGTGCCGCCCGACGTCCTCGCGGAGCACGAGCAGGTCGCCGGCCGGCGGTGAACAGCCCGGCGGCGTGCAGGCCGCCGGTCCGGTCGAAGACGCGCTGGGCCGCCCGGAGCCGGTCGGGCAGCGCGGCCAGGGTCGCCGCCGCCACCGTGACGTCGTCGGTCGCCACCGCGTGCGAGGAACGGGTGCGGACCGCGTCGATGCTGGTGGTGCCGCAGATGCCGCAGGCGCTCGACACCGCCCGGTAGCGGCTCGGGGGCACGATCACGCCGCCTCGCAGGCGCACCTCGACGACGTTGTGGGTCGGCTCGCCGTCGGCGTCCCGCGCCGCGTCGGGGCAGTGCCGCGCGGCAACGACGTCCCGGGGGGAGCGCGCGACCCCCTCACCCACGAGGAAGCCGAGGGCGAGCTCGAGGTCGTGCCCCGGCGTGCGCATCGTCACCGTGAACGGCTCGGCCGCGGCGCCGCCGGCGTCGAGGCGGATCTCCAGCGGCTCCTCGACGGCGAGCGTGTCGGGCCGGTCCACCCGGACGCCGCCCGCGAACCGCGCCACCGGCCGCCGGGCCGTCGTCGTCGCCACCGCGCCTCCCTGTCTCGCCCCTCACGGCGAGGGTAGGTGGGGGCAGCCGGTCCGGCCCGCCGGCGGCGCCTCCGCCGCTACTCGCGCAGGGCGCGCTGCAGCACGTCGTCCGCCGCGTCGGCCTCGATCGGCCTGGCGGCGTCGCCGTACTCGAGCCGCTTGACCCGCAGCAGCACGTCCTCCAGGAGCTTGCGGTTGACCGAGAGCAGGTCCGCGAGCACGCCGAGCACCACCAGCACGATCCCGAAGAGCCCCAGCACGCCGCCGATGACCAGCGACTGCACGTGGCCCGACACTTCCGGGCTGCGCACCGCCACCCAGTAGAGGAAGCGCAGGTAGGGCAGGAACCCGAGAAGGATGAAGAAGCTGCCGGCCACCAGGAACACCGTGTACGCGCGGAACATCGCGTAGCTGCGCACGATCGCCCCGCCGGAGCGGGCGACGTGCTCGAAGATGTTGGCGAAGAGCCGCGACTCGCGCGTCTTGGGGTTCGTGGTCACGGGGACGTGCGCGATGGCCAACCGCTTGCGGCCGGCCGAGACGAGCGTCTCCATCGCGTAGCTGAAATCCGTGACGACGTTGAGCCGCAGGGCGGCCTCCCGCGAGTACGCGCGGAAGCCCGAGGCGGCGTCCGCGACCGCCGTGCCGGCCGCCACGTTGACCACCCGGCTGCCGACGCGCTGCAGCAGCCGCTTGACCGGCGAGAAGTGGGCGATCGTGCGCACCTGCCGGTCGGCGACGACCATGTCCGCGCGGCCGGTGAGGATCGGCTCGACCAGCGCCGGGATCATCGCCTGCGGGTACTGGTTGTCGCCGTCGGTGTTCACGATGATGTCGGCGCCCTGCCGCAGCGCCTCGTGCAGGCCCGCGGCGAACGAGTGCGCGAGGCCGCGCCGGCCCGTGTTCCGCACGATGTGGTCGACGCCGAGCGCGCGGGCGACCTCGACCGTGCGGTCCGTCGACCCGTCGTCGACGACGAGCACCTCGACGACGTCGACCCCCGGGATCTGCCGCGGGATGGAGGCGACGACGAGGGGCAGCGTCTCCTCCTCGTTCAGGCAGGGGATCTGCACGACGAGCTTCACGCCACCTCCAGCCGATCCTCCCGGGGCCCCCGCCGGCTGCGGAGGACCCTTGAAGGCTACGGGGCCGGTACCGGCACCGCCACGCCCCCGGCGGCGCCCCAGGGTTCTAGTCTGCCCAGGTGAGCGAGAGCCATCGACCCCGGGCGCGCCCCGCCAGTCGTGTCGACGAGCTGGCCGACGGCCACCTCGAGCGCTACGTCGCCCTCGACCCGGTGGCCGCGACGTTCTTCGGCGTGCGCGGCCACGACCACGCCCTGACCGACGTCTCCCCCGCCGGCCACGACGCCCGGGCAGCCCTCGCGCGGCAGACCCTCACCGCCCTCGACGCGGCCGTGCCGGTCGACCAGACCGACGCCGTCACCGCCGCCGCGCTCCGCGACCGGCTGGGGCTCGCGGTCGAGCGGCACGAGCTCGGGCTCGACGTCGGGGAGCTCAACAACATCGAGTCGCCGGCGCAGGCCTTCCGGGACGTGTTCGACATCTGCGCGACCGACACGACGGACGACTGGGCCACGATCGCCGCCCGGCTCGACGCCGTGCCGGGCGCCCTGGCGGGGTACCGCGAGAGCCTGCGGGCCGCCCACGGCGCCGGCTGGCGGCCCGCCGCCCGGCAGGTGCGCGCGGTGATCGAGCAGGCCCGCGGGTTCGCCGCGGCCGACGGGTTCTTCGCGGCGTTCGCCGCGGGTGCGCGGACGGCGTCCGGCGAGCCGCCGGCCGGTGAGGTCCCGACCATCCTCGACGCGGCGGCCCGGGGGGCCGGTGCCGCGTACGCCGAGCTCGCCGGCTGGCTCGAGACCGAGGTGCTGGGCACGGCGAGCGAGCAGGACGGCGTCGGGCGCGACCTGTACGCCGTGCACGCCCGGGGATTCCTCGGCACCGTCGTGGACCTCGACGAGACGTACGCGTGGGGCCTGGAGGAGCTCGCCCGGATCGAGCACCGGATGGCGCAGGTCGCCCGCGGGCTCGCGCCGCGGGCCCCGGGCGGCGGCGACGCCGGCGCCGTCCAGGCAGCGATCGAGACCGGGATCGACGCCCTGGACGCCGACCCCGCCCGCCGGATCGAAGGCGCCGGGGCCTTCCGCGACTGGATGCAGGAGCTCTCGGACCGCGCCCTGACCGAGCTCGGGGCGAGCCACTTCGACATCCCGGAGCCGGTGCGCACGCTGCGGTGCCGGATCGCCCCCTCGTCCACGGGTGCCGTGTACTACACGCCACCGTCGGAGGACTTCTCCCGGCCGGGGCAGATGTGGTGGTCGGTGCCCGCCGGAACGGACTCGTTCTCGACCTGGCGGGAGACGTCGACGGTCTACCACGAGGGGGTTCCCGGCCATCACCTGCAGTGCGGCCAGGCCGCCTACCGCAGCGACCGGCTCAACCGGTGGCGCCGGCTGGCCTGCTGGGTGAGCGGGCACGGCGAGGGCTGGGCGCTGTACGCCGAGCGCCTGATGGAGGAGCTCGGGTACCTCACGGACGCGGGCGACCTGATGGGCATGCTCGACGCGCACGCGCTGCGCGCGAGCCGGGTCGTGGTCGACATCGGGGTGCACTGCGGTCTGCGCGCTCCCGACGAGGTGGGCGGCGGGGTGTGGGACGCCGAGAAGGCATGGACGTTCCTGCGCCGGCACACCCGGGTGTCGGATCCGGTGCTGCGCTTCGAGCTCGACCGCTACCTCGGCTGGCCGGGACAGGCGATCTCGTACAAGGTCGGCGAGCGCGCCTGGCTCGACCTGCGCGAGCGGGCCCGCGCCCGGGACGGCGCCGCGTTCGACCTGCGCGCCTTCCACCGCCGCGCGCTCGACCTCGGCTCCGTCGGGCTCGACGTGCTGCGCTCGGCCGTTCTCTCCGCCGCGTGATGGCCGTGCTCGTCCTCGCGTCGGCATCGCCGGCCCGGCTCGCCACCCTGGTCGCGGCCGGCGTCGACCCCGAGGTGCGGGCCTCGTCGGTCGACGAGGACGCGGTGGTCGCCCGGTACGGCGTGACCGCCGCGGAGGACGTCGCCCTCGTGCTGGCCAGGGCCAAGGCGGAGGAGGTCGCCGCCGCGCTGTTCGCCGAAGGCCGGGACGACGCCCTGGTGGTCGGCTGCGACTCGGTCCTCGAGTTCGCGGGCGAGGTGCACGGCAAGCCGGGGACGGCGGCCGCCGCCCGGGAACGCTGGCGGAGGATGCGCGGCGCCTCGGGCGTGCTCCACACCGGTCACTGGGTGATCGACCTGAGGCCCACGGACGGCGCCGGCAGCGGCGCCACGCTCGGGTCGGTGTCGTCGACGACGGTGCACTTCGCCGACCTGGCGGACGACGAGGTGGACGCGTACGTGGCGACGGGCGAGCCCCTCGCCGTGGCAGGCGGGTTCACGCTCGACGGCCTCGGCGGCGCCTACGTCAGTGGGATCGAGGGGGACCACCACGGCGTCGTCGGGATCTCGCTGCCGCTGCTGCGCGAGTTGCTCGCGGAGACCGGCGTCGCGTGGCACTCCCTCTGGCGGACCCCGGCCTCGCCGTGACGGCGCCCTCGTGACGGTGACGCGGTGACGGCGACGGCGGCCGACGCGGTGGTCGTCGCCGGGGTGCTGGTGGCGGCCGCCGGCTGCGCGGTGGCCGCCGTGACGGCCGTGCGCTCCCGGCCGGGCGCGCCCGCCTCCTGGTACGGCGCCGCCGCCTGGGGGCTGCTCGCCCTCGCCCACGCCCTGCTCGCCGTGGCCGTGTTCGGCAGCCCGGGCGGCGGCGCGGCCGCGGGCCTGTTCGTGGCCGTCGCCGCGGCCGGCATCGTCATGCTCCCCGGACGGCCCGCCCAACGGGTGCCGGAGCGCGACTGGGACGCCCTCGTGGTGCTGCTCGGGTCGGCCGCCGTCGTCACGGCCCTGGCGGGCGCCGTCCCGGCCGGAGGCGCCGCGCCCTCAGGCCTGCCGCCCCCCGGGTGGCTGGGCGGGCTGGCCTGCCTGGCCCTGGCCGCGGCGGCGCTGGCGCCCCGTCGCTTGCAGTCCGTCGCCGGCTGGGTCTCGGGGGGCCTCGCCGCGGCAGCCGTGGGCGAGGCCCTGCGCCGCCACGCGAGCACGGGGACGCCGCTCGGGACGTCGGCCGCCGTGACCGCGGCCGGTTTCGCCCTGGTCGCCGCCGGAGCTCTCGCTCGGCTCCTCGCCGGCCGGGCCGACGCGCCCGACGTCCCCGGCCCCGGCGCGGACCGGCGCCGCCCGGCGCCCCCCGGGTTGCCGGCGCGCGCGCTCTCGTGGCTGTCCGCCGGCGGCGCGCTCGCGGTCCTCGGCGCCGTCGTCGCAGGGCTGCCGGTGGCGATGACCGCCGGGATGCTCGCCTGGGCGGCCCTCGGCGTGCTTCTGCTGCGCGGCGTGGTCGCCTTCGTCCGCGGCGGCGCGCCCGGCGACGACCGGACCGACCCGCTCACCGGGCTCGCCAGTCGCGAGGCGATCAGCCAGGCGCTCGCCACCGAGGGCGCGGCCCGCTCCGGCGGGGGCGCCGACGACGAGGCCTGGTCGGGCTGGACCGACCGGGTCGCGCTGCTGCTGGCCGACATCGACGGCTTCGACGAGATCAACGTGACGCTCGGGCGCGAGACCGGCGACGCCGTTCTCACCGAGGTGGGGGCGCGGCTGCAGGCGGTGCTGCGGCCGCCGCAGCTGCTGGCGCGGCTCGGCGGCGACGAGTTCGCCGTGCTGCTCCCCGGTGCGGGTCACGACCCGGCGACCCGGGTCGCCGGCACCCTCCGCGAGGCGCTGTCGGGGCCGATCGACGTCGGCGGCAGCCGGCTCTCGCTGCAGGCCACGGTCGGGATCGCCTGGTGCGTGCTGCCGCGCGGCCGCCCGCAGGACCTGCTCCGCCAGGCCGACGCCGCCGTGCACCGCGCCAAGGCGACGAACAGCGGGATCGCCGTCTACGACCCGGAGAAGGACGGCGCGGCCAACGTACGGCTGCGCCGGGTCGACGAGCTGCGCTCCGCGCTCGAGCAGGGCGACGTCGTGGTGCACCTGCAGCCGCAGGTGTCGCTGACCGACGGTGCGGTGGTGGGATGCGAGGCGCTGGCGCGGTGGCGGCACCCGCACGACGGCGTGCTGCTGCCCGACGCGTTCCTCCCGCTGGCCGCCACCACCGGGCTGATGCGGCCCGTGACCGACGTCGTCCTCGACCGCGCCCTGGAGGCCTGCGCGACCTGGTGGCACCGGCACCCGGTGGCCGTCGGGGTGAACCTCGCCGCCGGCGACCTGCTCGACCCCGGCCTGACCGACCGGATCGGCCGCACCCTGGCCCGGCACGGGCTGCCGGGCGCCGCACTGCGCGTGGAGATCACCGAGGAGGCGCTGGTCGCCGAGCCGGAGGCCGCCGCCCGGCTGCTGCGGGCCTGGCGCCGGACCGGGGTCGAGACGGCGCTCGACGACTTCGGGACGGGGTACTCGTCGCTGGCGTACCTGCGGGAACTGCCGTTCGACGAGCTCAAGCTCGACCGCGTCTTCGGCGCCGACCTCACGCGGCCGGCCACGGCGACGATCGTGCGCCACAGCATCGCGATGGCGCACGAACTCGGCCTGCGGGTGGTGGCGGAGGGTGTCGAGGACGACGGCGCCGCCCGTGCTCTCACCCAGCTGGGCTGCGACGTCGGCCAGGGCCTGTTCTTCGGCGCCGCCATGCCCCCGGCCGCGTTCGCGGCTCTCCTCACGGCGGCCGATCCCCTCAGGTAGCCGATCGTGGGAGGTGGCCGGAGGGTCGTGGGGTCCACGCGAACTCCAAGAATCCTGAACTACCGTGGGTGACATGGCGTCGTCGTCCCGGCCGTCCCGGCGGAGCGTTCTCGGGATCGCCGGCTTCGCCGCCACCGCCGGCCTGGCGGCCTGCTCCGACCCCGGCAGCGGCACCGCCGCCTCGGCGTCCGGCCCGGCGACGAGCGCCGCGGCGTCGGGGACGGCGTCCGGGCCCGGTGCATCCGCCCCGGCGACCACCGCGAGCGCCTCGGCGACCCCGACCACGACAGCAAGCCCCGCGGCCGGGCCTGACATCACCCACGGCCCGCGCGACAAGGACGCCGTCGCACTGACGTTCCACGGCGACGGGCCGGAGGCGATCGTCCGGGACACGGTCGCCGCCCTCGCCAGGGCGAAGGCGCAGGTGACCGTGCTCGGCATCGGCCGCTGGCTGGCGGCGCAGCCGGACCTCGCCCGGATGATCCGCGACGGCGGGCACGAGCTGGGCAACCACACCTGGAGCCACCTCACGATGACGCGCCTCCCGGCCCGGACCATCCGGGACGAGGTCGACCGCGCCGCCACCGAGCTCGACCGGCTGACCGGCAGCGCGGGGCGGTGGTTCCGCCCGAGTGGCACGCCCCACAGCACGCCCGCCATCCGTGCCGCGGCCGTGAAGGCCGGGTACGGTGCGTGCCTGGGGTACGACGTCGACCCGCTCGACTACACCGACCCCGGGCCGCAGGCGATCGTCCGCGCGCTCGCGCGGTCGGTCCGGCCGGGGTCGATCGTCAGCCTGCACCTCGGGCACCCCGGCACGCTCGCGGCCCTGCCGGCCGTGCTCGGCCACCTGCACGACCGGGGGCTGACCCCCGTGACCGCGTCCCAGCTGCTGAACGGTTGACCATGACTGCGCGCCCGCTCCGCCACCGCCGGTCCGCCGCGACCACGCTCGCCGTGCTCGCCGCGGTCGCACTCGCCGGCTGCTCGGCGGGGTCGTCGGGCGGCACGCCGGCCGGGTCGACCGCGGCGGCCGCGACCACGACCGCGACGGCGGGTGCCTCGCAGGCCGCGCCCTCGCCCAGCGCCACGGCGGCGCCCGTCAACGTGTACGCGCGGGCCGGCGCGGGCATGCTCAGCGGGCCCGCACGCGGGGCCCGCCCGCTCGTGTACGTCCCCGATCTGGGCAGCAACCGCGTCGACGTGATCGACCCGAAGACCCTCAAGGTCGTCGAGCGCTTCGCAGTGCCCGCGCACCCGCAGCACGTCGTCCCGTCGTGGGACCTGAAGACCCTGTGGGTCAACGACAACAAGGGCAACATGCTCACGCCCATCGACCCGCGCACCGGCCGGCCGGGCCGCTCGGTGCCGGTCGACGACCCGTACAACCTGTACTTCAGCCCCGACGGCAAGCACGCGATGGTGATGGCCGAGGCGCGCGAGCGCATCGACTTCCGCGATCCGCACACGATGAAGCTGCAGCGCTCGCTGCACGTGCCGTGCCGGGGCGTCAACCACGCGGACTTCACCGCCGACCTGTCGACCTTCCTCGTGAGCTGCGAGTACAGCGGCAAGCTGCTCGTGATCCCGGCCGACGGCTCGAAGGTGCGCGCCGTGATCGACCTCAACGCGACACCGACGCCCGGGGCCTCCGATCCGATGGCGGCGATGCGCGGCGGCGGTCCGGCCGAGTACAACGACCCCGGCGCCACCGCCATGCCGCAGGACGTGCGGCTCACCCCCGACGGCAGCACCTTCGTGGTCGCCGACATGCTGCGCAACGGGCTCTGGCTGGTCGACGCGGCCACCTTCAAGGTCCGCGGCTTCGTCCACACCGGCAAGGGCGCGCACGGGGTCTACCCGAGCCGCGACGCCTCGGTGCTCTACGTGTCGAACCGCGACGAGGGGTCGATCTCGGTCGTCGACGCCGCCACCCTCAAGGTCCAGAAGACTGTGGAGGCTGCCGGGCGGCGGCTCCCCCGACATGGGCGGCGTCACCGCCGACGGGCGGCAGCTGTGGCTCTCCGGCCGCAGCGACTCCGTGGTCTACGTGATCGACACGACCACGGGCAGCCTCCTCGCGAAGATCCCGGTCGGCCTGCAGCCCCACGGCCTGTGCGTCTGGCCGCAGCCAGGCCAGTTCTCCCTCGGCCACACCGGCAACATGCGCTGACGCCCCCTGTTCTTGGTGGTGATCAAGGAATTCTCGGCCGCGGTCGTGATCAGGCGGTCACTCGGCCGGCCGAGACTTCCTTGATCACCGCGAGGTGGGTGGGGGTGGCGTCAACTCGGCGGCGGCCAGGACGACGACGGCGGCGGTGAGCGTCAGCGGTGCCGGCCCCGCGGGGGAGCCGTCGGCGAGCACCTTCTCGGGCAGGGCCCCGAACGTGGTGCGGTGGTCGCGAAGCCACGCGAGCCAGTGCTCGGCCGGCCCTCGCTGCCCGGACGCCGCCGCCGCCAGGGCGAACAGCGCGGTCTCGGGCGTCCAGCTGACGCCGTCGTCGCGCCAGCCCGCCCCCGGCGCCAGCCCCCCGGCGGGCCGCGCCATGCCCAGGGCGGCGAACCGCCAGGCGGCCAGGACCGCCGGCCGCACCTCGCGCCGGAACGGCGGCAGCAGGAAGGCGATCGAGGCGTCCGGCTGGGTGTCGCCGAGGTAGCGCGGGTACCCGGTACGGCCGAAGGAGTGGTCGATCGCGGCGTAGAGGGCGGTGGCCCGGGCCGCGGCGGTGCGGGCCGGCCCGGGCTCGCCGGCCGCGGCGTACAGGTCGGCCGCCGCGGCCAGACCCGCGGCGATCGGCGCGGCGGTGCCCAGGCTGAGCCGCTCGTCGTGCACCTCCCAGTAGTCCCCGGACGGCGGCGGCAGCACCCTCCGGCCACCCGTGAGGCGCAGCAGGGCGGCCGTCGAGCGGTCGACCAGCGGCCGCAGCCGCTCGAGCACCGCGGCGCGACCGGCGGCGTCCGGGGTCCGGGCGACGAGCCGCGCGGTAGCCCACAGCACGAGGCCCGACCCGTCCGACTGCTGGCCGCGGGCGTCCGGCGGCCCCGTGCCGTCGGATCGGTAGCGCGCCTGGAAGATCCCGGAGTCGGGCTGGAGCGCCTGCAGGTACTCAAGGACGCGCAGCGCGTCGTCCCCGTGGCCGGTGGCGGCGAAGGCGGCCGCCGCGAACGAGGCGTCGCGGGGCCACACGTACCGCCAGGGCTCCGGCCACCCGGCCAGGGCCGCACCGTCGGCCAGGGTCAGGGTGTCGAGGTCCAGCAGTGCGTCGGTGACCAGGTTTCCGTACGGGCCGTCGGCGCCGGGCACCGACCCGGCCGCGAGCCAGTCGCGCTGGGCGGAGGCGCGATCCGCCCCCGCGATGGCGAGGACGCGCGTGCCGGGGGCGAGGGCACCGGCGGCGGCGGGCGAGAGCGGCACCAGCCGCCCGTCGGCCCCCACCGCGACGGCGGACGTCAGCAGCGGCAGACGTGTGGCGCGGAACGGCCTGACCGGCACCGCCGCCGCGGCGAGGCAGACGGCCACGGCGACGAGCGCCAGCACCGCCGGGCGGGCACGCAGCGCACGCGCGGCGGGCAGCACGACCGGCGCTCCCCCGACCACGCTTGGGACTGTAGACGAGCGGGGGGCCGGCGATCACCCCCGGCGCCCAGCCCTTGCTCCCGGCGGGAGGAGCGGGTCGCGGGCGAGCGCGGCGAGCCGGCCGGCCCGCCATCGGCCCAGGGCTGTCGAGTGCCCCGCCACGTCGGCCTCGCCGCCCGCGATGGCGAGCAGCGCGAGGACGGCGGCGAGCCGCGCCTCGTCGTCGGTCACGCGCCCGTCGGTCACGCGTCGTCGCGGGGTCGGGGGCGCCGGCGGCCGGCGGACCCGTCATACCGGCGGCACGCCGTGCCGGCGGTCGCTGAACCGGCGCTCGCGCCCCGAGGCGTAGGTCAGCCGGAGCACGACCTCGCGGCGCACGTCCGCGGGCTCGACGACGGCGTCGACGACGAGGTCGGCGGCCAGCCGCAGCAGGTCGACGTCCGCCTCGTACTCCTCCCGGCGGGCGGCGACGAAGTCGGCGCGCTCCCGGTCGTCGTCGATGGCCGCGATCTTGTTGGCGTAGACGGCGTTGACGGCGGGCTCCGGACCCATCACGGCGATCCGCGCCGTGGGCAGGGCGATCGTGGCGTCGGGCCCGAAGCCCGGCCCCGCCATCGCGTACAACCCCGCTCCGTAGGCCTTGCGCAGCACCACGCAGACCTGCGGCACCGTCGCCTCGGAGACCGCGGTGATCATCTTCGCGCCGTGCCGGATGATGCCCTGCCGCTCGACCTCGCTCCCGATCATGAAGCCGGGGACGTCGCTGAGGTACACGAGCGGCAGGTTGAAGGCGTCGCACAGCCAGATGAACCGGGCCGCCTTGTCGGCCGAGTCGGTGAACAGCACGCCGCCGCGCACCGCGCTGTTGTTGGCGACGACGCCGACGGGGCGGCCTTCGAGCCGGCCGAACCCGACCACGAGCTCGGCGGCGAACAGCGGCTTCACCTCGAAGAACGACCCGTCGTCGAGGATCGCCTCGAGGACGTCGTGCACGTCGAACGGCACCGACTCGCGTTCGGGCACCAGCTCGGGGTCGAAGGCGCGGGCGGCCGGCTCCGGCGGGTAGTCCGGCGGCGCCTCGCGCCAGCACGTCGGCAGGTAGGAGAAGAAGAGCCGGGCCTGCTCGATGGCGTCCGCGTCGTCGACCGCCAGGTTGTCGCCGCAGCCCGAGACCGTGCAGTGCATCCGCGCCCCGCCCATCTCCTCGAGGCTGACGCGCTCGCCGACCACCATCTCGGCCATCCGGGGGCTGCCGAGGTACATGCTCGCGTTGCCCTCGACCATGAAGACGACGTCGCAGAACGCCGGGATGTAGGCACCGCCGGCGGCCGAGGGCCCGAACAGGCAGCAGATCTGCGGCACCCGGCCCGACAGCGCGACCTGGTTGTGGAAGATCCGGCCGGCCCCCCGGCGGCCCGGGAACAGCTCGACCTGGTCGGTGATCCTGGCCCCCGCCGAGTCGATCAGCCAGAAGACGGGCAGCTCCTCGCGCAGCGCCGCCTCGGTCGCGCGGACGATCTTCTCGACGGTCCGCGCACCCCACGACCCCGCCTTCACCGTCGGGTCGTTGGCGACGACGATCGCCGGCCGGCCGTCGACGGTGCCGCGGCCCGTCACGACGCCGTCCGCGGGCAGGCCGGCCAGGGCGTTGGCGAGCTGACCGTCCTCGACGAACGACCCCTCGTCGACCAGCAGGGCGATCCGCTCGCGCACGGGCAGCTTGCCCTGCCCGGCGAGCTTGGCGGCACCGGCCGCGGACGGCGTCAGCGTCGCGTCGCGCGCCTGCCGCAGCAGGGCGGCTCGAGCGCCCTCGCCGGGGCCACCCGTGCCGGGGCCACCCGCGCCGGGGCCGGCCTCGACGGGGCCGGCCTCGACGGGCCCGGCCTCGACGGGCCCGGCCTCAGGAGTAGGGGTGACCTGGTCGCCCGTGGTGGTCATGGGAGCAGTCAACCGCCTCGCGACGGCCCTCAGGCGACCGGCAGGCCGAGGCCGCGGGCGATGACCATGCGCTGCACCTCGCTCGTGCCCTCGCCGATCTCGAGGATCTTCGCGTCGCGGTAGAACCGCGCCACGCTGTGGATGCCGACGGACTCCTCCACGAAGCCGGCGCCGCCGAAGACCTGGGTCGCGAGCCGGGCGGCGTCGACGGCGGCGGTCGAGGAGTGCAGCTTGGCGAGCGCGGCGGCCTGCTTGACCTCGCCGGCCCCGCGCCGACCGGCCGACTGCTCGTCACGCAGCCAGGCGGCCTTGTACGTGAGCAGCCGGGCGGCCTCGACGGCGACGGCGAGATCGGCCACGGGGAACGAGACGCCCTGGTTGACCCCGATCGGCCGGTCGAACGCGAGCCGCGTGCCGGCGTACTCGACCGACGCGTCGAGGCACGCCTGGGCGAGGCCGACCGCGAGCGCGCTGATCGCGATCCGGCCGTCGTCGAGGGTCGCGAGGAACTGCGAGAAGCCGCGGCCGCGCTCGCCGAGCAGGTTGGCGGCCGGCACGCGGCACTGCGCGAACGACAGGCCGTGCGTGTCGGAGGCGTGCCAGCCGAGCTTGCGGTAGGCGGGCTCGACGGTGAATCCGGGCGTGCCGGCGGGGACCAGGATCGCGCTGATCTCGGCCCTTCCGTCGGGCCGCTCGCCGGTGCGCGCGGTCACGGTGACGACGCTGGTGATGTCCGTGCCGGAGTTCGTGATGAAGGCCTTCGCGCCGTCGACGACCCATTCGTCGCCGTCGAGGCGGGCCCGCGTCTTCGTGGCGCCCGCGTCGGACCCGGCCTCCGGCTCGGTGAGGCCGAACGCCGCCAGGGCGCGGCCGGCCACGAGGTCGGGCAGCCAGCGCTCCTTCTGCTCCTGCGAGCCGAACGTCAGGATCGGGTTGATGCCGAGGCCGACGCCGGCGGACAGCGTGATCCCGACCGACTGGTCGACCCGCCCCAGCTCCTCGATGGCCACGCACAGGCTGGTGAAGTCGGCGTCGGCACCGCCGAACTCCTCGGGCACGACGAGGCCGAACAGGCCGAGGTCGCCCATCTTCGGCACGAGCTCGGTGGGGAACCGGTGCTGCTCGTCCCATTCCTGGGCGTGCGGCGCCACCTCGGCGAGCGCGAACTCGCGGACCACCCGCCGGAAGTCCTCGTGCTCCTTCGACAGCTCGAACATCCCGGCTCCCACCTCGACCACAACGGCGCGCATGCTTTACCTTTACGTCAAGGTAAGCCGACGACACCGGAGATCACAAGTGGACATCGTGGACGAGCGGGACCAGAACAGGGCCGACGCAGCTCCCCCCTCCCCCCGTGATCATGCAATCCCCGTCGATCATGCAACTCCCGTCGATCATGCAATTCCCGTCGATCATGCAGATCCCGTGGATCATGCAGATCGTCATTCCGTCCAGAACGACCACCTTCATGATCGACGCGGATTGCATGATCGACGCGGATTGCATGATCAGCGCACGATGGGTGGGGGCGCGGTGGATGAAGGCGAGACGTGGTCGATCGCCGAGCTCGCGGAGGACTTCGGGGTGACGCACCGGACGATCCGTTTCTACGAGGACCGCGGGCTCGTCACGCCCGAGCGCGTGGGCACCCGGCGGGTCTACCACCTCCGCGACCGGGTGCGGCTGGCGCTCGTCCTGCGAGGCAAGCGGCTCGGCTTCGACCTCGCCGAGATCGCCCGCATCGTCGACATGTACGACCAGGACCCCGGCGAGGAGGGCCAGCTGCGCTACCTGCTCGAGCAGATCGAGCGCCGGCGGGCCGAGCTCGAGGGGCGCCGCCGCGACATCGAGGAGACGCTCGCCGAGCTCGACGAGGTCGAGCGCCGCTGCCACGAGGCCCTCTCCCGCCGCGACTGACGCGCCCCTTTCGCTCCCCTCTCGCCTTCGCGGCGAGCGGGCGGGCGAGAGGGCGGGCAGGGAATCGCGGGCGACGGGCAGAGTCCGGCGGAACGGGGTGATCCACGCATCCCGGCAGCGCGGCGGCTACTCTGCGGGGCGTGTCGTCGCCGGGTCCGGGAACCGATCGGGTGCTCGTCCTCAACTGCGGGTCGTCGTCGGTCAAGTACGCCCTCGTCGAGCCGGCGACGGGTGAGCGCTCGGGCGGCGGGACCGTCGAGCGCATCGGCGCGGGCGGGCGCGACCACGCGGACGCCGTCCGCCAGGTGCTGGCCGACCTCGGAGCCGCCGGCGCTCCCCTGGCCGTCGGTCACCGCGTCGTCCACGGCGGTGACCGCTTCACGGCGCCCACGGTCGTCGACGACGCCGTGCTGAGCGCGATCGACGAGCTCGCCGTCCTCGCGCCGCTGCACAACCCGCCCGCGGCGGCCGGCATCCGGGCGGCCCGCGAAGCCCTGCCGCGCGTGCCGCAGGTCGCGGTCTTCGACACCGCCTTCCACGCGACGATCCCGCCCGCCGCCGCCACCTACGCCGTGCCGCGCGAGTGGCGTGAGCGGTACGGCGTCCGCCGCTACGGCTTCCACGGGACCTCGTACACCCATCTCGCCGGTGAGGCGGCGCGCGTCCTCGGCCGCGCCCGCAGCGAGGTCGACCTCGTGGCTCTGCACCTCGGCAACGGCGCCAGCGCCTGCGCGATCCGGGGCGGCCGCAGCGTCGACACGTCGATGGGCCTGACGCCACTGGCCGGGCTCGTGATGGGCACCCGCAGCGGCGACGTCGACCCGTCGGTGCCGGGTTACCTCGCCCGGGTCGCGGGCCTGTCCCCGGCCCAGGTGGACGACGCCCTCGAGCACGCCAGCGGTCTGGCCGGGCTGGCCGGTGCCCCAGACATGCGCGACGTCCTGCGGCGCCGGGCCGACGGCGACGAGGACGCCGCCCTCGCCTTCGACACCTACTGCCACCGCGTGCGCAGTTATGTGGGTGCCTACCTGGCCACCCTGGGCGGCGCCGACGCGGTGGTGTTCACCGGCGGGGTCGGCGAGCACGCAGCGCCGGTGCGGGCGGCGTCGCTGGCCGGGCTCGAGCGGCTCGGCATCGCCGTGGACGCCGACCGCAACGCCTCGGACGCCGGCGGCGCCCGGCTGATCAGCCCGGACGGCTCCGCTGTGTCCGTGCTCGTGATCCCCGCCGACGAGGAGCTCGAGATCGCGCGGCAGGCGTCGGCCGTGGTGAAGGGCGAGGACGGCGCCGATGGGTGAGTGGCCGCAGGAGTGGAGCTGGCCGGCGCCTGCCGGCGACGAGCCGGCGCCGGAGCAGACACCGAGCCCACCAGGGGACGGCGAGCGGCTGGCGACGGTCCTTCAGCTGCACGCCCAGCCGCACGGCGCGACGGCACTCGACGCCCCGCCCGCACCGGCGCCCGTCCGGTTGCCCGTCCTCCTGGCCGGCGTGGCGCTGCTCCTGGCCTGGGCGGCGACGTCCCTCGTCGACGGGCTGCCCGGGCCGCTCGACGGTCTCGCCCTGGCCGCGGCTGCCGCGAGCCCGTTCGCCCTGGTCGCAGCCATCCCGCTGGCTGCCCTCGCCCTGCGCGGCCGGCACTGGGTGGTCGCCGTCCCGGCGGCGGTCGCCGGGCTCGTGCCCTGGCTCTTCCTGCTGCCGTACGCGGCGCCGTCGGGCTCGGCCCCGGCCGCCGGCGCGGGCGTCCGCCTGTCGGCGATGCTGCTGGACGCCGACGGCGGTCGCGCCGACGCGCCGTCGCTCGTGGCGGCGGTGGCCCGCCAGCCCGTGGACCTGCTCGTCGTCACGGGCGCGACAGGGCCGCTGGCGCACGACCTCACCGAGGCGGGGCTCGACCCGCGGCTCGTGCCCCGGTGGGCCTCCGCTCCCGCTCAGGCCGCCGGCACGGTGGTCTGGAGCCGCTACCCGGTCACCCGGGTGGAACCGCTCGCCGGGGTCTCGACGCCGGCCGTGCGGCTCGTGCTCGACACCGGTCGCCGTCCGCTCACCGTGGTCGTGGGCACGGCGTCGACGGCGGCCGGTACGGGGCGCTGGCGCGCCGACCTCGCCGGGCTGGGCGCCGCGGCCTCGGTGCCCGGGCCGGTCGCCCTGCTGGGGGACCTCGACGCGACCCCGCAGCAGGCCGCCTTCAGGCGGCTGACGGGTAGGGGGCTCGCCGACGCGGCGGACGCGCTCGGGCGCGGGGCCCGGCCGACGTGGCCCAGCTGGTCGCCGCTGCCCTTCCTCGCGGTCGACCACGTGCTCGTCGGCGGCGGCGTCGGTGTGCGCGCCGCGACCACGCTGCCCGTCGCGGGGACGGCGCACCGCGCGCTGGTCACGTCCCTGGTCGTGCCCGACAGCTGAGGGCGGTGCCTGCCGGCAGCTCGACGCCGTGCAGGCAGACGACGAGGGGCCGTCGCCGGGCGACGGCCCCTCGTCGGTGCGGGCGTCAGTGCTGCTGGTGGCCCTGCTCGTGGGCCTGCAGCTGCTCCTCGTACTGCTTGCGTACGACGTCCATGTCGAGGTCGCGGACCTGGCGCACGACGTCCTCCAGGGCCGGCTCCGGCAGGGCGCCCGGCTGGCCGAACACGGGGATGCCGTCGCGGTAGACGACCAGCGTGGGGATGGACGTGATGCCGTACATCTGCGCGAGCTCGGGTTCGGCCTCGGTGTCGACCTTGGCGAACACGACGTCGTCGTTGCGCCCCGAGACGCGCTCGTAGACGGGGGCGAACTGACGGCACGGCCCGCACCAGGCGGCCCAGAAGTCGATGAGGACGATGCCCTCCTTGACGGTCTGGTCGTGGTCGGTGCTGGTCATGGTCAGGGTGGCCACAGCATGCTCCTTATCGCGGATGAGTCACTGTGGAGAATGCCCGCCGGGGGTATCCCCATTCCCGTCGTCGTCGCGCCGGGCGGCCTCCGGAGAGAAGGCGGGCGTGCAGACCGCGACGTAGTCGGCGCCGTCCGGGCCGGCGGAATACCTCACCCACTCCCCCGCCCGGGTCACGACGGCCTGCCCCGCGCGCACCTCGACGCCGCCGTCGCCGTGCTCCACGATCACCGAGCCGCGCAGCACGAGCGTCACCTCGTCGAACTCGGGCGTCTGGCCCGGCTCCGACCATCCCGGGGCGCGGCCATCCGGGCCACGCTCACCGCGTCGTCGCCGCTGGCGACCCGGCCGACGTACTCGTCGATGACCTTCCCGCCCGGCACGGGGATGCGGGCGGGATCGGTGATGACCTCTGCCACGGCGCACACGCTACGCGCGTGGGCGCCTTCCGCGCCGTGGGCCGCGTCACCCCGCTGGCCCGCTGGCTGTCCGAGGCGGGCGATAGTCTCGCGAACGGTTGAGAGGAGCACGATGACGACCCCTTCGACGGAGCCGGGCCCACCGGTACCGGCAGCGCCGTTGCGCGCCGTCCTGATCGCGAACCGCGGCGAGATCGCCGTCCGGGTGGCCCGCGCCTGCCGTGACGCGGGCATCCGATCGATCGCCGTGTACGCCGACCCCGACCGCGACGCGCCGCACGTGCTGGTTGCCGACGAGGCGTACGCGCTCGGCGGCTCGGTGCCGGGCGACTCCTACCTCGCCGTCGACAAGCTCCTCGACGTCGCGCGCCGCGCCGGCGCCGACGGCGTCCACCCGGGGTACGGGTTCCTCTCCGAGAACGCGCATTTCGCGCAGGCGGTGATCGACGCCGGCCTGGTCTGGATCGGCCCGCCGCCGGCCGCCATCGACAGCCTCGGCGACAAGGTCAAGGCGCGGCACATCGCGCAGCGGGCGGGCGCGCCACAGGTGCCGGGCACGGCCGAGCCCGTCGGGGGCGCGGAGGAGGTCGTGCAGTTCGCGAAGGAGAACGGGCTGCCGGTCGCCATCAAGGCCGCCTACGGGGGCGGCGGCCGCGGGCTGAAGGTGGCGCGCACCCTGGAGGAGATCCCGGAGCTCTACGACTCGGCGGTCCGCGAGGCCGTGGCGGCGTTCGGCCGCGGGGAGTGTTTCGTCGAGCGCTTCCTCGACCACCCGCGCCACGTCGAGACGCAGTGCCTGGCCGACATGCACGGCGGGGTGGTCGTGGTGTCGACGCGCGACTGCTCGCTGCAGCGCCGCAACCAGAAGCTCGTCGAGGAGGCACCGGCGCCCTTCCTCACGGCCGAGCAGGAGGCCAGCTCTACCGCGCGTCGAAGGCGATCCTGCGCGAGGCGGGCTACGTGGGCGCCGGCACCTGCGAGTTCCTCGTCGGGCCCGACGGCACGATCAGCTTCCTCGAGGTCAACACCCGGCTCCAGGTCGAGCACTGCGTCTCGGAGGAGGTCAGCGGCATCGACCTCGTGCGCGAGCAGTTCCGGCTGGCCGTCGGCGAGCCGCTCGGCTACGACGACCCGTCGCACCACGCGCACTCGATCGAGTTCCGGATCAACGGCGAGGACGCCGGCCGCAACTTCCTCCCGCAGCCGGGGGTCGTCACGCGCTGGCGGCCGCCGAGCGGCCCCGGCGTGCGGCTCGACTCGGGCGTGGTCGAGGGGTCGGTGGTCGGCGGCGCGTTCGACTCGATGCTCGCCAAGCTCGTCGTCACCGGGCGCACCCGGTCCGAGGCGCTCGAACGGGCCCGCCGCGCGCTCGCCGAGTTCGAGGTCGACGGTATGCCGACGGTGCTGCCGTTCCACCGCGCCGTCGTCGCCGATCCCGCGTTCGCCCCCGCCGACCCGGCGCAGCCGTTCACGGTGCACACCCGGTGGATCGAGACGGAGTTCGACAACCGGATCGAGCCCTGGCAGGGCACCCCGGCCGACGCCGCGGAGCCCGAGGAGCGTGAGCGGCTGGTCGTCGAGGTCGGCGGCAAGCGGCTCGAGGTCTCGCTGCCCGCGGGGTTCGGGGCCGGCGGCCGCGCGGCGCCTGCGGCCGGCCGCTCCGCGCCGAAGCGGTCGGCGTCCCGGGCCGCGAAGGCCGCCGTCTCGGGCGACGCGCTGACGTCACCCATGCAGGGCACGATCGTCAAGCTCGCCGTCGAGGAGGGGCAGACGGTCGCGGCCGGTGACCTCGTCGTCGTGCTCGAGGCGATGAAGATGGAGCAGCCGCTGACGGCGCACAAGGCCGGCACCGTCAGCGAAGCTGACGGCCGAGGTCGGCGCAGACCGTGTCGAGCGGCGCCGTGATCTGCGAGATCACCACCTGAACCTCGGCGTGACTCCCCGCCCGGCGTCGTCGGAATCGTCGGCGCCGGCGCCCGCGCCCGCCATTCGGCGCCTCCTCGCCCCCGACTTCGCGCGCCTCCTCGCCCGACGACTTCTGGTGTCTTTTCGTGGATTCGAAGGCGCTGAAACCACGAAAAGACACCAGAAGTCGGGGGCGCGAGAGGGCGTGATGCGTGGCCTTCGGGTCAGACGTGGCCTTCGGGTCAGACGTGCAGGTTGATCCCGAGCAGGACCAGGGGCCACAGGACGATCGCCAGCAGGGCCGAGAGGATCGCCCGGACCAGGGACGCCGTGATGTAGCCGCGCTGAACGGCGATGACGATCCCGACGATGATCCACACGACGAAGAGCAGGCTGACGTTGCGGGTGCGGGCTCTCACGACGGCCACGGGTGGCTCCTTTTCGGGCGAGGTGCGGCGGTCCGCCACCGTGATCGGCGACGGCGATCGCTGCGAACCTAGTGATCGCCGATCATCGCGCTCGTCGATCTTGGCGCGTCACCACCGGTCGACGTGCAACACCTCGTCGAGGGGCCCGCGAGCGGCCGGCCGGAAGGTCTCGCCGGTGAAGTAGGCGGTCGGGATGAGCACGGCGGTGCGTATGTCCGAGGGCAGCCCGAGGATGGCGGCGACCTCGTCCTCGTGGGCCAGGTGCAGCGTCGTCCAGGCTGTCCCGAGCCCGCGAGCCCGCGCCGCGAGCATGAAGCTCCAGGCCGCCGGGAGGATGGACCCCCACAGGCCGGCCTGGTTGCCCGCTCCGAGCCGCCGCACCCGCAGGCACGGGACCACGAGGACCGGCACCTCGCCGAGGTGCTCCCCGAGATAGGCCACGCTGTCGCCCACCCGCTGCTGCACGGGGGCGCGCTCGGGGTCGTCCGCGTACAGCCGACCCGCCGCACCGGCGGACGCCAGGTAGTCGTGGACGGCCCGCCGGTACACGTCGCCGAGCGCCGCACGCTGGGCGGCGTCCCGCACCACGATCCACTGCCAGTCCTGCCGGTTCGAGCCGGACGGCGCCTGCAGCGCGATCTCGAGACATTCCCGGATCAGCTCCATCGGGACGTCGCGCGTCAGGTCGAGGCGCCGGCGGACCGTCCGGGTGGTCGTGAGGAGCTCGTCGGGGGTCAGCGGCAACGTCGTCACGTGGCCGATCGTAAGCAGGGCCGGGCCATCGGCCCGTCGCGGACGCCGTCAGCGCCGATGCAGGCGCCGGGCCGCCTCGGCCACCGAACCCGACATCGACGGGTAGACGGTGAACGCCTGGGCGAGGTCGTCGACGGTCAGCCGCTGCGTGACCGCGAGCGTCACGGGATGCACCAGCTCGGAGGCCCGCGGCGCGACGACCACCCCGCCGACGACGGTGCCGGAGCCGGGCGACGCGACGACCTTGACGAAGCCGTCGCGCACGCCCTGCATCTTCGCGCGGGCGTTCGTCGCCAGCGGCAGCTTGACGATGACGCCGGGCACGCGACCGCTGTCGACGTCCGCCTGGGACACCCCCACGGTGGCGATCTCGGGTGCGGTGAAGACGTTCGACGAGACGGTCCGCAGGTCGAGCGGCGCGACGGCGTCACCGAGCGCGTGCCACATCGCGATGCGGCCCTGCATGGCGGCGACCGACGCGAGCGGCAGCACTCCGGTGCAGTCGCCCGCGGCGTAGACGCCGCGGGCACTCGTGCGCGAGACGCGGTCGACGTCGACGTGCCCGCTCGCGGCGAGCCCCACCCCGGCCGCCTCGAGCCCGAGGCCGGCGGTGTTGGGGATCGCGCCGACGGCGACGAGGCAGTGCGAGCCCTCGACGGTCCGCCCGTCGGCGAGCGTGACCACGACGCCGTCGCCGGCTCCGCTTGACCTGCTGGGCGCGCGAGCGCGACAGCACCTGCATGCCGCGCCGCCGGAAGACCCCCTCGAGCACCTCGGCGGCGTCGGCGTCCTCGCCCGGGAGCACCCGGTCGCGGCTGCTGACCAGCACCACCTCGGCGCCCAGGGCGTCGTACGCGCTGGCGAACTCGGCACCGGTCACGCCGGAGCCGACGACGACCAGCCGCTCGGGCAGCCGCTCGAGCTCGTAGAGCTGCTTCCAGGTGAGGATGCGCTCGCCGTCGGGCGGCGCGTCGGGCAGCTCCCGGGGCCGCGATCCCGTGGCCACGAGCACGACATCGGCCTCGAACCGCGACCCGTCGGCGGTCACCGTGGACGGGCCGTCGAGCACGCCGGTGGCCTCGACCAGGCGCACGCCCTCGGCCTCGAGCCGCGTGCGGACGTCGTCCGACTGGGCCTGGGCCAGCGCGCGGACCCGGCGGTTCACGACGGCGAGGTCGACGCACACCGCACCGGCCGGCTCGTCGCTGCCGGTGCCCGCCCGGGAAGCGCACGCCGAGCTCGACGCGACTCGTCGACCTCGGTCATGACCTCGGCGGTCGCGATCAGCGTCTTGCTGGGCACGACGTCGGTGAGCACGGCCGCCCCGCCGCACCCGTCGCGCTCGACGACCGTGACGTCGGCGCCGAGCTGAGCGGCGACGAGCGCGGCCTCGTACCCGCCCGGGCCGCCGCCGAGGACCACCACGTGCTGCGCCGCACGCCCGAGAACGCTCACGCGGGCATTCTCGCCGACTGCGGTGCGCGATCTCCCGCGGCCTCCGCGACGCGCCGTAGGCTTGCGACCATGGCGTTGTACGCGGCGTACGGCAGCAACCTCGACCCGGAGCGGATGGCCCTGCGCGCTCCCGCACTCGCCCCTGCGCGGCACGGGCTGGCTGCCGGGCTGGCGACTCACCTTCGGCGGCGAGGACGTCAGCTGGGAGGGGGCCCTGGGGACGGTCGTCGAGGCCGTCGACGACCAGGACAGCCACCAGGTCTACGTCGCGCTGTACGACCTGACGCCGCTCGACGAGGAGTCGCTCGACAAGTGGGAGGGCGTCGACATCGGGCTCTTCCGCAAGCTCAAGGTGCGGGTGCAGACCCTCGACGGCGAGGCGGCCGCGTGGATCTACGTGCTCGACGCCTACGAGGGCGGCCTGCCGAGCGCCCGCTACCTCGGGATGCTCGCCGAGGCGGCGGAGGCAGGCGGCGCCCCCGACGACTACGTCGCCGAACTGCGGTCGCGCCCCTGCACCTCGGTGGACTCGCCGCCCGCCTCTGATCCGGTGCTCAGCCGATGCGGCCCCGGTGCTCCGCCGGTGCGGCGTTACTCGCGTGAGGCGGCCTTTCGACGCCGAGAAGTCCGCATCTGCTGAGCATCGCCGCAACCGCTGAGCAACTAGTCTCCCCGTCGTGACCGATGTGCCCGATCTCGACGATCCCGCGACCGACCCCTTCGACGTCGCCCGCGCCGCCGCCGACCGTCTCGCCGAGCTGACCGGCGCCGAGACGCACGACGTCGCGCTCGTGCTCGGCTCCGGCTGGGCGCCGGCCGGCGAGCTCCTCGGCGAGACCCTCGCGGAGGTGCCGAACACCGAGGTGCCGGGCTTCCACGCCGCCGCCGTCGCCGGGCACGTCGGGGTGATCCGGTCCGTGCGCATCGGCGACAGCGATCGGCGGGCCCTCGTCTTCGGGACCCGCACGCACTTCTACGAGGGCCGTGGCGTGCGGGCCGTCGTGCACGGCGTCCGGACGGCCGCCGCGGCGGGGTGCCGGGTGCTCGTGCTGACCAACGGCTGCGGCGGCCTCGACCCCGCGTGGGTGCCCGGGACGCCGGTGCTCATCAGCGACCACATCAACCTCACCGGCGCCTCCCCGCTCGAGGGGCCCGACCTTCGTGGATCTCACCGACCTGTACTCCTCGCGGCTGCGGGCGGTGTGCCGCGAGGTCGAGCCCGGCCTGCCGGAGGGCGTCTACGTGCAGTTCCGGGGGCCGCAGTACGAGACGCCGGCCGAGGTGCGGATGGCGGGCGTGCTCGGCGGGCAGCTGGTCGGCATGTCGACGGCGCTCGAGGCGATCGCCGCGCGGCACGCCGGCCTGGAGGTGCTCGGCGTCTCGCTGGTGACCAACCCGGCGGCTGGCATCAGCCCCACGCCGCTCGACCATGCCGAGGTGGTCGCCGCCGGCAAGGCCGCCGCGCAGCGCGCCGGCGGCATGCTCGCGACCGTCGTTCCGCGGATCTGAAGGGGCCACCCATGGACGACGACCAGCTGTCGGTGCTGCTCGACCACGCGGCGGCCTGGCGCGACGACGACCCGGACCCGCGGACGCGGGCCGAGCTCGAGGCGCTGGTCTCGGCCGCCGAGGGCGACGGGGGTTACGACGAGGGCGTCTCCTTCGCGGCCGGCCTCGACGGCGCGGACGGCGGCGCCCTCGACGCAACCCAGCACGTCGAGCGCGCCCGGCTCGAGCTCGCCGACCGGTTCGCGGGCAGCCTCCAGTTCGGCACCGCCGGTCTGCGGGGCGCTGTCGCGGCCGGCCCCAACCGGATGAACCGCGCGGTGGTGATCCGCGCGGCCGCCGGCCTCGCCGGCTGGCTGCGCGCCCACGTGCCGGGCACCGCGCACGCCGTCGTCGGCTACGACGCGCGGCGCGACTCCGACGTCTTCGCCCGTGACACCGCCGCTGTGCTCACCGCCGCGGGCGTCACCGTCGCCGTCCTGCCCCGGCCGCTGCCGACGCCGGTGCTCGCGTTCGCCGTCCGCCACCTCGGCGCGCGACGTCGGGGTCATGGTCACGGCCAGCCACAACCCGCCGCAGGACAACGGGTACAAGGTCTACCTCGGCGGCCGCGCCGACAGCGGGGTGCAGCTGGTGCCGCCGGCCGACGCCGAGATCGCCGCCCAGATCGCCGCCGTCGGCCGGACCCTCGACGTGCCGATGGAGACCGACGGGTGGTCGACCCTGGACGACGGGATCGTCGAGGACTACCTCGACGCCGCCGTCCGCGCGGTGCTGCCCGGGGGCCCGCGCGACCTCGACGTCGTCCTCACGCCGCTGCACGGCGTCGGCGGGTCGACGGTCGTCGCCGCCCTGACCCGGGCCGGGTTCGCCGAGCCCTACGTCGTGCCGCAGCAGGCCGCGCCCGACCCGGCGTTCCCGACCGTGGCGTTCCCCAACCCCGAGGAGCCCGGCGCGATCGACCTGGCGCTGGCCGCGGCCCGCGAGCGCGGCGCCGATCTCGTCATCGCCAACGACCCGGACGCCGACCGCTGCGCCGTCGCCGTCCCCGACCCCTCCGCCGACGGCGGGTGGCGCATGCTCCGCGGCGACGAGGTGGGCGCGCTGCTCGGGGAGCACCTGCTGAGCCGCGCCCCTGCCCCCGACGGCGCCGTCGTGGCGAACTCGGTGGTGTCGTCGGAGCTGCTGTCGAGGATCGCCGCGGCTCACGGCGTACGGCACGAGGTCACGCTCACGGGGTTCAAGTGGATCGCCCGGGTGCCCGGCCTGTTCTACGGCTACGAGGAGGCGCTCGGGTACTGCCTCGGCGCCCGAGCGGGTGCGCGACAAGGACGGCATCACCGCCGCCCTCGTGATCGCCGAGCTGGCCGCTGCGCTGAAGGAGAACGGCCGGACCCTGCTCGACGCCCTCGACGACCTCGCTCGCACGCACGGCGTGCACGACACCGACCAGCTCTCGATCCGGGTGGCCGACCTGTCACTGATCGATCGCGGCCATGGCGTCGCTCCGTGACGACCCGCCCGCCACCCTCGGCGGCGACGAGGTGACCGAGGCGCTCGACCTGGCCGAGGGGCTGCCACGCGAGGGCGGCGACCGGTTGCCCCCCACGGACGGCCTGCTCTACCGGACCATCGCCGGTGCGCGGGTCGTCGTCCGGCCGAGTGGCACCGAGCCCAAGCTGAAGTGCTACCTCGAGGCGGTCGTGCCCGTGGAGGCGGGCGACCTCGAGGCCGCCCGCGCGGAAGCCCGTGAGCACCTCGCCGCGCTGAAGGCCGATCTGCAGGGCCGGCTCGCGATGTAGCCGTCAGTGGTAGACGTCGGCGCGATGACTGACGCGGACCACGACGACGACCACGACCTCGTCAAGGATCCTGTAGATGACCCGGTACTGCCCGCGCCGGGCTACCCACGAGTCCTTCCGCTCCCTGCGCAAGGGCTTGCCCACCCGGTGCGGGTTCTCGAGCAACGGGCCTCGGATGAACTCCAGCGCGGCGGTAGCCACTGCCTCGGGGAGCCGGTACGAGAGGTCCTTGCGCGCGGCGGGCGCCAATCGGAGTGCATACGTCATGCGGCTCCGTCACGCTGACGCCGTTCCTGCATCGCCGCCTCCACCTCCTCGAGTGTGTACATGCGAGTCGCTGGATCCTCCGCCTCCTTGATCGCGGCCATCGTCTCGGCGTCCGTCAGCACATCCAGGGTCTCGAGCAGGCTCTCTAGATCGTCGGGGGCGATGAGGACAGCAGCGGGCTTGCCGTTCTTGGTGATCAGGATGCGTTCCCAGGTGCCCTCGACGGCGGCGACGAGCTCGCTCAGGCGGTTCTTGGCGTCTGCCAGCGATGTGGTCTCCATGGCCAGAATTCTAGCCATCCACTCTCCCTCCGTCATCGTCCCGATAGCGATAGGTACTGGAAGACTGAAGGTGTGACAGCTGCTGCGGGACGGCCGGACCCGTGGGCGGACGTCGTCGAGGAGGTCGTCGACCTGCCGGGCGGAGCGGTGGTCGTCCGCCATCCCCGCGACGGGCTGGAACTGCTCGACGAGGAGGCCTTCGAGCGCGAGCAGTTCATGCCGTACTGGGCTGACCTGTGGCCGAGCGCCGTCGCCCTGGCGGACGTCGTCGCGCGACGCCCGCCCACCGGAAAGCGGGTGGTGGAGCTCGGCTGCGGGATCGCCCTGCCGGGCATCGTCGCCGCCCGCGGGGGCGCCGCCGATGTGCTGCTCGCCGACTGGTCGGCCGACGCCATCGCCTTCGCCCGCGACAACGCCGAGCGCAACGGCGTCAGCGTGCGGACCGCCGTCCGGTCGTGGGACGACCCCGGCCCGCTGGCCGTCGACGGGGGCTGGGACCTCGTGCTCGCCTCCGACGTGCTCTACGAGGAGCGCAACGTGCTGCCGCTGCTCGACGCGCTCGGCACGCTCGTCGCGCCGGCCGGCGAGGTCTGGCTCACCGACCCGCGCCGGCGCCACCTGCCCGCGTTCCTCGAGCTCGCCGCCGAGACGTGGCGCGTCGGCACGCTCCCGTCGGCCAGGGTCGAGGGCGTCGACCTGCACGTCCTCGCCCGCCCCTGACATCCACCCTTCTCCCCGTGATCAAGGAATCCAGCGGGATCAAGGAATCCAGCGGGATCAGAGGAATCCAGCGGGATCATGACAACGTCATGATCGGACCGGATTGCATGATCGGACCGGATCGCATGATCGGACCGGATCGCATGATCGGACCGGATTGCATGATCACCGCGCGGGAGAGGGGGCGCGGCGGCGGCGGGGCCCCGACGTAGAGTGCAGGTGTGACGACCACGGCCGGGAGCAGGCTCGACGAGGTCGGCCGCGACGACGCCGGCCTGCGCCGTTGGCTGCACGGTCTGCCGGGGGTCGACGAGGTCGGCGCGAACGCCCGCGCCGCCATGCTCGGCACGCGGTCGATCAAGAACACCAGCAAGCGGTGGGCGCTCGACCTCGCGATCAGCATGGTCGACCTCACGACGCTCGAGGGCTCCGACACCGAGGGCACCGTCCGCTCGCTCGCGGCGAAGGCCCGTCGCCCCGACCCCGAGGACCCCGACTGCCCCCAGGTCGCGGCCCTCTGCGTCTACAACGACCTGGTGGGCGTGGCGCGCGAGTACCTCGCCGGGACCTCGATCAAGGTCGCCGCCGTGAGCACGGCGTTCCCGAGCGGGCGAGCCGGCCTCAAGGTCAAGGTCACCGACACCCGGGACGCCGTCGAAGCGGGCGCCGACGAGATCGACATGGTGATCGACCGCGGGGCCTTCCTCGCGGGCCACTACGCGAAGATCCACGACGAGATCGTCGCCATCAAGGAAGTCTGCGAGGAGGGCACGGCCCTGCACGGCCGGCCGGCTCACCTGAAGGTCATCCTCGAGACCGGCGAACTCGCGACGTACGACAACGTCCGGCGCGCGGCCTGGCTCGCGATGCTCGCCGGCGCCGACTTCGTCAAGACCAAGCACCGGCAAGATCTCCCCCGCCGCCACCCTGCCGGTGACCATGCTCCTGCTCGAGGCCGTCCGTGACTGGTACGAGCTCACCGGGAACGTCATCGGCGTCAAGCCGGCCGGCGGCATCCGCACCGCGAAGGACGCCGTGAAGCACCTCGTCCTCGTGAACGAGACGGCCGGCCCCGACTGGCTCGACCCCGACCGCTTCCGCTTCGGCGCCTCGAGCCTGCTCAACGACCTGCTCCTGCAGCGCCGGCGGATGGCGATCGGCGCGTACGCGTCCGCCGACCACCTCACCCTGAACTGAGAGGGCCCGACGTGCCCGACTTCGAGTACGCACCCGCGCCGCAGTCCCGCGACGCCGACGTCAGGGCCTCCTACGGCCTGTTCGTCGACGGCGAGTTCGCCGACCCGGTCGACGGCGGTTCGCTCGAGACCCTGAACCCGGCGACCAAAGAGGTGCTCGCCAAGGTCGCCCTCGCCACCGCGCCCGACGTCGACCGTGCCGTGAGCGCCGCCCGCGTGGCCTTCGAGCGCGTCTGGGGCCCGATGCCGGGCGCCGAGCGCGCGAAGTACCTCTTCCGGATCGCGCGCATCCTGCAGGAGCGCGCCCGCGAGTTCGCCGTGCTCGAGACGCTCGACAACGGCAAGCCCATCCGCGAGAGCCGCGATGTCGACGTCCCGCTGGCCGCGGCGCACTTCTTCTACCACGCGGGCTGGGCCGACAAGCTGGAGCACGCGGGCCTGCCCTCGACGCGCCCGCACGGGGTCGCGGGCCAGGTCATCCCCTGGAACTTCCCGCTGCTCATGCTCGCCTGGAAGATCGCACCGGCCCTCGCGACGGGCAACACCGTCGTGCTCAAACCGGCCGAGACCACCCCGCTGACGGCGCTGCTCTTCGCCGAGGTCTGCCAGCAGGCCGACCTGCCGCCCGGCGTCGTCAACATCCTCCCCGGAGCCGGCGCCACGGGTGCGGCCCTCGTCGAGCACCCCGGCATCGACAAGGTGGCCTTCACGGGCTCGACCGAGGTCGGCACGGCAGATCGCGCGCACCGTCGCCGGCACCCGCAAGAAGCTCACCCTCGAGCTCGGCGGCAAGGCCGCGAACATCGTCTTCGACGACGCGCCCATCGACCAGGCCGTCGAGGGTGTCGTCAACGGCATCTTCTTCAACCAGGGGCACGTCTGCTGCGCCGGCTCCCGCCTGCTGGTGCAGGAGTCGATCGCGGCGGAGTTCGACGAGCGCCTGCGCCGCCGCGTCGGCCAGCTGCGGGTCGGCGACCCGATGGACAAGAACACCGACGTCGGCGCGGTGAACTCGGCCGAGCAGCTCGCGCGGATCCGCGAACTCAGCGACGCCGCCGACGCCGAGGGCGCGGTGCGCTGGACCGAACCCTGTGAGCTGCCCGACCGGGGCTTCTGGTTCGCGCCGACCGTCTTCACCGACGTCGCCCCCGCGCACCGCATCGCCCGCGAGGAGGTGTTCGGCCCCGTGCTCGCCGTCCTGACCTTCCGGACGCCGGAGGAGGCCGTGGCCCGCGCCAACAACACGCCCTACGGGCTCTCCGCCGGCGTCTGGACCGAGAAGGGCTCCCGGATCCTCTGGATGGCCGACCGCCTGCAGGCCGGTGTGGTCTGGGCGAACACCTTCAACAAGTTCGACCCGACCAGCCCCTTCGGCGGCTATCGCGAGTCGGGCTACGGCCGCGAGGGCGGCCGGCACGGCCTCGCCGCCTACGTGAAGGAGCCGTCGCTGTGACCCCTCCCGCCGGCAGGCTCGACGTGCGCAAGACCTACAAGCTCTACATCGGCGGCGCCTTCCCCCGGAGCGAGTCGGGCCGCACGTATGTCGTGCGCGGCGCGGACGGGCGCTTCCTCGCGAACGCGGCACTCGCCTCGCGCAAGGACGCCCGGGACGCCGTCGGCGCGGCGCTGGCCGCGCAACCGAAGTGGGCGGCGGCCACGGCGTACAACCGCGGGCAGGTCCTGTACCGGGTCGCGGAGATGCTGGAGGGCCGGCGCGACCAGTTCGTCGCGGAGGTGACCGCCACGGAGGGTGTGGACGCCGCGCGCGCAGCGGTGCTCGTCGACGCGGCGATCGACCGCTGGGTCTGGTACGCGGGCTGGAGCGACAAGGTGGCGCAGGTCGCCGGCGCCGCCAACCCGGTCTCGGGGCCCTACTTCAACCTCTCGCTGCCGGAGCCGACGGGGGTCGTCGCGGTGCTCGCGCCGCAGGCCTCGTCGCTGCTCGGGCTGGTCTCAGTGGTGGCACCGGTGATCGTCACGGGGAACGCCGTGGTGGTGCTGGCGTCGCAGGACCGGCCGCTGCCCGCCGTGACGCTGAGCGAGGTGCTGGCGACGTCCGACGTGCCCGGCGGCGTCGTCAACGTCTTGACTGGTTCGACCGCCGAGGTGGCGCCGTGGCTCGCGTCGCACGAGGCCGTCCGGGCGATCGACCTCGCCGGCGCGGCTCCCCTGCCGGGTCACGAGCCGTCGTTCGACTGGGGCGCGCTGGAGGCGGCGGCCGGGGCGACCCTCACACGAGTCGTCCGCCCCGCCGGCGATGCCCGGTCGACCGAGCCGGCCGTCGAGCCCGACTGGACGGCCGCGCCGAGCGGGCCCGGCCGCATCCTCGCGTTCACCGAGACCAAGACGGTCTGGCACCCCAAGGGCCGCTGACCTCGGACGGGTCCCCTACACGGAGCCTGACCAGGCCAATTGGGTCGTCTACCCAGGCCAATGCGCTCGCACGTCGACGGTACCCCCCGGGTCAGTTGCTCACGGCGCGCCGGGTGAAGAACTCGACGAGGGCGGAGACCACAGCCACGACCAGCGCGGCGCCGAAGGCGGCCCAGAAGCTGTCGATGTCGAGCTTGGAGCTCAGCGACGCCGTCAGTGCGAGCATCGCCGTCGAGATGACGAGCGAGAACAGCCCGAGCGTGAGGACGACCAGCGGCAGCGTGAACAGCCGCAGGATCCCGCCGATGACGGCATTGACCACGCCAAAGAGAACGGCGATCCACAGGTACGTGACGACGCCGCCGTAGACGTGGAACCCGGAGATCAGGGCGGCGGCCACCCAGATCGCCAAGGCCTCGGCCACGAAGTGGATGGCCAGCGCCACCCCGAGACCTGGTCGGCGCGCGCCCGCGCCGGTGGAGCCGGTCGTGCCGGTCGAGTAAGTCATGATCTCATCCTGCTCCTCCGACGGCCGGACATGAAAGGGGGTCGGGGCAGCCTGTCGGTGCAGCTGTCATGGCAGACTCTCGGTGCTGCGCCGCCCAGGGAAGGCCGAGCACCTGCAGCGCCCCGTGGGGCTTGACTCAGCGGTGCGCGCACTGCCGCGAGACGCACGTCTCCTTAAGGCGTGTCTCCGATGCCTCTGATGGCCAGCCGGGCGGGTCGGTTGCGACGTCCGTCGAGCGGGGTGGGTGCGGCGGCGGCCACCGCGGTGGCCGAGTCCAGCACCTTGGCCAGTAGGCGCAGCAGCTGCTGACGTTCCACGGGGGTCAGTGCGGTGAGGGTCTTGGCTTCGACGGTCCGGACACCCGCGAGCAGACGGTCAGCGGTGGCGCTGCCCTGCGGGGTGATCTCCACCAGGACGCTGCGCCGATCCTGTGGGTTCGACGTCCGGATGATCCAGCCGCGTCGTTCCAGCAGGTCGAGGGTGGAGGTCATCGTCGCGGAGGCGATGAGCACGCGCTCACTGATCTGGGTCGGTGTCAACGCCTCGCCGGCACCGTCGATCACTGCGAGCGCGGTGGCGGCCGGCTGGGGGAGGTCGAAGGAGGCGCTCATGCAGCGGTCGAGCTCCTGCAGCAGCGCCGTACCCGTTCTGACCAGGCTCGCATAGGCCTCGGTGCTGGAGGCGTCCCCGTCCGGGTACTCCTCGGCGAAGTCCGCGTCGACGTGGACCAGTCCCAGCGCGGCCGGGGAGGAGCGTCGTGTGGCGCCCCTCCCCGAGCGACGGAGTTGGGGCCTGTCAGACACTCTCGAAGATCTCGATCCGTGGTGCTCCGGCGACACCGGCCCGGCCCATGCCCTCGCGCAGTGCGGGGTCGTGGGCGAAGGCCTCGGCCTGCCCCAGGGTGGGGAAGTCGTGGGTGATGAAGACGTCCTCGGCGTTCCCGGGGGCGTGCCAGACCTGCTGGGCGGTGCAGCCGTGCTGGGCCCGCAGCGTGTCCAGCTCGTCGTACACGACTCGCCAAGCGGCGTAGTCCTGCACGCTGTGACGGACCGCGAGTGTTGCGCTCATCCCTGGCTCCTGACTCGAAGATGCTGGACCCCGCGCAGAGGACGCTACTCATGGTTTGCCTCCGAGGCAAGCATCTCGGAGCAGTATTTCTCGGCACCGAAGTATCTCAAGGATGAGCTGCGCCGGCAGCCGGGCTGCCAAGCCTTCGTATAGTGCGCTCCACCAGGTCCGCCGAAGCCGCGCTCTCGGTGGCAGGGTCGGTCAGGTCACCCTTGCCATCTCGGCACCCGTCCTGCGCTCATGAACGCTTCAGGAATCGGAGATAGAACGCCCCGAACAGCAGGACAATCCCGACGTTTGCCGCCAGGCGCTCCCAAGCGTGGTTCCTGAAGAAGAGGATGTCCACGGCGACGACAACGGCTACCAGCGCGAGCACGTAGAGCACGACTCCCGCGTGCCTTCCCATCGTTCCCTCCCACCTATGTGACGAATGGACCCGAAGAGTTCTCGGTCCAGTGAACTCCCCCGGGCAACTGCCCGCTGTCGGCCGCCCCGACCCGTACCACCGGAGCGCCGCAGGGTGGCACTGCTCCGTCATCGGCACCTGCGGGAGTGTCCGACGAACGGCGCAAGTGGCCGTTCGTCGGACACTCCCACGGCCAGCCCTAGAGTCGGTGGTGGGCCCGTTGCGGGTCCGCTGTGCCGGCTTGGACGGAGGCCGCGTTGGCGAGCCTTGCGGTGCGGAATGTGGTGTTCTCGCTGGTTGTACCCGGTCTTGGTGCCGTGGTCGGGCCGTGGTTGGTGCTCGGGTCGGCCGGTGCCCCAGTCCGGGCCTGGTACGCGGCAATCCTGATCGCGGCGGGGCTGGCGCTGTACGTGCTCTGCGTTCGGGCCTTCGCAGTGGTCGGGCGTGGCACCCCGGGCCCATGGGATGCGCCCCGCCGCGTGGTCACGGTGGGTCCCTACCGATGGGTCCGGAACCCGATCTACCTGTCCTCCCTCATGGTCGTGGTCGGAGAGGCCTGGCTCTTCCAGTCATGGTCGTTGGTGATCTACGCGGCGGTCATGGGCCTGTGTTTCCACCTGTTCGTGATCGCCTACGAGGAGCCGCACTTGCGGCGCGAGTTCACCGCCTCCTACACCGACTACCTCCAGCGTGTGCACCGCTGGGTTCCGCGGCGCCCCCCCGGCCAGTGAGGTCTGCCACCCCAAGGGTCGTTGACCTTCCCGTGCGGACGGATGCCGGGCTCGTTCGCCCTGTGAGTGGTCACGCCTCACCGGGGGAGAGGGATGAGGGCCACGGGGCGATCGGCGTGGTGAGGACCGTTCGTACCAGGGCGGCGCGCTGCGGTGAGAAGTCCTGACGCCAGCCCATGGCGATGACGTCGACGTCTTCGGCGGCTGCGACGGCGAGCAGCGACGTCGCGGGGGGACCCGGTCGCGTCACCAGTCGGAGGCCGAGCTCGGCGCAGTGTTCGGCGAGGAACTCCTCGTGCCAGACGTCGATGTCCTCCGGCCGGTCCATGAAGCGTGGGACGGTGTCGGGCCTGAAGACGTGCACGGCGATCACCTCCAAGCCCGCGGCGACGTACGTGGCGATGAGGGGACGCAGGGCGGCGCTGACGCCTCGGTCACCGTCCAGGGGGAACAGGGCGCGTGTGAGGGTCGGGCGAGGCGGGATGTCCGGCGGCACGACCAGAACCGGCTTGGACAACCTGGTTGCCACTGCCCTGGCCGTCTGCCCTGGCGCATGCCGGCCAGGGAGACCGGTCAGAGCGAGGGCTACCAGCGCCACGTCGGGACGCTCCCCGATGCGGACGATTTCGTCGGCCGGCTCGCCCCGCACGAGGATCAGAGGCACGCCCAGCTCTTCGGCAACCTGCTGTGCGACGCCGGGGTCGTCGCCCACGTGGACCGCCACGGTGTCGGCGTGCAGGACGTGCGCGACGCGGGTTGCCGTCTGCAGCACAGGGCGGGCAGCCTCGGTCGCGTCCACGGCAGCCAGGACGCTCCTCATTCCAGTTCCCATCCGGTGTCACCGCCGCGCCTCCAGCGCCGCGCCTCGCCCGGGACGACGAGGACGGCAGGATCGGCCGTTCCGGTCAGGCCCCGTCGAGGCAGGACGACGTCGACAGGCGCGTCGCTGGTGATGCGGACGGCGTCCGCCCAGGCCTGGACGTCCAGCCGCGCCCCGTGGAACCGCAGCCTCATCTGCACCCGTTCCCAGCGAGCGGGGATCTGTGGGTCGACGAGCAGCGCGTCGTGGAGCGGTCGCAGGCCCAGGAAGCCGAAGGCCAGGGCCTGCCAGACGCCGCCGAACGTCGCGATGTGCAGCCCGGCGGCGGTGGTCCCGGTGAGGTTGTCCAGGTCGAGCCGGCACGCCAGGCGGAAGAGCTCGAGGGCGTCGTCGGGGCGGCCGTCGCGGGCGAACAACGCCGCGTGCACGGCGGGCGACAAGGAACTGCCGTGGGCGCAGCGTGGCTCGTAGAACGCCAGGTTCGGCCCCAGGGAGCCCGGCGCGGTCTCCTCGGGGACGACGTGGTGGAGCATCAGAACATCCGGCTGCTTGATGATCTGTGAGCGGGCGATCCGCTCGCGCCCCAGGAGCAGGTCCGCCGCGACGGGCGCCGTGGCCAGGTCGCTGATGACCAGCGGCTCGAGCTGTGCATACCCCGGAACTGCTCGTACCACCCCGAGTCGGGGTGGTAGTTGTCGACGACGCGTCCGCCAGGCGGCGCCACTCGTCGATCTCCCCCGGCGCCACGCCGTCTCGGCCGGGCGCGTCGTGCGCCAGCTCGGCCGCACGACGCAGGTTCCAGCGCGCCATCACGTTGGTGAAGACGTTGTCGTCGACGCGCTCGTGGTACTCGTCCGGCCCGATGACGTCGTCGATGTGACCCCTGCCGTCGGCGTCCACGCTGATCCTGGAGGCCCAATACCGGGCCGTGTCGAGCAGCAGTGGCCGGCCGGGGCCCTGGAGGAAGCCTCTGTCACCGGTCCACGCGGCGTACTGCCAGGCCGCCCACGCGACGTCGGCGACGATGTGCTCCTCGTGCTCCCCCGTGTAGATCCGGATGGGCGGCCCGTGCGGTGGCGTGTCCCACCGGGGCGTCACGTCCTCGCCGCCGCGGGCGGACTCCCAGGGGAACCGCGCGCCCCGCAGTCCCCGTTCCGCCGCGGCCCGATAGGCCGGCCCCAGCCGTCGCAGCCGGTACTCGAGCATGGCACGCGCTGCCGGAGGGCAGGTCGCGGCGAAGAACGGCAGAGCGAACACGTCGGCGTCCCAGAACACATGTCCTCGGTAGGAGGGCCCACTGACCCCACGCGCTCCCACGGCTGCCTCGCCGTCGGTCGGCACGCTCGCCATGAGCTGGAAGAGGCTGAAGCGCACCGCGAGCTCCAGGTCCGGGTCGCCGTCGATGCACACGAGGGCGTCGTCCCAGCGCCGTGCCCACGCGCTCCGGTGCTCCCTGAGGAGGGCGTCGAAGCCCAGACGATCGGCCTCGGTCAGCCCGGCCTTCGCCGCATCCAGCATCGGGCGACCGTCGGGGTCGGCAGCGTAGAAGGCGAGCCGATCCACGACGCGGCGTCCGCCGGCGTGCCGTTCTCGCTGCACGGTGGCCGCGGCGATCAGCCCACCCGCGCCGGTGTCCGCGTGGGCGTGCGACAGGTCGCCCCGCTGGGTGCGCACGAACGTGCCGTCGTTGGCCGGCGGGATCAGCGCCTGACTGGTGCGCAACCACTCGACCCCTCCTTCGGCTCGCATGGCGAAGCAACCGGGCCGTGCGAGCGAGGCGAACCGGAGGGTACGCAGCGGCACGGGCTCGCCCGACGACTCGCGGAACAGCACACCTCCTCGCAGGTCCAGCGTCCGCCGGTCACGCCTGGTGTCCACCGGCTCGAGAAGATCCAGGCCGGTCCACGTCGGCCCTGCCAGGAGCGTCGGGGGCGTGGCGGTGTTGTCGAACACACCGACGGCGAGCACCAGGGGCAGGCTGCCCAGCCCGTCCTCCTCCCGGACACCGCGAGTGCCGAACCGGGTGTCCGCAACGGTGAGCAGGCTCTGATGGGCCCGCCGCTGCCTCGGGTCGTCCCCGTGGATCGTCACCGTCCAGCCCGGGTCGTGGTCGACGCCCGGCACCAGACCCGCGTCCCACCGGTCGGCCTGTTGCCGCAGCAGCGCCAGGCACGCCGAGCCGCCGCCGTCCCTGGAGTGCATCGACGGCGGCAACCCTCCCGCGGGCGACTCCTGCAGGACCGAGACCACGCTCACCCGCTCGGCGCCCGCCGGCAGCTCCAGGTTCCGCAGCCAGCCCGTGGCCAGCACCAGCCCGGGCCCCACGCCGCGCTGATGCGCCGCGTCCACCGTCCGGCCCACCCGTTTCGCGACATCCTCCTCCTGCTCGGTCACGACCACGTCCACACCCCGCTCGCGAAGACGCGCGACGACCTCGTCCAGCTCGCGGCTCAGGACGGGATCATGCGCGAAGCCCCCCGCCGGAGGAACCAGCACGATCGCCTCGAAGAGCGTGGCGGTATCCCCTGCCGCCAGAGGAGGCTGCGTCTCCCTCACCAGAGGCGGGTCCTCCATCGTGACGAGCTCGCGGAGGTCGCGCACCACCACGTCCGCGCCGGTCGCGGCGAGCCGGTCCGGTGAGCCCTGCCGGTCCACCCCCACGACCAGGCCGAATCCTCCCGCCTCACCCGCCCGCACTCCCGCAGCCGTCGCCGCGACGACGATCGCCTGGGACGGGCGGACACCGACCCGCTCGGCCGCTGCCAGGAGCTCGTCCGGAGCCGCCGGCAGATCCCGTCGCCCCTCTCGGTCGACCACACCGTCGGGAAAGCGATCGAGTAGACCGGCCCGGTCCACGAGCAACTGACCGTCTTCGGCGAACGAGACCAGGGCGAGCTGCTTGCCGGCGTGCTCGAGCACCCCGAACAGCGTGAGCGCGTCGTGGAACACCTCGACGCCCCCCGCGGACAGCCCCTCCTCGAGGTAGGCGCTCTTGCGATGACCCAGTCCCCAGCAGGTGTGTGCGTCGGGCGGGTCGTCCTGGTGCCCCAGCGGCAGGTCGATGCCCCGGGAGGCGAGGAAGTCGGCGACGCCATCGCCTCGCGCGCGCCCGTCCATGTATCGCGGGTAGTCCCCCTCCGCGTCGAACGGCAGGAACGGCCGCCCCTCGACCCCCGAGCGGGCGGCCAGGAACTCGTCGAGCACGCGCTTCCAGGCGGTGGCGTGCAGCGTCGCCGTCCGCGCGATCACGCCCTCGAGGTCGAACAGGATGGCCTCATAACGCCGCCAGAGGATCATCGCAGCCCCTTCGACGTTCCTCGCCCGTCAGGCGCGACGCCGGCCGGCTCGCCCTGCCGTTGAATCACACGTCGCGCGCCCGGTCAAGAGGCGCACCGTCGCCGGCCGGGCGAGATGGATGAGACCGCTTGACGAGAGCGGTCACTCGCCGAGGGCAGGCACTCGGTCACCCGCGGCGCGCGCCAGCACGGCCACCCAGGTCCGGAAGGGCCGCCAGCCCTCCGCGAGGTGCAGGTAGGCCGCGTCTGACAGCGGATCGGGCAGTCCGTACAGCCGCGCGACGGCCGACCGGGACCGCGGCTCCTCCAGCGGCAGTACGTCGGCGAGCCCGCACGCGCGCACGACGACGAGCGCGCTCGAGAACGGGCCGATGCCCCTGATGCGCTGCAGGTCGTGCATCGCCTCGCCCGGATCCATCGCGGCGAGACGGTCGACGTCCAACTGTCCCTCGAGCGCCGCGGAGGCCACGGCGTGGATCCGCGCGAGCTGCTCGGCGGGGAGGCCGGGGACGGCGTCGACGGCGAGCAGCCGGTCCGGCGCGGGCATGGCCCACAGCTCGCGCCCGGCGATCTCGAAGCGGACGCCGTGCTCCCGCGCGATCCGCTCACGGAGCGCGGTCCCCTGCCGCCGCGAGCGCCGCTGCGTGAGCAGGCTCCAGACGGCGCCCTCGTAGGGCGACGCGAACAGCGGCGGGCGCAGCCCGGGTGCGGCCGCGATCAGCCGCCGCAGCACGGGATCGTGCTCCCCCAGTGCCACGAACGCGTCCCCGTCGTGGTCGCAGGACGCGATCCGCGCGACCTGCCGGATGACGGCGTCCAGGGCGTCCGGCGTGCCGCCTCGATGGTCAGCTCCAGCTCCTGCGGGGCGACCTGCCGGACGGCGACGCCGGCGTGCCCGCTGCCGCCGTCGACGCCGAACGCGAGCCGCCACACGCCGTCCCAGGCCTGGGTGTGCAGGTGGCCGAACCCGAACGTCCCGAGCTCGGTGAGCGAGAACGGCCCGCGGGTGGGGATCCGGACGGCGACCGCTCCGGCCCCGTGGCGAGCCCGCGTCACGCTCGAGGGGTTCACGCAACGCTCCAGTGCGGGTCGCGGCCGAGCCAGGCGACGAGGCGGTCGTACGGCGGCGCGTCGTCGGCGACCTCGACGGGCGCCTCGAACGGGATCGGGCCGCCGCGCGGCTGGGCGGGGAGGAAGCGCCGGGCGGCGACGAGGGCGAGCTCGGCCAGCGCGGGGTCGAGCACGTCGGCGCGGCCGAGCGCGGTGGCCAGGTCCCAGGCGTGCGTCGACAGCTCCTGCACGTAGGCCAGCGCGGCCCCGCGGCCGGGGACCTCGCCCCAGGGGAGCCGCAGCACGCGGTCGAGCACCGCGTCGTCGGCCCACGCCGAACGCAGGTCGGCGGCGTTCGAGGCGGCCGCGGCCGCCCAGCCGTCGTCGGGCAGGTCGAGCACGATCGAGGGGACGTCGAAGGCGTGGCCGCCGCCCGCCACGTAGCCGATCCGCCGGAGGACGGCGACGAGGTGGCCGGTCAGGTGCCGGACGTCGTACTCGGTGCAGGGCGTCGGCGCCGCCAGCTGCTCGGGGCGCACCAGGGCGACGACCGTGAGGGCCTGGTCGACGGCGCGGAACAGGGGGCCGCGGGGATCGGCCGCGGCGGCGGAGGTGGCGGCAGCGGCGGGTTCAGGGGAGAGGTCGCTCGTCGTGGTCATGGATCCAGCCTCTCCTGGATAACCTGACACGTGCGGTCAGGTCTGAGGAGCAGACTGACGGCATGCGATCGGACCGCCTGCTCTCCCTGCTCCTGATCCTGCAGGCGCGCGGCCGCGTCACCGCGCCTGCCGTGGCCGCCGAACTCGAGGTCAGCGTGCGCACGGTCTACCGGGACGTCGAATCGCTGTCGGCCGCCGGAGTGCCGGTGTGGACCGAGCAGGGCCGCGGCGGCGGGATCGCCCTGATGCCCGGCTACCGGACGGACATGACCGGGCTGACCGCCCAGGAGTCCCGCGCGCTGGTCGCGCTCACCGGCCGGGCGGTTCCCGACGACCTCGGGATGGGATCCGCCCTGGCGAGCGCCGTGCACAAGCTCGTGGCCGCCGTCCCGGCCTCGCACCGGTCGGCCGCCGAGCAGGCCCGCGACCGGGTCCTCGTCGACCACGCCGGCTGGTACCGGCAGGGCACCCAGGCGCCGCACCTGACGGTCGTGCAGGAGGCGGTCTGGACCGACCGGCGGCTACGGATCCACTACCGGCACGGCGACGGCGAGGCGGCGCGGTACGTGCTCGACCCCTACGGCCTCGTCGTCAAGGCCGGTGTCTGGTACCTGGTCGCCGCACACCGCGGGCGGTCACGGCTGTTCCGGGTGGACCGTCTGCTCGCCGCCGAGGTCGTGGACGCCCCGGTCCGCCGTCCCCCCGACCTCGACCTGGCCGCCGAGTGGGCTCGGTTGCGGGCGGACGTCGAGCGACCTCGGGAGCGTGTCGCCGTCCGGATCCGGGTGCGGGAGGAGCGGGTGCCGATCGTGCTGCGGGTCAGCCGCGGGCAACGCGCGGCGGACGACGACGCCGAGGCGTCGGAGGCGGAGGGCGACCCCTGCGACCTTCAAGGCTGGCGGACCCTGACGCTGGCCTTCCGCGCTCCGGGCGCCGCCGTCGCGTCACTGCTCGGCTTCGGCGGCGACGTCGAGGTGCTCGCGCCGCCCGACGTCCGCGCCCTGCTGGTCGAGACCGCGCGCGCCGCGCTCGCCCGGCACGACGGCTGACGCCTCCTGCGAGGCGGCCCAGGAGGCGAGCAGGCGCAGGGCGTCCTCGGAGGGCGACCCGGGCTCGGCCGTGTAGATCGTGAGGGTGAGGCCGGGTTCGGCGGCCAGCTCCAGGCCTTCGTACGCGAGGGTGAGGTCCCCGACGACGTGGTGGTGGAACCGCTTCGCCCCGGTGCCGTGGTGGCGGACGTCGTGGGCGCCCCAGCGAACGCGGAACTCCTCGCTGCGGGTGGACAGCTCGCCGACGAGATCCTGCAGGTCCTTGTCGCGGGGGTCCCGGCCCGCCTCGGTCCGCAGGATGGCGACGCAGACGTCGGCGGCCGAGTCCCAGTCGGGGTAGAAGTCGTGGGCGGCCTCGTCGAGGAACGTGAAGCGGGCGATGTTCGGCGGCGTCTGCGGCTCCGCGTACACCTGGGCGTAGAACGCCCGGGCGAGCCGGTTGGCGGCGAGCAGGTCCATCCGGCCGTTGCGGACGAACGCGGCGCCTTCGGTCACGGCGTCGAGCGTCCACTGCAGACTGCGGTGCGGCGTCCACTGCCTGGTACGGCGCCGGCGTGGCCGCGCGAGGGCATGGTTGCCGTCTGCCGCGCGGGCGAGGTTGACCAGGTGGGCGCGTTCGGCGTCGTCGAGCTGCAGGGCGCGGGCGATCGCGTCAAGCACGCTGCCTGACACCCCGGCGAGGGCGCCCCGCTCGAGCTTCGAGTAGTACTCGATGCTCACGCCGGCCAGCGACGCGACCTCGATGCGGCGCAGCCCCGGGACGCGGCGGTTGCCGCCCGCGGGCAGCCCGGCCTGCTCGGGAGTGATCTTGGCGCGGCGCGAGACGAGGAACTCGCGGACCTCGGTGCGGTTGTCCACGCCTTCGACGGTACGGTCCGCCGCCCGGCCGTGGGGTTCCCTGCCGGTACACCTTTCAGCACGAACTCCCCACGCCGCGCTGGGCAGGGTCTCCTGGTATCAGACGGATCAGGAGACGACCCGAGAGGAACGGCGTGACCGCCGCGCTCACCCGACCCGAACCACCAGCGGCAGCGACGCGCGACCAGAGGGTCGGCCGACCGCTGGCCGTCGTGCTCGGCCTGCTGACCATCTTCGGGCCCATCTCGATGGACCTGTACCTGCCCGTCCTGCCCGCTCTGACCGTCGAGCTGAGGTCGGCCACCTCGACCGCGCAGCTCACCGTCACCGCGTGCCTGCTCGGGCTGGCCCTCGGTCAGCTCGTCGCCGGACCGGTGTCCGACCGCTTCGGCCGGCGCCGCCCGCTGCTGGCCGGCGTCGTCGCGTACGTCGGCGCGTCCGTGTTGTGCGCGATCAGTCCCACCGTCGAGACGCTGATCGCCGCCCGGTTCGTCCAGGGCCTCGCCGGCGCCGTCGGCATCGTCATCGCCCAGGCCGCCGGGCGCGACCTGTACTCCGGCAGCCGGCTGGTCCGGTACTACGGCCGCCTCACGGTGCTCGGCGGGCTGGCCGCCATCGTCGGCCCGGTCGTCGGCGGGCAGCTCGCCACGGTCACCGACTGGCGCGGCCTGTTCCTCTTCCTCGCGGCGGTCGGGGTCGCGATCCTGCTCGCGGTGACCGTCGTCTTCCGGGAGACGCTGCCCCGCGAGCAGCGCGTCACCGGCGAGTTGAGGCACACGGCTTGTCGACGTCCGGCGCCTGCTCGTCGACCGGGTGTTCGTCGGGGCCGTGCTGGTCACCGGCTTCACCAACGCCGCCCTCTTCGCCTACCTGAGCGGTGCGACCTACGTGCTGCAGGGCATCTACCGGCTCTCGCCGCAGGAGTACTCGTTCGCGTTCGGCCTGAACTCCCTCGGGTTCATGGTCTTCGGCTACCTCGGCGGGCGCCTCGCCGAACGCTGGTCCGAGCGGGGAACGCTCGTGGTCGGGCTGATCATGTGCGCCGCCGGGCCGGGCGGCCTGCTCGCGACCGCCGTCCTGCACCTGCCCCTGATCGGCATCGTCCTGTCGCTGCTCACGATGGTCAGCGGGGCAGCCGTCACGACACCGCCGGCCGCCTCGCTCGCCCTGGCCAACTACCCCGGCATGGCCGGGACGGCCTCCTCCCTGCTCGGCGTGGCCCGGTTCGGCTTCGGCGGCCTCGCCGCGCCGCTGGTCGGCCTCGGGGGCGCGGGCACCGCCGTCCCGCTGGGGCTGGTCACCGTCGTCGCCGCCGCGCTCGCGGTCGTCGCCTACGCGGCGACGATCCGGCGAGCGGCGGGATAGCCTGCCGAGCCGGCGGACGCTGGAAGCCGGCGCACGAGCACGCCGGCGGAGGCGGGAGGTCGGGGAGGCAGGAGGTCGACATGACGGCGCGGGTGGTGCTGCTGGCGGGGGCGAGCGGCTCGGGCAAGACCTCACTGACCCGTCGCGTGGGGCTGCCGGCGCTGGCCCTCGACGACTTCTACCGGGACGGCGACGACGACCGGCAGGACCCGCCGCTGCCGCTGCGCTTCGGCATCGTCGACTGGGACGACCCGGCGTCCTGGGACGCGGACGCGGCACTGGCCGCGATCGAGCGGCTCTGCCGCGACGGCGCGGCCGACGTGCCGGTGTACGACATCCCGACCTCCAGGCGCAGCGGCACCGTGCGATTCGACCTGGGGCGAGCCGGGTGTTCGTCGCGGAGGGCATCTTCGCGGCCGAACTCGTCGCCGATGTGCGAGCACTCGCGAGCGGGGCCTACCTCGCCGACGCCCTGTGCCTGACCCTGCACCCCGCCGTCACCTTCGGACGCCGACTGCTCCGCGACCTCGCCGAGATGCGCAAGCCACCGCTGACGCTCGTCCGGCGCGGGTTCGCGCTGGCCCGGGGCGAGCGCGCCCTGGTGGCGCGGTGGATCGCCCTGGGCTGCCGCCCCTGCTCGGTGCAGGAGGCGGAGGCAGAGCTGCGCCGCCTGGCTGCTGCGCTCTCTGGTCCTCAGGATCGCTGAGTCCTGCCGACCCGCAGTCTCTCCCGGCGATGCTGTGCGCTGCTTCAGTCAGTGAAGCAGCGCACAGCATCGCGGGCACGGGTCGCCGAGGGCGGGAGTCAGCGTGGTCCGCCGAACATCACCGTCGGCCTCGCCGAGGTAGGTCCATCTGGGGGTGGCGCCGGCCCGAGAGGCGGCAAACGCACGGTGCCGCTGCCGGTCCGGGTCCGGACCGGCAGCGGCACTCGGGCCGACGGGGGTCAGCCGTGCAGGTCGAAGCGGTCGAGCTCCATGACCTTCGTCCACGCGGCGACGAAGTCGCGCACGAACTTCTCCTCGGCGTCGTCCGTCGGCGTACACCTCGGCGAGGGCCCGCAGCTGCGAGTTCGACCCGAAGACGAGGTCGACGGCCGTGGCCGTCCACCTGGTCTCGCCCTTGCGCGTCACGGCCGTCGTACACGTTCTCCGACGGAGGCCGACGTCGTCCACGTCGTGCCCATGTCGAGCAGGTTGACGAAGAAGTCGTTCGTCAGCGTGCCCGGGCCGGTCGGTGAGGACCCCGAGGCTGCTCCCGCCGTGGGTCGCGCCGAGGGCTCGCATGCCGCCGACGAGGACCGTCATCTCCGGGGCCGAGAGGTTGAGCATGTAGGCCCGGTCGACGAGCAGGGTCTCCGGCGACAGCTTCTCCCCGGCGCGCAGGTAGTTGCGGAAGCCGTCGGCGCGCGGCTCGAGCACGCGGAACGACTCGACGTCCGTCTGCTCCTGGGACGCGTCGGTGCGGCCCGGGGCGAACGGCACCGTGACGTCGAACCCGGCGTCCTTCGCCGCCTTCTCGACGGCGGCGCTGCCGGCCAGGACGATCAGGTCGGCGAGCGAGACGCGCTTGCCGCCGGCCTGGCGCGCCGTTGAAGTCCCGCTGGATCCCCTCGAGGGTGGCCAGCACCGTCGCCAGCTCGGCCGGGTCGTTGACCTCCCAGTCCTTCTGCGGGGCGAGGCGGATCCGGGCGCCGTTGGCGCCACCGCGCTTGTCCGTGCCGCGGAAGCTCGCGGCGGCGCGCCCACGCGGCCCGGACGAGCTGAGGGACCGACAGCCCGGACGCGAGGACGGCCGACTTGAGGGTCTCGACGTCCTCGTCGCCGACGAGCTCGTGGTCGACGGCCGGCACCGGGTCCTGCCACAGCTGGGGCTCGGGCACCCAGGGCCCGAGGTAGCGCGAGACCGGGCCCATGTCGCGGTGCAGCAGCTTGTACCAGGCCTTCGCGAAGGCCTGGCGCGAACTCGTCGGGGTGCTCGTAGAAGCGTCGCGAGATCTGCTCGTAGACCGGGTCGACCCGCAGCGCGAGGTCGCTGGTGAGCATCGTGGGGTAGCGCGTGAGCTCGCCGCGTCTCGGGGTCGGGGACCGTGCTCGCGCCTGCGTCGTCCTTGGGCTTCCACTGCCACGCACCGGCGGGGCTCTTCGTCAGCTCCCACTCGTACTCGAAGAGGTTCTTGAAGTAGCCGTTGCCCCAGCGCGTGGGCGTGGAGGTCCAGGTCACCTCGAGGCCGCTGGTGATCGTGTCGCGGCCCTTGCCGCTGCCGTAAGTGGTTCTTCCAGCCGAGACCCTGCTGCTCGATCGGGGCGCCCTCGGGCTCCGGGCCGACGTACTCCGCGCTGCGCGGCGCCGTGGGTCTTGCCGAAGGTGTGGCCGCCGGCGATGAGCGCCACCGTCTCCTCGTCGTTCATCGCCATCCGGGCGAACGTCTCGCGGATGTCGCGGGCCGAGGCCAGCGGATCGGGCTGTCCGTTGGGCCCTTCGGGGTTCACGTAGATGAGGCCCATCTGCACGGCGCCCAGCGGGCCGGAGAGCTCCCGGTCGCCGCTGTACCGCTCGTCACCGAGCCAGGTGTCCTCCGGTCCCCAGAAGATCTCCTCCGGCTCCCAGATGTCCCGGCGGCCGAACCCGAAGCCGAACGTCGGCAGGCCCATCGACTCGATCGCGCAGTTCCCGGCGAAGACCAGCAGGTCGGCCCAGGAGACCTTGCGCCCGTACTTCTGCTTGATCGGCCAGAGCAGCCGCCGCGCCTTGTCGAGGCTCACGTTGTCGGGCCAGCTGTTCAGGGGCGCGAATCGCTGAGCGCCGCTGCCCCCGCCGCCCCGCCCGTCCGCGATGCGGTAGGTCCCGGCCGAATGCCAGCTCATCCGGATGAACAGGCCGCCGTAGTGGCCGAAGTCGGCGGGCCACCAGTCCTGCGACGTCGTCATCAGCGCGAAGAGATCGCGCTTCAGCGCCTCGACGTCGAGGTCGGCGAACTCCTGCGGCGTAGTCGAAGTCCTCGCCCATCGGATCGGCCTTCGGCGAGTGCTGCGTGCAGCACCTGCAGGTCGGGCTGGTTCGGCCACCAGTCCCGATTCGTCCTGGGCCGTGTCGGCCTTCGCGGGTCGGGGAGGGGATTGCCGGGTTCTCGCTCTCGCTGACGCTCTCGGTCGCGCCCTTCGTCGTCTCAGACACGTCGGTCCCTCTCGTGGTTCGGTGTGTTCGGTGTGTTCGGCCGGGTCGGCGGTGGCTGTCCGGCGGCGCCCGCCCCGGTCTCGCCGGCTCCGGCAGCGCTCGCTGCGGCCGTGGCGCACTCGTCGCATCGGCCCCAGTAGATGACCTCCGCCTCGTCGATCTCGTAGCCGGCGCCGTCCTGCGGTGACAGGCACGGAGCCTCCCCCACCGCGCAGTCGACGTCCACCATCCGCCCGCAGGTGCGGCAGACCAGGTGGTGGTGGTTGTCGTCGACCCGGTCCTCGTAGCGGGCCGGTGACCCGGCGGGCTCGATCCGGCGCAGGAGCCCCCGGTCCGTGAGCACGGCGAGGGCGTCGTAGACGGCCTGGCGTGACACGGTGCCGAGCTCGGTGCGGACCACACGGCAGAGACCGTCCGCCGTGCTGTGCGGCGAGGCCGACAGTGCCTGCAGCACGGCGAGGCGCTGCGGGGTGACGTGCAGGCCGCGTGCCCGGAGCAGCTCGATCTTGTCGGCCTGCTCCCCTGATGTCACCCTGCGACCCTAGCGAGCCAGTCTGGACTCGGTCCAGACTTGGAGCCTCACCAGACCCCGCCCGCCCGGCCCCAGACTTCCCCCGGAGGTGGGGGGCCGCAGCCGGCGTCAGAGGGGGGTGCGCGAGCGCTTGAGCTCGCTGAACGACGGCACCTTGCTCAGCGCCGCCATCGCCGTGAGCAGCGTGGTCGCCTCGTCACCGGTGGGCGTCGGCACGACCACGGGACCGAAGAAGGCGGGGCCGCCGTCGTAGGCGGTGATCAGGGCTGCCCGACTCGGTGCCGACCCGGCTGCTGCGCCTCCTCGTGACTGGCGCGCACCGCAGCGTCGCGGCTCTCGTCGTCCGCCGCGTCGGCGACCGAGCCGTCGAGGCCGGCGTCCGCGACCGACCGCAGCAGGACGTCGTCCGCGCGGTGCTCGTGCTGCTCGTGCAGGTGCGTCCCGAGAGCGTCGTAGAGGCGGCCGACGGCGTCGGAGCCGCCCTGCTCGCCGGCTGCGACGAGCGCCCGCAGGAAGCGCGCACCGCGCACCATCCCCTCCCGGTGCTTCTCCGGCGTCTCGTGGCCCTCGTTGAGGATGCCGAGGCTCAGGAGCTTCCACTGCACGCTCGCCTCGCCGGCCCGCTCGAGCTCCCGCGCCCAGCGGCTGACCCGCCAGGTGAAGGGGCAGGTGGGGTCGAACCAGAACTCGATCGCGGTGGTCATGGGGGCATCCTCCATCGCAGGTCCGTGGACGGCGAGGTAGCGACCGCAAGACCGTGGCCGGCGGGCCGGAGCGTCGGCGCAGCCTCAGCCGGCGACGCCGAGGGCGGCGTAGCCGGGCTTGACGACGTCCTCGATGAGGGCGAGGCGCTCGTCGAACGGGATGAAGGCGCTCTTGAGCGCGTTGATCGTCACCCAGCGCGCGTCGGCGAGCGTCCAGCCGGCCTCCTTCGCGAGGAGCTCGAGCTCGCGGCTCATCGAGGTCGCCGACATGAGGCGGTTGTCGGTGTTCACGGTGACGCGGAACCTCAGGTCCTTGAGCATCGTCACCGGGTGCTCGGCGACGGTGGCCGCGGCGCCGGTCTGCACGTTGCTCGAGGGGCACAGCTCGAGCGGGATCCGCGCGTCGCGCACCCACGCCGCGAGCCGCCCGAGCCGGGCCCGCGGGCGGCCGTGGTCATCCCGCCCGCCGAGCAGGTCGACGTCGTCGACGATCCTGACGCCGTGCCCCAGCCGGTCGGTGCCGCAGACCTGCACGGCCTCCCAGATGCTTGGGAGCCCGAACGCCTCGCCGGCGTGGATCGTCACGTGGAAGTTCTCGCGGTGCAGGTAGTCGAAGGCGTCGAGGTGCCGCGACGGCGGATACCCCGCCTCGGCGCCGGCGATGTCGAAGCCGACGACGCCGTGGTCGCGGTGCCGCACCGCCAGCTCCGCGATCTCGCGGCTGCGGGCGGCGTGCCGCATCGCGGTGAGCAGGGTCCCCACCCGGATCGGGGTGCCCGACTCCGCGGCGTCCGCCATCCCGTCCTCGAAGCCCTCCTGCACGGCGGCGACCACCTCGTCGAGGGTGAGGCCGTGCTCGAGGTGCTGCTCGGGCGCGTACCGGACCTCGGCGTAGACGACGCCGTCGGCGGCCAGGTCCGCGGCGCACTCCCGGGCCACGCGGGCGAGCGCGTCGGGTGACTGCATGACGCCGACGGTGTGCTCGAACGTCGTGAGGTAGCGCTCCAGCGACCCGGACGACGCCTGCCGCTGGAACCAGTCGGCGAGCGGCTCGACGCTCTGGGCGGGGAGCTCGTGGCCGACGTCGGCGGCCAGCTCGACGATGGTTCGGGGCCGCAGGCCGCCGTCGAGGTGGTCGTGCAGCAGCGCCTTGGGCGCCGAGACGAAGGTGGGGTCGGTGGCGCTGAACCTGTCGTCGGCGGTCACGCCCGTGATCCTAGGCGTGCTGGCAGGATCGGCGGGTGCCCCGCGACGTGACGCTCCTGCTGTGTTCACCCGCAGGACGCGTGCTCGGCGCGTTGCCCCCGTTCACCGTCGACTCGCCCTGGTGGCCGGACGTCGAGCCGTTCGCGCCGCTGGTCCGGGAGCGCCACGGCCTCGACGTGATCGTCGTCCGCATCCTCGAGGTGACGGGCGACGACGAGGGGACCGGCGGCGCGGTCGCCTACCTCGCGGAGGTGCCCGAGCACCAGGTGGACCAGGCACTGGACGTCGCCCGCGCGACCCCTCCCGGCGACGCCCTGCGCGCGCTCGCCGAGGGCGACGACCCCAGGCGCCAGCCGTGGGCACGGCCCGGAGGCGTCGCCGCAACGCTCGCCTGGGCGGACCACGTGCTGGCGGGCGCGGGCCGGCAGCGCCGCGGAGCGGTCGCGCAGGTGAAGACGTGGAACCTGTCGTCGGTGCTGCGCCTGCCGACGTCCGATGGCGACGTCTGGTGCAAGAGCGTGCCGGCGTTCTTCGCCCACGAGGGGCCGCTGGTGGCCCGGCTCGCCGAGGCCGAGCCCGGGCTCGTGCCCGCGGTCGTCGCGTACCGGGCGGACGCCGACGGCGAGTCGACCGTGCTGCTCGAGGGGGTGCCGGGCGTCGACCAGTGGGAGGCGCCGGAACCGGTGCTCGCCGAGATGGCGGTGCGCTGGGTCCACGTCCAGGACCGGTGGGCTGCCCACCTCGACGACCTGCTGCGGCTCGGGCTGCCGGACCGGCGGCCGCAGCCGCTGCTCGACGCCGTCCGTGCCCTCGTGGCGCGGCCCGAGGTGCGATCGACCCTGCCGGCGGGTGATCTGGCCGCCGTCGACAGGCTCGTGGCGGAGCTGCCCGCGCGCCTCGCCGCGCTCGACGCGTGCGGGCTGCCGGCGACGCTCGTCCACGGCGACCTGCACCCCGGCAACTGGGTCGGGGAAGGTGCCCGGCTGGCCCTCGTCGACTGGGGTGACAGTGCCGTCGGGCACCCCATGGTCGACGTCCGGGCCTTCCTCGCGCGGGTGCCGGCGGGCGCGGTGCGCGACCGCATGTGGAGCCTGTTCGCGCGGGAGTGGGCGCGACGCCGGCCGGGCAGCGACGCGGCCGCAGCGATGGGCCTCGTGGCGCCGGTGGCGGCCCTCACCGGGGCGCTCGTGTACCGGACGTTCCTCGACGGGATCGAGGCCACGGAGCAGCGCTATCACGCCAGGGATGTCCCGGCGATGCTGCGACTGGCGGTGGCCGAGGCGCAGGGGCGCACCCTGGCGAGGTGAACGGGGCAGAGCCGCGCGGAGCCGCGGCCGGGGCCAGGCGGTGTAGCTTCGCAGCATGCTGATCACGACCGGGAACGACCTGCCCGGCTACCAGATCACCAGGGTGCTCGGGGAGTGCTTCGGCCTCACGGTGCGGTCGCGCAACATCGGGTCACAGCTCGGTGCAGGGCTCAAGTCGCTCGTCGGCGGCGAGCTGCGTGGCATGACGACGATGCTCGCGGACGGGCGCAACCAGGCCATCGCCCGGCTCACCGAGGAGGCCCAGTCGCTGGGTGCCAACGCGATCATCGGGATGCGCTTCGACACCAGCGAGTTCGGCGGCACCGGCACCGAGATCTGCGCGTACGGCACGGCGGTCGTCATCCAGCCGGCTCCCTGAGGCGCGACGACCCGGCCTGCTCTGCAGTGCTACGACCGCCGCGAGCGCGAGCGCGGCCCCCAGCAGCTGGGGCGCGCCGAGCCGTTCGCCCTTGACCAGCCAGCCGAGCACGGCCGCCGTCACCGGAGCGATCAGCGCGAGGCTCGAGACGGCCACGGCACGCAGGTGCTCGATCCCGTCGAACCACAGCGCGTAGGCGATCACGGAGCCGGGCAGCACCAGCCACGCCAGGCCGAGCCAGCCACGCGTCGACAGGCTCGACGGGAGCCCCTCGAGGGCCAGCAGCGGCAGCAGGAGCACGCCGCCGGCGGTCAGCTGCCAGCCCGTGAACGTGAGCAGGTCGACCGGGCGGCCCCAGCGGCGGGTCAGCACGATGCCGAACGCCGTCGCCACGGCAGCACCGATCCCCGCGAGCACGCCGACGGCGTCGAGTCGCGCCGACGGCGTCACCACGACGAGAGCGATGCCGGCCACTCCCGCGAGCGCCGCGACGCCCTGCCACGGGCCGACCCGCTGCCCCAGCACGGGGCCCGACAGGACGACGACCAGCAGCGCCTGGGACGCCGTCAGGACCGCGGCGATCCCGCCCGGCAGGCGGGCCGCGGTCACGAACAGCAGCGCGAAGAACGCGCCGATGTTGAGCCCTCCGAGGACCGCCGAACGCCACCACCACTCCCCTCCCGGCAGACGGCGGGTGACGGCGAGGAGCAGCAGCCCCGCGGGCAGGGCGCGCCCGGCCGCCGCGAGCAGGGGCCGATGCGGGGGCAGGAGCTCGGTGGTCGTGAGGTAGCTCGTCCCCCAGACGAGAGGCGCCAGCGAGGTCCGCAGTTCTCTTAGCACTGAGAGAGTTTCTCTCACCGCTAAGAGATTGTCTAGAGTGGTGCCATGACCGACGACGCCGTGGACCGTCTGCTGGAGCAGTGGGCCCGGGAACGGCCCGACCTCGACACGCGGCCGATGGGCGTCGTCGGCCGCGTGAGCCGGGTCGCGCGCCGGATCGACCTCGCTCAACGTGCCACCTTCGCGCGGTTCGACCTCGACCCCGCGGCCTTCGACGTGCTCGCGACCCTGCGGCGCAGCGGGGAGCCGTACGCCCTCACGCCGGGCGAGCTCATGCGGACGGCGATGGTCACGTCCGGCGCCATCACGCAGCGGCTCGACCGGCTCGAGGCGCGCGGTCTCGTGGTGCGGGGGCCTCACCCGGACGACGGGCGGGGCGTCCTCGTCACGCTGACCGGCGCGGGCCGCAGACTCGTCGACGAGGTGCTGCCGGCCCACCTCGCCACCGAGGAGCGCCTGCTGGCCCCCCTCACCGCCGCCCAGCGCGCGGAACTCGCCGCACTGCTGGCCCTGCTCGACGCGGGGGCCTGACGGCTTCAGGTCAGGGCGAGCAGGAGGCCCACCGCGGCGAGCGTCACGGTGGCCGCCACCACCTGGACCATGCGCGGGTACGGGGACGGCGACCCCGCGGGGCGCCACGGCACCGCGGCGGCGCCGGCCATCGCGACGGCGACCAGTGCGGCGGCCAGCACGAGCACGGAACCGCCCTCGCCGACCCGGTGCGCCGCTGCCAGCGCTGCTCCCCCCGCGACCGCGAGCGAGGCAGCGGCCGTGCGCTGCCAAGCCAGCGCCGTGCGCTCGGGCTGCAGACCCGGGTCGCGCGTCAGTGGAAGGCCCCGAGCACGTACGCGGCGAGCGCCAGCGCCGCGACGGTGACGCCCAGGCCGAGCCAGGGCAGCGCCACGGGAGCGGGCAGCGGCCGATCCAGGCGCATCGCGAACTCGCGGCGCTGCCACCCGAGCACAGCGCTCACGGCGAGCCCCGCGCCGAGCACGCACAGCGCCGCGGCGACGACGTCCAGGAAGGTCGACGACATGCCGGCCAGGTGCGCGACGGAGGTCAGCCCGACGCCCCCGGCGACGAAGGCGAGCGAGGTGCGCACCCAGGCCAGGGCGGTCCGCTCGTTCGCCATCGAGAAGCGGGGATCCGGCTCGGCCCCCACCCGGTAGACGGATCGCGGCCGCCGGTCGTCGCGGCGCTCGGGGGGCGGGTCGTCGGGGTCGTCGGACGGCACGCCGGTCAGGCGATGCGGTCGAGGACGATCGGGCCGACGGCCGGCCGCGACCCCTCGGGGGCGATGTCGAAACCGCCGTCCAGGTCGCGTAGGGCCGCCTCGAACCGCTCGGGCGTGTCCGTGTGCAGCGTGAGCAGCGGCTCGCCGGCCCGCACCTGTCGCCCCGGGCTTGGCATGCAGCTCGATGCCGGCGCCGGCCTGCACCGGGTCCTCCTTGCGGGCACGGCCGGCGCCGAGCCGCCAGGCCGCCGTACCCACCGCGAGCGCGTCGAGCCGCACGAGGACGCCGTCCGCGGGGGCCTGCACCACGTGCTGCTCCGGCGCGTCGGCAGCGGCGCGTCGGGGTCGCCGCCCTGGGCGGCGATCATGCGCCGCCAGGAGTCCATGGCGCGGCCGTCGGCGAGCGCTTCGGCCGGGTCGGCGTCGGCGCGCCCCGCCGCCGCCAGCATCTCGCGGGCGAGGGCGACGGTGAGCTCGACGACGTCGGCGGGCCGCCGCCGGCGAGGACCTCGAGGGACTCGCGGACCTCCAGCGCGTTGCCGGCGGTGAGCCCGAGCGGCGCCGACATGTCGGTGAGCAGGGCCACGGTACGCACCCCCGCGTCGCTGCCGAGGTCGACCATCGTGCGGGCCAGCTCGCGGGCGTCCCCGAGGCTCTTCATGAACGCACCGGAGCCGACCTTGACGTCGAGCACGAGCGCCCCGGTGCCTTCGGCGATCTTCTTGCTCATGATCGAGCTGGCGATGAGCGGGATCGACTCGACCGTCCCCGTGACGTCGCGCAGCGCGTAGAGCTTGCGGTCGGCGGGGGCGAGCCCGCTGCCCGCGGCGCAGATCACGGCGCCGACGTCGCCCAGCTGCGCCAGCATCTCGTCGTTGCTCAGTGCCGCCCGCCAGCCGCGGATCGACTCGAGCTTGTCGAGGGTGCCGCCGGTGTGCCCGAGGCCGCGACCCGACAGCTGCGGGACGGCGACGCCGTGCGCGGCGACCAGCGGCGCGAGCGGCAGCGTGATCTTGTCGCCGACCCCGCCGGTGGAGTGCTTGTCGACCGTCGGGCGCCCGAGCGAGCTGAAGTCGAGCCGCTCCCCCGTCGCGATCATCGCGGCGGTCCAGCGGGCGACCTCGCGGCGGGTCATGCCGTTGAGCAGGATCGCCATGGCCAGCGCCGACATCTGCTCGTCGGCGACCTCGCCGCGGGTGTAGGCCGGGACCACCCAGTCGATCTGCTCGTCGGTGAGCTCGCCCCGGTCGCGCTTGCGCCGGATCACGTCCACCGCCGCGAAGCCGTTCGTCATGGCGCCGATGCTAGCCGGGCCGCCACGACCGGCGAGGGGGTGATCATGCCGGTGGAATCGATGCCAGTGGAATCGATGCCGACGCACGAGCCGCCACCCGGCGCCGTGGTGGACGCTGGTCGTCGGCGCTTGCCTACGCTGATCCTCGAAGCGGGGAGTCGACTCGCGGAGGGAGTCACGTGGTCGGCGGGGTCCCTGAATCGGGTGAGTCCGAGGCTTCCGCACGCCGACGCCCTCCGGTGATGGCGGATGTGGCCGTCCTCGCCGGCGTCTCCCACATGACCGTGTCCCGGGTGCTGAACGACCATCCCAGTGTCGCGCCGGAGACCCGGGACCGGATCCTCGCCGCGATGCGGTCCCTGGGGTACCGGCCCAACACGCTCGCGCGGGCGCTGGCCACGGGCAGGACGCGCACCGTGGGGGTCGTCGCCCTGGCGACCGCGCTCCACGGGCCGACGTCGACGCTCCTCGCCGTCGAAGCGGCGGCCCGGACCGCCGGGTACTACCTCAGCATCGTCCGGCTGCGCGCGATCACCCGCCGCTCCATCGCGGAGGCCGCCCAGGGCCTGCAGGAGCGAGGGGTCGACGGCATCATCATCATCGCCCCCCACACCTGGGCTCCCCAGGCACTGCGCGACGTGGTCGACGGCGTTCCGCTGGTAGCGGTCGAGGGTGGCGCCGGGCCGGTACCCACCGCGGCCGTCGACCAGGAGCGAGGCGCGGCCCTGGCCGTGCACCACCTGCTGGCGCTCGGTCACGCGACCGTCTGGCACGTGGGGGGACCGAAGGACTGGCTGGAGGCGCAGGCCCGCGAACGGGGGTGGCGCGAGTCCCTGGCTCGGGCCGGACGCCGACAGCCGCCGGCGCTGGCCGGCGGCTGGGGCGTCCGTTCCGGCTACGACGCCGGCCGCCGGCTCCTGGCCGAGAAGGACGTGACCGCGGTGTTCGTGGCGAACGACCAGATGGCACTGGGGGTGCTGCGGGCGTTCCTCGAGGCGGGCGTCGGAGGTCCCCGGCCAGGTCAGCCTGGTGGGTTTCGACGACGTGCCCGAGGCCGCCTACTTCACGCCCCCGCTCACCACCGTGCGTCAGGACTTCCAGGAGGTCGGCCGCCGGGCACTGCAGCTCCTGCTGGACCAGGTGACCGGCGGGAACCAGGAGGAACGGCACGTCGTCGTGGAGCCCCGGCTGGTCGTCCGGGCGAGCACATCTCCTCCCCCCGGCTGACGCCCGGCCGACCGGCCGGCCGTGCCGCTCAGGGCCGCTCCAGCTGGAGCCGGAACACGTTCCACGAGACCGGCGGAAGCACGGTCCGCAGAGCGCCCGTCGGTCACCTGCGCGGCCGGGTGAGGGCCGCGGAGCGACCCGGTCGGGTTCGTCCTGGGTGTTGGCGGCGCGCCAGTCCTCGTCCGCGAGCGTGGTGGGCCTCCTCGAGCCGCGCTCCCGGGAAAGCCCGCAGGTCGACGCTGAAATCGACCTGCTCGCCGGGGTGGCGGTTGACGGCGAACACGACGAGCCGGCCGGTCTCGTCGTCGAACGTCGCGACGGTGTCCAGGACCGGCACGGAACCGTAGCGGGGCGTCTCGTAGGTCGGCGCGCGCGAGCTCCGTGCGGAGCACGGTGCCCTTGGCCAGGGCCGCCGCCTGCGCGAAGGGGTGGAAGATGCTCTGCCGCCAGGCCGGGCCGCCCGGCTCGGTGCGGATGGACCCGATCGCGTTGACCAGCTGTGCCTGGCACGCCGACGTCACCCGGTCGCCGTTGCGGAGCAGGGTCACCAGGAGGGATCCGACAACGACGGCGTCCGCGACGGTGTAGGCGTCCTCGCTGAGCCGCGGAGCCACCGTCCAGTCCTTCGGCAGGTCGCGCTCGTGCATCTCCTTGACGTACCAGACGTTCCACTCGTCGAAGGAGATCCGATGCGCCTCGTAGTCGAGCGGCCTGGTCCCGTGGAATGCGCGCTTCACGTACCCGAAGCGGTTGCACTTGATCGGTACCGAGGCTCAGAGAAATCGAGGATGAGCCCGCGGATCGCGAAGGTCGGAATCGAGAATCGAATCCTCGACGGGGAACCCCGCGGCGCCGAGGCGGCGCTGGAGGTGCTCGAACACCCGCGCTCCCACGCCTCGGTCCGGTAATGGATCAGCGTGTAATCCATGTCGTACCCGATGGCGCGGGATCGAGCGCAGGTTGAGCGTCCGGTTGCAGAAGATCCCGCGCTCGCGGGGGATGGGGGGTGAAGACGTCGTCGGCGGGGCTCATCGGCTCAGGCGCGCTTGCGGCTCGACTCCTCGATCAACTCGATCTTGTACCCGTCGGGATCTTGCACGAAGGCGATCACCGTCGTCCCGTGCTTCATCGGCCCAGGCTCGCGGGTCATCTTCCCGCCGGCCGTGCGGATGCGCTCGCAGACCGCGTGGATGTCGTCGACGCCGAGCGCGACGTGGCCGTACGCCGTGCCCAGCTCGTAGCTCGACGTGTCCCAGTTGAAGGTCAGCTCAATCTCAGCTTGCTCGGGGTTTGGCGCGTACCCCAGGAAGGCCAGGGTGAACTTCCCCTCGGGGTAATCCTTCCGCGAGAAGAGCTTCATCCCCATCACGTCGCGGTAGAAGGCGATGAATCGGTCGAGGTTCCCTACCCGCAGCATGGTGTGCAAAATCCGCATTGGACAATCCTCCGAGCGACCGGCGTCGCGCGCGTGAAGCTCCTCGTGGCCGACCCTTCTTGCACCGGCGTGCAGACGGGCGCAAAGCGGCAACCGGCGTCCACCCTCCGGCCTTCGGCGGCGCTGTGGACCTCGGCTGCCCTCTCGCGCCGGCGGGTCACGCGCGCGCCATGGCGCTGTCACGGCGCGGCGCGCGGCGCGCTCGCCATCAGCGCGAGCAGCGCGCATCGACGCGCCGAAGCGCGGGCCCGCGAGGAGCGTCACGTCGCCGTGCCCCGCGCCCTCGACCCAGAGGGCGAGCTTCGGTCCGGTGGCCGCGTCGAAGAGCTGCTGCCCCTGCGTGCGCGCGATCGGCCGGATCGGCCGTCCCGTGGAGCACCAGCACCGGGCAGCGCACGCGGGACATCTTGCCGAGGTTGTCGAACTAATCCCAGGGCAGGAGGCGCACGCGCGTGGCCACGCGGAAGGCCGAGGTGAACGCGCTCTCGAGGACCAGGCCGCCCACCGGGGCGCGGCTCGCCAAATCCACCAGCGGGGCCGCTCCCGAGCGAGCGCCCGTAGAGGATCACGCGCTCGGGCGGGACGCCGCGAACCTCGGTGAGGTAGCGGTAGGCGGCGTCGATGTCCTCGTAGAGCCGGCGCTCGGAGGGCTCGCCCTCGCTCGTGCCGTAGCCCTCGTAGTCGTAGGCGAGCACGTCGAGCCCGAGGCCGCGGATCTCCTCCACGAGGTAGCCGATGTCGTCGGAATCCTCGGCGTTCCCGTGGCTGTAGAGCACGGCGACGCGGGCGCCCGGCGCGGCGGAGAAGACCGCGGAGATGCGCGCGCCGCTCGCGGTGGTGAGCCCGATCGTCGCGGCGTCGTCGACGTACGCCGTGGGATAGGGCCGGTAGATGAGCCAGTCGGCGCCGAGGAAAGCGAAGAGAGCGAGGCTCCCGTAGAGAAACAGCGCCGAGCCGAGGAAGCGTCGGGGCGAGATTTCCCCGACAATCCAGCGTTTCATCCAGCGTCGCGTGCGGTCTTGCACGGCTCCCGAGAACATCGGCCCGGGAGCGTATGTTCCGCAGTCGAGGACCTCTTTCGCTGTAGGGTTTCGCGCGAGGTCTGCACGGGAGTGGACCTCGCCCGCCTGGTTCGGCCTCGTTATGATGACGCTACATGTCGTCTCGAGGTCCAACGCTAGTGGCGGGATCGTCAGACGCAGACGCAGGCGGACGCGGCACCGCAACCAGCCCCTCGCGGGGCCTCTTCACCGACTACCCGAGCTGCCCGGGCACCTACGACGAGATGTTCGCGACCGGGCGGCACGCCGCGGCCGGACTTCCGCCGCGCGGTCGCGCTCCTCGGCGCGCGCTCCAGCCGACGAGCTCGCGCGCGCGCAGGCGCTCGCCGAGCACGCGCTGCTCCACCAGGGCGTGACGTTCTCGGTCTACGGCGACTCGCGCGGCACCGAGAAGATCTTCCCGTTCTGCCTCGTGCCGCGGCTGATCGCGGCCGCCGACTGGGCGCAGCTCGAGCGCGGGCTCGCAGCAGCGGCTGCGCGCGCTCGGCATGTTCCTCGACGACATCTACGGCGAGCAGAAGATCCTCGCGGCAGGCGTCGTTCCCGCGCGAGCTGGTGCTCGGCGCCGCAGCGCTACCGCCGAAGCTGCGCGGCATCAAGCCGCCGGGCGGCGTGCGCATCCACATCGCCGGCATCGATCTGATCCGCGATCCGACGGGCACCTGGCGCGTGCTCGAGGACAACCTGCGCACGCCCTCGGGCGTGTCGTACGTGATCGAGAACCGCCTGATCTCCAAGCGCATGTTCCCGCAGGTCGTTCGACGCCGGCGCGCGTCCATCGCGTCGATCACTATCCGACCCGCCTCGCCGAGACGCTGCGCTCGGTCTCGCCCGCGGATCCGACGAGCGACTCGACCGCGGTCGTGCTCACGCCCGGGCCCGTACAACTCGGCGTACTTCGAGCACAGCTTCCTCGCGCGCACGATGGGCCTCGAGCTGGTGCAGGCGCCGGATCTGTTCGTCGAGGACGACAAGGTCTTCTGCCGCACGACGCGCGGCCCGCGGCGCGTCGACGTGATCTATCGCCGCACCGACGAGGCGTTCCTCGATCCCGAGGTGTTCCGTCCCGACAGCGTGCTCGGCGTGCCGCGGCCTCATGCGCGCGTACGCCGCGGGCAACGTCGCGCTCGCGAACGCGCCCGGCAACGGCGTCGCCGACGACAAGGCGGTCTACCCGTTCGTGCCGGAGATGATCGAGTTCTATCTCGGCGAGGAGCCGCTGCTCGAGCAGGTGCCGACCTACGTGTGCCTGCGCGACGACGATCGCGCGTACGTGCTCGAGCACCTCGAGCGAGCTGGTCGTCAAGGCCGTCGACGAGGCCGGCGGCTACGGCATGCTGATGGGCCCGCAGTCGACGCGCCGCGAGCGCGACGAGTTTCGCCGCGCGGATCATCGCCGAGCCGCGCCGCTACATCGCGCAGCACCGCGTCGAGCTGTCGAGCTGCCCGACGTGGATCGCCGAGCGCAAGCGCGCGTCGAGCCGCGCCGCGTCGACCTGCGGCCCTACATCCTGACGTCGCGCGAGGGTCCGTGGGTGCTGCCCGGCGGGCTCACGCGCGTCGCGCTCGTCGCGGCAGCTACGTCGTCAACTCGTCGCAGGGCGGCGGCAGCAAGGACACCTGGGTCCTGAAGGAGACGGCCGTGATCTCGCGCGTCGCCGATCACTGCTTCTGGTTCGGCCGCTACGTCGAGCGCGCCGAGGCGACCGCGCGCATGCTCGCGGCGACCGCGAACCTCGCGCTCGACGCCGAGCTGCCGCCCGCGCAGGTGTGGCGCCCGGTCGTCGTCGTGTCCGGCGAGGAGGACGCGTTTCGCGCGCGACGCACGGCGACGACGAGCTCGCCCGCGTGGGGCGACGGCGAGGTCGTCCAGCGCTTCATGATGTGGGACGAGGACAACGGCGTCTCGCTCGCGCGCGTCGATCGCCGGCGGCGCGGTGGAACGCGCGATCGATCCGCGAGGTGCTGTCAGCCTCGAGGCGTGGGAGGCGGTCAACGAGCTGCACCTGTGGATCACGAGCGACCGAGCGCGCAGGCCGAGTACGACGCGACCACCGCGAGGCGTTCTATCAGCACGTGCGCCGCGTCGACGCAGCTCACGCTCGGCCTGCTGCGCTCGACGATGCTGCACGACGAGCCGCTCGACTTCATCTGGCTCGGCGTGCTGCTCGAGCGCGTCAGCCAGACCGCGCGCATGCTCGACGTCCACCACCACGCGTTCACGAACCTGCCGCGCGCGGCACCGAGGTCGTCGAGACCGCGCTGTGGCTGTCGCTGCTGCGCGCGCTGTCGGGCTCCGAGGCGTACATGAAGCGCAACCCCGGCCGGGTGACGCGGCGAGGCGGTGGCGCTGCGTTCCTGATCTTCGAGCCCGCGTTCCCGCGCTCGATCCGCTACTGCGTCGCACGCGGCCCGCGACTGCCTCTCGCGCATCCGTCCGCCGGGACGACGTCCCTCCCGGGCGCCGGCGGTGGCGCGCCTCGGCGAGCTCGACGCGTGGGTGCGCCGGCGTGGGCCGCGAAGACGCCCGCGCCAGGTGCGATTCATGCTGTCCTCACACATGTCGTCGACGAGACGGCGACGGTGGGTAACCTCTGTCCGCGCGAGCTCTTCGGCGTCGGCGCTGTGCAGTGCCGATCTCGTGCGCACTCCCTCATGCCGAACCTCTCGCGATGTCCTTCGAGGGCGACTCGCCCCTCCTTCGATCTCCGTTGCCTGCACGGCCAGAAGGCGCCTGACGGCTGGGGCCTCGGCTACTACCCCGGCGGCGAGCCCCGCGGCGTCGGTGCTCAAGGAAGGCGCGCCGCGCCAGGGTCGATCCGCTAGCGAGCTGGTCAAGGCGTGGGAGCACCTCGCCGGCCTCGGTCTTCGTCCTCCACATCCGCACCGCGACCTGGGGCGCCGCGAGCGACGCCAACACGCAGCCGTTCTCGCGCAGCCACGCCGGGCGCGAGGTCCTCCTCGCGCACAGCGGGAGCCTCGAGCACCGCTTGCTGGAGCTGCCCAACGCCGCCTTCGAGCCGGTGGGATCCACCGACAGCGAAATCATCCTCTGCCGCCTGATGAGCCTGCTCGCGGCCTCGGGGACCCGCACCCTGAGCGAGCTCGATGGTGGTCTTCGGGTACCATTCATGTGAATGGGAAACTTACACTTGGCGAAAACCTTGCTGACCTGGGCGGATTGAATATTGCGTTTGAAGCGTTTACCCATACCAAGCAATTCAAGGAAGGCAAAAAAATAGATGGATTTACACCCACACAACGTTTCTTTTTAAACTGGGCGCAGGTTTGGCGCAGTAATACCCTCCCGGAAACTGCTGCCCAATTGATCTTAACCGATCCTCATTCACCGGGCATGCATCGTGCTAATGGACCCATTGTAAATATGGATGCATGGTACCAGGCATTCAATGTTCAACCAGGCGACAAAATGTATATAGCGCCAGAAAAGAGGATTAAGATCTGGTAGTCTGTCTGAACCTTGATTTGAGTGGATTAAAAAGATTTAGCGGAAATATTTTAAAGTCCTGCAGTAGTTGCAGGACTTTTTGTTTTTTCGTTTCAAGTGTCATCAGGAATTAATTTTGGCGGATGATCAATGAAAGTGAGTTAAGGTTAGGAAATTATGTGCTTCAAAAAATAAATACCAGGATTGTACCTGTCAAATGCACACACCAGCATTTCGAGTTGTTGAAAAATGGAAATGCAAAGGATATTTTTGCTTTGGTTTTAAAAGCGGAGATTCTGGAGAAATGTGGTTTTGTTGAAAATAAAGATTACCCGCTACTGCCAGATGCAAGAGAATTTATTTTAGCTCTCCCAGTAATAGGCAATAACAAAAATGAAATTCGGGCTTTCATAAAAAATAACAAAGAATGTTTTGCCAGAGCGACTGTAAACAATTTACCTGTTAGCAATAATTTTTACCACCTCCACCAATTGCAGAATTTATTTTTTGCACTGACGAACGAAGAATTAAAAGTCAGTTTGTAAACTACAAGGATTTGAAGAAGTGATTAGAATTTTTCTATGTAGTTAACCTATAGCAGCT
>CAWCCY010000027.1:0-61993 GCA_963794075.1 uncultured Actinomycetota bacterium
GTATGATTCGTACAGGTGTTCGATTCGGGGGGTTCGCGGGCGGGGGGTGGGGGTCGGGGTGGGGCGTAACGACGAGGGCGTGTCGCCGGGTGAGCGCGTCGACCGCGGGGCAGCGGTGAGGGGAACGGTGAGGGTCCGGCGGCGCCTGCTGGCGGCCGGGGGGTGGGGGTGAATGTGCCGTTCGTGGTGTCGGTGGAGGGGTTGCGGGGTTTGCCGGGGGCCCGGTCGGCGGGGGTGTTGGCGGCGTATGCGTGTCAGCCGCATCGGGATCTGTCGGGGTCGGTGCGGGGGCCGGCGGCGGAGTGTGTGGAGCGGTTCGGCGCGGCCCGGCGGTTGGAGGGCTGGTCGGTGTGGTTGCAGGTGTTCGAGGCGGCCCGGTTGGCGCGGTACTGGGATGGGCACCCGTTCGACGCCGACCCGGCGGCCGGGGTGGATTGCGGGGGGTATTGGAATGCGGTGGAGGCGGCGGACCCGGCGTTGTATGAGCGGCTGGTCGGGCAGCTGAACCGGGTCCAGGCCCGGACCCCGCGGGATGTGGACGCGGTGGAGTTGACCGACGAGTTCGTGGCGGCGGAGTGTGCGTTGGCGTCGGGGCTGACCCGCCGGGGCGCGGACGGGCGGGCGTTGGCGGCGCGGGTGTTGGTGATCGACGGCGGCTTCCCGCGGGTGACGGCACTGTTGCGGGCGGGGTTCCTGGACTGGTCCAAGCTGAACCAGCTGCTGCCGCAGCTGCTGGCGTTGGGGCCGGTGCTGGGCCCGGCGGTGGAACGGGCCCTGATCCCGGACACCGACCTGGCGGTGGCCGAATCGGCCCCGGGCCCGGACGGCGCCGGCGAGGTCGAACCCCAGTTGCAGGTGCTGGCCGATCCGGCCCGGCCCGGGGCGGCGTTGCCGGCGGTGACCAGGATGAGTATCGGGGCGATGCTGGCCGCGATCACCGCGCACGCCACCGCCCTGGACCCGGACGGCGCCGCCGAACGGGCCAAGGATGCGCGGGCCAGGCGGTCGGTGTGGACGGTGAAGGACCCCGACGGGATGGCCCGGCTGGAGGCCAGTTCGGGGCACGAGGACATCGCCGCGGTCTGGAACGCCCTGACCGACGCCGCCCGCACCGCCCGCCGCCACGGCGACACCCGCACCCTGGACCAACTCCGCCTCGACGCCCTCATCCACCGCACCACCGGCACCCCCAGCCCCCTGACCGGCCACCCGACCACGGCCGACGGCACCGGCGACGGCACCGGCCCCACCCCGAGCGCCGCGACCGGCCCCACCCGAGCGCCGCGACCGGCCGCGCCGCGAGCGCCCCGACCGGTACGACCGCAGACGGGGCGGCGGGAACGAGGGGAGCGACGGCCGCAACGGCGGGAACGGCGTTCACGGACGCCGCGGCCGACGGGTCGAACGAGGCATCCGACGGGTCGAACGCGGCATCCGACGGGTCGAACGCGGCATCCGACGGGTCGAACGCGGCATCGGACGGGTCGAGCGCGGCGTCCGCGAGGGGTTCGGCGTGGACGCCGGATCGGCGGTTGACGGTGAACCTGACCATCCCGCTGTCGACCTACCTGGACCTGGCGGCCGACCCGTGCACCCTGGACGGCTACGGCGTGATCCCGGCCGCGCTGGCCCGTCAGATCGCCGCCGACGCCGCCCGCGACCACCCCACCAGCACCACCTGGCGGTGCATCCTGACCGACGACCAGCACGCCACCGTGCTGGGCCTGACCCGCCCGATCCGGACACCGCCAGCCGCCACCACGGCCGCCGGGGTGCCGGCGGGCCAGGGCTCACCGCCGACGCCGGCACGGCGGGTACCCGCGCGGGAAGGACCCGCAGATCGCGGACCGCTGTCGACTTGTCGACGCCGTTGTCGACGCCGTTGTCGACGCCGTTGTCGACGCCGTTGTCGACGCCGTTGTCGACGCCGCGGCATGATCCACCGCCGCAACTGGTCGAGCTGGTCCGGGCCGCGCTACCGACGTGCGTGTTCCCCGGCTGCGCCATGCCCGCCCGCCGCTGCGACCTGGACCACCGCATCCCCTACGACCGCCACCACCGCGACCGGGCCGGCGGGGCAGGCCCGACCTGCTCGTGCAACCTTCAAGCACTCTGCCGGACCCACCACCGCCTCAAGACCACCGGCCTGATCACCGTCCACCCCGCCGAACCGGCCGACGACGGCAAGGGCAGCGGGACCGGCCAGAGCCGCCAGGGCGGCCAGCGCGAGGACGGCGGGAAAGGCGACGACGGCCGCAAGGGCGGCGGTGACGGCCAGGACGGCCAGGGCGGCCAGGGCGGCCTGCGCGAGGGCGGCGAGGGCGGCCCGCCCGGCGAGGGGGGCCGTAGCGGCGCGGGCTCGGCTGCGCTCGTGAACGCGAAGATCGCGGCCCTCGGCACGTTGACCTGGACCAGCCGCGCCGGCCTGACCTACACCAGCAACCCCGAGCCGGTCACCATGCCCGGCGACCCCGACCACGCCGACGCCCTGCGCCAGGAGCTCTACCGGCTCCGCCACCCCGACCCCGAACCCCTGCGCCGCTTCAACCACGACCTACGCGTCCGGACAGCCCAAGCCAAGATCGACGACAACCTCGCGGCCCTGCACGCAGAGCCCTGGCGCGTCGAGACCTGGACCGACACCATCGAACGCCCCGACCCCGACCAGCCCCTCAGGCCGGCACCACCTCGACGACCTCGACGCCGACGACCCCTACGCCCAACTCCCCCTGCCACCCCTCGACGAGCTCTGAGCGCCCCCCGCCCTCACCGCCGTGGGGGAACTGCCAGGACCCCGCCCGCGTCGAGCCCGGCGCTGGCGACGAAGAGCGTGGCGATGAACACCACCGTCGCGTCGCCGAAGCCCGCGAGCGACTGCTGCAGGGTGAGGAGGCTCGGTCAGGCCGGGGCGGGCGCGTCATCGTCCCGGCATATTCACCCAGCCACCCTGCGTCGGATGAAGTCCGTCCGGCACGTCCGTCCGCGGACACGTCTCGCGCGGGGCGGGCCCGGCGTCGTCGAACGGTACGAGTGCCGCCGACGACGGGACCTCACCCTCGGAGGGGGAGTTCATCGGGCGGCAGGACGGGAATGATCAGGTCGGTGGCGAACGACCTCCTCGGGAGGCCGTCGGCCGGGATCGCGAGGGGTGAGTCAGTGGCGTCCTACCTCATCCGGGTGGTCGGCCGCCTGTCGGCACGGCTGCTCGACGCGCACCCGACCCTGCACGCCCGGGTCGAGCCCGTGCAGACCACCCTGGTCGGCCCGCTGCCCGACCAGGGCGCGCTCGCGGGCGTCCTGAACCACCTCGACGAGCTGGGTGTCGAGATCGTCGAAGTGGTGAGGCTGTCGGACGGCGACGCACCGTCACCCTCCATCCAGCAGGAGAGCCTGCCGAAGCTGCAGGAGAGGCCGGAGACCGCGTCGTCGTGAGGCGAAGCGCCTCGGCGGCCCCCAGACGTCACCGGACCAGACGAGGGTCTCGTGGTGATCGGCTCCGAGTGGCAGACTGCGATCGAGGTCATGAACCACCCGCGGTCGGCCTCGTTGCGCCCGCCTCGAGGTCCAGCAGGCAGCCCGGCCGCGGTTCATTGCCACACCTGGGGGACGCGTGGGTTCGGATGCCGCCGCAGCCGAGCGCGGGCTGCCCGCGCGTTCGCCCTCGCCCCGCCCCCCGCCGAGGCCCCCCGCCGTCGTGGTCGGCGGCCGTCGCCGCGCCGACCTGCTCGACCGGGTGCGGCGGCCGCTCACCGTGCTCGTCGCCCCCGCCGGAGCCGGTAAGACCGCACTGCTCGCGTACTGGGCCTCCCGGGCGTCGGTGGCACCGCTGTGGTTCGACGGCTTCGAGGCGCGCGACCGCGAGGCCCTCCGCGAGCTCCTCGCCGGCCCTCTGATCGGCCCGGTCGTCATCGTCGACGACGCACAGGGCCTGACGGCGGCGGAATCGGACCCCCTGGTGGCGGCCGTCCGCCGCGGCGACGCCCGCGTCGTGCTGGCGTCCCGGCGCGACCTGCCGCTGCCGGTCGTGGCGCTGGAGCTCTCCGGCCGACTTCGGATCCTGCGAGGTGACCATCTGCGGCTGACCGCGACCGAGACACGCGAGCTCGTGATGACCCATGCGCCGGACGCCGCCGCCGCCGACGTGGACGCCGTGGCGAGGCGCGCCGACGGTTGGGCCGCCGCGGTGATCCTCGGTGCGCACGCGCTGGCGTCGGCCGCTGATCGCGACACCGCCCGCGCGGCCCTCATCGCCACCGACCAGCCGGTGCTCGACTACCTGCTCGACGAGGTCTTCTCCTCGTTGCCGGCGGCGACCCGGCACGTGCTGTTGTGCACCGCCGACGAGGACAGGGTCTCCGCCGAGCCCGCCCACGTGCTGTCGGGCGACCCGGCGGCCGCGGCGTGCCTCGCCCAGCTCGCGGTCGAGGGCATGTTCGTCGCCGCCTTCGACTCGGCCGACGGGAAGGGCAGTGCCGACCCCGCGTGGGTCTATCACCCGTTGCTGCTCGAACTGCTGCACCGGCAGACGGCGCCCGGCCGGCCCGGCGCGCGGCTCGCGGCGGCGGCGCATGCCCGTGCGGCCGCGCACTATGAGGCGACCGACGACCCGGTGGAGGCCCTGCGGCACGCGGTCGCATCACGCCGGCCCGCCCTGGTCGTGGAGCTCCTCGTCAGGCACTGCCCGCGCCTGCTCGCGACCGGTCATCGGGTGGCGGTGCAGCGCGCGATCGCCGCGGTCCCGACCGAGGTGGCGCGAGGCCGTGCCCTGCTCGTCGTGGCCGCGCTGGAGCGGCGCGCCGCCGGCGACGTCGAATCCGTGCTGAGGATCGCCGGAGAGCTCCCGGCCGCCGCGACCGCGGTGGCGGAGCGGGACCGGCGCGGCGGCACCGGGGTTGGCCGCGCTGGTCGACGCCGACGAGGCGGCCCTGCGCCTCTGGCTGACCCGGACGGGGTTCGGTGACGGGCAGACAGCGGTCGCCGACGTCCTGCGGTGGCTCAGGCCGGCCGCCGGCGCGGGGCAGGCCCCGGCGCTCGACCCCGCCCGGCTCGCCGGGCTCGTCGTCGACCTCGCCTACGGCGTTCTGATGGCCGGTGACCTCGAGAACGCGGCGGCGTACGCGCAGCGGGCCACCGGGTTGAGCCGGGCGGCGGGTTCGGCCCGGCTGACGGCGGCCGCCGGGAGCGTGACGGCGGTGGTCGAGCTCGTGGCCGCGCGCTTCCAGTCGGCGGCTCTCGTCGCGGGCCAGGCGCTGGAGCAGCTCGGCACGACCGACCCCGACGAGGGCTCGATCGGCCCGTCCTCCGAGCAGGCCACCGTGCAAGCCGTGCTGGGGTGGGCGGCCGCCTACGCGTCCGACGCCGCCGCCGCGCGCCACCACCTCGACCTCGCCCGCGAAGCACTGATCCCGGGTACCGACCCCGTCGGTGCCGGCCTCATCCGGCAGCTGGCCGCGCGCGTGCTCGCCGTCGAGGGCGACCTCGCCGTGGCACAGCGCGTCGTGGCGAGCGACACCGAGGGCCCGGCGGGCCCGCCGTTCCTGCGCGCCATGCTCGAGATGCTTCGGGGGGAGCTCGCGCTCACGGCCGGGGACCCGGCGGCCGCCGCAGTGCACGCGGAGGCACTGCGCAGCTACGGCTGGGAGGCCGAGCGCCGGCTCCTCGCCGCGAGGCTCGCCGTCAGGGGGGGCCGGCCGGAGACCGTGCCCGCCCTGCTCGCGCCGGTGCTGCACCCGTCGCTGAGGCAGGCCCCTCGGGCGGAGGCCTGCGCCACCGCGGCTGTGGCGTTCGAGCTGATCCTCGACGCGGACGGATCGTCCGTCGACGGCGCCGACGCGGTCGACGACGACCTCAGGGCCCGGTTGCGCGACGTCCTGAGCCGGGCCGCACCGCAGCGGCGGATCCGGATCTTCGCCCTCGACAGCAGCAGCCCGGGCTTCATCAGGCTGGTGCGCCGGGAGGCGGAGGCCGACGACGGCCACCCCTTCGCCCGGGACGTGCTCGACGCTCTGCTCCGGGCCGCGCCGCAGGAGGTTCCGCCGCATCAGGCCCCGGCGGCCGTCACGGACCCGGCGCCGGCCCGCGGGGCCAGAGCACCGGCGCAGCGCGCCGGGCCGGGCAACGGGCGAGTCGTCATCGATCACCGCCCCGACCGGGCGCTGGGCGCTCTGCCGCCGCCGTCCGCGCTGCCGGTGGCACCGCGAGCCGGTGGCGACTCCCGGACCCGTCGCGCGGTGCCGCCGGCGCCGCGGCCCGCGCCGTGCCGCCGCTGACCGCCCGCGAGCTCGACGTCCTGAACCGGCTGGCCCGCGGCGACGAGTACGTCGACATCGCGCAGCACCTCTACATCACCCAGAACACGGTCAAGACGCACATCGCCTCGCTCTACCGCAAGCTCAACGCGGGCCGTCGCTCCGAGGCACTGCGCACTGCGTGGGCGATGGGCCTCCTCACCGAGGTGGCACCCCCGCCGTCCGCCCCGCTGCCGGAGGGCGACGTGCCCTCGTGACCCGGCTGCCAGCCGCTCATAGACTCCCCGGCATGAGCGCGGCGGGCGATGACGATGCTCCGGGTGCCGGCTCCCCGTGGTGGACCTCGCTCTACTGGTCGCTGGTCGGCGTCCTCTACGGCCTGGGCCTGGTGTCGGTCCTGACCATCGGTGCCTACCTCCTCGTCGCCGCCGGCGTCCTGACCGCACTGGGCGTCGTCAGTCGCCCGCTCCGGTCAGGGGCGTGGCCGCTCGCGCTGGCGGGTGCCGCGGCGGGTCCGTGGACCGTCGGCTGGCTCAACCGGAACGGCCCCGGGACAGTGTGCGAGGACGTCGCCGGCGGAGTCTCGTGCGTCGACGAGTGGAGCCCGTGGCCGTTCGCCGTGGCCGGTCTCGTCGCGGTCGCCGTGGGGATAGGCGTGTTCTTCGTGCGCTCCCGCCCGGCTACGGGACGGGGGTCTGCAGGGCGCCCAGCGTGACGAGCGCATCGGCGGCCGTCGTGCCCCGGCGGTAGGTGAGCCGGACGGTGTCGCCGGGCCGCTTCGTGACGCTGAGCGTGTCGAGCTGGTCCGCGCTGCCGGCGAGGACGCCGTCGATGGCGGTGATGACGTCGCCGGCCTGCAGGCCCGCCGAGGCTGCCGGCCCACCGGGCGTCACGGCGGCGACGAAGAGCCCGTGGTCCTCGCCGCGCTGCGGCGACGCGGCGGTCCGCAGGCCGAGGTCGGCGTGCGTCACCGATCCCTTGGCGATGAGCTGGTCGGCGATGCGCAGGGCGTAGTCGGCCGGGATGGCGAAGTTGATCCCGATGCTCCCGCCGCCGGTGTTTCCCTGGGCGTCGGGAACCCCTGCGCCCGCGGTGGGGACGCCGACGAGCCGGGCCGCGCAGTCGACGAGGGCACCCCCGCTGTTGCCCGGGTTGATGGCGGCGTCGGTCTGCACGGCCGACGCGAGGAGTGCGGTTCCGGTGACATCCGACGGCACGCGGACCGTACGGCCCAGCGCGCTCACCACGCCCGTCGTCACGGTGCTGGACAGACCGAGCGGCGCCCCCAGCGCCACCACCGGCTGGCCGACGTCGAGCCGGGCCGACGAGCCGAAGGCGATGACCGGCAGCGACCGGCCGGCGTCGACCTTCAGGACTGCGAGGTCGGTCAGCGGGTCGCGCCCGATGACGCTCGCCGGCAGGCTGGTCCCGTCCTCGAGGACCACGCCGAGCCGGCCCTCGGCGCCGGCGGGCGAGATGACATGGTCGTTCGTCAGGATGTGGCCGTCGCTGCGGATCACCTCGCCGGAGCCGGTGCCGGCGCCGACGGTGCCCTGCGCCTGGATGGTGACGACGCTCGGCAGCCCCTCGGCCGCCACGTCGTCGGCCGCGCAGACCCGGTCGCCCCCGCGCGCGACGATCGCGGCTCCGGCTGCCCCACCGAGGACGGCGGCGACCAGCAGGCTCGCGCCCCCGACGGCCCACCAGCTGGCAGGCACCGTCGCGAGGGAGCGGGGTCGCGAGGTGGACGGCTCGGTCTGGGAGGTCGGTGCGGCCGGCCGGCCGGCGTCGACGTCCATGGATCTCCCTAGGGCCGGCGGGGTTCGACGCCGGCGAGCGCCCAGATCACCGCGATGTCGAGCGCCACCAGCGGGATGGCCCACAGCGGGTAGTAGGGGATGAAGAGGAAGTTGCCGAGCGCGGTGACGAAGGCCACCGCGATCGCGGCGTAGCGGGCGACCGCGACGCCCTGCAGCACGCCGACCCCGATACCGACCGCCACGACGCCGAGCAGCAGGTGCGCCCAGCCCCAGGCCGTGATGTTCAGGTGGTAGGCGTAGCGGCTGTCGGCCGCGAAGAAGTCGCCGTGGATCAGTGCGGCCAGGCCCTGGAGCCCCTGCAGCACGCCCATCATGAGGAGCATGAGCCCGGCGAAGACCGACAACCCGGCCGTCCAGCCCGCGGCCGCGCCGCGGCGGGCGGTACGCACGCTCATCACTGCCTCCTGCGTGCTCGTCCTGTGGCCCGGCTCGCGCGGCCGGCTCCTGGCATGACGCTCGCAGGCCCGCCACGTGCCGTCGTCACCCGCCGAGGAGGAGGGTGCATCCCCCGCCACGGACGAGGACACCGGCGGCGGCCGCGGCGAGACTCTCCGTGACGATCACGAGAGGGGATCCGACGTGGCGAACGACAAGCGCTCGATCGACGTCAGGCGGCTGTGGGCCGGTGGGCTGTTGGCCGGGGTGGTGGCCGCCGGTGTGGCCGTCGTCGGGCTGCTCATCGTCCGGGGGATCCTCGACATCCCCGTGCTGGTGAAGTCGGGCACGAGGCTGGTCGACGCCGGCACCTGGTGGTACGCCGGCATGGCCTTCCTCGCCGCCGCCGCGGCGACCGGGTTGCTGCACGCCCTGCTGGCCGGCGCGCCGCAGCCCTACCGGTTCTTCAACTGGATCTTCGGGCTCGCCGTCGCGATCGCCGTCCTCGTGCCCTTCACGACCAGCGCGGAACCGAAGTCGAAGTTCGCGGTGGCACTGATCAACCTGGCCATCGGCGCCTGCATCGGCTCGATCGTGAACAGTGTCGGGCACGGTGCCGCGCGGATCGTCCACGAGCGGGCCGTGCCGCCGGCCACCGCGTGGCCGGTGACCGGGCAGCCGCCGGACGTTCGGTGACGGTGGCGCCGGGCGGCGGCGGAGGTCGTCAGGGGGCCGGCCGGCGCCACGGGACCAGGCCGAGCACCAGGCAGCAGCCGCTGATGATGACCGCCCCGCCCAGCAGCTGGGCGGGGGAGAGCCGCTCGCCCAGCAGCAGCGCGCCGATGGCCACCGCGACCACCGTGACCAGGAACTCGACGCTGATCGCGACCGTCGCGCCCGCCTCCGCGACCAGCCGGAAGTACAGGACGTACGCGAGCGCGCTGCACAGGGACGCCAGCACGGCCAGGTTCAGGTAATCGGGCGGCGCGGGCGCCCGGGGGACCGGCACCACGAGGAGCAGCGGCAGCGTGAGCGCCCCGCCGAAGAAGAACGCGCCGATCGTCTGCTCCCAGGAGCCGACCGCCTGCAGGTGGCGCCTCGCGTAGTTGCTGCCGAAGGCGGCGGACAACGCGCTGAGCAGCGAGGCGGTGCACCCCAGCACGAACCGTCCCGTGACGGGCACCGCCGGGAAGCCGACGAGCAGCACGACCCCGAAGAAGCCCAGGACCAGGCCGGCCCGGCCGCCGGCGGTGATCCGCTCGATCCCCCAGAGCTGCCCGATCACCATCGAGAAGAGGGGGATGGCGGCCACGAAGATGGCGGCCATCGCCGTCCCGATCAGAGGCGTCGCGACGGAGAGCCCGACGAGTTGACCGGCCACCGTCGTGGCTCCGACGGCCGCCAGCGGGCGCCACGAGCCGAAGGCCAGCCGGCGCCGGGTCACGACCGCGATGACGGTGAGGATCACGCTGGCCGTCAGCGCACGGAAGGCGACCGCGCCCACCCAGCCGAAGGCCTGGACGACACGCAGGACCAGGACGAACGACGCACCCCACACGCCGGCGAGGACCAGGTAGTCGACGACCTGGCGGCGGTGCACCCGGTGACCTTAGCTGTGACGGGCCTTCAAGGAGCCTGCAGCCGCCGCGCTGCTGCAGCACGAACAGCAGCGCGGTGGCGGGTGCGACCAGCGCGGCGGCGGCCGCCGCGACGATCACGAGCACCCACAGCGTCGGCGTCGGCGCGGCCGCCTCGGCGATCGTCAGGTGAGTCCCGAGCAGGTACGGATACTGCGCGACGCCCCATCCCAGCACGACGCAGGCGACGGCGCCGACCGCCAGGACGCGCAGCAGCGACGGAGCGCCCCGCGGCAGCAGCACGAGCGCCGCGACGCCGGCACACGCCCGAGACGACGACGAGCGGCAGCCCCCGGCCGAGCAGCCCGGAGAAGAGGTGCGGCGCGTCCGCGCGCAGGACGCCGATGCCGGCGACGACCACCACGCCGGTCACCGCGGCCGCCACCCGCGCCGCGCCGGCGGAACCACAGCTCCAGGTCGTCGTCGTCCCGGCGCCGCGCCTCGGCCACGAGGAAGACGGCCGCCAGCACGGCGCACACGAGGACCGCCAGGACGCCCCCGAGCACCGACGTCGGGTTGAGCCAGCTGCTGCACCGGGTCGCCGTTGCCGGCGGTGGGGACCCGCCCCGAGGCGATGCCACCGGCGACCGCGCCGAGGAAGAACGGCGTGATCACCGAGGACGACGCGAAGGCCGCGCCGCGAAACGCCGCTGCTGGCGTCCGCACGAACACCTTGCGGAAGGCGAAGCCCGACCCCCGCAGGACGATGCCGAGGGCGGCCAGCCCCAGCGGCACATAGAGCGTGGTGGTGATGGCGGCGAAGGCGGTGGGGAAGGCCGTCCACAGCATCGACCAGGCAGAAGATCAGCCAGACGTGGTTGGCCTCCCAGACCGGGGCGAGGCGACGGTCGACCAGGTGGCGCGGCCGCCGTCCCCGCTCCGGCCCGCCCGCGGTGAGGTCCCAGAACCCGGCGCCGAAGTCGGCGCCGCCGAAGCACCGCGTAGGCGATCACCCCGACGAAGAGCAGCACCGCTGCGAACGTGCTCATCGCCGCGCCGCCGGGCCGGGCGCGGTGTCCCGCGCGCGGGAGGGGCCGTAGGGCACGTCGGCGTCCCCGGCCTCCACGGTCCCGCCGCGCTCCCAGCGGCGGCGCAGCTCGCGCAGCGCCAGCACCGTCCCGGTGCCCACCGCGGCGTACAGCAGGAGCGTGCCGATGAAGAACGGCCAGACGTTCCCCGAGGTGGTGACCGCGTCGCGCGTGAGCAGCAGGCCGACGACCGTCCAGGGCTGGCGCCCGACCTCGGTGACCACCCAGCCCGCCCACAGCGCGAGCAGGGCGAGAAGGCCGCTCACCGACACCGCCCGCAGCAGCCAGCGGCCCTCCGGCACCGCGCGCCGCCGCCACCAGAGCCACCCGAACCAGGCCACCAGGGCCAGCAGCGCGAAGCCGATGCCGACCATGAGGTCGAACGCCAGGTGGACGGTCGTCACCAGGTGGTCGGCGGGCCGGTACTGCGGCGGGATCGCGTCCAGCCCCGCGATCCTGGTGGACGGGCTGAACCCCGCCAGGAGCGAGGCACCCGACGGGACGTCGACGCCGTACCGCACCCGGCCGTCGACGAGGACGCCCCCGAGGGTCTCGGGCACGTGCGTGCCCGTCGTCGCGAGAGCCTCGATGGCGGCGAACTTCGCGGGCTCGCCGTCGAACACCGCCCGGGCCGCGACGTCACCGACGAGGATCTGCAGCGGCGTCGCGACGGCGGCGACCGCGAACGGGATGAGCAGACCGAGCCGGTGCCGGCGGTCCCTGCGGCCCTTAGCATGCCCGCCGCGTACACGCCGGCGACGATGAAGCCGGCGACCATGTAGGCCGCCAGCAGCATGTGCACGGTCTCGTACCAGAAGGCGCGGTTGAAGAACACGGCCAGGGGCTGGACGTCGACCACGCGGCCCTGCTCGCAGCGTGATGCCGCCCGGCCGGTTCATCCAGCTGTTGGCGGCGACCACGGACGCGGTCCCCCCGACGCCCGCGAGAACGACCGGCACGCCGGTCCAGAAGTGCGGCCAGGGGGCCAGCCGGTCCCACCCGTAGATGTAGATCGCCACGAAGATGGCCTCGAGGAAGAAGAAGAGCCCCTCGATCGCGAACGGGAAGCCGTAGGCCGCGCCGAACCGGCCCATCAGGCCCGGCCAGAGCAGCCCCATCTCGAACGAGAGCACCGTTCCCGAGACGGCACCGACGGCGAACAGCACGGCGGCCACCTGTGACCAGCGGCGGGCCAGCGTGCAGCGCGTCACGGTCGCCCGCGGCGCAGGGCCCGGTGGTTGGCGACCAGCATCAGGAAGGTGAAGGCGACACCGAACGGGACCAGGACGATGTGGAAGCCGAGCGTGAACGCCATCATCTGGCGCGCCGGCAGGAGGGACTGCGGGTCGGCCGCGAACGGCAGGGAGGCGACGGACGAGGCGAGGTGCGTCATCTCCCGTTCCTCCCGGTTGATCCCACCCACGAAGGCTAGTCCGGACGGTGGTTCAGGGCGGTTCGGGAGTCCGCGTGCCTGCGGCCGTGCAGCCGCTAGCGTCACCCCAGGACCGATTCGCGGTGACCGGCCTGAGGGTGTGGGTGTCGATGGTGCAACCGATGTTCTTCGAGCGGCCCGAGGGAACGGCCGTCACCCTGCGGTCGACGCCGCAGCTGGCCAACTGGAACCGCAGCGGCGACACCGGGGGAGCACGGCTGACCCGGGCGCTCGCCTTCACGGAGCACCTGACCGACCCGCTCCTCGCGGCTGCGGACGGGTCGGTCGCACTGCGCTTCGACGTCGGGCTACCGCGGGCCGCCCGGCTGCTGGACGAGCGCGACCTCGACAACTACCTGCTGCCGCTGACGGCCCATCTCGCCGGCCGCAGCCCGCAGCCGATCGTGTCGGTCTGGGGATGCAAGCGGTACGCCGACGAGACGTCCCTGCGGGTCGAAGCCGCGCGTCCCCGGGCCGGCGACCCCGAAGGCGCTGTCACCATGACGCTGCGGCTGCACGCCGCCGGCGCCCGCGACGACTTCAAGGCGGCCTTCCGGAAGGAGATCCGCGAGTTGGTCGCGGCCCGGCTCGACGGCGTGGAGCCGCTGCCGGACGGCCCGGTCGTCCTCGAGGCGAGTTTCGTCGTCGGGCCCCGGCGGAGCTGGCTCGACCTGTGGTGGTCGACCATCGACGGGCTCGGCCCGCTGCTCGGCCAGTCGCCGGCGCAGCCGGAGTTCCACCCGCGGGACAGCCGCATCATCGACCTCGGGCTGCACTGCGCCGTGGATCCGGCCCTCGACACCGAGGTCGTGATCGCCCTCCGCGCCCGGTCCGGCTGGCTGGACCCGGCACCCCGGCTCTGAGCCGGCACCTCGGGGTCCGGCCCGCGAGGGCTACGCCTCCGGCCAGTCGAGGGTCACGTCGGTCAGCGGCCGCCTGGGGGTGGCCGGGACGTCCACGAGGGGTGCGCCGAGCCGCAGGACGGCCTGGGGGTGCCCGAGCTCGCCGAGCAGCGCGACCAGAGGTGCCCGGCAGCCTTCCTGCTGCACCACCTGGTTGAGGAAGGACGCGACCAGACCTGCGGCGGTGGCCGCGAGCAGCACGCTCTCCAGGGCGAGGCCCGCGCGCACCCAGTCCGCCCTGCCGTCGCCGTCGGTGAGCAGGACGACGATCGGGCCGGAGGCGAGCGAGTCCGTCATCCACTCGGGCGCCGACTCCCTCGGCCGGACGGCGTGCACGAGCAGGCTGTCCACCGGGAAGGGTGCGTTCCCGTGGGAGCGCCCCGGGACGCCGTCCTCGGCGGCCTCCCCCGGGTCCACCGCCCGATCTCCGCCCGTCGCTCGTCGTCCGCCACCTGCTCCTGGGCGGCCTCCCACAGCAGCTGGGCGAAGCGCGCCCGCCGGTGCGGAGGCACCACGGCCAGCCGGACGCCGGTCCCCCTGACCGCGTATACGACCCCGGGCGGGACGTCGTCCCCCTGCCCGCCCGCCATGAAGATGCGCCGGTGCGTGCGACGCTCCCAGATCGCCCGGTACAGCTCCTCGGTCTCGGCCGAGACCCGGACGGGGACGCCGGCGGTCACGCGGGCGAGTGAGGGGTCGTCCGGGCCGCGCGGGAACAGCTCGGTCCGGGGCTCCCACCCCCGCCGGGCGAGGGCCACCTGGGCGTTCCGGGCGGCCGCGCCGCACGAGACGAGCCGGTCGCGCCCGCGCGGGTCGGACGCCGGCACCGCGCGGCGCACGTCCTCGAGGACCTCGACGCCGTCGGGGAGCGCGCGCAGCAGCCAGGGCTGGCTGTTGTGGATCGAGGGTGCCCGGTGTGCCGCCGCCAGGATGTCCAGCACGTTGCGGGGGGTGAGCTTCGGCGAGCCCGCGAACACCGGCGGGGCCGTGCTGTCGGACGACGTCATGACTGCTCCAGGTGACGGCGAGGCGACCTGCCCGACCGAAGGCACGTCCTTCGGGACGGGAGGCGGGACACGGCTCCACTGTGTGGCGGGCCGAGGGTGGCCACCAGAGCCGTTGGTCACAGAGCGGCCGGCCCGTTGGGCAGCCGGCCGGGGCGCAGGGACTTCGTGCCCTACCTCTGCTGTGACGGCCCGGGGTAGACCGGATGAAGGCACCACACGGGCGTGTGGCTGGGTTCTCCGAACGAAGTGATCAGCATGACCAGTGTCATCACTCGCCACGTTCCTCCGCAGCGGCTCATCGACCTGGTGAATCCCGTGGTGCGGCTCGCCCTGAGGTCACCGCTCCACCCGGTCCTCGACCGCGCGCTGCTCACGCTTCACGTCACTGGACGCGTCACGGGGCGGCACTACGACATCCCCGTCGGCTACGTCGACGTCGACGGGCGCCTGATGGTGGTCACCCAGCACCGGTGGCGGGCGAACCTGCGCGGCGGCTGCGAGGTCGAGGTGACCCACGCGGGCCGCCGCGTGCCCATGCACGCGGACCTCGACGAGCAGTCGGCCTCCGTCGCCACCACCCTGCACGCGGTGATCGACCGGATCGGCCCGAAGGCCGCCCGCACCGAGCTCGGCCTCACGATCGCCGGGGACGGGACGCCCTCGGTCGGGGAGCTCGAGGAGGTCGTCCGCGAGTACGGCATGGCCATCGTCACGCTGACCGACCCCGTGGAGGCGGATGCACCCGCGCAGGCATAGTCGAAGGAGTCATGAGCCGAGGAGCCGGCGACGCTCGTCATGAAGCACGCGGCACCCCCGCCGTCGTCAGGGGGCGGTTCCGCCGTCGTCAGGGGGCGGTTCCGCCGTCGCGACACGTCGTCATGGCCGTCGTCGTCACGGGCGGCGAGGAGGCGCCGGTAGAGGAGCTCGTGGTCGGCCGCCATGCGCTGCATCGAGAAGCGCCGCTCGGCGGCGAGCCGGCAGAGCCGCCGGTCGAGGTCGGGCACGTGGCGTAGCGCCTCGAGCATCGCGTCCTCGTCCGGGCACAGGTAGCCCGTGCGGCCGTCCTCGACGATCTCGGGCGCCGCTCCGTTCGGGAAGGCGAGCACCGGCGTCCCGCAGGCGAGGGCCTCGGCCATCACCAGCCCGAACGGCTCGGGCCACGCGATCGGGTTCAGCAGAGCCTGCGCCTGCCGCAGCAGCTCCAGGCGATCGGCGAGCGCGGGCTCGACCAGGAGCTCGTCGCTGCGACAGAGCAGGGGCCGCACCTGGTCGTCGAAGTAGGCGCGCTCGTCGGCCGTCCGCATCTTCGTCACGAGGACGAGGCGCCGGCCGGCCCGGTGCGCCACCCGCAGGGCCCGATCGGCGCCCTTGTCGGGACTCATCCGCCCGATGAAGAGCAGGTCGCCGCCGCCGGGCCCTTGGCGGTAGACGTCCGTGTCTATGCCGTGGTGGATGACGGCGGCGATGGGGACGTCGCCCGCGGCGCCCGCCTGACAGGCCGAGATGGCCACGACGGCGGCACGGCGCGCCGACACCGCGAAGACCCGCCGCAGGTCGGGCGTGAACGCGCCGTGGTGGGTCACGACGAGCGCCGGCCCGGGCGGGTGGACCGACGCGAGCAGCGGGCCGGCCAGGGTGTGGTCGTGGATCACGTCCACGTCGGCCAGGGCCGGGTAGGCCGCGACGAGGTGCGTGACCTCGGCGGACGTCTCGTTCATCGGCTCCGCGGGGTGGGCGAAGTAGTGAAGGCGCGTCACGGGGCAGGTGGAGTCGCCCACGGTGAACAGGCGGACGTCGTGGCCCAGAGCGGTGAGACCGCGGGCGAGGTTGTCCACCACCACCTCGGTGCCGCCGTAGGACGGTGGCGGGACCGGGATCCACGGCGGTGCGATGAGCCCGATACGCATCCTCGACCTCCAGCGGCGCTGAGCCGCATCACCAGTCCAGCGACCGCCGCGGCCGCTGACCAGGGCCGAAGGTCCGTCGCCGATGACCTTTGCACCTGCCGCGCCCGGGCGGACGATGGTGGGCTGGACGCGTGAGGTGGAGCGTGCCGCACCATGCCGAGCCGGCCCTCCGCCAGCGCTGGAAGGCCCGCATCCCCCGGGACGTCCTGCCGGGAGCTGTCGCCACCGCGGCCGCCCTGGCGGCGGCGGCGTGGCTGCTTCCCGGCCTGCACCTCGAGCCCTGGTGGGTCGCCCTGCCCGTCGCCCTGGGCCTCGCGGTGGCCGACCTGGTGCTGCGGCCCGTGCTCCGGCTACTGGCGACGAGGGCGGGCGCCGTCGCAGCCGTCCTGACCGGGATCCTCGTGCAACTGGTGCTCGTCCAGACCCTGCTGTCGCTCGCCGCCGGGGGTTCGCGGCCGGCGCCCGGGACGACCGTGGCGGTCCTGGTGCTCGTCGTCGCCGTCCGCGCGGTGACGCGATGGCTCGCCCTGGCCGGCGGCCATCCCTACCTCGTCGCGAACCTGCTCCGGCAGGCGCGCGCCCGCCGGCGCGCACGCCCGCCCGGCGGCACGCCGCGAACCGCGCGCTCACCGGCGGGCCTCGTCATCGTCCAGGTCGACGGCCTGTCGTTCCCCGTACTGCGTCGGGCTCTCGAATCCGGCGCCCTGCCGACCCTGTCCCTGCTGGAACTGGCGAAGGCACTCCACCGGAGCGGCCGGAAGGGGCTCCGCCACGCCGAACCGTCCGTCCGCCGCGGCCTTCCCTACGCATTGCTCCTGGGGCTGACGAACACCCTGCTCCGCGACCTCGACGTCGTCCTCGTCGCCCAGCACATGATCCGCGGCGCCCCGGTGATCTACGTGACCTTCGTGGACTACGACGAGATCGCCCACCAGGTGGGCCTCGAACGCCCGGAGTGCGTCACCGCCCTCGCGGGCCTCGATCGCGTCCTGGCCACCTTCGAACAGGTCGCCGCGGACGCACCCCGTGACTACCGCTTCGTGGTCCTGTCCGACCACGGGCAGAGTCAAGGAGCGACCTTCCGCGAGCTCGCCGGCCGGACCCTCGAGGACGCCGTCCGCGCCCACGCGGGATTCGAGCCCGAGGACGGCCACCGGGGTGACGGCCGGCCGCCGGTCGTGGCGGCGTCCGGGAACCTCGGGCTCGTGTGGTTCCCGGAGCTGCGGGGGAGGGCGTGCCTCGACGGCGTCCGGCGGAGGTATCCAGGGCTGATCCCGGGGCTCCTCAGCGAACCCGGCGTCGCCTTCGTGGTCGCGCACGGCGAAGGCGGTCCGGTGGCGATCGGTGCTCACGGGGAGCACTCCCTCGCCGACGGGCGTGTCAAGGGGGAGGATCCCTTGGTGCCCTTCGTGCCCCGGGCGCCGGGGGACCTCGCCCGGCTCGCGGCGATGGCCGCCTGCCCGGATCTGCTCGTCCACTCCACCGTCGGGCCGACCGGCGAGGTGCACGCCTTCGAGGAGCTCGCCGGATCCCACGGCGGCCTCGGCGGCGGGCAGAACCAGGCGGTGCTCGTGCACCCGAGCGACTGGCCCGTCGACGACGACCTGCTCGACCGGTCCGTGCCCGGCGAGGCGCTGCTCTACGGAGCGGAGGCCGTGCACCACCAGCTCGTGCGGTGGCTGGAACGCTGCGGCGCCCGCCCGCGATCGGGCGCAACACGTTCGCCGGCCCCGGCCGTCGTGCCCGCGGCGCGCCCCTTGGAACGGGCGGGTAGGGGGTCGCTGTGAGGGTCACCTGGTGGGGGCACTCCACCGTCCTGGTCGAGATCGACGGGGTGCGGGTGCTCACCGACCCGCTGCTGCGGGAACGGGTCGGTGCACTGCGCCGCGCCGTTCCGCTCCCGGCCGAGGCACTCGACGTCGGCACGACCGTCGACGCGGTGCTGATCTCGCACCTCCACCACGACCACTGCGACCTGCCGTCCCTGCGGCGGATCACCGCGGGCGTCGTGGCCGTTCCCCCCGGGGCGGGCAGCTGGCTGTCGCAGCACGGCGTCCGAGGGGTCCACGAGCTGCGCCCTGGGCAGGTGCTCCTGCTCGGCAGGGGCGTGACCCTCGCGGCGGTCCATGCCGAGCATCACGGCCGGCGTGAGCCGTGGGGGCCGTTCGCCGCGCCCGTCGGGCACCTGGTCGAGAGCAGGTCGTCCTCCACCTGGCTGGCCGGCGACACCGCGCTCTTCCCGGGCATGTCGCAGCTCGCGGGCCAGACCCGCTCCGGCCGGATCGACCTCGCCGTCGTCCCGGTCTGGGGATGGGGACCGAGGCTCGGCCCGGGCCACCTCGACCCTGTCCAGGCCGCCGAGGCGGTGCTCAGGGCCGGGGCGGGAGCGGCCGTCCCCGTCCACTGGGGCACGCTGCACCCCGCGGGGTTGCGACGGTCGATGAGCGCGCAGCTGGCGACCCCGGGGCCGTCCTTCGCCGCGGAGGTCCAGCGGCGTGCCGCAGCCGACGGGCGGAGGGTCAGGGTGCACGTGCTGCGGGTGGGTGACGCCGTGACGGTCAGGCCGCCAGCAGCGCGTCGAGGGTGACGTCTCGCCCGGTCGTGCGGCGGCCACCCGCGAGCCGTCACCGTCCGGGCGGGGCGGCCCTCGGCTGCGGCGCCGGCAGGGGTGCGGCCTCGAGAAGCCGGTGGACTGCACGAGCGGCCGCCTGAGCATCCGCCCTCGTGTTGACGGGGTGCGCCTCCGGCCAGGGGTCGGCGTCCGCGGCCATCGCGGTGAGGACGGCGGGTCCGGCGTCGGACGGACTGCCCTTGCGGGCGCGGAGGCGCTGCGCGCAGACGTCGAGCGGCGCCTCGCACCGGAGCTCCGTCGAGGGCCGCACTGCTGCGCTCGGCGAGGGGCCGCGCGCCGGCGGCGGAACTCGGCGTCGCTCCACGAGGCGTCGAGCACCACGTTCACCCCGTACTCGAGCGCGGCGGCCGGCCCGGCGAGGAGCTCGGCGTACGTGGCCCTGGTCGCGGCCTTCGCTGTAGAGCCCTCGCGGTACGGAGCCGCGCGCGACGTCGAGCGGGTCGTGACCGGCGAGCTCCTTGCGGACGACGTCCGAGGACAGCGTCAGCCACGAGCGGTGCCGGGGATCGTGCGTCGGGAGGGCCGCGGCCACGGTCGACTTCCCGCTGCCGGGCAGCCCGCCCAGCAGACCAGGTGCACCCGCCCCGCGTCGAGGTGGTCCCGGCACAGGGTGCAGCAGCGTCGCGGGCGGCGTCGAGCGCGCCGGGCGCTCCTTGCGCGCTGCGGAGGCTCTCGACCTTGGCGCGGACGAACGCGCGGTAGGCGATGTAGTGGTGCACGAGGCTCGCGGGTGCGTCCGTGCCGCTGACCTCCTCGAAGCGGGCCAGGAACGCGGTGCCCAGCCTCGGCGTGCCCGTGCGCCTCGAGGTCCATGGCCAGGAAGGCGGCGTCCATCAGGACGTCGCCGCCGCGCAGGCGCTCGTCGAACTCCAGGCAGTCCAGGATCCGCGGCGCCGTCGTCGCAGGCAGAAGATGTCGTCCGACGAGCAGGTCGCCGTGGCCGGCCCGGACGAGCCCGGAGCGCTCGCGATCGTCGAGCAGGCCGCTGCGGCCGGCGAGGTACTCCTCCGCCAGCGCCGCCACGGCGTCGAGGCCGGCCGGCGTGAGCACGTCCTCGAACGGCGTCAGCTGCTCGCGGCTCTCGCGCCACAGGTCCCGCATCGTCCGGGCGAGGCCGAAGCCCTCGAGAGCCGGTTCGCGGCGGTGCAGGGCGGCGACCTGGCCGGCGACGTCCGCCAGCCACCGGGCCGGGTCCTCGCCCCGGTCCAGAACCGTGGACAGCCGTCGCGCGGACGGCATCCGCCGCATCACGAGCACCGGCTCGCCGACGGCGCCGGGCAGGTACAGGGGGTACAGCTCGCTGAGCCCGAGGTAGACGTCGGGGGCGATGGCGCGATTGAGCTCGAGTTCGCGCAGGCAGTTCCCGAGCCGCGCTGCCGGCGTGCTGAGATCGACGAAGGGGAGGGCGACAGGCTTCTTGATCTTGTGGACCAGGCCGCCGACGAACACGAGCACGCTCGTGTGCGTCTCGACGACGGCGGCGTACGGCTCGCCGGCGCGGGGCGGCGTTCCAGACCGAGACGCCGGGCAGTGGGCGGGCACCGAGAGCGGAAGGCATCGCCGATCACCTCCACCTGCCGACGTCTCGACGCTAGTCACGGCCGGTGTCCGCAGCTAGAGACGAAGGTCCCGGGAGGCGGCACTGAGGCCGACGGCGACAGGGCCGGACAGAACGGGGTCGGGACGTTCGCCTCTGACCTGCTGTGACGAGGCGCGCCTAGCGTCGAGTGAGCGACGACGTCAGTCGCCGACGTGCGATGCCCGGAGGCATGTCATGACCACCACCCAGACCGTCGAGTTCGACACCCGCACCCTCGAGAGCACCGCCCGGGAGATGACGTCGCCCGGCAAGGGGATCCTTGCGGCCGACGAGTCCACGGGCACCATCGGCAAGCGCTTCGCGGCCGTCGGCGTCGAGTCCACCGAGGAGAGCCGGCGCGCCTATCGGCAGCTGCTGTTCACCGCCCCCGGACTCGGCGAGCACATCGCCGGCGTGATCCTCTTCGACGAGACGATCCGCCAGTCCGGCACGCGACGGGCGGCCCTTCCCCGAGGTGCTCGCCGAGCAGGGGATCGTCCCCGGTATCAAGGTCGACCGCGGCACGGTGCCTCTCCCCGGCCATCCGGGAGAGACGGTGACCGAGGGTCTGGACGGTCTGCGGCAGCGCCTCGCCGAGTACCGCGACCTCGGCGCGCGGTTCGCCAAGTGGCGGGCCGTGATCCACGTCGGTGCGGGCATCCCGACGACGGCCGGGATCGAGGCGAACGCGCACACGCTGGCCCGCTACGCCGCGCTGTGCCAGGAGGCAGGCCTCGTGCCGATCGTCGAACCGGAAGTGCTGATGGACGGCGACCACACGATCGAGCGCTGCGAGGAGGTCACCTCCGCCGTCCTGCGCGACGTGTTCGACCGGCTCGTCGAGGCCGGGGTGGACCTCGAGGGCATGGTCCTCAAGCCGAACATGGTGATCGCCGGGACGGGAGTGCACCGAGCAGGCGAGCGCGCACCAGGTCGCCGAGGCGACGCTGCGGACGCTGCGCCGCCACGTGCCCGCGGCCGTGCCCGGGATCGCCTTCCTGTCCGGGGGCCAGACGGAGGAACAGGCGACCGACCATCTCGCGCTGATCAACGCCCTCGCCGGCCGTGCGCCGTGGGCTCTGACGTTCAGCTACGGGCGGGCGCTGCAGCAGAGCGCCCTGCACGCGTGGCAGGGCGCGGCGGCGAACGTGGTGCCGGCCCAGCGGCTGCTCCTCGAGCGTGCCCGCGCCAACGGGCTCGCCCGCGGCGGCGTGATCGTGCAAGCGGTGCGGCCGGTGCCCTGATGAGCACCGACGGCGACCGGGTGCGGACGTGGCCCCCGCTGCGCGACGTCACCGCCGCCCGGGTGGTCGTGGGGTACGACGGCTCCGAGCGCGCGGCCACCGCCGTCCGATGGGCGGCGCGGGAGGCGCAGCGCGCAGGGCTGCCGCTCGCCGTCGTGCACGTCGTCGACTTCACGGGTCTCGTGCTCGGGCTGTCGACCGACGACGAGACGGAGTGGTCGGACGTCGCCTTCGAGCGGGCCCGGGCACTCGCCGACGAGGGAGCAGACCTGGCCCGCCACGCCGCACCCGACGTGCCGGTAAGGGCCGTGGTGGGCTCGGGATCCGCCGCGGAGGTGCTGGTCGAGGCCTCGCGCGCGGCGGAGCTCGTGGTGGTCGGCACCCGCGGGCGGGGGGATCTGGCCGCGCTCTGTCTGGGCTCGGTCTCGACGGTAGTGATGACGCACGCCGAGTGCCCCGCGGTCGTCGTCCACGGGCAGGGTGCGCAGGTCCCCGGGCCGGAGCACCCCGTCGTCGTCGGGGTCGACGGCTCCGCGGTGGGCCGGCGGGCGCTGGAGGCGGCCGCCGAGGTGGCCGCCCGGGACGGTGCTCCGTTGCGGGTCGTGACCGCGTGGCGCCGGTGGCCGGACGACTCCTGGCTGTCCGCCCTCGCGGTGGAGTCGCCGAGCGCGGCGGTGGAGATGGCGGATGCCGCGTTCGAGGTGGCTCGCGTGGCTGCCTCCGCGGCGGTCCACGAGGCGGTCGAGCGTCATCCCGGTCTCGAGGCGAGCGAGCTCGTCGTCGAAGGCACACCCGCGGCCGTCCTCGCCGAACAGTCCCGCGACGCCGGGCTGCTCGTCGTCGGCAGCCGGGGCCGGGGAGCGGCCCGGTCCCTCCTCCTCGGATCGGTCACGCACGGGGTGGTCCACGCGGCGGCGTGTCCGGTGGAGGTCGTGCGCTCCGTGGCCCGGACCGGCGAGGACCGTCGAACACCCGAGCCGGCGACGTCGGTTCGGCATCACGACACGAGGTGATCCGGATGATCAGTCTCAAGCGGTGGTCCGTCGAGATCTTCATCGACGAGCAGGAAGACATCGGCGGTACCCACGCCGAGGCGCGGTTGCACACCGACGACCCGACGCACCTGTCGGGCCGCGGCACGGCGGCTCTGAAGCCCGGAGACCCGTCCGTGCCCGAGATCGGCGCGGAGCTGGCGGTGGCCCGGGCCCTGTCCGACCTGGCCCACCAGCTCCTGCACGCCGCCGCGCTCGACATCGAGCAGTTCACCCACGAGAAGGCGCGCCCGCACCTCTGAGGAGCGCCGCCGGCGGGTGCTCGCCGTTCACACCTGCTCCTGGTTCACACCTGCTTCGGCACGTGGCCGGCGAACACGACTCGCATGATCTTGTGCCCGACATCGGCGGTGGGACCGAACATCAGTGGGCAGCCTCCGTCGATCACCGTGATGCCGTGTTCCCGGCCGTACCGGGTGGCCGCGTGCGAGACGCTGCCCGCGCCCGGGCCTCGATGCATCCACCCGTGCTCGATGCCGAGGTCGACGCATTGGCGCACGGCATCCTCCGCGAGTTCGGGTCGCGTACCGATCACCACGGCCTCGACCCCGCCAGGGATCGACGCCAGATCCGGATAGCACCTGATCCCCCTCGACCCGGTCCGCGTTGGGGTTGACCGCGTAGACGGTGTGAGCCTGATCGGGGCCCTCGGGGAAGGCGCGGGCGACGGTCGGCAGCGGCGTCCCGTGCGGCCACAGGCCGGCCACGCGGACGGCCGGGCGTACCGCCTCGACGATCCGGTCGCCGCCCCAGGTAGAGGGCCATGTGGTGCAGGTCCGAGCCCCAGAAGACCAGATCCCCGGCCCGTCGCTGCGAGAGCGGCACGTGCCGGAACGCCGTCGAACGGTAGATCGCGGCGGCGGCGTTGAAGACGTCCGGACGTGCTCGTCGGTCGTGACGCCCGGGACCACGCGGCCGCCGCTGTACAGGGCCTGGAGGGCGAGCCCCGAGCGGTCGTAGCCGACCGGGCCCGCACCGCCCCAGATGTCGCGCGTCCCGACCCGGCCCTCCGCGAAGGCCAGCGCGGCCGCGGCGTGCGCGGACGCCGGTGCGGCCACCCTCACTGTGGGCTGGCGCGTGACCCGGTCGACGCAGAACGGGTAGCCGGTGCGCAGCGCGTCCAGTCGCGGTGTCGACACGCGCGGACGCCGGGAGGTGGTGGGCCCTCTGGATCCTCCTGATCCATGGAGCCCTCACGGTCGGCCGTCCCGCCAGGACCGAACGTCCCCGATCTCTCGGACCTGCCCTCGTGCGCGGGTCCTTCGGCACTGCCGGGACGGTGCATGGCGGACGAGGCTGAGTGGTGAGTGCGGCGCGAGCCATCGGGGCGCAGCCGCGAGGACGAGAGGCGGGAGCCTGTCATGGTCACTGGCTCGATCGCACCGATGCCCCTGACCGGGGTGAAGTACGTCTACGACTTCGCCGAGGGCGGGATGGGACTCAGCGACCTCCTCGGCGGCAAGGGCGCGAACCTGGCCGAGATGACCGCACTCGGCCTGCCCGTGCCCCCCGGCTTCGTGATCACGACCGAGGCCTGCCGGGTCCACCTCGCCGAGGGGTCGCCGCCGGATCAGCTCGAGGCCGAGATCGCCGAGCACCTGGAACGGCTGGAGGCGGCAGCAGGGCGCAGCTTCGGCGGCTCCGCCGATCCGCTGCTGCTCTCGGTGCGCTCGGGCGCGAAGTTCTCGATGCCCGGGATGATGGAGACGGTGCTCGACATCGGGCTGACCGACGAGACCGTCCACGGCCTCGCCGCGGCGGCGGACGACCCCGCCTTCGCCTGGGACTGCTACCGGCGCCTGATCCAGATGTACGGGCGGACCGTGGCGGGGATCCCGGGCGAGCGGTTCGAGGCCGCCTCGGCCGCTCTGCACACCGGACCGGGCCCCGAGCAGATCAGGGCGGCGGAGCTCCAGCGTGTCGTCGGCGCCATGAAGGACGTGTTCCGCGAGGAGACGGGGCAGGACTTCCCCCAGGACCCGCGGGAGCAGCTCCTGGCCGCCGTCCGCGCGGTCTTCGCCTCGTGGAGCTCGCCCCGCGCCGTGGCGTACCGCCGGCAGGAACGCATCCCTGCCGATCTCGGCACCGCCGTCACCGTGATGGCGATGGTCTACGGGAACCTGGGTGCCGACTCCGGCACCGGCGTCGCCTTCAGCCGCGACCCCGCCACCGGCGCTCGCGGCGCCTACGGCGACTACCTGGCGAACGCCCAGGGCGAGGACGTCGTCGCCGGCGGGTACGACACCCTGTCCCTGGCCGACTTCGAACGGCGTGACAAGCACAGCTTCGACGAGCTGCGGCACCACCTGCGCGTGCTCGAGGAGCACTACCGCGACCTGTGCGACATCGAGTTCACCGTCGAGCGCGGCAAGCTCTGGATGCTGCAGACCCGGGTGGGCAAGCGGACGCCGGCCGCCGCGTTCGTCATCGCCTGCCAGCTCGTCGACGAGGGCCTCATCGACCTCGACGAGGCCCTGGCCCGCGTGACCGGCGCCCAGCTGTCCCAGCTCATGTTCCCTGCGTTCGCTCCGTCGGGCGACGATCCGGTGATCGTCACCGGGGTCCCCGCATCGCCCGGCGCGGCCGTCGGAGCGATCGTGCTCAGCAACGAGGCCGCGGTCGCGGCGACCGGAGCCCACCGTGCTCGTGCGCAGGGAGACCACCCCCGACGACCTGCCCGGGATGATCGCCGCCCGGGGCATCCTCACGAGCCATGGCGGCAAGACGTCGCACGCCGCGGTCGTCGCTCGCGGCATGGGCAAGCCGTGCGTGTGCGGTGCGCAGGCGATGATGATCGACGAGGGTTCCGGCGTGATCAGCATCGGCGACCAGGTGCTGCACCCGGGCGACGTCGTCTCCGTCGACGGGACCACCGGCCGGGTCTACCGCGGCGCCGTCGCGGTCCGCCCGTCGGACGTCGTCCGCTCCCTGGAGACCGGGGTCGTGCCCCAGGGCGATCCCGTGGTCGCTGCCGTCGACCGCCTGCTCGCGCACGCCGACGCGGTGCGCGTCCTGGGCGTCCAGGCCAACGCCGACACCGCCGAGGACGCCGCCCGCGCCCGCCGGTTCGGCGCGGAGGGGGTCGGGCTGTGCCGCACCGAGCACATGTTCCTCGGAGCGCGGCGCAAGTTGATCGAGGATCTCGTCCTGGCCCGGACGCCGCACGAGCAACGGGCCGTCCTCGACGCCCTGCTCCCGCTGCAACGCGCGGACTTCACCGGGATCCTGCGCGCGATGGACGGGGTGCCCGTGACCATCCGCCTCATCGACCCGCCGCTGCACGAGTTCCTCCCGAGCGTCGCCGACCTGGTCGAGCGGGTGGCGTGGGCCGAGGGTGCCGGAGCGTTCAGCCCCCAGCTCGTCCGCGACCGTGCGCTGCTGGCCGCGGTCGAGCGGATCCACGAGGAGAACCCGATGCTCGGGCTCCGGGGCGTCCGGCTGGGGTTGCTGATCCCCGGGCTGGTCGCCACCCAGGTGCGAGCGGTGGCCGAGGCCGCCGCCGCGCTCGTCCGGGCCGGGCTCGACCCGCGCCCCGAGATCATGGTCCCGCTCGTCGCCTCCGCCCGCGAGATCGAGGCGCTGCGGCCGGAGCTCGAGAGCGCCATGGCGGCGGTGCCCGGCGCGCCCACGATGCCGCTCGGCGCGATGATCGAGGTTCCGCGCGCCGCGCTCACCGCCGGCGAGATCGCCGGCCAGGCCGAGTTCTTCTCGTTCGGCACCAACGACCTCACCCAGATGGGCTGGGGGTTCTCGCGCGACGACGTCGAGGCGGCCTTCTTCCCGCGGTACCTGTCCCTCGGCATCTTCGAGACCTCGCCCTTCGAGACCCTGGACGAGAGGGGCGTGGGGCGCCTCGTGTCGCTGGCCGTCGCCGAGGGCCGGCGCGTCCGCCCGGGGCTGCGCGTCGGGGTCTGCGGCGAGCACGGCGGCGACCCCGCCTCGATCCACTTCTTCCACCGCGCGGGTCTGGACTACGTGTCCTGCTCGCCGTACCGGTTGCCCGTCGCAGGCTCGAGGCCGGTCGCGCGGCCCTGTCCGTCGGCGGTTCCGACACCAGATGAGACGTGTAGCAGCGGGCCGGTCCAGCAGCGGGCCGGTCCAGCAGCGGGCCGGTCCGGCAACGGGCCGGCCCGCTGCTGGGGGTCACACGTCGGTGGTGGAGCCGTAGCGGCGACGGGCGGCGTCCAGCGCACTGACGTACCCCGCCCGCTCGAGCGCGTTCGCGTCCGTGTGGTGGGGGACGGCCAGCCGGCCGCGCGCCGCGTCGACCGAGGTGAACCCCTTGCGGCGCAGCCAGTCCTCGAGCCCGTCCAGGAGCACGGCGGCGTACCCCGGCCCGTGCCTGAGCAGCGCCGAGGTCGTCATGACGACGTCCGCACCCGCCAGCAGGTAGGCCTCGACGTCCTTCGGCTCCTCCACCCCCGTCGTCGCAGCGAGCGAGCACGACAGCTGGCTCCACAGCACGGCGATCCAGGCGCGCGGCAGGCCGGCCTCGGCCGGTGCGGACAGGCCCGGTGCGGGCTCCGTGACGAGCCGCTCGGGGTCGACGTCGGTGTGCAGGAACCGGTTGAACAGCACGAGCCCGTCGGCGCCCGCGCGATCGAGGCGCACGGCCATCTCACCCGTCGAGCTGAAGTACGGGCTGAGCTTCACGGCCACCGGGACCGACACGGCGTCCTTGACCGCCAGCAGGATCTCGACGAGGCGGTCCTCCACCTCCCGCCCGCTCGTCCGCGGGTCTCCCGGAGCGACGTGCATGTTGAGCTCGAGCGCCGCGGCCCCCGCCTGCTGCACCCGGCGGGCGAAGCCCGTCCACCCGCCGAGGCTGCTGCCGTTCAGGCTCGCGAGGACCGGGACGTCGACAGCGGCGGCGGCGCGCTCCACCAGCCTCAGGTACCGGGTGGCCGCGTCGGAGCCGGCCGGCTGCCGGGGCAGGTAGCCGTCGGCCTCGCCGTGGGCATGCTCGTACGGCTCCGTCAGCGCGAAGGTGCGCAGCTGCTGGTCGCGGACCTCCTCCTCGTACAGCGAGGGCAGGACCACGGCCCCGACGCCGGCGGCGGCGAGCGCGCGGACGCCCTCGACGGTGCCCGACAGCGGGGACGGGCTCGCCACCAGCGGGTTGCGCAGGTGCAGTCCCAGGTAGCGCGTGGCCAGGGTGGTCGTCGCGCCGGTCGTCGTCTCCATGGCTGTCGTCAGCCTCTCCTCGCGTCGGCGGGGAACCGCGCGGCGCCGCGCGTCGCCAGTTCCTCGTAGGTCTGCCAGCGCTGCTCCACCGCGGCCTCCGCGAGGGCGAGCAGGCGGTCCGCCTCGTCGGGGTCGGCGTCGCGCAGCACCCGGTACCGCAGCTCGCGGTAGACGTAGTCGCGCAGCGGGATCCGCGGCCGCGGCGAGTCCAGCTGGAAGGGATTGCCGCCGGAGGCCCTGACCGTCGGGTCGTACCTGACGAGCGGCCAGTGGCCGGACGCGACGGCCCGGTACTGCTGGTCGAGGCCGTCGCGCATCTCGATGCCGTGGGCGATGCAGTGGCTGTAGGCGATGATCAGGCTCGGGCCGTCGTACGCCTCGGCCTCCCGGAAGGCGGTCAGCGTCTGGTGCGGGTCGGCGCCCATCGCGACGCGCGCCACGTAGACGTTGCCGTAGGCGATCGCCTGCAGGGCGAGGTCCTTCTTGGGCGACTGCTTGCCCGCGGCGGCGAACTTCGCGACGGCCGCCAGCGGCGTCGACTTCGACGACTGGCCACCGGTGTTGGAGTACACCTCGGTGTCGAGCACGAGCACGTTGACGTCGCGGCCGGTGGCCAGCACGTGGTCGAGACCGCCGGAGCCGATGTCGTAGGCCCAGCCGTCGCCGCCCACCAGCCAGACGCTGCGCCGCAGCAGGTGGTCGGCGACGCTGCGCAGGTCGTCGACCTCCGGTCCGGACAGGGCCTGCAGGCGCCGGCCCAGCTCGGCCACCCGATCGCGCTGGGCCTCCAGCTCCGACTCGCGCACCTGCGGCGCCGTCAGGATCGCTTCGGCGAGGTCCGTGCCGACGGCGTCGCGCAGCTGTTCGAGGCGTCGGCGGGCGAGGCCGGCGTGCAGATCGGCGGCCAGCCGCAGCCCCAGGCCGAACTCCGCGTTGTCCTCGAAGAGGGAGTTCGACCAGGCAGGCCCGCGCCCGCGGGCGTTCGTCGTCCAGGGCGTCGTCGGCAGGTTGCCGCCGTAGATCGACGAGCAGCCCGTCGCGTTCGCCACGGTGGCGCGGTCACCGAACAGCTGCGTGAGCAGCTTGAGGTAAGGCGTCTCCCCGCAGCCCGAGCACGCCCCGGAGAACTCGAAGAGCGGCTGGAGGAACTGTGCGCCGCGCACCGTCCCGAAGTCGACCCGGCTACGGTCGTTGACGGGCAGGGTCTCGAAGAACGCGACGTTCTCGCGTTCGGTCTCGAGCACCGGCTCGAGCAGGCCCAGGTCGATCGCCTTGGGCGACACCGGGCACGCCTCGACGCACAGCCCGCAGCCGGTGCAGTCCTCCGCGTAGACCTGGAGGGTGTAGCGGGTGTCCGGGAGGCCGACCGCCACCAGCGGCGCGTCGGCGAACCCGGGGGGCGCGTCGTCGAGCGCGGACGCCGGGACGTGCTTGGCCCGGATCACGCTGTGCGGGCACACGAACGAGCAGTTGCCGCACTGGATGCAGGCCTGCGGGTCCCAGCGGGCGACCAGGTCGGAGATGCGCCGCTTCTCGTAGGCCGTGGTGCCGCTGGGATAGGTCCCGTCCTCGGGCAGCGCGCTCACCGGGAGCTCGTCGCCGCGGCCGGCCATCATCGTGGCCGTGACGCTGCGGACGAAGTCGGGGGCACCGTCGGGGACCAACGGTGCCGGCTCGTGCCCCGGCGTCCCGGTGCCGTTCGCCGGCATCGGCACCTCGTGCAGGGCGGCGACGGCCGCGTCGACGGCGCTCTCGTTGCGGCGCACCACCTCGGCGCCCCGCCGCGCGTACGTGGAGCGGATCGCGGCCTTGACCCGCTCGACCGCCTCGCCCGCCGGCAGCACCCCGGAGATCGCGAAGAAGCAGGTCTGCAGGACCACGTTCGTGCGCCCGGGCAGGCCGGCCTCGCGGGCGACGGTGTCGGCGTCGACGGTGAACAGCCGCAGGTGCTTGTCGCGCACGGCGCGCTGCACGGGCGCGGGCAGCGCGTCCCACAGCTTCTCCGCCGGCTCGGCCGCGTTGAGCAGGACCGTCGCGCCGTCGGCCGCGCAGCCCAGGACGTCGACACGCTCGAGCAGGTTGAGCTGGTGACACCCGACGAAGTCGGCCGACCGCACGAGGTACGGCGCGTGGATCGGGTTGGGGCCGAAGCGCAGGTGGGACACGGTCAGCCCGCCGGACTTCTTCGAGTCGTAGACGAAGTAGCCCTGCGCGTGGCGGTCGCCGTCCGCCCCGAGGATCTTGATGGTGTTCTTGTTCGCGCCCACGGTGCCGTCGGAGCCGATCCCGAAGAAGACGGCGCGCACCGTCGCCGGGTCCTCCACGTCGAGGTCGGCGTCGTACGGCAGGGAGATGCCGCCGACGTCGTCGGTGATGCCGATCGTGAACCGCGGGCGCGGCTGCTCCCGGGTCAGCTCCGCGAAGATCCCCGCCACCATCCCCGGCGTGAACTCCTTCGACGACAGACCGTACCGGCCGCCGATGACGCGGGGGACCGCGGCCGCCGGCAGCGGCCTCGGTGAGCGCGGAGACGACGTCGAGGAAGAGCGGTTCGCCGTTGGACCCGGGCTCCTTCGTCCGGTCGAGCACGGCGAGCGACTCCACCGTCGCGGGCAGCGCGGCCACCAGGGCAGCCGAGGGGAAGGGCCGGTAGAGGCGCACCAGCAGGACGCCGACGCGCTCGCCGCGGCCGGCCAGCACCGCGGCCGTCTCGCGCGCCGTCACGCCGGCGGAGCCCATCACGACGATCACTCGGGTCGCCTCGGGGTGGCCGGTGTACTCGACGATCCCGTACCGCCGGCCGGCCCGCTCCGCCAGCTCGTCCATGGTCGCCTGGACGACGCCGGGCAGCGCGTCGTACCGCGGGTTCACCGTCTCCCTCGCCTGGAAGTACACGTCCGGGTTCTGCGCCGTCCCGCGGATGAAGGGGTGCTCGGGGCTGAGCGCGCGGGCGCGGTGCTCGCGGACCAGATGCTCGGGTACGAGCGCGCGCAGGACGTCGTCGTCGAGGGTCTCGACCGTGTTCAGCTCGTGGGAGGTGCGGAAGCCGTCGAAGAAGTGCACGAACGGCACCCGGCTGCGCAGCGTGGCCGCCTGGGCGACGAGCGCGAGGTCATGGGCCTCCTGCACGGACGCCGAGGCGAGCAGGGCGAACCCGGTCTGCCGGACGGCCATGACGTCGGAGTGGTCGCCGAAGATCGACAGCGCCTGCGCCGCGAGCGAGCGCGCCGCCACGTGGAACACCGTCGAGGTCAGCTCGCCGGCGATCTTGTACATGTTGGGGATCATCAGGAGCAGGCCCTGCGAGGCCGTGAAGGTCGTGCTCAGCGCGCCGCCCTGGAGGGCACCGTGCAGGGCGCCGGCGGCCCCGCCCTCGCTCTGCATCTCCATGACGGTGGGGACCGTCCCGAAGACGTTGCGGCGACCGGCGCTCGCCCACTCGTCGGCCAGCTCCGCCATCGTCGAGCTCGGGGTGATCGGGAAGATCGCGCAGAGCTCGTTGAGCCGGTAGGCGACGTCGGCCGCGGCGGTGTTGCCGTCCATGGTGGTGCGGGTGGTGCCACTGGTCCGCATCGCGGCGTCTCCTCAGCTCTGTGGGCCGGACGGCTCGGCGGCCGCCGGCTCCGGGACGAGCTCGATCGCGTGGACCGGGCACTGGCGGTAGCAGGCGCCGCAGCCGGTGCACCGCTCGAGGTCGATCCGGTAGCGCGCGCCCTTGCCCAGCTTGATGATCGCGTCCTCGGGGCAGGCGCCGTAGCAGCCGTCGCACTCGAAGCAGGTGCCGCACGACAGGCAGCGGGCCACCTCGAACCGCGCCTCGTCGGGGGACAGCCCGGCGACGACCTCGGCGAAGCCCGCGGTGCGGGCGGCGGGGTCGAGCGCCGGCTGCTCGCGGCGGTGGTGGTCGCCGAAGTACCAGAGGTTGAGCTTGTCGACCGGCACGGGCGGGGGCGGCGCATGCGGCACGAAGGGATCGCCACTGAGGTAGGCATCGATGCTGCGGGCGGCCCGCTTGCCGTGGCCGACGCCGACGGTGACGGTCCGCTCGCTCGGCACGGCGTCGCCACCGGCGAAGATCCCCGGCGCGCCCGTCATCAAGGTCGCGGGGTCCACGCGGACGACGTCCGCGTCGAACCGCACGCCGTCCACGCCCCGCAGGAAGGCGCTGTCGGTCTCCTGTCCGAGCGCGAGCACGATGGTGTCGGCGGCCAGCGTCTCGAAACGGCCGGTGCCGTGCGGACGGCCGTCCCCGTCGAGCTCCTGCACCTCGACGGTGAGCTCGTGGCCGTGCATCCCGGCGATGGTGCGCAGCCAGTTGATGCGGATGCCCTCGGCCTCGGCGTCCGCGGCCTCCTCCTCGTGCGCGGGCATCTGGTCCCGGCTGCGCCGATAGACGATCACGGTGTCGTCGGCGCCGAGGCGGCGGGCGACGCGGGCGGCGTCCATGGCGGTGTTGCCGCCGCCGTAGACCGCGACCCTGCCCTCCAGGTGCCCTTGCCCGGACGCCGCCTCGCGCAGGAAGGTCACGGCGTCGAGCACCCGGCCGGCGTCGGCGTCGGGGATGTCGACCCGCTTGGACAGGTGCGCGCCGACCGCCACGAAGACGGCGTCGAAGCCCTGCCGTTCGTGCTCCAGGTCGGTCACGGGGTGCCCCTGCTCGAACGTCACGCCCAGCGCGGCGATCCGGGCGATCTCGGCGTCCAGCACGTCGCGGGGCAGCCGATAGGCCGGGATGCCGTAGCGCATCATCCCGCCGGGCTCCGGCCCGCTGTCCCGGACGACGACCTCGTGGCCCAGCCGGGCCAGGTGGTAGGCAGCCGACAGGCCGGAGGGGCCGGAGCCGACGACGAGCACGCGCCGGCCCGTGCGTGCCAGTGGCGCGTCGAAGGCCCAACCGCGCTCGAGGGCGAGGTCGCCGAGGTGGCGCTCCACGCCGTGCACGGAGACGGCGCCGTCGAGGAAGGACCTGTTGCACGCCGTCTCGCAGGGGTGGTAGCAGACGCGGCCGTGGACGGCGGGCAGGGGGTTGTCGGCCGTCAGGTGGCGCCAGGCCGCCTCGTCGTCGCCGCCGCGGGCCAGGGCGAGCCAGCCCTGGACGTCCTCACCCGCGGGGCACGCGGCGCCGCAGGGCGCGGGCAGGTCGAGGTAGACGGGGCGCTGGCTGCGCACGGGGCCGGACCGGACGCGGCCGAGGCCCAGCGGTGCCGGGGGAGTGAGATCGCGCACGGGGGGCCTCCTGTGGCCGGTTGTCTCGACCGTAGGTGGGCCGAGAGGGCCACCACAGGGACCAAAGTCAGCAGCTCCCAGCCCTAGGGCACCCCTCGCCTCGCGCTCCCGGGGCGTCAGCTGCAGGGAGGGGCGCCTCGGCGCGCCGTCGGACACCACGCAGCATGTCGCGGGACATCACGAAGTCCGCGGGGACGACCGCGAGCCGGCCGGTCAGGGTGAACCACCACGGCGTGGTGCTCCAGCGCGACCTGAAGTGGAAGCGCGTCCGGCGGCCGCGGTCGACCGGGGTCAGGACGAAGACCCACGACCAGTCGAGAGCGGCGACGTGCCGCTCGCGCCAGGCGGGCGGCAGGTGGGTCGTCGAGTGCAGCACCAGGATCCGCTCGGGTTCCAGCTGCTCGACGACGAAACCACAGCCCGTCTCCGGCGCTCCGTCGGGGACGAAGTCGCCGACCGCCAGCCCTTGCAGCTCCGGGAGGATGGTCGTCGCGCTGGGCCGGTTGGCCGGGAAGAGCAGCCGGTCGACCCAACGTGCCGTGTACCAGCCGCCCCGGTGCCAGCCCATCTGGACGAGCCACGGCCAGACCTGGTGCGGGGGCGCGTCGACGGTGACGGCGTGATCGGTGACGACGTCCGGCTGAGGAACGATCCCGTCTCCTGGCAGCACCTCGGCCCGTTCCGGAGCCGTCGAGCCGTAGGTGCGGCCGAGTCGTACCAGGGCGACCTCTGCGAGGGCCGCCGCCGACAGGGCCGTCGCGGCACGCCGAAGCGCCCTGTCGATCCCCGTCATGCCGATCCTCCGATCGCTCCTTCCGTGGCAGCCTTCGCCGCTGCGAGGGGACCGGACAGGGGACGACGGTGGCACGGTCAGGGTCCTTCGGCCCGTCCCATGGGCGGATATCCCGCCTAGCGTCGAGGAGAAGCGAATCCGACCCGACGCCAGAGGGGCAAGCTGCTGATGAAGATCGTGGTGCCTGTCAAGCACGTCCCTGAATCCACTGCCCCTGTGCGCTACGCGCCTGACGGCACACTCGACCGCGCCGGCGTCGAGGGGCGGCTGTCCGAGCTCGACGAGTACGCGGTGGAGCAAGCCGTCTCGCTGGTGGAGAAGGGTCTTCCCGCCACCATCACCTTCCTCACCATGGGTCCCGCGCGAGCGGCGGACGGGCTTCGCAAGGCCCTCGCCATGGGCGGCGACGACGCGGTGCACATCAGCGACGAGGCCCTGCACGGGTCCGACGCGCTGGCCACGTCACTCGTCCTGGCCCGCGCGATCGAGCGCCTGGGCTTCGACCTGGTGATGACCGGGATGGCGTCGACCGACGCGGAGATGTCCGTCGTCCCGGCCATGCTCGCGCAGCGCCTCGGGGTCCCCCAGCTCACCTTCGCGGGCGAGCTGTCAGTCGCCGACGGCTCGGTGGCGATCCGGCGGAACTCGGAGGGCGCCGTGGACGACGCCGCCGCGCCGCTGCCCGCACTGGTGTCCGTCACCGACGAGACCGGTGAGGCCAGGTACCCCTCCTTCAAGGCGATCATGGCCGGCAAGAAGAAGAAGATCACGACGTGGACGCTGGCGGACCTCGGCCTCGACGCGACCCAGGTCGGCACGGCCGCGGCCGCGACCGTGGTCCGGTCCGTCACCCCCACGCCCCCGCGGCAGGCCGGGTCGGTCGTGACCGACGACGGCGAGGGCGCCGCCCGCATCGCCGACTTCCTGGTCGCGCAGAAGCTCCTCTGAGCCCAGCGGCCCTACCCGAACGATCTCTCGAGGAGATTCCCATGACCGAAGTCCTCGTCGTCGTCGAACGAAGCGACGGCACGGTCCGCAAGGCCAGCCTGGAGCTGCTCACGCTCGCGCGCAGGCTCGGGCAGCCCGCCGCGCTCGTCTTCGGTCCCCCCGAGGACGACGTCGTCAAGATCCTGGCGGAGCACGGCGCCTCCCGCGTCTACTCGGTGGATCATCCGGACCTGGAGACCTGCCTGGTGGGTCCCAAGGCCGAGGCGCTCGTCGCGGTCGCCGAGCGCACCTCGCCGGCCGCCGTGCTCGTCACCGCCGGTGCCGAGGGCACCGAGATCGCCGCCCGCGCGGCCGTCGGCCTCGACTCCGGGATCATCACCAACGCGGTCGACGTCACGCCGGGCGAGGACGGCCCGCTGGTGACCCAGTCCGTCCTCGCCGGCAGCTGGACCACCACCAGCCAGGTGGTCCGCGGGACCCCGATCATCACCGTGCGGCCGAACGCGGCGTCGCCGGAGGTCGCTCCGGCCGAACCGGTGGTCGAGGTCGTGCCGTTCGACATCAGCGACGGCGGGCGGAGCGCGCGCATCACGCGGCGCACCCCCAAGTCGACCACCGGGCGGCCCGAACTGGCCGACGCGTCCGTCGTCATCGCCGGCGGCCGGGGAATGGGTTCCCCGGCGGGCTTCGCAACCATCGAGCGGCTGGCCGACGCCCTGGGTGGCGCCGTCGCCGCCTCCCGCGCCGCGACGGACCTCGGCTGGTACGGCCACGACTTCCAGGTCGGGCAGACGGGCACGACGGTGGCTCCGCAGCTGTACGTCGCCGCCGGCATCTCCGGCGCCATCCAGCACCGCGCCGGGATGCAGGGGTCCCGCACCATCGTGGCGATCAACAAGGACCCGAAGGCGCCCATCTTCTCGATCGCCGACTTCGGTGTCGTCGGTGACGTGCACACCGTGCTCCCCGCCCTCGTCGCCGAGATCGAGCGCCGCAAGGTCTAGCCGGCCCGCCCGCGAACTCCGAAGGAGGGCCCGTGGCCCTGAGATTGGTCCTCGGCCTCGCCATGACCGCGGTGGCCTTCTGGTTCGCCGGGCGCCGGCTGCTGATGCTCTACCGGCTGGGCCGGACCGCCCAGCCGGTGGAGCCGGGCCGCACCGACGACGTCGCCGCCCGGTTCCGGGCCGAGGTGACCGAGGTGCTCGGGCAGCGCAAGCTCCTGCAGTGGACGGTGCCGGGCGTCGCCCACGTGCTGGCCTTCTGGGGCTTCATCCTGCTCATGCTCACGCTGCTCGAGAGCTACGGCGCCCTGTTCGTCCGGGACTTCGCCATCCCCCTGATCGGTCACCAGCCGTGGCTGGGGTTCCTGGAGGACCTGGTCGCCGTGCTCGTGCTCGTCTCCGTCGCGGTGTTCGCCGTGATCCGCGTCCGGCACTCGCCGCGCCGCGAGGGCCGCAGGTCACGCTTCTTCGGGTCCCACCTGGACGCCGCCTGGCTCGTCCTGTTCATGATCTTCAACGTCGTCTGGAGCCTGTTGCTCTACCGCGGTGCTCAGATCAACGGGGGCGTCTTCCCCTACAGCAGCGGGGCGTTCGCCTCCGAGTGGGTCGCCTCGGTCCTCGCGCCGCTGGGGACGACGGCCAACGAAGTCATCGAGACGGTGGGGATCCTCCTCGCGCTCGGGATCATCCTGGCGTTCCTCGTGCTCGTGGTGCACAGCAAACACCTCCACATCATCACGGCGGTGTTCAACGTCGCGTTCTCGCGGCGACCCAGGGCCCTCGGTCCGCTGCTGCCCGTGCACTCCCAGGGCAAGCCGGTCGACTTCGAGGACCCGGGCGAGGACGACCTCATGGGCCGGGGGAAGATCGAGGACTTCACCTGGAAGGGGATGCTCGACCTCGCCTCCTGCACGGAGTGCGGGCGATGCCAGTCGCAGTGCCCGGCGTGGAACACGGGCAAGCCGCTGTCGCCCAAGCTCCTGGTGATGTCGCTGCGCGACCACGCGCTGGCCAAGGCCCCGTACCTGCTGGCCGCGGACGACGCGGCGCGCCAGGCGCTGCCCCAGGACGTGCTCGCCGAGGCCGCCCGCCCCCTGGTCGGCGACGCGGACGTCAACGGCGTGATCGACCCCGACGTGCTCTGGTCGTGCACCACCTGCGGGGCCTGCGTGGAGCAGTGCCCGGTCGACATCGAGCACGTCGACCACGTCGTGGACATGCGGCGGAACCAGGTGCTGATGGAGGGGGCCTTCCCGGAGTCCGCCGCCCCGATGCTGCGCAACGTCGAGCACGCCGGTGACCCCTGGGGGCAGGGCGCGAGCGCGCGGATGACCTGGGCCGAGGAGCTGCCCTTCGAGGTGCCCGTCCTCGGCGCCGGCGACCGCCTGCCCGACGACGTCGAGTACCTGTTCTGGGTCGGCTGCGCCGGCGCCCTGGACGACAAGGCTCAGCGCACCACCCGAGCCGTGGCGGAGCTGCTCCACACGGCCGGCGTGTCCTTCATGGTCCTCGGCGAGGCCGAGACCTGCACCGGTGACCCGGCCCGCCGGATGGGCAACGAGTTCCTGTTCCAGATGCTGGCGCAGCAGAACGTCGAGACCCTCAACGCCGCCGGCGTCCGGAAGATCGTGGCGACCTGCGCCCACTGCTTCAACACCCTCGCGAACGAGTACCCGCAGCTGGGCGGCCACTACGAGGTGGTCCACCACACCCAGCTCCTGTCGCGGCTGGTGGCCGAGCGGCGGCTCACGCCGGTCACCCCGGTGGACGCCACGATCACCTACCACGACGCCTGCTACCTCGGCCGGCACAACCGGATCTTCGCGCCGCCCCGCGAGCTCCTCGGCAGCGTCCCCGGCGCACGGGTGGCCGAGATGCCGCGCAACAGGGAGCGCTCGTTCTGCTGCGGCGCCGGCGGGGCCCGGATGTGGATGGACGAGACGATCGGTCAGCGGATCAACGAGAACCGCGCGGACGAGGCGCTCGCCCTCAAGCCCGACGTCGTCACCGCCGCCTGCCCGTTCTGCATCGTCATGCTCACCGACGGCGTCGGCCTGCGCCAGCAGCAGGGTCAGGCGCCCGAGTCCGTCGAGGTCACCGACGTCTCCGAGATCCTCCTGCGCTCCGTACGGGCCGCCCGGCCCAGCCTGCCCACGGCCGGCGCCGCCACCAGCTCCGAAGGGAACCAGCCATGACCGTCACGACCGCCGGCCTCGACCTGGACACGCTCAAGCTCATGCTCGAGGCGCTCGGCGACTTCGTCGCCGCGGAGCTCCCCGAGAGCCGGATCCTCGAGCTCGACCACGAGGACCGCTGCCCCGAGGACACCGTCCGGGCGATGTCGCGGCGACGCGCTCGGCGTCCAGCTGGTCTTCATCCCCGAGGAGTACGGCGGGCCTGGGCGGCAGCGCGTTCGACTCCTACCGGATCTGCGAGCGGATGGCGCGCTTCGACATCGGCCTCGGCACCTCGGTCTTCGCGACGTTCCTCGGCAGCGACCCGATCCTGATGGGCGGCACCGAGGAGCAGAAGAAGGAGTGGCTCGGGCGGATCGCCGACCAGGGCATGCTCTTCGCCTACGGCGCCACCGAGCCCGAGGCCGGCAGCGACCTGGGCGCGATGACGACGACGGCCGTCCCGGTCGAGGGCGCCGGACGGCCAGCCCGGCGTACCGCGATCACGGGCCGCAAGCAGTGGATCAGCAACGGCACCATCGCCGACGCCTACACGATCCTCGCGATGGCCCCAGGAGGGCCCGTCTGGTTCGTCGTCGAGAAGGGCGCCGAGGGCTTCTCGAGCGCGCCCCCGGAGGACAAGCACGGCATCCGGCTCTCCAACACGGCGGCGCTGTTCCTCGACGACGTCGTGGTGCCGGCGGCGAACCTGGTCGGCGGCGTCGAGGGCCGCGGGCTCGTGCAGGCGCAGCAGGTCTTCGGCTACACCCGGCTGATGGTCGCCGCGTTCGGCCTCGGCGGCGGCTGGGAGGCCGATGGACCGGGCCATCCGCTACTCGACGCAGCGGATCCAGGGCGGCGTCGCCGCTCAGCGAGAAGCAGGGCTACACGCACAAGCTGATCGTCCCGCACGTCGTGCGGCTCGAGGCCGCCCGCGCCGTCGTCGAGGAGACCGCGACCCGCATCGACGCCGGCGAGGGCGCGGACGGCGCGCTCAACACCGAGGGCGCCATCGCCAAGTACCTGGCGACCGAGGCCGGTGTCGCCGCCGCGGACGCGGCGATCCAGGCGCACGGCGGGCTACGGCTACACGCGGCCCTACCTCGTCGAGAAGATCCGCCGCGACGTCCGGATCACCACGATCTACGAGGGCACCTCCGAGATCATGGAGATGACCATCGCGCGGGACCGCTGGCAGCAGCACCTCAAGACCCGCGGCCGGCTACTACCTCGACGCTCGCCGACGGGATGCTCGGCCCTGCACGCCGCGCACCCCGACGGTCGGCGCCGACGTCAGCGCGCTCGGCGCTGGAGCTGCCTGGCCGCCGTGCTCGAGGCGTGCCGGGTCGGCCGGCTGACCCGCAACCAGCACGTGCTGCTGCGGCTCGGCGAGCTGATCGCGTACGCGGAGGCGTCGGCCGCGCTGGTCCGCGGCGTGCCGCGGCCGCCGCCGAGGGCTCGCTGCCCGAGAAGGCCGACCGGCGGTTCGACGCCGCCGGCCTGGCCGCCATCAGCCGGGTCTTCGCCCGCGACGCCGCGCTCAAGGTCGCCGAGGAGGGCGTGCGCTGGGTCTGCGGCGCCGCCGACCCGGCCACCGCCCGGCAGCTGGTCGCCGGGCTGCCGCTGGACGAGGTGCGCGCCGCCCAGGCCGGGCTGCTCGCCGACATGGACGCCGTCGCGGACGTCCTCTACGACCGCGTCACCGCCTGAGGCACACGAAGGACTGGCCATGAACGAGCACCACACCTCTCCGGTCGCCGTCGTCGGCGTCGCGGCGATCATGCCGGACGCCCCGGACGCCGCCACCTTCTGGCAGAACCTCCGCGACGGCCGGTACTCGATCAGCGACGTGCCGCCCGAGCGCTGGGACCCGGAGCTCTACTACGACCCGGACCCGGCCGCGCCCGACAAGACCTACAGCCGCATCGGCGGCTGGGTGCGCGAGTACCCGTGGGACCCGCTGCGGTGGCGGCTCCCGGTGCCGCCGAAGGTCGCCGCAGCAGCTCGACGTCGGCCAGCAGTGGGCGGTCTCGGCCGCCCGATCGGCCCTGCTCGACGCCGGCTGGCCGGAGTGGGACGTCGACCCCGAGCGGGTCGCCGTGATCATCGGCAACGCGATCGGCGGCGACAAGCACTACCGGACGACGCTGCGGATCCAGTTCCCGGAGTTCGCCCGCGACCTGGAGCGGCAGCCCGTCGTTCGCGGCGCTGCCCGGCGCAGGTGCGCGCGAGCGATCCTCGCCGAGTGGCACGAGCGGTTCCTCGGCCACGAGCTGCCCGATCACCGAGGACACCATGCCCGGCGAGCTCTCCAACGTCCTGGCCGGCCGGGTCGCCAACCTGTTCGACTTCCGCGGCCCCAACTTCACCACCGACGCCGCCTGCGCCTCCGGGCTCGCGGCCATGTCGGCGGCCGTGCACGGGCTCGTCGCCGGCGAGTACGACGCCGTGATCACCGGCGGCATCGACCGCAACATGGGCGTCCACGGCTTCGTGAAGTTCTGCAAGATCGGCGCGCTGTCGGCGACCGGCACCCGGCCCTTCGACGCCGGCGCCGACGGGTTCGTCATGGGTGAGGGCGCCGCCCTGTTCGTGCTCAAGCGGCTCGCGGACGCCGAGCGCGACGGCGACCGCGTCTACGCCGTGCTGCTCGGCCTCGGCGGGCTCGAGCGACGGCAAGGGCAAGGGGATCACCGCCCCCAACCCGGTCGGGCCAGCGGCTGGCCGTCGAGCGCGCGTGGGCGAACGCGGGGCTCAAGCCCGGCGCCGCCTCCGCCATCGAGGCGCACGGCACCTCCACCCGCGTCGGTGACGCCACCGAGCTCGGCAGCCCTCGGCGAGGTGCTTCGGCAGCTCCGGCGCCGCGCCGGGCTCGATCGCGCTCGGCTCGGTCAAGTCCAACATCGGCCACCTCAAGGCCGCCGCCGGCGCGGCCGGGCTGTTCAAGATGGTCATGCAGCTGCACGAGAAGGTGCTCGCGCCGAGCCTGCACTTCGACGACCCCAACCCCAACGTCGACTGGGACGCACACCCCGTTCCGGGTCAACACCGAGCTGCGGCGACTGGCCGGCCGACCCCGACGGCGCCCGCCGCGGCGGGGTCAGCGCGTTCGGCTTCGGCGGCACGAACTTCCACGCGGTGCTCGAGGAGTACGTCCCGGGCCGCTACCGCGACGAGAGCACCGCGCGCACCTTCGCCGCCGCGGAGGTGCCCCGGCAGCGGTGCGCGCGGCCGTCCGGCGTCCCCGACCGCGACGCCGACCGCGCCGCAGTCGGCCGCGGCAAGGCGCCGCTGCGCGGCGCCCTGGTGCTCGGCGGCGCGCGACGACGCCGACGTGGTCGCCCAGCTCGAGCGGGTGGCGGCCGACGCCGCCACCGGCTCGGCGCCGCCCGCCGCGGCGCCCGACCCCGCGCTCGGCCAGGCGCCCGTCCGCGTCGCCATCGACTACGCCGACGCCGCCGACCTCGCGGCGAAGGCGGGCAAGGCGCGTCAAGGCGTTCCGCTCCGGCGTCCCGACGATGTGGCAGATGCTGCGCGCCCAGGGCGTCTTCGTCGGGCGCGGCCCGGCGCCCAAGGTGGCGTTCCTCTACACCGGGCAGGGCTCGCAGTACGTCAACATGCTGCACGGACCTGCGCGTCGCGGGAGCCGATCGTCGCCGAGACGTTCGACGAGGCCGACCGGATCATGACCCCGCTGCTCGGGCGCCCGCTCTCGTCCTACATCTTCATCGACGGCGAACGACCCGCAGGCCGTGCAGCAGCTGGAGCAGCAGCTGACCCGGACCGAGATCACCCAGCCCGCCGTCCTCACCGACCGACCTCGCCCTGACCCGGCTGCTCGAGCGCCTACGGCGTCCGGCCCGACATGGTGATGGGCCACAGCCTCGGCGAGTACGGCGCCCTGGTCGCTGCCGGTGCGATGACGCTTCGACGCGGCGCTCGAGGCCGTCAGCGCCCGCGGCCGCGAGATGGCGGCGGTCTCGGTGGCCGACAACGGCGCCATGGCGGCGGTCTTCGGCCCGCTCGCGGAGATCGAGCGGGTCGTCGACTCCATCGACGGCAACGTCGTCATCGCCAACATCAACAGCAACAGCCAGGCGGTGATCGGCGGCGCGACCGACGGCCGTCGAGCAGCGCCGTCGAGGCGCTTCCAGGCGGCCGGCGTCAACGCCGTCCGCATCCCGGTCAGCCACGCCTTCCACACCTCGATCGTCGCGCCGGCCACGCGAGCCGCTGAAGGCAGGCCCTGCGCCGGCTCGACGTGCGCGCGCCGGCGCTGCCGATCGTCGTCCAACGTGACCGGCGACTTCTACCCCGCGGACGCCGACAACGAGATCATGCTCGACCTGCTGGGCCGGCAGGTGGCCTCGCCGGTGCAGTTCGTCCGCGGCCTGCACACGCTGTACGACGCGGGCGCCCGGGTCTTCGTCGAGGTCGGGCCGAAGAAGGCCCTGCACGGCTTCGTCGAGGACGTGCTCGGCGAGCACGACGACGTCCTCGCGCTGTTCACCAACCACCCCAAGAACGGCGACGTCGCCGCGTTCAACGCCGCGCTGTGCGGGCTGTGGGCCGCGGGCTCGGCGACACCGCCCGCCACCGTCCCGACCGGCACCGCCGTTCCCAGCCGCCGTCCCCGAGCAGCCCCGGGCCGCCCGGACCACGACCCCGGACGCCGTGCAGCCGCCGGCTCGGTCACCGAACGCCCGCACTCCAAGGGGAGCACCATGACGCACGACCAGTACGTCGAGCTCGGCCGCGTCTTCGCCGACGCCCTCGAGCAGGGCCTGCGGATCGCCGGTGTCGGCCGGGCTCCGCGGTGCCGGCGCCGCGCGCGCCCGAGACGACCGAGCCGGTGGTCATCACCGGCGCGGCCCTCGGGCTGCCCGGCGTCGACGCACGTCTTCGACGACGAGAACCTGCAGCGCATCCTCGACGGCCAGCAGTTCATCGACACCATCCCGCACCGGTTCCGGCAGCAGATGGTCGACATGCACATCACCCGGCTGGTCAAGCGCGAGTCCGGCGACCCGACCTTCGAGGCCATCGACGACGAGGCCGACGTCGTCAAGCTCGCCGGCCGGCACGCCCCGCTCGACGTCGTCGCGCGAGTTCGGCGTCGACGCCGGCCCGCGACGAGGCGCTCGACACGCGTGACCCGGCTGGCGATCGGCGCCGGCTTCGACGCGCATGCGCGACGCCGGGCTGCCGCTGGTCATGCGCTACAAGACCACGACGCTCGGCTCGAAGCTGCCCGAGCGCTGGGGCCTGCCCGACGCCCTGCGCGACGACACCGGCGTGATCTTCGCCTCGGCCTTCCCGGGCTACGACTCCTTCGCCGACGACCTCGGCCGCTACTACACCGACCGCGGACGCCGCGAGCAGCTGCTCGCCCTCGAGGCGGTCCGGGCCCGGATGCGCGGCGACGAGCACCGCGCTGCGCCGAGGTCGACCGGCGGATCGCCGAGCTGCGCCACCTGCTCGAGGTCGAGCCGTTCACCTTCGACCGGCGGTTCCTGTTCCGCGCGCCTGTCGATGGGGCACTCCCAGTTCGCCGAGATCATCGGCGCTCGCGGACCCGAACACCCAGATCAACGCGGCGTGCGCCAGCACCACCCAGGCGCTGTCGCTGGCCGAGGACTGGATCCGGGCCGGCCGGTGCCGCCGCGTGGTCGTGGTCTCCGCCGACGACGTCACCGGCGACGACGCTGCTGCCGTGGGTCGCCTCCGGCTTCCTGGCCTCCGGGGCGGCCGCGACCGACGACTCGGTCGAGGACGCGGCAACGCCGTTCGACCGGCGCCGGCACGGCATGATCGTCGGGATGGGCGCCGCGGCGTTCGTCGTCGAGTCCGCCGAGGCCGCGCGCGAACGCGGCCTGCAGCCGATCTGCGAGGTGCTCGGAGCGGTCACCGCCAACAGCGCCTTCCACGGCACCCGGCTCGACGTCGACCACATCGCGCAGGTGATGGAGGACGTGGTCGGCGCAGGCGGAGCGCCGCGGGGTCGACCGGCACGAGATCGCCGCGTCGACCGTCTTCGTCTCGCACGAGACGTACACCCCGGCGCGCGGCGGCAGCGCCGCCGCGGAGATCAACGCGCTGCGGTCCGACCTTCGGCGCCGGACGCCGGCTCGATCGTGATCACCAACACCAAGGGCTTCACCGGGCACGCCATGGGCGCCGGCATCGAGGACGTCGTGGCCATCAAGGCACTGGAGACCGGCGATCGTGCCGCCGGTGCCGAACTACAAGGAGCCCGACCCCGACCTCGGGGAGCTCAACCTCTCGCGTCGGCGGCGCGTACCCGGTGCGTCACGCGCTTCGGCTGGCGGCCGGGTTCGGCTCGCAGATCGCGATGTCGCTGCTGCGCTGGACGCCGCTGCCGGACGGCCGGCACCGCGCCCCGAGCGAGCTCGGGTACGCCTACCGGATCGTCGACCCGCCAGCCTGGCAGCGATGGCTCGACACGATCAGCGGGCACCCCGGCGCCCGGCTCGAGGTCGAGCACCCGGCGGCTGCGCGTCGTCGACACCCCCGTCCCCGCCGTCGCATCGGCCACTCGCCGGTCCGATCATGCACGCCGGCGCCGATCATGCACGGCGGCGCGACCACGCAGCGCATCGTCGCCGCACCCGTCGTCGCGCCGCAGCCCCGCTGCCGCGCCCACGGCTCCGCCGCTCCCGCCGCTGTGGCGACCGGCTCCGGCGGCCCACGTGGCCGCGGCGCCCGCCGCCGGCGACGAGATCACCGACGTGGTCGTCGGGATCGTCGCCGAGATGACCGGCTACCCGCGCCGATCTGCTCGACCTCGACCTGGACCTCGAGGCCGACCTCGGCGTCGACACCGTCAAGCAGGCCGAGGTCTTCGCCGCCGTCCGCGCCCGTTCGGCGTCGAACGCGACGACACCCTCAGCTGCGCGACTTCCCGACCCTGCGCCACGTCATCGGCTGGATCCGCGGCCAAGACCGGGACACCGCGCCGCGCCGACCGCTCCCGGCCGCCCGCCGGTGCCCACCGCTCCCACCGCCCCGGCCGCCACCACGGCGCGCCGCTCCTGCCGCGGACGAGATCACCGACGCCGTGGTCGGGATCGTCGCCGAGATGACCGGCTACCCGGCCGACCTGCTCGACCTCGACCTGGACCTCGAGGCCGACCTCGGGGTCGACACCGTCAAGCAGGCCGAGGTCTTCGCCGCCGTCCGCGCCCGCTTCGGCGTCGAACGCGACGACACCCTCAAGCTGCGCGAGTTCCCGACCCTGCGCCACGTCATCGGCTGGATCCGCGACAAGACCGGCACGCCCGGCACCCGCACCGACCCCCTCCGTGCCCGCACCGAGCAGCCCCGGCAGAGTGCCGTCCCGGCAGCGGCATCGGCGTCGGCATCCGGGCCGGCCGCGGACGAGATCACCGACGCCGTGGTCGGGATCGTCGCCGAGATGACCGGCTACCCGCGCCGACCTGCTCGACCTCGACCTGGACCTCGAGGCCGACCTCGGGCGTCGACACCGTCAAGCAGGCCGAGGTGTTCGCCGCCGTCCGCGCGCGCTACGGCGTCGAACGCGACGAGACCCTGAACCTGCGCGACTTCCCGACCCTGCGCCACGTCGTCGGCTGGATCCGCGACAAGACCGGCACCCCGACCGGCGCCGCCGGCACCGCGCCGCGCCGCCCCGAGCCGCCGCCCGCCGTCGCGCCCGCACGACTCCCTCCGAGCTGACGACGTCACCGCCGCCGTCGTCGGGATCGTCGCCGAGATGACCGGCTACCCCGCCGACCTGCTGGACCTCGACCTCGACCTCGAGGCCGACCTCGGCGTCGACACCGTCAAGCAGGCCGAGGTGTTCGCCGCCGTACGCCAGCGGTTCAACGTTCGACCGCGACGAGAACCTGCAGCTGCGCGAGTTCCCGACCCTGCGGCACGTCATCGGCTGGATCCGCGAGAAGACCACGACCGACGCCGACTCCGCGCCCGGGCACGTCCCGTCCGCCGGGGCGGCACCCGCCACCAGCGGGGTGCATCCGACCACGGTCACCGGCAACCTCGAGGCCGTCGACCGGCTCCCGCGGCGCGTCCCGGTGCCGATGCTGCGGCCCGGCGCTGGACCAGTGCGTGCCCACCGGCGTCGCGCTCGGCTCCGGCACCCGCGTCGTCGTCATGCGCGACGAGGGCGGCGTCGGCGACGCCCTGGTGAAGCGCCTGGGCAAGGCCGGCGCGACCGCCCTGGTCGTCGACCCCGGGACGCCGACCGAGCGGCTGCTCGAGCAGCTCGAGGCGTGGCGCGCCGAGGGCGCGGATCACGGGCGTGTACTGGCTGGCCGCCCTCGACGACGAGGGCCCGCACGAGGCGCTCGACCTCGACGGCTGGCGCGAGGCCCTGCGCCGCCGGGTCAAGGCCCTCTACGCCACGATGCGGCGGCTGTACGACGACAGCCCCTTCCTCGTCGCGGCCACCCGGCTCGGCGGGTTCCACGGCTACGACGCCGCCGGCGCCACCGCGCCGATGGGCGGCGCGGTCACCGGGTTCGCCAAGTCGTACAAGCGGGAGCGCCCCGACGCCCTGGTCAAGGCGGTCGACCTGCCCGCGAGCCGCAGGACGGCCGCGGTCGCCGACCTCCTCGTCGCCGAGACGCTGCGCGACCCGGGCTGCGTCGAGGTCGGCCACGTCGACGGGCGGCGCTGGGGCGTCGGGCTCGCGGCCCGGCCGTTCCCGCCGCAGGACGCTCCCGGCATCGGGGCGACGACCCTCGACCGGAGCAGCACGGTCGTCGTGACCGGCGCCGCCGGGCAGCATCGTCTCGGCGATCACGGCCGACCTCGCCCGGGCCTCGGGCGGCGACCTTCCACCTGCTCGACCTGACCCCGGAGCCCGACCCGGCCGATCCCGACCTGCGGCAGTACGTCGCCGACCGGGACGGCCTCAAGTCGACCCTCGCCACCCGGATGCGGGAGCGCGGGGAGCGGCCGACCCCGGTGGCGATCGACCGGGAGCTGGCGGGCTTCGAGCGGCTCGCGGCGGCCCTGGCGGGCATCGACGCCGTCCGGGACGCCGGCGGCACCGTCCACTACCACGCGGTCGACCTCACGGACGCCGAGGCGGTCGCCGGCGTGCTGGGGCGGATCCGCGGGACGACGGACCGGATCGACCTGCTCCTGCACGCGGCCGGCGTGGAGATCAGCCGCGCGCTGCCCGACAAGGAGCCCCGCGAGTTCGACCTGGTGCTCGGCGTCAAGGCCGACGGCTGGTTCAACCTCCTGCAAGGCCGCGGGCGACCTGCCCATCGGCGCCACCGTCGTCTTCTCCTCGGTGGCCGGCCGGTTCGGCAACGCCGGGCAGACCGACTACAGCGCGGCCAACGACCTGCTGTGCAAGATCACCAGCAGCCTGCGGCGCACCCGGCCCGAGACGCGCGCGATCGCGATCGACTGGACCGCGTGGGGCGGGATCGGCATGGCGACCCGCGGCTCCATCCCCAAGATCATGGAGATGGCCGGGGTGGAGATGCTGCCCCCCGAGGCCGGCGTCGCCTGGATCCGGCGCGAGCTGACCGCTTCACGCCGACCGCGGCGAGGTCGTCGTCGCCGGCGCCCTGGGCCGGATGGCCGCGGGCTACCACGCGGCGGGCGGGCTCGACCCGTCGACCGTCGACACCGAGGGCAGCCCACTGGTCGGTGAGGTCGTCGGCGCCGACCTGCTCGACGGCCTCGTCGTGCGGACCACGCTCGACCCGAAGGCCCAGCCGTTCCTGGACGACCACCGCATCGACGGCACGCCCGTCCTCCCCGGCGTGATGGGGATGGAGCTGTTCGCCGAGGTCGCCCGCCTGCTCGTGCCGCAGTGGCACGTCGACGGCGGTCGAGGACGTCGACTTCCTCAGCCCGGTGAAGTTCTACCGCGACGAGCCGCGGACCCTCACGGTCACCGCGCGGCTCCGGCCGGACGGGCGCCGACCTCGTCGCCGACTGCCGGCTCGAGGCCGAGCGGATGCTGCCGGGCAGCGACGTGCCGCAGCGGACCGTCCACTTCACCGGCTCGGTGCGGCTGTCGCCGGAGCCGCCCGAGCCGCCCGCGAAGCACGTGGACGCCGACGCGATCGGCGTCCACGGGAGCGGACCGGTGCTGGCGCCGGCCGACGTCTACCGGCTGTACTTCCACGGGCCGGCGTTCCAGGTCGTCGGCGAGGCATGGCGGCACGACGGGGCCGCGGCCGGCCGACTGGCCGGGCCAGCTGCCTCCCGATCACGTGCCGCCCATGCCGCCCACCCTGCTCGGGCCACGGCTCGAGGAGCTGTGCTTCCAGGTGGCCGGCCTCTGGGAGGCCGGTCACGAGGGGCGGCTCGCCCTGCCGGCCCACGTCGACCGGCTGACGGTGACGGGCGACGTCACCGGACGGCGGCCGAGGGTGCCGTGGCCGTCGCCCACCCGCAGGGACCACGGCGGCTACGACTGCGAGGTCGTGGCTCCCGACGGCAGGGTCCTGCTCCGGCTCGAGGGGTACCGCACCGTCCCGATGCCGGTCCCGGTGGACGACGACGTCCGCGCGCCCCTGCGCGAGGCCCTCGCCACGACTCCTGCGGCAGTGAGCGAGTGAGGTCGAGCGACGTGAACGACATCCGCAGGCTGGGGATCGTCAACCGCGGCGAACCCGCCATGCGCCTGCTCACCGCGGTCGCCGAGCTCAACCAGCTGGAACCCGAGGACCGCAGGATCACCACCGTCGCCCTCTACACCGAACCGGACGCCGAGGCGTGGTTCGTGCACGAGGCGGACGAGGCGATCGACCTGGGCACCGCGACGTACGTCGACCCGAACGACGGTCACCGGACGTCGCGCTACCTCGACGAGGCGGCGGTCGTCGCCGCCCTCGTCGAGGCCCGATGCGACGCCGTCTGGGTCGGCTGGGGCTTCGTCTCCGAGCGCGCCTCGTTCGCCCAGCGCTGCGAGGAGGCCGGGATCGTCTTCGTCGGCCCCGACAGCGCCACCATCCGGATGCTCGGCGACAAGGTCACCGCGAAGCGGCTGGCCGAGAAGGCGGGCGTGCCCGTCGTCCCGTGGGGCGGCGGGCCGGTGGACGACGCCTCCGAGGCGGCCGCGCAGGCCGAGCTGCTGGGCTACCCGGTCGTGCTCAAGGCGTCGGCCGGCGGCGGCGGCCGCGGGATCCGGGTGGTCCGCTCGCCCGAGCAGATGCCCGGTGCGCTGGCCTCGGCCCGCAGCGAGGCCGAGCTCGCCTTCGGCGACCCCGCGGTGTTCCTCGAGCAGTTCGTCGAGAGCGCCCGGCACGTCGAGGTCCAGGTGATCGCCGACGGTGCGGGCACGACCTGGGCGGTCGGCGTCCGCGACTGCAGCATGCAGCGCCGCAACCAGAAGGTGATCGAGGAGTCCGCGTCGACGGCGCTGGACGCCGACGAGCGAGGCCGCCGATCAAGGACGCCGCGGTGCGGCTCGCGACCGAGGCCGGCTACCGCAGCGCCGGCACGGTGGAGTTCCTGGTCGACCCCGGCACCCGCCGGTTCCTGTTCATGGAGGTGAACACCCGGCTCCAGGTCGAGCACCCGGTGACCGAGGCGACGACGGGGCTCGACCTGGTGAAGCTGCAGCTGCTGATCGCGAGCGGCGGCCGGCTCGAGGGCGAGCCCCCACCCCCGCACGGGCACGCCGTCGAGGCCCGATTGTGCGCCGAGGACCCCGAGCAGGGGTTCGTGCCCGCGCCGGGGCGGGTCGCCCTGCTCCGGCTGCCGACGGGCGCCGGGCTGCGCGTCGACTCCGGCGTTCGCGAGGGCGACACGATCTCGGGGGACTTCGACTCGATGATCGCGAAGATCATCGCGTGGGGGCAGGACAGGGACGAGGCCCTGGCCCGGCTCCGCCGTGCCCTCGCCCAGACCGCCGTCGTCATCGAGGGCGGCGCGACGAACCGCTCTTTCCTGCTGACGCTCCTGGACCGCCCGGAGCTGCGCTCCGGCGCCGTCGACAACCGCTGGCTCGACCGGCTGACCGCGGCGGGCGAGCACGTGCCGAGCCCCGAGCCGGTGGCGCTGCTGGCGGCTGCGGTCGAGGCGTACGCGGTCGACCACGCCGTGGCGGAGAGCGCGTTCCACGCGGCCGCGCGGCGGGGGCGCCCGGAGATGCCGGACAGCGTCGGCACCACGGCGCAGCTGCGGTACGCGGGCGTCGTCCACGACCTGGCCGTGTACCGGACCGCGCCCAGCTCCTACCGGGTCCGCTGGGGCCGCGCGGTCGCCGACCTCTCGGTCGAGGCGGTGAACGCGTACGAACGCCGCGTGCGGTGCGGCGGGCGGCAGCACCACGTGATCGCCGCGAGGCAGGGCCCGCTGTTCCGGATCCTTGTCGACGGGACGACGCACCAGGTGGTGCGCGACGACGGCGGCGTCGTCCGGGCCGGGTGGCCGGCCTTCGTCGTGTCCGTCCTCGTGCAGCCCGGCGACACGGTGGCCGAGGGCGACCCGGTGGCCGTGCTCGAGAGCATGAAGATGGAGTCGACGGTCACCGCGCCCTACGCGGGCGAGGTCGCCGCGGTCGACGTCGTCCCCAACGCCCAGGTGAACGCCGGGGCGCCGATCCTGCGGCTCCGTGCCACCGAGCCGCCGCCGACGGTGAGCACCGCCGGCGGTCCGGTCGACCTGACGGGCCTGGAGGCGCGAACGCCGGCGGGCACGCCACCGTGCGAGCGGGTCTTCGGCTCGCTGCGCACCTACCTCCTGGGGTACGACCTCGACCCGGCGACGCTCAAGCGGCTGCTCGTGGAGCAGCGGCGCCTCGGCGAGATCAGCCCTCCCGCCGACCCGGGCCTGCTGCGCTGCGAGGACGGGCTGCTCGACCTGTTCGCCGAGGTGGGAGCGCTCTACCGGCCGCGCACCGAGACGCAGCCCGACGACACGCTGACGGCCAGCAGCACGCAGGAGTACCTGCTCGCGTACCTGCAGTGGATGGACCCCGACCAGGCCGGGCTGCCGGCGGAGTACCGGACGCGGCTCGAGGCGGCCCTCGCGCGCTACGGCGTCCGGGGGCTGGAGAGGACCCCCGAGCTGGAGTCGGCCGTCGTCTGGATGTTCCGGTCGTTCAGCCGGGTGGGCCAGCTGGTGCCCGTCGTGCTGTCGATCCTGGAACGCCGGCTGCGGGCGGGCTCCGTGCTGCTCCCGCTGGCCGACGCCGGGATGCGCGCGCGGCTGGACCGCCTGATCACCTCGGCGCAGGGCCGCCACCAGGGCGTCGCCGACCTCGCCCGCGACGTCAGGTTCCGCTACTTCGACGAGCCCGGTGCTCGAAGGGGTGGTCGGCGCCGAGTACGAGGCGACCGAGCGCTGCCTGGACGACCTCGAGGCCGACCCGCGCGGCCCGGGCCGCTCCGGGATCGTCGATCGCCTGGTGCGCTCCCCGCAGCCGCAGCGTGGGGCCCTGCTGCGCCGCTGGCTCCGGACCCAGGACGACAGCGTGCGCGGCGCGCTGCTCGAGGTGTACGCGCGCCGCTACTACCGGATCCGGGAGCTGCGCGACCTGCACCTCGACCCGCAGGGCGGCGAACTGCTGTGCGTGAGCGACTACGACCGCGAGAACAAGCACATCCACCTCGTGGTCGCCTACACCGCGCTCGAACGGCTGCCCGAGGTCGCCCGCGCGGTCGCCGCCCACCTGGCGCACGAGCCCACCGACCGGCAGATCACCGTCGACCTCGCCACCTGGCGGGACGGGCCCCACCTGGACGTCGAGGAGCTGGCGCCGCGGGTCGAGGAGCTGCTGCGCGACTGCGACTTCGGCACGCGGCCGTGGCGGCTCGACGTCACGGTGACGAGCACGGGTGGCAAGCAGCCCGAGCAGGTGGCGGAGCACTTCCGCACGGTGCACCTGAGCTACCGCCCGGCGGCCGGGGGCGGCCTGCGCGAGGACCAGCTGTACCGCAACCTGCACCCGATGCTCGCCAAGCGCCTGGACCTGTGGCGGCTGTCGAACTTCACGCTGGAGCGCCTGGCGTCGGCCGAGGACGTGTACCTCTTCCACGGCGTCGCCCACGAGAACCCCAAGGACCGCCGCCTCTTCGCGCTCGCCGAGGTCCGGGACCTCACGGGGGTCCCGACCGCCACCGGCACGAGCTACCCGTGGCTCGAGCGGATCGGGCTGCAGGCCCTGGCCGCGATGCGCGCCGCCCTGGTGCGCTACCCGCCGAAGGACCGGCCGAAAGCGAACCGGATCGTGCTCTACGTGCGCACTCCGTGGGACGTGCCGCCCGGCTTCTGGCGGCACCTCGCCGAGTCGTTCGCGCCGCTCGCGGCGGGGGCCGGTCTGGAGAAGGTGCTGCTGCGGGTCCGGATCCCCGAGCCGGGCGGCACGACCCGGGACGCGGTCCTCGAGGTGGTCGGCGTCGGCGGCCACGGCATCACCGTCGAGGAGCGGCACCCGGGCGACGAGCCGGTGCGCCCGCTGACGCCGTACCGGCAGAAGGTGCTGGTCGCCGAGCGGTTCGGCGTGCCGTACCCGTACGAGATCGTCCGGCTGCTGACGCCGCACGACGGGACGGCCGCAGGATTCCCGCCGGGCAGCTTCACGGAGTACGACCTGGACTCGGACGGCGACCTCGTGCCCGTCGAGCGCGAGCCGGGGCTGAACACGGCCAACGTCGTCGTCGGGCTGATCACCAACCGGACGGCGGCCGTGCCCGAGGGGATGACGCGGGTCGCGCTGCTCAGCGACCCGACCCACGGGCTGGGCAACCTGGCGGAGCCGGAGTGCCGGCGGATCCTCGCCGCGCTCGACCTCGCCGAGCGCCTGCGCGTCCCGGTGGAGTGGTTCGCGGTCTCGTCCGGCGCGCTGATCGCCATGGACAGCGGGACCGAGAACATGGACTGGATCGCCGACGTGCTCCGCGGTCTCATCCAGTACACCCAGCGCGGCGGCGAGGTGAACATCGTCGTCACCGGGATCAACGTCGGCGGCCAGCCGTACTGGAACGCCGAGGCGACGATGCTCATGCACACCAAGGGCATCCTCGTGATGCTGCCGACCAGCGCCATGGTGCTCACCGGCAAGCAGGCCCTGGACTTCTCGGGCGGGGTCTCGGCCGAGGACAACTTCGGCATCGGCGGCTTCGACCGGATCATGGGGCCGAACGGGCAGGCGCAGTACTGGGCGGCGAGCCTCGAGGACGCCTGCCACGTGCTGCTCCGCCACTACGAGTACACCTACGTCGTGCCGGGCGAGCGCTTCCCGCGGCGGACGCCGACCGCCGATCCGCGCGAGCGGGACGTCCGGACGTCGCCGCACGAGCCGGTGTCCGGCACGGACCTGCGGGCCGTCGGTGACATCTTCTCCGCCGGAGCACAACCCGGACCGGAAGAAGCCCTTCGACATCCGCTCCGTGCTCCGCGCCGTCACGGATGCCGACGCCGAGCCGCTGGAGCGGTGGACCCGCTGGCGCGGGGGCGACACGGTGGTGGTCTGGGACGCCCGGATCGGCGGCATCCCCGTCTGCCTGCTCGGCCTGGAGTCGCACGCCGTGCCGCGACGCGGGTTCGTGCCGGCCGACGGGCCGTCGTCGTGGAGCTCCGGGACCCTGTTCCCGCAGTCGGCCCGCAAGGCCGCCCGGGCCGTCAACGCGGCGAGCGGGAACCGCCCGCTCGTGGTCCTCGCGAACCTGTCGGGCTTCGACGGGTCGCCGGAGTCCATGCGCACGTGGCAGCTGGAGTACGGCGCGGAGATCGGCCGGGCGGTCACGAACTTCGCCGGCCCGATCGTGTTCGTCGTCATCTCCCGGTACCACGGCGGTGCCTTCGTGGTGTTCTCCAAGCGGCTCAACCCGTCGATGGAGATCGCCGCGGTGGAGGGCTCGTACGCCTCGGTGATCGGCGGAGCGCCGGCGGCGGCGACCGTCTTCGCGCGGGAGGTGCGGACCCGCACGGAGAACGACGCGCGCGTGGTCGGACTGCGCGAGGAGCTGGCCACCGCGGACGCCGCCCAGGCGGGCGCCCTCAGGGCGCGCCTCGCCCACGTGACGGAGGAGGTGCGGTCGGAGATGCTCGGCCAGGTCGCCGAGGAGTTCGACGCCATCCACACCATCCAGCGGGCCGAGCGCGTCGGGTCGGTGGACCGGATCATCCCCGCGGCGCGACTGCGGCCGTACGTGGTCGACGCCCTCGAGCGCGGCATGGCCCGCGCGGTGGGCGTGGACGTCGGCCTGGACGGCGGCTCGGGCGGCCGGCGTCACGGCGTGAGGGGCTGAGCCAGCCAGGAGTGGACCGGTTGCGCGGTCGCCAGGTCGGCCGAGCCCGGCAGCGGCGCCGGCGGGGGGAGCGGCAGTTCCGAGGCGACCGTGACCAGGAAGACCCCGTCGCGACGCCACCAGCCGGTCATCAGGCCGCCCTCGGCGGGGCGGATCTCCATCGCTGCCCAGCCGTCGCTGCCGCCGGCCGTGCTCGTGCGCCGTGACCTCGACGCTGCGGGTGTCGCGCCGCAACCCGGTCTGCAGCACCTTCAGCGCGCTCTCCTTCGCGGACCAGAAGAGATTGGCGAGCGCGTCGCGGTCGGCGCCGGGGCGGGAGGCGAGGTCACGCTGTTCCGTCTCGGTGAGGAAGTCAGTCGACGAATCCCGCGGATCTCGGTTCCACGAGCTCGACGTCGCACCCCACGCGGAGGTCCTCGCCCGTCACCAGGCAGACCGCCCAGCCCGCCCGGTCGGTGAGCGAGACGTGCAGGTCGGCCGGTGCGCCGTCCACGAGCACCACCGGCGCGCCGGTCGGGAGGTTCGCGACCTCGATCCGGGCCAGGGTCGCCGGCTCGGTGGGCAGCCCGGCGGCGGCGGCGACCGCCTGCTTCCCGGCCCAGCGGCGCAGGCGGTACTCGGTGCGCCGCTTGGTGAAGCGCATGGCGCCCAGCCGCTCCCGCTCGCGCTCGCTCAGCCAGTGCTCGCCTGGCGGGATCTCGTGCTCGCCGCGAGCCATCCACCGGCTCCTCATTCGGCCAGCCATCGCCGGATCTGCTCGTAGGCGCGGGGATGGTTGAGCAGGTCGAGGTGGTGCAGGCGGCCGAGCCGGTGCACGTGGTCGGGCGGGAAGGCCAGCCGGTTCTCGTCCCCGGAGTCCCCGTAGGCGCTGCGCGGCGGGACCATGAGGTCGCCGACGAGGTCGGCGGTCCGGGCGTGCGGGTCGGGTGTGAACGTGCCGAGCACGGCGAAATGCCGCGCCCCGTCGTGAAGCGGGACGTGGGTGTGCGCCCCGGGGGCCTCGGCGTCCAGGTCGTGGGCGGTCCAGTCGGCGTCGACCAGGGTGCCGCGCCGCAGGTCCTTGATGCCCGCACTTCGCGCGGCCAGGGCCGTCGCCAGCGGCCGGGTCTCGGGCGTTCCCGCGAGGGTGTGCGTCAGGCGTGTGCGCGGCCCGTTCGAGAGGCGCTCCGAGGTGCGGCGTCCCGAGGGTGATCGTGGTGTGGACGTGCCGTGGTCCAGGGCCGGGCGGCATCGGTGCCGCCTCCGGACTGATGGAGGGCGCTGCGCGCGACCAGACCGCCCATCGAGTGGCCGATCAGCACCAGGCCGTCGACCGGGACCGGCCATGCCTCGACGAGGCGGTCGAGCAGCTCGGCGAGCAGTCGGCCGTTGTCGGAGATGTGCAGCCCGGTGTTGTACCTGATGAAGACGGGAGTGAGGCCGAGGTCCTGCTGGAGCTGGGTTCCGTAGCTGACGTCGGGGCGGCCGTAGTGGCGGACCGAGTTGAAGCACCACGAGGCTTCGCTCTCGGTCAGTCCGTGAAGGAACACGACCAGCCGCGCCGACGCCGAAGGGAAGGCCTCTCGAAGCGCCTGCGGTTCCGGCGGCACGGCCCGGCCGTGCTGTGTGACCGTCATCGCGGTGGCGAGGGCAGGAGCCTCACGCGCCACCATGTCGCCGTACGCGCCGTTGAGGATCGCGAGGGCCCTCCGCGCGCGCGCGTTGTCCTCCACAGGGGCTCCCGGCGACCCGCCGGGCCGTGACGACCGTGGCGACGGCCGCAGTCAGGTGCACCGCCGCGCGGATCGTGCCGTAGGTCATGGTCGTGCTGACGCCGACGGCGACGGCGACGGGCCGGGCGACCGGGCCCACGCCCGCGAACACCCGACCGGCGATGCCCGCGTGCACCTGCTGAACGCCCGTGACGCCGCCGGCGATCGCCACGTCCGCCAGCCGGCACACGCCAGCCGCTTCCTGCGCACGCACCGGACCTCCCGGACGATCGGCGAGGCGCACTGACCGCCGGCGGTCAGGCAGCCACAGGCGAGGGTCGCCGAGGCCAGTCTCGTCGTCCGGGTCACCGGCGTCGAGGAGCCCGGGACGGAGCGGCGGGGCGATCCCTTGTGTTGTCGCTTTCGTCCTGGATTCCCGGGGACATCTCGCCCTGACCGTGAGCCCGTGCGAGGTGCAGGCTGAGAGGTGAGACGGGGTCGCTCGGCGCGGGTCTGCTCGTCGTGGGCAGTCGCGGCCTGGGAATCACCGACAGGAGGACTGGATGACGCTCTCTGACCGGGCGCTCGACGCCTTCGGGCTACGCGACCCACGGCCGGGACCTCTGCCGGACTCACCGAGACGCTTCACCGACGGGGCCCACTACCGGGTCGAGATCCCCAGCGTCGAGGGGCCGGAGGCGATGCGAACCGTCCTCGCGGCCGCCGCGGAGCGCGGCGTACCCGTCCACCGGGTCAGCCAGGGCAGCGGGATCACCCTGCTGACCGACGACGAGATCGTCGACATGGTGCGGCAGGGCCGGGACGCCGGCGTCGAGGTCTGTCTCTTCACCGGGCCGCGCGCCGGCTGGGGGACGGGCGTGCAGTCGACGGCGTCGTCGGGTCGTGTCATCGCCGGCAGCCTGCGTGGGCTCGACGAGCTGCGAGCCGGCGTGCTCGACGTCGTCCACGCCGCCGAGCTCGGGGTCCGGTCGGTGCTGGTCAGCGATCTGGGGCAGCTCGCGGTGCTCGGACGCATGCGGGCCGCCGGTGACCTGCCCGAGGACTTCGTGCTCAAGGTCTCGATCAGCCTGCCGGTCGCCAATCCCGCCACCGCACGCGTGCTCGAGGATCTGGGCGCGACGACACTCAACCTGCCCGTCGACCTCGCGGTCCATGACATCGCGGCCATCCGCGCCGCCGTGTCCCTACCGCTGGATGTGTACATCGAGGGAGCGGACGACTTCGGCGGGCCGGTGCGGTACCACGACCTCCCGGAGATCGTCCGAGTGGCGGCGCCGGTCCACATCAAGTTCACCGTGCGGAACGCGCCCAGCACCTACCCGAGCGGAGCACATCTGGCGCCGGTCGTCCTCGCGCTGGCCGCCGAGCGTGTCCGCCGAGCGTCCATCGGCCTCGCTCTGCTGGCCCGCTACGCCCCTGGTCTCGCGGCGAGCCCGACCGGCAGGCGCTCCTGACGTCGCCGGTGCCGTATCCGTCTCGACGTCGTTCTCCGCCGGCCCGTCGGCGTCCCCGGCTCCTGGACGAGGCTGGAACGGGACCTTCCGGATGACGACAGGGCCGGACGCCGCGGCGATCGCGCCGCGACGTCCGACCCGAGTTCGTCGCGTCAGGACACCGGGGTGGCGGCCTGCACGAACTCGTCGGTGTAGGTCTTGGTCAGGTCGATCGTCTTCCCCTTCACGGCCGGGTTGAAGGCCGAGAGGACGGCGAGGGCGGTCTTCGGACCGTCCTGCGGCATGATGCCGGTCGGGTTGAAGATGCCCTTCTCGCTGTCGAGGGCCTTGGCGTACGCGGCCTTGCCAACGCCTGCGTAGTAGTCGGGCGGCATCATGGCTGCGATCTGGTCACCGGTGTGGCCCTGGATCCACTTCAGCGTCGACACGTAGGCGTTGACCAGCTTCTGGACCACGTCCTTGTGCGCGTTCACGTAGTCGGTCGTCATGTACAGGGAGGTCGCCGGGTAGGTGCCGCCCAGGGCCTGGCGCGAGCCCTGCGCCGTCCGCATGTCCAGGAGGATGAAGCCGGTGCCGTCGGCCAGCACCTTCGACACGGTGGGCTCGGTGGTCATGCCGCAGTCGATGGCCTTCTGCTTCATGGCGGCGATGAACGTGGCGCCTGCCCCCACGCCTCGCCGGGTGGTCTGGGCGGGGTCGATGCCGCTCTTGGTGGCCAGGTACTGGGTGAGGAAGTCCGTCGACGAACCGGTGTCCGTGATGCCCAGCGAGCGTCCCTTCCAGTCGGCGGGTGAATTGACGACACCCTTCAGGTCGCTGCGGCAGAGCTCGACCTCGCCGGGGATCTGCAGCATCGAGATGACCGACTCCGAGGACTTGCCCTGGCCCTGGAGAGCGATGTTGTGGTCGTAGAACCCTCCGACGCCCTGCACCTGGCCGGCGATCATGTTCTGGGTCGCGTCACCGCCGGCCGGCTCGTCGATGAGCTTCACGTTCACGCCGGCCTTGTCGTAGTAGCCGAGCTGCTTCGTCAGCATGTAGGGGAGGTAGATCTGCTTCGAGAGCCCACCCACCATGATCGTGACCTGCGGGGAGCCTGCGGCCACTGATCCGGCCGCCGGGGAGCCGGCCGCGGACGACGTGACGCCGTTGCCGGACGCGTTGTCGGCGCACGCGGCCGTGGCCATCGCCGCCGTGAGGGCCAAGGTCACCGCGAGGGTGCCCTTCCTGCTGGACATGCTGAACACCGTGGACATGCCGTGCTCCTTCGAGGGTGGCGGGGATGCCGGGGAGGGGATGGGGACGGGACGGGGAGGGGGATGACGGGGTGGCCGGGGTCAGAGGCCGGCGGCTTCGGCGCCCGGGCCTGTGGGTGGGCGCCACCGCAGCAGGCGCTTCTCGAGCGCGGTGATGAGGGCTTCGGCGACGAGCGCGATGGCGGCGATGACGACCATCCCCGCGAGCACGCCGTTGACCTGGAAGTTGTTCTGCGAGCTGCGGATCAGCAGGCCCATGCCCTTGTCGGCGCCGAGGAGCTCGCCGACCACGGCGCCGATCAAGGCGAAGCCGAAACTGATGTGCAGGCTTGCGAGGATCCAGGTGAACGCCGACGGCAGGATCACCTGGCGGGTCGTCTGCCAGCGCGAGGCCCCGAGGATGCGCGCGTTCGCGACGAGGTTGCGGTCGACCTCGCGCGTTCCCTGGAAGGCGTTGAAGAAGACCCCGAAGAACACCAGGACGACTGCCAGGACGACCTTGGAGGTCAGGCCGAAGCCGAAAGCGAGGACGAAGAGCGAACCGAGCACGATGCGGGGGATGGAGTTCGCGACCTTGATGAACGGCGAGAGCAGGTCGGCGAGGAAGGCGTTGCGGCCGAGAGCCACGCCGGAGACGACGCCGAGGACAACCCCGATGACGAAGCCGTACACCGCCTCCTGCAAGGTGACCAGGATCTGTTCGGCGAGCGACCCCTGCGGCGTCCCCTCCGTGACCCAGGTCCTGAGCGTGTCCCAGACGCCGGACGGCTGGCCCCAGAAGAAGGGGTCGATGTGGCCGCCGCGGACGAGGAGTTCCCAGCTGCCCAACGCGGCCACGACGAGGGCCAGCCGGGCGAGGTTCAGGACCACGCGACGCCGCAGCCGAGCCCTGCTCACCGAGATGCGAGGCGTACCGGCTTGCAGTGCCAGGTCCCCGGACTGCGCTATCCCCGTGCTCATGCCGGCACCTGCGCCGTCGTCCGGGCGTACGCCGTCTCGACCTCGGTGCGCAGCGCCTCCCAGATCTCGTGGTAGAGCGAGAGGAACTCCTCGGTGAACCGGATCTCCTGCGCGTTGCGGGGCCGCGGCAGGTCGACCCGGAAGGTCGCCTTCACGCGGCCGGGGCCCGCCGTCAGCACGACGACCTTGTCCGCGAGGGCGATGGCCTCCTCGAGGTCGTGGGTGACGAACACCACGGCGGGTCTGGTGAGGTCCCACAGCGACAGCAGTTCGTCCGACATGATCGAGCGTGTCTGGACGTCGAGGGCCGAGAACGGTTCGTCCATCAGGAGCACCTCGGGCTCGTTGATGAGACTCTGCGCCAGCGCCACACGTTTGCGCATCCCGCCCGACAATTGGTACGGGTAGCGATCCTCGAATCCGGCGAGGCCGACGCGGCGCAACCAGTCGCGGGCGGCCTCCTCCGCGGCCCGGCGGCCGGTGCCACGAAATCGAGGTCCCGCGGCGACGTTGTCGAGAACGGACTTCCACGGGAACACCGCGTCGTTCTGGAAGACGAAGCCGACGCCGGGGGTGACGCCCCTGACGGGGTCGCCGTCGATCAGGACCTGACCGGTGCTCGGCCGTTCGAGCCCCGCGACAAGGGTGAGCGTGGTGGACTTCCCGCAGCCCGTCGGCCCGACGACCGCGCAGAATTCGCCCCGCTCCACCGAGACGTCGAGGTCCTGCAGGGCGGTGTAGACGCCGCCGCTCGGGGTGGCGAATCGCTTCGTCGCCCCGATGAGCTGGATCGCCGGAGAGGATTCCACGGGTCGCTCCTTCGCCTTGTCGAGACCCGAAGAATCACCCGCCCACGGCCCCCGCCGGAAGGCTTCTGCTCGTTGTGATCGCAACTCGCGATATCGAGTGGGACTCGAGCATTTCGTGCATTACGTGGGTTCTGCTCGCCGCCGGCCCTCTTCACTGGGAACGATCCGGCGCGGGCGTCATACTCGAGACCGGGCAGGCGGAAGGTGGTCGCGATGTGGCGGCTTCGGACACTGGCGTCCCAGATGCTCGTCGGCATCCTCGGCGTCCTCCTCGTCACGACCGCCGTCGGGGCGTTGCTCTACGGGCGGCTGGCCCGCGAGACCCTCGACGGCCAGTACGAGGAGCGCGCACGGACGGCGGCCGACATGGTCGCCGCCCTCGCCGACGTCCAGCGGGCCGTGGCCGCGGGAGACCCGCAGAACCAGCTACAGCCCCTCGCGCAGCACCTCGGCGAACGCGCCGGCCTCACCTACATCGTCATCACCGATCGCACGGGGCTGCGGTTCTCGCACCGAATCCGCGGCTGGTGGGGCAGCGCCTCGAGGAGCCGGTGGCCACGCTGGACGGTCGCGACCACGTGGGCGTCGACAACGGCAGCCTCGGGCGCTCCGCCAACGGCAAGGCGCCCATCGTGGACGCGTCGGGGCAGGTCATCGGCCAGGTCTCGGTGGGCATCCTCGAGACGGAGGTGGCCAGTGAGGCCTCCGCCGTGGTGCCGACGATCCTGGAGTACTCCGCCCTGGCCCTGCTGGTCGGCACCGTCGCCGCGCTCCTGATGGCCCGGGCCCTGAAACGGCTCACCTTCGGGCTCGAACTCCGGCAGATCGCGGCGCTGCTGCAGGAGCGGGAGGCGATGCTGTACGGCATCCACGAGGGTGTGATCGGTCTCGACACCGAGGGCCGGGTGCGCCTGATCAACGATCAGGCGCGCCGCCTGCTGCACATCCACGAGAACGCGATAGGGCGCCGGTTGAGCGACCTGCTGCCGCCGGGCCGGCTCCGTGGCGTCCTGGCCGGGGAGGTCCCCGGCACCGATCACCGGGTCATCACGGACGACGCCCTGCTCGTGATCAACAGGCGGCCGGCGGTCGTGGCGGGCCGGGACGCCGGCAGCGTCGCCACCCTCCAGGACCGCACCGAGCTCCAGGGGTTGGTCCGGCGCATGAACGCCATCAGTGGCCTGACCGACGCGCTGCGGGCCCAGCAGCACGAGTTCGTCAACCGGCTGCACGTCCTCGGCGGGCTGCTCGACCTGGGCGAGTACGAGGAGGCGCGGCGCTACCTCACCGTCCTGGGGCGGGACACCTCGCGTCGGCCGAAGCGCTGCGCGCACGGATCGCGCCGCCGGCGCTCGCGGCCCTGCTCGTGGCCAAACAGGCGGTC
>CAWCCY010000028.1:0-181345 GCA_963794075.1 uncultured Actinomycetota bacterium
AGAGCCCGGCTCCCTCGCGGAAGGAACCGGGCTCTGACCAGGGGTTATGGGGGTGGGCCTAGGAAGACTTGAACTTCCGACCTCTTCCTTATCAGGGAAGCGCTCTAACCGACTGAGCTATAGGCCCGCGACGGCGTTGCCGCCGGTGGACGAGATTACCCCACCCGTCGCACCCACCCAAACCGGGTTCGGACGGCGCCGAGCGCGAGGCTCAGTCGTCCGAGAGGGTGACCTGGAGGCCGCCGACGAGGCTCGACGCGAGGTTGTAGAGCACGGCGCCCACGGTCGACAGCGCCATGATGATCAGGACGTTGACGACGGCGATGACCGTGGTCAGCGACACGACGCGGCCGAGCCCGACCCACTCGTTGATGTCGAACTGGGTGTTGGCGCTGCCGATGCTGCGGAGCTCGGTGTTGACCGCCGCGAAGACGCCCATCGCGTCGAGCACCGACCACAGCACCACCGAGGCCGTCACCAGGATGATGCCGAGCGCCACCGAGAGGAGGAACGACAGCTTGAGCACGGACCACGGGTCGACGCGGGCAACCGTCAGGCGCACCTTGCGGGGGCCGGCGGCGGGCATGTTGCCCGTGGCGGGGCCGGCCGACCGCTGCGGATCGGGGTAGCCGACGGTGGGCCGGGCCGCCGGGCGGCCGTTCGCCGTGCCGTTAGCGCCAGGGCCCGCGGGCCGGCCCGTCGTGACACCGGGAGGGGCGGCAGCGGACCGCGCGGCAGCGCCGTCGCCGACCGTCGGACGACCGCTGACCTGCGGCCCCGAACCGGACCGGTACGCCTGCTCGGACTGACTCACGCTCACCTCCGCGCTCCTCTGCGGTACTGACGGTACGCCATGGCTCCCCTCGCCGCGCTCCACCGGAGCCCGGCGCGGGCGTCAGAAGGCCACTCGACCCCCTCGCCGCCCACGATCGTAGCGGTACGCAGCGAAGGGTCACTCCTCGTCGTCAGCCGGGTCAGCGTCGCCCGGCTCGCTCACGGGCGCCTCACCGGGCGCCGCCGCGGGATCCACGCCGGCACCGGCTGCGGCGTCCAGCGCGGGCCCGTCAGGAGCCGCGGGCAGCTCACCGTCGTCGCCCGAGAGGGTCCGCTCGGTGTTGCGCGCGATGGCGATGATCCGGTCGCCGGGATCGGGCTTGGCGAAGACGACGCCCATGGTGTCGCGGCCCTTGGCCGGCACCGCCGTCACCTGCGGAGCGCACGACCTTGCCGCGCTCCATCACGACGAGCACCTCGTCGTCGTTACCGACGATCATGGCGCCGACCAGGTCGCCGCGCTCCTCGGTCAGCTTGGCGACCTTGATGCCCAGGCCGCCGCGGCCCTGGTTGCGGTACTCCTCGACCGAGGTGCGCTTGGCGTAGCCCTGCTCGGTGACGACGAAGACGAACGCGTCGGCCACGTCGCGGACGACGTCCATCGACAGCAGTTGGTCGTCCCCGCGGAAGCGCATCCCGGTGACGCCCGGCGGTGGCCCGGCCCATCGGGCGCAGCGCGGCGTCGTCGGCCGTGAACCGCAGGGACATGCCCTTGCGCGAGACGAGCAGGATGTCGGTGCCGTCGCCGAGCAGGCGCGCGGAGACCAGCTCGTCGCCCTCGCCGAGGTTGATGGCGATGACGCCGCCGGCACGGTTCGAGTCGTACTCCTCCAAGCGGGTCTTCTTGATCCGGCCCTGCCCGGGTGGCGAGCACGAGGAACGGCGCCGCACCGTAGTCGGGGATGTCGAGGACCTGCGCGATCTCCTCGCCCGGGCTGGAAGGCCAGCAGGTTCGCGACGTGCTGACCCTTGGCGTCGCGGCCGCCCTCGGGCAGCTCGTAGCGCCTTCGCGCGGTAGACGCGGCCGAGGTTGGTGAAGAAGAGCAGCCAATGGTGCGTGGTCGTGACGAAGAAGTGCTCGACGACGTCGTCGGTGCGCAACTGCGCACCGCGCACACCCTTGCCGCCGCGGCGCTGGGCCCGGTAGTTGTCCGAGCGGGTCCGCTTGGCGTAGCCGTCACGCGTGATGGTGACGACGACCTCCTCCTCGGGGATGAGGTCTTCCATGTCCATGTCGCCGTCGAAGGGCAGGATCTGGGTGCGCCGCTCGTCGCCGAACTTCGCGACGATCTCGGCGAGCTCCTCGGAGACGATCCGGCGCTGGCGCTCCGGCGACGCGAGGATGTCGTTGTAGGTCGGCGATCTGCCGCTCGAGCTCGGTCAGCTCGTCGATGATCCGCTGCCGCTCCAGCGCGGCGAGCCGGCGCAGCTGCAGGTTGAGGATCGCGAGCGCCTGCTCCTCGTCGACGTCGAGCAGCGCCATCAAGCCGGTGCGGGCCTCGTCGGCCGAGGGCGAGTTGCGGATCAGCGTGATGACCTCGTCGAGCGCGTCCAGCGCCTTCGCGAAGCCGCGGTAGAGGTGCGCCTGCCGCTCGGCCTCCGCCAGCAGGTAGCGGGTGCGCCGGACGACGACCTCGATCTGGTGGTCGACCCAGTACCGGACGAACTTGTCGAGGCTGAGGGTGCGCGGCACGCCGTCGACCAGCGCGAGCATGTTCGCGCCGAAGGTGTCCTGCAGCGACGTGTGCTTGTACAGGTTGTTGAGGACGACCTTCGCGACGGCGTCCCGCTTGAGGATGATGACGATCCGCAGGCCGGTCTTGTCCGAGGTGTCGTCGCGCAGGTCGGCGATGCCCTGCACGCGGCCGCTGTCGACGAGCTCCGCGATCTTCATCTTCAGGTTGTCGGGGTTGACCTGGTACGGCAGTTCGGTGACGACGAGGCCGGTGCGCCCCTGGATCTCCTCGACGTTCACGACCGCCCGCATCGTGATCTGACCGCGGCCGGTGCGGTAGGCGTCCTCGATGCCGCGGGTGCCCATGATCAGCGCCGCGGGTGGGGAAGTCGGGGCCCTTGACGCGCAGCAGGAGCTGGCCGAGCAGCTCCTCGTCCTCGGCCTCGGGGTGCTCGAGGAACCACTGGACGCCCTCGGAGACCTCGCGCAGGTTGTGCGAGGGGATGCTCGTGGCCATGCCGACGGCGATGCCGGAGGATCCGTTGACGAGCAGGTTGGGGAATCGGCTCGGCAGGACGACCGGCTCGCGGGTCTTGCCGTCGTAGTTCGGCTGGAAATCGACGGTGTCCTTGTCGATGTCCCGCACCATTTCCATGGCGAGCGGGGCCATCCGGCATTCGGTGTTGTGGCTGACGAAGCCGTTGCTGACGAAGGAGTGGTCGTCGGTGTCGACCCGCAGCGACCAGACCGGCTGGACGCCGGCGTCCTCGACGCGGAAACGGTGGCGTAGTAGAAGCGGCCGTCGACGAGCGGGAGGCACGACCTCCTCGGCCTCGGGGTCGAGGCGGTCGAGGATCTCCTCGCCGTCGCGCTCCCAGCGCTCGATGCGGTCGACGTTGTGCCGGCGCAGCCAGTCGTGGTCCGTCCAGGTGCCGCTGCCGTGCCGCGCGCAGGTACTCCGCCACGAAGGGCACGGCGTCGGTGGACAGCGAGGTCGACGCTCTTGCGGGAGTGCGGCTAAGGACGACCGAGAGCTTGACGTTCTTGGCGCCGCGGAAGCCGACCTGGGTCGCGAAGAGGCGCGCATCACGGCGGTTCGTGATGACGACCTTGTACTCGCCGGTCGCGTGCAGGACGACCTTGCTCACGACCCCGAACTCGAGCAAGAGCTGCTGGACGTCGCCCGCGAGCCGCTGGCTCCGGGTGGAGTAGGAGATCTGGACGCTCGAGCGCGGCAAGGCGCTCACGGAACCGTCGCCGGTGAAGAGCGCCTGCAGGAACCTCGCCTTCACCGCCGGCACCGACGGCCCAGATGAACTCGGGGACCCTCTTGTCGGCGCTGCGCAGCCCCTCGAGCTCGGCGAGACGCGAACGCCGCAGGGCCGACACGTTCTGGACGTCGAGCTCGTGCAGAAGGAGCCCGAGGCGATGGTCCGGCTGTTCACATATCGCGTTCCGCCGACGACCAGGTCGTACGCACCGCAGCACCTCGGCGAAGAACTCGGCGTCCACATTGTTGAAGCCGGCCCGGGACGACGAGAAGAAGCCCTCGCTGACCCAGGCGCCCGCGAGCAGTGCCTCGGCCAGCTGGTATGTCGTCGCTGTGCCTCGCTCGTACGGCTGGGGCCGTGAGAGCACCACCCGATCGCCCGGCGCCATCTCCTCCAGCAGGCTCCACAGCAGCGTCGGGACGCCACCCACCGAGCGCAGCGTGAGCACGGGGTGATTGTGCGTCCCGGTGACCTCGTAGCCCTCCCGCGTCCGCAGCCGCAACGTGGGGTGCTCGCCGGAGTGGAACACCTTGCTGGCCGACACGGGCTGCCCCGAGCGGTCCTTGACCTTGAGGTCGACGTCGGTGTCGCTGTTGGGCTCCGCACCAGGAGCGAGGTCGGCGATGCGCGCCGTGGTCCCGTCGGCCAACCGCACCAGCGAATCACCCGTGAGGCAGTACCTCATCGCGGCAGCTGGGTCATTACCCGGGAGAACCGAAATTGCCCTGGCCCTGCACCAATGGATAGCGCAGCGCCCAGGGCTGGGCGAGGCGCACGAGGGTGTCGTAGATCGCGCTGTCGCCGTGCGGGTGGTAGCTGCCCATGACGTCGCCGACGACGCGGGCGCACTTGTTGAAGCTGCGGTCCGGCCGGTACCCGCCGTCGTACATCGCGTAGAGCACGCGCCGGTGCACGGGCTTCAGCCCGTCGCGGACGTCGGGCAGCGCGCGCGACACGATGACGCTCATCGCGTAGTCGAGGTAGCGACCGCTGCATCTCGAGCTGCAGGTCGATCGGCTCGACCCGGGAGCCACCCGGGATCGCGGCGGTGGGCGTCGCCCCGCCCTCGTCGTCTGCGGGCGGGACGGGGGGCTGCTCGGTCACGGTCGTCCTTCACACTCGGCGGCCGGCCGGCCGCACAGCTTCAGTGGATCTGCGGGAGGGGACGCCTCAGATGTCGAGGAAGCGGACGTCCTTGGCGTTGCGCTGGATGAAGGAGCGGCGGCTCTCGACGTCCTCGCCCATCAGGACCGAGAACATCTCGTCGGCGGCGGCGGCGTCCTCGAGGGTGACCTGCAGCAGCACCCGCTTCGTCGCGTCCATGGTCGTCTCGGAGAGCTCGGAGGCGTTCATCTCGCCGAGACCCTTGTAGCGCTGGATCGCCTCTTCCTTCGGGAGCCGGCGGCCTGCCTCCTGGCCGGCGGCGACCAGCGCGTCGCGCTCCCGGTCGCTGTACGCGTAGTCGGGCTCGCCCTTGCTCCACTTCAGCTTGTACAGCGGGGGCTGCGCCAGGTAGACGTGCCCGTTGTCGACGAGCGGGCGCATGAAGCGGAAGAGCAGCGTCAGCAGCAGCGTGCGGATGTGCTGCCCGTCGACGTCGGCGTCGGCCATCAGGATGATCTTGTGATAGCGGAGCTTGGCGAGGTCGAAGTCCTCGCCGACCCCCGTGCCGAAGGCGCTGATCAGGGCCTGCACCTCGGTGTTGGCGAGGACCTTGTCGATCCGGGCCTTCTCGACGTTGAGGATCTTGCCGCGGATCGGGAGGATCGCCTGGGTGCGCGGGTCGCGCCCGCTCTTCGCCGAGCCGCCGGCCGAGTCACCCTCGACGATGAAGATCTCGCACTCGCCGGGGTCGGTCGACTGGCAGTCCGACAGCTTGCCCGGCAGCCCGCCGCCGCCGAGCAGGCCCTTGCGGCGGGTGGCCTCCCGGGCCTTGCGCGCGGCGACACGGGCCGCGGCCGCCTGGATGGACTTCTGGATGACCTCGCGGGCCTCCCGCGGGTGGCTGTCGAGCCAGTCGCCGAGCTGGGCCCGCACGACGCGCTGCACGAAGGCCTTGGCCTCGGTGTTGCCCAGCTTGGTCTTGGTCTGGCCCTCGAACTGCGGCTCGCCGAGCTTGATCGAGACGACCGCGGTGAGCCCCTCGCGGATGTCGTCGCCGGTCAGGTTCTCGTCGCGCTCCTTGAGGATCCCCTTCTCGCGGGCGTACTCGTTGATCAGCGTGGTCAGCGCCGCCCGGAAGCCCTCCTCGTGGGTGCCGCCCTCGTGCGTGTTGATCGTGTTCGCGTAGGTGTGGACGCTCTCGCTGTACGCGGTCGTCCACTGCATCGCGATCTCGACCGACAGCGAGCGCTCGACGTCCTCGGCCTCGAAGTCGATGACCTCGGGGTTGACGACCTCGATCTTCTTCGAGGCGTTGAGGTGCTTCACGTAGTCGACGAGACCCCCGTCGTACCGGAAGGTCACCGCGGGGGCGGTGCCGTCCTCGTCGGAGTGGTCCGCGCGCTCGTCGACCAGCGTGATGGACAGGCCCTTGTTCAGGAAGGCCATCTGCTGGAACCGGCCGCGCAGCGTCTCGAAGTCGAACACCGTCGTCTCGAAGATGTCGCCGTTCGGCCAGAACGTGATCGTCGTGCCGGTCTCGTCGCTCGGGCCGACCTGGGCCAGCGGGGCGAGCGGGACCCCGTTCGCGAACTCCATCGCGAACGTGTGGCCCTTCTGGCGCACCTCGGCGATCAGCCGGTTCGACAGGGCGTTCACCACCGACGATCCGACGCCGTGCAGCCCTCCGGACACCTTGTAGCCGCCGCCGCCGAACTTCCCGCCGGCGTGCAGTTGGGTGAGCACCAGTTCGACAGCGCTCACGCCCTCGGTGGGGTGGATGTCGGTGGGGATGCCGCGGCCGTTGTCGGCCACGCGGACGCCGCCGTCCGCGAGAAGGGTGACGTCGATGGTGTCGGCGTACCCCGCGAGCGCCTCGTCGACCGCGTTGTCCACGATCTCGGTGACCAGATGGTGCAGGCCGCGCTCGCCGGTCGACCCGATGTACATGCCGGGGCGCTTGCGCACGGCCTCGAGCCCCTCGAGCACCGTGATCGCGCTGGCGTCGTACGCGCCGGTCACCTCGCTGAGCACGTGCGGCAGCTCCGCGACGGTGCCGTTGCCCACGGCCTCGACGGCGGCGTCGACCGCGGCCTCGACGACGCCGCCCGGGCCTCCGTCGAGCTGGCCGCCCGAGAGGGCGGTGCTCAGCGACCGGTGCGCGCCGCCTGCCGGCGTGTCCGCGGTCGTCGTCGTGGTCGTGGTGGAGGGACTGCTGGGCTGCTCGGCCACGGGACGCACGGCTCCTGGGAGGTCGACTGCTGGGAGGGGGCCGCCCGAGCTCCGGCGGCGTCCGCCCGATCTCAGGCGTGATCCGCCGTTTCTAGGTCTCAGTCTACCTCCTGGCCATGGTCCCAACCGCTTCTGGCCAGCCCTGGACGCCGTGTCTGGGCGCCCTCCACACCCAGCGTCGACTCCCCGTACACGGCAGGGACCGCTCGCGGCCCAGAGCCGCTCTCAGCGGCCGGAGCCGCGGCGCGCGAGCGGGCCCTCAGCCGGCGCGCCGGGTCCGCTCCCCGGTACCGAGCCGGGCGACCAGCCGTTCGGCCGCACGAGCGGTGACCGCCGTGATCGTCAGGTGCGGGTTGACGCCGTGCGCGGTGGGGAACACGGCCCCGCCGAAGACGTGCAGGCCAGGGGTGTCGTGCACCTGCAGGTCGGGGTCGACCACCGAGGCCGCCGGGTCCTCGCCCATCCGCGCGCCGCCCAGGTCGTGGCTGCTGACCACGCCCTTGAAGCGCGCCGTCGGCCAGGTGGACGTCGCCCCCATCCGGCGCAGGATGTCGGCCGCCCTGGCCTGCATCCAGCCGATCAGCCGCTCCTCGTTGGGCCGCAGTCCGCAGGTGATGCGGGTGACGGGGAGGCCGAGGCCGCTGGTGTCGCGCCACAGCGGGTCGAGGTCGACGTAGTCGGTGGTGTACGGCAAGGCGTCGGGCTGGATCCGGATCGCGACGACGCTCTGCCAGCGCCGCAGGTGGTCCTTGTACGGCATGCCCCAGGGCTGCACGTCCGGCGGGAGCGGGTCGCGGGCGATGCCGATGGGCAGCTTCTGGTTCTCGACGTTGAACGTCGCACCGCCGACGAACCCGTGCGCGAACGCGTCGAACCCGGCGTGCTGGTAGTCGTCGATGCCACACATCTGGGCCGCGGGCCCGGTGTGCTCGTTGAACACCTCCCCCGGCACGTACCCGTAGACGTCCGACCAGAACTTCGTCATGAAGTTCCGGCCCAGCTGCGCCGAGGAGTCGCCGAGCCCGCCGGAGAGGAACATCAGCCGCAGGTTCTCGAACGTGTAGCTCGCGAGGATCACGGTCCGCGCCCGCTGCACGCGCAACTCCCCGGCGGCGTCGAGGTACTCGACGCCGTCCGCGTGCCCGTCGGCGTCCACCAGCACGCGCACGACCCGGCAGTGCGTGCGCAGGTCGAGGTTCCCGGAGGCGAGCGCCTGCGGCACCGAGGTGAACAGCGGGTTCCACCGGTCGTTGGCGAACGGCCCGAAACCGCCGCTCCAAGGGTGGTAGGCCGTCGCGGGCTGCCCGTTGTACGGCCGGGAGTTCATGCAGATCGGCGTCGGATACGGGTGCAGCCCCGCCTCGCGGGTCGCTGTCTCCCACAGCAGGCCCAGCTTGAACGCCCGGAGCGGCGGCATCGGGTAGTCCGTGCTGCGCGGACCTCCGAAGGGGTTGGCCGAGCCCGAGCCCGAGACGCCACAGGCGTGCTCGGCGTACGTGTAGTACGGCTCGAGGTCGTCGTACGACAGCGGCCAGTCCGTCACCGTCGTGTCGGCCGGGAGCGCGCCCGCACCGAACCGCTCGACGATCCAGGAGCGGAACGCGAAGTGGTGGGGGTGGTACCGCCGCAGAGCGCCGCCCCAGTGCGCCACGCTGCCCCCGACGCCGTTCATCATGCGCCCGAGCGTGTAGACGGCGGGCCGCGTCGGCGTCGCGTCGTCGGGGCGCCAGCGCGGGCGCTCGGCCTGGAACTTCGGGCCCATGTCGCCCCGGCAGTAGTAGGCGGCGTTGAGCTCGTCGGGCACGAAGTCCTGCGCCGTCCGGTAGGGCCCGGCCTCGAACCCGACGACCTTCAGGCCCGCCTCGGCGAGCATCGGCGCGACGAACCCGCCGACGGCGCCCATGCCGACGATGACGACGTCCGCCTCCTGCCGCGGAGCCGCGACGGCCCGCTGCGGGGCGTACCCGTCGACGCGGACGGGCTCGCGCGCCAGGTCGCCCGTGATCGTCCAGCCGGCGCCGGCGAGGTCGCGCACCTCCCCGCCCTTACCGGCGTGCTCGTCGGCGAGGTTCTCCTCGGGGGAGTGCTCGAGCCACAACCCCGGGTGCCCGAGGAAGCGCCAGCCCTGCGTATCGCGGTTGCCGCCGTGCGCGGGGTCGGCGAAGAGACCCTCCTGCACGTGGGCGAGCAGCAGTTCGGCGAAGGTGCGCTGGTCGGGCACGACGAAGTCGGGCAACGCGCCGGCCCACAACCCCGCGACGAGGTCGTCCTGCTGCTCGGTCGTCAGCTCCGGGAAGCCGGCGCCGAACCGCGACCGGGCCACGTCGTCGAGCGCGCGCAGGCCGACCCGGTAGGTCTCGTGCTGCTCGCGGTAGAAGCCTGACAGCGCCCGGTCGACGTAGGTGACCACCCCGATCTCGCTGGCCGACGCGCTGTGCTCGTCCGCGGGGAAGATGCGGTCGACGACCGCGGCGAGGGTGCGGGCCTGGTACGGGTTGAGGCTCACGAGGGCATCGGCGGGAGTGGTCACGATCGCCTCCTGCGGAAGGGTGTCGCGGTGGGTCGACAGCTGCTGCGGGGGGCCGGTCAGCGCACGACGGTCCCCTCGGGGGCGGCCAGCAGGGCGAGGTCGCGCCGGGTCGGCAGACCCTCCCAGTCGCCGGGCACGGTCACCGCGAACGCACCGCAGGCGGCGGCCGTCGCGAGCCGCGCCGTCGCGCCGGCCCCGGCCACGAGTTCCGCGAGGTACCCGCCGACGAAGGCGTCCCCCGCACCCACGGGATCGACGGCGAGCACCGCGCGCGGGCCGGCACGTCACGAGCGTCGCCGGCCACGACGGCGAGGGCCCCGCGCGAGCCGCGCTTGAGCACGACCTCCGGTGGGCCCAGCGCGGCGAGCCCGGCCAGGACGGCGACGGGATCGCCGCGGTCGACACCGTCGGGGAGGAGCAACCCTGCCTCGTCCTCGCCCGAGAACAGCACGTCCGCCCGGGCGGCGAGCTCGGCCAGCACGGGCCCGCCTCGTCCGCCCCCCACAGCGCGGCCCGGTGGTTCACGTCGAGGCTCACCGGCACGCCCGCGGCCCGGGCCTCCTCCACCGCCGCGAAGGTGGCCGCGCGGGCGCTCGGCGAGAGCGCGGGCGTGATGCCCGTGACGTGCAGGACCTGCGCGGCCCGCACGGCGGTCGACCGGCACGTCGGCCGGCGAGAGGCGGCTCCCGGCGGACCCCGCCGGTAGTAGGCCACCCGGCCCACGGTGCTCGTCCGGCGAGATTTGATCATCAGGCCGGTCGGGGCGCCGGGGTCGCGGACGGCGTCCCGGACGTCGACACCCTCGCCCCGCAACTGGGCGAGGACCAGGTCGCCGAGCTCGTCGTCGCCCACCCGGCCCACCCAGGCTGCCGCGCCGCCCAGCCGGGCGACGGCGATGGCCACGTTCGACTCGGCACCACCGACGTGCAGGTGCAGGTGCGGCTGGTGGCGCAGCGGGCCGACCGAGGGCGCGCTCAGCGCCGCCATCGTCTCCCCGAGGGTGACCAGCCCGGTCACGCCGTCGCGCCCGCCGCTGATGTGGTGGACCTCGGGTCGAGCACGGCGGACGCCGCGTCGACCACGGCGGCCGCGCGCGTGGTGAGCGCCCGCAGGTCCCCGCCGGGGAGCAGCGCATCCCCAGGAGCGGCCCGCCGAGGCCGACGGCGACGGCGCCGGCCGCCAGGTAGGCGCCGACAGCCGGCCGGATCGACGCCACCGGTGGGCAGCAGGGGGATGCCGGGCAGGAAGGCCCCGACCTGCCGCAGGTAGCCGGCGCCGCCGACGGAGACGACGGGGGAGACCTTGACGCACTCGCAGCCGGCCCGCCACGCCGCGACGATCTCGGTCGGGGTGAGGGCACCCGGCACGAACGGCAGGCCCAGCCGGCCGGCGGCGGCGACGCGCCCCGTCGTCGAGCACCGGGCTGACGCGCGAACTGCGCCCCGGCCGCCGCCACCGCCTGCACGTCGGCCGGCGACAGCACGGTGCCGGCGCCGACCCAGGCGTCGTCCGGCAGGGCCTCCCGCACCTCGCGGATGGCGTCCAGGGCGCCGCGGGTCGTCAGCGTGATCTCCACGGCGCGCAGACCCGCGTCGTAGAGGGCGCGCGCGACGGCGACGAAGCGGTCGGCGTCGTCCGCGCGGAGGATCGCGACGACCCGCTCGCGCGAAGCCGCTCGAGGAACGACCCAGCCGGCGTCGCGCTCACGCCTGGCCCCTCTCGTTGTCCCTGGCGGTGTCGCCGTAGCTCAGGTACACCGTCTTGCGGCGAAGGTAGCGCTCGAACCCGTGCTGGCCGTCGTCGCCGCCGAGGCCCGAGAGCTTCCACCCGGTGTGGAAGCCCTGCACCTGCTCCGGCCCGATCGCGTTGACGTACACCTCGCCGAACTCCAGCTCGTCGGTGGCCCGCATCGCCGTCGCCACATCCCGCGTGAACACGTAGGCGGTAGGCCGTAGACCGTCGAGTTGGCGTAACCGATCACTTCGTCGTACTCGTCGAACGGCACGATCGGCAGGACCGGGCCGAAGACCTCGCTCTGTGTGATCTCCATGTCGTTGCGCACGCCCGTGAGCACGGTCGGCGCGAACCAGTGCCCCTGCTCGAACGCCTCGCCTTCGGGGCGGCCGCCGCCCAGCACCACCGAGGCGCCCTGCTCGACCGCCCGGTCGACGAAGCCCTTGACCTTGTCCCACTCGGGCCCGGAGACCTTGGGGCCCAGCTGCGAGGCCTCGTCGAGCGGGTCACCGACTCGCACCTGCGAGGCCAGCTCGACGACCCGCTCGACGAACGCGTCGTGCACGCTGCGGTGCACGTAGGTCCGCTCGTTGCACGTGCAGACCTGGCCGCAGTTCCACAGCCGCGCCTCGACCGCCTTACGGGCGGCGAGCTCGAGGTCGGCGTCCGCGAACACGACGAACGGGGCCTTGCCGCCGAGCTCGAGGGAGACCGGGATGACCTTGTCCGCGGCCTGGGCAAGGATCTCGCGGCCCGCCCGCGTCGACCCCGTCACGGTGACCATGTCGGTGCCCGGATGCTCGACCAGGTGCTTGCCGACCACCCGGCCGAGCCCGGTCACGACGTTGACGAGCCCGGCCGGCACGCCCGCGAGCTCGCACACGCGGGCCAGCGCCAGCGGCGCGAGCGGGGTCACCTCGGACGGCTTGAGGACGATCGCGTTGCCCGCCATCAGCGCCGGCCCCACCTTGCGGGCGAAGATCGCCGCCGGGAAGTTCCACGGGATGATCGCGACGACGACGCCGTACGGCTCCTCGCGGACCATCAACTGCTGCTGCCGCTGCGCCGGCGCGACCAGCTCGCCGACCTGCCGGTAGCGCTGTGCGAAGGCGAAGTCGAAGAAGGCCTTGACGCCGCCGATCTCGCCGCGGGCCTCGGTGATGGTCTTGCCCTGCTCGGCGACGACGATCCTCGCGAGCTCCTCGGCGTGCCGGTCGACCTCACGGATGACGGCGCCGACGACCTCGGCGCGCTCGCCGAGGGTCAGCCTCGCCCAGTCCCGCTGAGCCGCGTGGGCCGCGGCGAGCGCCTCGTCGACGTGCGCAGGCGTCGCCTCGGGGACGGCCGTGAACACCTCGCCGGTGGCCGGGTTCTCGACGTCACGGGTCTCGTCGGTGGTCACCCAGCGGTCGCCGATGCGCATGGCCGGGCGCTCGCCGAGAAGCGTGCCGGGCCCGAGGAGTTCGGCCGGAGCGGGGGCCGGGCCGGGGTCGGGGCGCGCGTCCGTCGTCGAGGTCGTGGTGTCGGTGGTGGTGCTCACGCTGTCTCCCGGTGGTCGGGGCGGTCATCGGGTCGGGGGTCGATGAGGGCCTTGACGGCCGTCCGTGCGGCGAGGGCGGCGAAGGCGTCCTCCCACTGCTCGAGCGGGTACACCGTGCCCAGCGGGGCCGGGTCCAGCGCACCGCCGGCCATCAGGGCGAGCGAGGCGTCCCAGCTGGACCACGACGACGACAGCGAGAACGTCACGTCGAGCGCCCTGTTCATCGCCACCCCCCAGGGCACCTGGACGTCGTCCGCGTCGGGCACCCCGAGCACGAGCATCCCCCCGCGGCGACGGGCCGCCCACAGGCACGCCGCCACGCCGCCGGCCGATCCGCTGGTCTCGACGACCAGGTCGGCGCCGCGGCCCGCGGTCTCCTCCCGGACGCGGTCCGCGAGGCCGTCCCCGTCGTCCGTGATCGTCTCCAGGCCCAGGGACGCCGCCAGCTCCAGCCTGCCCTTGCTCGACGGGCGGCCGGCGAGGAGCACGCGACCGGCACCCCCCGCCCGCGCCACCAGGGCGGCCAGGATGCCGATCGGCCCGGGGCCGACGACGAGCACCGTGCCGCCGAGGGGCACCGGGCGGCGCTCGTACCCCGATACGACGATCGCGGTCGGCTCCGTGAGCGCGGCGGCGCGATCACCGACGGCGTCCGGGACGACGTGCAGGAGGTGCGCCGGGACCGCGACCTGCGCCGCCATGGCCCCGTCGATGCCCCAGCCGGGGGAGCGCTTGGCGGCGCAGAGCTCGGCGTGGCCGCGGCGACACAGGTGGCAGGTGCCGCAGGCGAGGGAGTGCGGCTCGCCGACGACGCGGACGCCCGGTGCAAGCGGCGGATGGGCGCGCGCCACCCCTTCGCCGAGCGCCGCGACGACGCCGGTGAACTCGTGGCCGAGGGTCACCGGCGGGTAGCTGGGGAAGCCGTTGTGGGTGATGTGGACGTCGGTCCCGCAGATCCCGGCGTAGCTGACGTCGAGCACGACCCAGCCGGCGACGGGTTCGGGGCGGGGGACGTCGGCCAGCTCGAGATGGGTGTCCTCCGGGCGGAGCTTGCGCAGTGCCCTCACCGGCTGCCCCGGACGAGCACCTTGACGTCGCGGCCCGACCCGAGGTCGGCGATCGCCGCCGGCGCCTCCTCGATCGGGACCACGCGGGTGAGCAGCGGCGCGGGGTCGAGCACGCCGCTGGTGATCATCCGCGCGGCGGTGCTCAGGTCGTCGCGGGAGTAGACCCGGGTGCCGATCACCTCGAGCTCGGAGAAGGTGACGGTCTGCAGGTCGAGCGGGGTGAGGCCGGGGTAGACGCCGACGAGCACGACGCGGCCCGCGGTGGTGGCGAGGGCGGCGAGGCGTGCCGCGACCGCCGGGTGCGAGGCGCAGTCGAAGACGACCGGTGCGGCGGCGTCCGGGGCGGCCTCGGCGACGTCGAACCCGAGCCGGGCGGCCATCTCGCGACGGGCGGGCACCGCTTCGACGACGCGCACGCTGCCGGCACCCGCCTGCCGCGCGCAGAGCGCGACGGCGAGGCCCACCGGCCCGGCGCCGACGACGAGTACGTCCTCGCCGAGGGCGAGGCGGGAGCGGCGCACCGCGCGGACGGCGACTCCGAGCGGCTCGGCGAAGGCGGCGAGCGCGAGATCGGCGCCGGGCGGGAGCGGCACCAGGGATCCGGCCGGCACCAGCACCTGCTCGGCGGCACCGCCCGGGGCGTCGATGCCGACCAGGCCCAGGGTCGCGCAGGTCTGCGGGCGGCCGGCCCGGCAGGTGGTGCAGTGCCCGCACGACAGCAGCGGGTCGACGACGACCTTCGTGCCGGTCGGCAGGTCGCCGGCGGGGTCGGCGAGGGTACCGCTGATCTCGTGGCCGAGCACCAGGCCCGGCGGTGGCGCGGGGGTGATCGCCGGCGACGATGTGCAGGTCGGTGCCGCACAGCCCGGTATAGGCGACGTCGACCCGGACCCAGCCGTCCCGAGGCTCGGGCCGGGGCACGTCGACGGCGCGGACGTCGCCCGGGCCGACCCAGCGCAGGGCTCTCATGATCCCGCTGGATTCCTTGATCCCGCTGGATTCCTTGATCACGGGATTGGAGGTGGTCATGCCTGTGCCGCCTTCCGGTCGCGGGCAGGTCGTGCCTGCGGGGGTGTTGACGGGGGAGCGGGGCGGGTCGCCGCGGAGCACGCGGACGGCCTCGCGGGCGACCTCGGTCTTGAGCGCCACGAACGACTCCTCCGAGTACCAGGCGGCGTGCGGGGTGACGATGGCTCTCGGATGGTCGGCCAGCGCGCGGCCGACGTCGTCCGGTGGCTCGGTCTCGAGCACGTCGAGGGCCGCTCCTGCGAGCCGCCCGGCGTCGAGGGCGTCGAGCAGTGCGGCACCGTCGACGAGCCCGCCGCGCGCCGTGTTGACGAGCACGGCCGAGGGCTTCATCGCGGCGAGCAGGCCGGCGTCGACCAGGTGGTGCGTCTGCTGCGTCAGCGCGAGGTGCAGCGAGACGACGTCGCACGTGGCCACGAGCTCGTCCAGGCCCACCGAACGGATGCCTGGACCGGGGCGGCCCGGTGCGACGTCGAAGCCCACGACGTCCATCCCGAAGGCGGCGGCCCGCTCGCGGCCACGGTGCCGATCGCGCCGGCCCCGATCACGCCGAAGCGCAGCGTCGACAGCCGTCGCAGCGGCCGGGCCACCCGGTACTCCCAGCCGCCCGAGCGCACGGACGACGACAGCGCCGGGATCCCGCGGAGCAGGGTGAGCGCGAGGGCGACGGCGTGGGCGGCGACCTCCTCGGTGCCGTAGTCGGGCACGTTCGCGACCCACACGCCGCGCTCGGTCGCGGCGGGCACGTCGACGGTGTCGACGCCGACGCCGTAGCGGACGACGAGCCGCACGCCGGGCAGCGCGTCGAGCACCTCGGCGGTCACGGGCGCGTACTGGTCGACGAGGACGGCAGCGTCGGCGGCGTGCTCGACGACGTCCTGCGCCGTCCGGCACTGCTCGAGCCGCCAGGCGACTCCGGCGCCCTCGAAGACCGCCGCCTCCGGTGCCATCGTGCCGTGGTCGCAGTCGGTGACCACCACGGTGCCCATCGACCTTCTCGACCCCGATCTCATGTCTCCGGACCTCTCCCTCATGGGGCCTCGCTCGTCCGGGGCGGTGCGGCGGCGTACCGGCGCAGCGTCTCGCGGTCGAATCCCGGCCCCGAGGCCCGGTGCGTCACCCAGGTGCACGACGGCCTGGTCGTCGGCCTCCACGGGCCGCGTGAGGAGCTCGGTCCGGAGGCCGTTCGGGTTCTGGTCGAACTCCAGCAGCAGGCTGTTCGGGATCGACGCGATGAAGTGCAGGTTCGCCACCAGGCTCGCCGCGCTGGAGTAGACGTGCGGCACGCAGGCGAGCCCCGCGGCGTGCGCGATCGCCGCCACCCGCCGGCAGGCGGTGATGCCGCCGGTCCAGATGACGTCGGGCTGGACGACGTCGACCGCGCGGGCGTTCACGAGGTCGCGGAAGCCGGAGACCAGGGACTCGGTCTCGTAGCCGGAGATCGGGGTGTCGAGCGCGGCGGCGAGCGCGGCGCTCCCGGCCCGGTCGTCCGTGAGCACCGGTTCCTCGAACCAGGCGATCCCGAGCCGGTCGAACTCGCGGCCGGCTCGCAGCGCGGTGGCCGGGTCCCAGGCGTTGTTGGCGTCGACGGCCAGCTCGAAGTCGTCGCCGACCGCGGCGCCGCACGGCGCGCACGCGCTCGAGGTCCTCCTCGAGCGGGACGGCCGCGAAGTCGGGCCGCACCATGTGCGCCAGCGGGTTGAGCGGGGTCGCGGGGGTGCGGCCGACCTTCATCTTGCCGTGCCGGAACCCGCGGTCGACGTACCCGCGGAACTCCTCCGCGACCTCCTTCGGGCCCTTCCCCTCGAAGTAGAACCCGGCGCTCGCGTACGCCGGCACGCTCTCGCGGTAGCCGCCGAGCAGCCGGTACAGGGGCATGCCGGCGATCTGCGCGGTGAGGTCCCACAGCGCGATGTCGATGCCCGACAGCGCCATCACCAGCGCACCGCCGTTGCCGAGCTGGTGCGAGGGCCAGAACATCCGCGCCCACAGGTGCTCGGGCCGGGTCGGGTCCTCGCCGAGCACACGCGGCGCCAGCACCTCGTGGATCAGCGCCTCGGTCGTGCCGGGGGAGCCGCCGTAGACCGCGGACTCCCCGATGCCGACGAGGCCGCTCTCGGTCGTGACCTCGACCAGCAGGGCAGCGCGGGTCGGGATGTAGTGGACGGCGTCCGCCATCGGTGCGTCGAGCGGGAAGTCGACCGCGTAGGTGGTGACGGCGGCGATCGTGTCGATCCGGTGGGTCACGGCACGAACCCCAGTCTGGTCGAGACCGCGGCGGCGGTCTGCAGGAGCAGCGGCACGACGGTGTGCCGCTTGGCGGGCATGCGTTCGGCCGGGCCCGCGACGGAGATCGCCGCTACGGGGCGGCCCAGGTAGTCGCGGATGGCGGCGCCGACGCAGGAGACGCCCTCCTCGACCTCCACGTCGTCGATCGCGTACCCGCGCTCGCGGGTGAGCGCCAGCTCGGGGCGGAGCGTGTCGGCGGTCAGCAAGGACCTCGGGGTGAGCTGCGTGTACGTCAGCGACGCCAGCCGTTGCTCGAGCTCCGCTTCGGGCAGGGCGGCCAGGTACGCCTTGCCGAGGCTGGTGCAGTTCATCGGGCGGCGGGTACCGAGCCGGGCGGTCACCCGCACGGACCCGGGACCGTCGTGCTGGTGCACGTAGACCATGTCGTCGCCCTGGGGCACGGCCAGGTTGACGGTCTCGCCGGCGGCCTGGGCGAGCTCGCCGAGCAGCGGCGGGGCCACGTGCACGACGTCCATCTGGTTGAGCGCGGCGAGGCCGATCACCACCATCCGCGGCCCGAGGCGGTAGGCGCCGGGGGTCGAGCTCTCCTGCAGGTACCCGCCGATCCGGAGCCGGTCGAGCAGCCGGTAGGTGGCGCTGCGGCTGAGCCCGAACTCGTGCATGATCACCCCCGCGGTGACCTCGCCGCGCTCGCCGACGAACTGGACGACCGCGAGGCCCTTCTCGAGGGTGCCACCCGCCGCGGCGATCATATGCCGATGATCGTCAAGGTCGTCTCCTCGGGGGTTGGAGCCGGCGGCGCGCAGGTCGCGACCGAGCGTGCCCTGCCGCGGTGCTCGATCTGACTGATGGTCCCAATCATCGGGACGGGGTCCCGAATCTTCGGAACAGGATAGTGACTCCACCACGAAAGGCACAAGACACGGCCCGTGCATCCGCACGGAACCGCACCTGTCGGCGAACCGGCCTGTTCCTGCCAGCGGGACGGGCTGGTGTGGTCACCCGTACGTGTCGCGAGGCCCCTGGCTGCCCGGCGCGACCCGGGGGCCGCGCCGCCACGAGGGCTGGGACGGCCCGCGGACGACGACCTTCGTCACGGTCCCCTCGCCGACCTCGTCGGCCATCTTGCGCAGCAGCGTGGCCGTGAGGAGCCGCACCTGGGTCGCCCACGCGGTGCTGTCGGCGCGCACCACGAGGACGCCCTGCTCGAACGTCTCGGGCAGGCAGTGCGCCGCGATCTCGCTGCCGACGACCGCCTCCCAGCGCCCGACGACGCCACCGACGGCCACCGACTCCTGCCACCCCCGCTCGGCGACCAGCCGGGACAGGGTGGTGCCCAGGGTCTGGGGGTCGCGGGCGTCGGGGCGCGCACCCGAGCGCGAGCCGTCGTCCCGCGGGCGCCGCCGCCGGCCCGACGGGGCGGCTCCCGGCATCGCGCCCCGCTCACGGGCGGCGGCCCGGGCGCGGTTCAGGGCCGAGCGGACGGCGTCCGCGCCGCCCTGGCCCTCGTCGCCCTGCTCGCCCTCGCGGGGAACCGCCGCCGCGGGGTCCTCGGCGGACGGCGTCGCCGGGTCGGCCGGAGGGCCCGAAGGCCGGGTCGGCGCGTCATCGGACATGGCGGACCTCGCCGGCCATCACGTCGACCCGGGCGCCCTCGAGCGCCTCGGGCACGTCCTGCGGCACGGCCGCGGTCACCAGCACCTGCTCGGCGCCCGCGACGAGGGTGGCCAACCGGTCACGGCGGCCGGTGTCGAGCTCGGCGAACACGTCGTCGAGGATCAGCACGGGCTCGCCGTCGCCGTCCGGGCCCCCGTCCGCGCGCAGCAGCTCGTAGCTCGCGAGGCGCAGCGCGAGGGCGAACGACCACGACTCGCCGTGCGAGGCGAACCCCTTCGCGGGGAAGGGCCCGAGGTTCAGCTGCAGGTCGTCACGGTGCGGGCCGACGAGGCTCACGCCACGCTCGAGCTCGTTCGGACGAGCCTTCGAGAGCGCCTCGAGCAGCCGCGCGGCGAGCAGGTCACGGCCCACCGGGTCGCCCGCCACGAGGTCCTCCCCGAGCGAGGTGCGGTAGGAGATCGAGGCCTCGCCCTGCCCGTCGGACACGTCTGCGTAGGCCTTGGCCACGTCGGGCGCGAGCAACTGCACGAGCCGGAGGCGCCCGGCCAGCAGCTCGGCGCCCGCCGTCGCGAGGTGGCTGTCCCACACGTCGAGGGTCCGGACGTCGCCCCGGCCGGCGCGGACCGACGCGCCCGCGGTCTTGAGCAGCGCGTTGCGCTGGCGCACGACGCGCTCGTAGTCGGCCCGCACGCCCGCGAAACGCGGTGCACGCGCGACGAGCAGGTCGTCGAGGAAGCGCCGCCGCCCCTCGGGGTCGCCCTTGACGAGCGCGAGGTCCTCCGGCGCGAACAGCACCGTCCGCAGCGTGCCGAGGACGTCCCGCGCCCGCGGGACCGGACCCCGGTTGACCCTCGCGCGGTTGGCCCCGCCCGGAACGATCTCGATCTCGACCAGGGTCTCCCGCCCGGCCCGGAGCACGGCGGCGCGCACCACCGCCCGCTCGGCGCCGAGCCGCACCAGCGGCGCGTCGGTCGAGACGCGGTGGCTCCCGAGCGTCGCGACGTACCCGACGGCCTCCACCAGGTTCGTCTTGCCCTGCCCGTTGGGCCCCACGAACGCCGTCACGCCGGGATCGAGCTCGAGCTCCACGCTCGGGTAGGAGCGGAAGTCGCTGATCGAGAGCCGGGCGACGCGCACGAGGGAGTCTGCCGCCCGGCGTCAGTGCGTTTCGCCGGTGCCCGACGAGGGACCGGCGGTGGCGGCGTGCTCGGCGTCCACGTCCTGCGCGGCGGCGCCGTCGACCTCGCCGGCGCCCGAGGTGGGCCCGGCGGCGGTGACCGCGTGACCGCCGAACTGGTTGCGCAGGGCCGCGACCGCCTTCATGGCGGGCGAGTCGTCCTGGCGGGAGGCGAACCGCGCGAACAGCGCCGCGGAGATGACCGGCATCGGGACGGCGTTGTTGATGGCCTCCTCGACGGTCCAGCGGCCCTCGCCGGAGTCGACCGCGTAGCCCCTGATGGCGCTCAGCTTCTGGTCGGGCTCGAGCGCCTTGACCAGAAGGTCGAGGAGCCAGGAGCGGACGACGGTCCCGCGGGTCCAGGCCTGGAAGCAGCCGTGGACGTCGGTGACGATGTCCTTCGCGAGCAGGAGCTCGTAGCCCTCGGCGTAGGCCTGCATGAGCCCGTACTCGATGCCGTTGTGGACCATCTTCGCGTAGTGGCCGGCGCCGGCCGCGCCCGCGTGGACGAAGCCCTCCTCGCGCGGCCCCTCGGGGCGGAGCGCGTCGAAGACGGGCATGGCGCGCTCGACGAGCGCCGCGTCGCCGCCGACCATGAGCCCGTAGCCGTTCTTCAGGCCCCAGACACCGCCCGAGACGCCGCAGTCGACGAAGTGGATGCCCTTGGCACCGAGCTCCTCGGAATGCCGGGCGTCGTCGGTGAACTTGCTGTTGCCACCGTCGATGACGAGGTCGTCGGCCTCGAGGAGGCCCGCGAGCTCGTCGATCGTGGCGTCGGTCGGGGCGCCCGCGGGGACCATGACCCACACCACCCGGGGTGCCGGCAGGGCCTTGACGAGGTCCGCGAGACTGCCCGCGTCGCTGATGTCGGGGTTCCGGTCGTAGCCGGTGACCTCGATCCCGGCATTGCGCAACCGGGTGCGCATGTTGCCGCCCATCTTGCCGAGACCCACGAGTCCGATGTGCACGGTGACCTCTCCTGGCTGGTGGCTGGACGTCCCCACGTCGGGTGCTTGGGCCAGCCTGCCACTCCGCTGATCGAGCGGCAGTCCGGGTCGACGCCCCTGCGCCCGGTGGGCTCGCGCAGAGGCGGGCGGCCGGTGCTATCCCGCCAGTCGCACCGGCATGAGCAGGTAGCGATAGTCGCCGTCGTCGTCGCCCTCGACCTCGGCCTGCCCGGTCAGGACGGCCGGCTTCTGCGGCACGGTGAACGACAACCGGGCGAACGGGGCGCCGATCGCACCCAGGCCGTCGAGGAGGAACGCCGGGTTGAACGCGACCGACAGGTCCTCGCCGTGCAGCACGCACTCGACCGCCTCGGACGCCTGGGCGTCCTCGCCCTGGCCGGCCTCGAGCGTGACCGCGCCGTCGGTGAAGCCGAGCCGGACCGGGGTGTTGCGCTCCGCGACGAGGGAGACGCGGCGGACGGCCTCGAGCAGGGCGTGCGTGTCGACGACCGCGTAGGTCGGCGACTCGGCCGGGAACAGCGCCCGGACCTTGGGGTACTCGCCGTCGACGAGCAGTGACGTCGTCCGGCGGCCACCCGCCTCGAATCCGATCAGCTCGCTGCCCGCTCCGGTGCTGAGGGCAAGCGTGACGTCGCCGGCGGAGCCGAGGGCCTTGGAGACCTCGGAAAGGGTCCGGGCCCGCACGAGCGCGACGGCGCTGGTGCCGGGGGTCGAGGGGCGCCAGGGGATGGTGCGCATGGCCAGCCGGTAGCGGTCCGTCGCGAGCAATGTCAGGCGCTCGCCCTCGATCTCCATCCGGACGCCGGTCAGGATCGGCAGCGTCTCGTCACGGCTGGCGGCCACCGTCACCTGGGCGACCGCTTGGGTGAAGACGTCGCCGCCGATGGTGCCGGAGCCCTCGGGCATGGCCGGCAGCGTCGGGTACTCGTCGACCGGCATCGTCAGCAGCGTGAACCGGCTGGCACCGCACGTGAGCGCCACGCGCGAGCCGTCCGTCGAGACGTCGACCGGCTTGCCCGGCAGCGACCGGGAGATGTCCGCGAGCAGGCGGCCCGAGACCAGGACCGTGCCGGCGTCCGCGACCTCCGAAGGGACCTCGACCCGGGCCGAGACCTCGTAGTCGAAGCTCGACAGCCGCAGCACCCCGTCCGGGTCGGCCTGCAGCAGCAGGCCGGCGAGCACCGGCACGGGAGGCCTGGCGGGGAGTGCGCGCGCCACCCACGTGACCGCTTCTGCGAGGACGTCACGTTCGACGCGGAACTTCACCGCGGGCCACCTTCCGTGAGCACGGGCTGCCGGTGCGCGTGCCGTCGAGCGGCCCTGCGCCCGCACGACAGTACGCGAGGACGGAGGCTCCCGTGAACCGCCAGCGCGCCGTCCTCCTCCCCTGCCCCTGCTCTCCTCGTGATCAAGGAATCCAGCGGGATCAAGGAAACGTCGGCAGGAGCGGGCCGGAACCCAGATGTGGGCGGGTCATCGCATCCCAGAGGTCTCCATTCGTGTCTCGTCATCGCGCCTGTGGAAACCGTGGACGGAACCCCTTCGCGCAGGTCACACGGCATACGACCGGTGGACGACCTGTCGACGGCGAAGGGCGCGTCCGGGGACGGGGCGTGGACGGGCACTCGTCGTGCACCCGGTCGTCCCTGGTTGTTCACCAGCAGGCTGCCGCGGCTCCACAGCCGGACCGGGTCTGTCCACCGCCGTCCACAGGGTTGTCCACGGCCTGTGGTTCCGACTCCGCGACGGCCCTTGACCGTCTTTGTCCACAAGGTTGTCCCCACACTGTGTACGAAGCGTGGCCGACCGATCCGTCGGGTGCCGGTGGTGCCGGTTCGCCTACCAACAGTCATCGCCGCTGGTCCTATGCCGGGGTCTGCCAGGGACGGGCGCCATGTCCCTTCCTGCTCGCCACGACGGCACGTCTCGTACGGCGAGAATGCGCAGGTGGAGAGGCCTGCTGCCCGTCCCGTGCCGGCACCGGTGGCGGCTGCGCAGCGTGAGGCGTCACGCCTCGGGTTCACCGCCGGCTGCTCGGACGCCGTCGGCCGGCTGCTCACCGCCCTGGCCGCGGCCAGGCCCGGCGGGGTGGTGGCCGAGAGCGGCACGGGGACGGGCGTGGGGACCGCCTGGCTGCGCGAGGGGCTGACGCCGGATGCCCGGCTCGTGTCCGTCGACCACGACGCGGAGCGCCTCGCCGCCGCCAGCAGGGTGCTGCGGGACGACGCCCGCGTGCGCCTGCTCCTCGGCGACTGGCGCCTGCTCGAGGAGCACGCCCCCTTCGACCTGTTCTTCTGCGACGGCGGGGGGAAGCGCGACGACCCCGACGCCGTCGTCGCCATGCTGCGCCCGGGTGGGATCCTGCTGCTCGACGACTTCACCCCGTCGACCGACTGGCCGCCCATGTACCAGGGCCGCCTCGACGCGCTCCGGCTGCGCTACCTCACCGACCCGGCCCTGCACGCCGTCGAGCTGTCCCTGACGGACGGCGGGGGCGTCGTGCTGGCGACCCGGCGGTGAGCTCTGCCGTCGGGCTCACGGGGCCTCGCGTGCGGCGTCCGGCGCCTGAGCCGCGGTCAGCCCCGCGAGGTCTGCTTGATCCGGTTCGTCAGCTCGGTGACCTGGTTGTAGATCGAGCGGCGCTCCGCCATCAGCTGGCGGATCTTGCGGTCCGCGTGGATGACGGTGGTGTGGTCACGGCCGCCGAACTGCTGGCCGATCTTCGGCAGCGACAGGTCGGTCATCTCCCGGCACAGGTACATGGCGATCTGGCGGGCGTTGACCAGGACGCGCGAGCGTGAGGACCCGCAGAGGTCCTCCATCGTCAGGCTGAAGTAGGCCGCGGTCTGGGCCATGATCGTCGCCGAGGTGATCTCGGGGGTGTCGTCGGCGGGGATCAGGTCCTTGAGGACGATCTCGGCGAGCGACAGGTCGACCTGCTGACGGTTCAGGCTCGCGAACGCCGTGACGCGGATGAGCGCGCCCTCCAGTTCACGGATGTTCGTCGAGATCTTGCTCGCGATGTACTCGAGCACGTCATCGCGGGCCTGCAGCCGCTCCCCGATGGCCTTCTTGCGAAGGATGGCGATCCGCGTCTCGAGGTCGGGCGGCTGGACGTCGGTGATGAGGCCCCACTCGAAGCGCGAACGCATCCGCTCCTCGAAGCCGGCGAGCTGCTTCGGCGGCAGGTCCGAGGTGATGACCACCTGCTTGTTCGCGTTGTGGAGGGTGTTGAAGGTGTGGAAGAACTCCTCCTGGGTCTGCACCTTGCCCTGGAGGAACTGGATGTCGTCGATCAGCAGCACGTCGACGTCGCGATAGCGCCGCTGGAAGGCGCTCGCCTTGTCGTCCCGGATGCTGTTGATGAAATCGTTCGTGAATTCCTCGGAGTTCACGTACCTCACCCTGACCGCCGGGTAGAGGCTGTGCGCGTAGTGGCCGATGGCGTGCAGCAGGTGGGTCTTGCCCAGCCCCGACTCGCCGTACACGAAGAGCGGGTTGTAGGCCTTGGCCGGTGCTTCGGCCACGGCCACGGCTGCGGCGTGCGCGAAACGGTTGCTCGCGCCGATGACGAACGTCTCGAAGGTGTACTTCGGATTGAGCCTCGCGGGCTCGGCGGGGGTCCGCCCGCCCTGGCCGCGCCCCGTGCCGGGCCGGTGCTGCGGCCTGACGTCGACCTCGTGGTCGTAGCCGTTGTGCTCGTGCCGCCCGTTCTGGTCGTGCCGGCCGTTCTGGTCATGCCGGCCGTTCTGGTCATGCCGCCCGTTGTGCTCGTGGCGGCCGTTGAGCGGGGGTGACGGCGGCGCGAGCTCGGGGTGGGCCAGTTCGGGGTAGGCGAAGCCGCCCGCGCCGCGGACAGGCCGCCCGTCGTCGTCGTAGCCCGCGGCGGCCGGCAGGTCGAGTTCGTCGGTGTCCGGCGGGAGGGCGGCCGGCGCCAGGGGCGGGCGCTGTCCGGGCGGCTGGTCCCGCCGGAGCCCGGGGTCCTGGCGCCGGTCGTCGCGCATGTCCTGCGGGTCGAAGCCGGGCAGCGCGCCCTGGTCGCCGGCGGGCGCGGGCGTGCCGGCGCCGGCGACGACCGTCGGGTCGACCGTCACCGCGATGCGGACGGGGTGGCCGAGTTCGGCGGACAGCACCTGGACGAGTGCCTCACGCATGCGCTGCTCGAGGACCTCCTTGGTGAGGTCGTTGGGCGCCGCCAGCAGGACCGTGCCGTCGAGCAGACCGAGGGGACGGGTCAGCCGGACGAAGGCCTTCTGCTGGGGTGTGACCCCCGCGGCGTCCAGGGCCTCGACGGCCCGGTTCCACACCGTCGCGAAGTCGTCCTCCGACTTGGTCACCGTTGCGCCCTTCCGTCGCTGCAGAGGGACGGCTCCGTAGTCCACACGGTTGTCCACACGCTGTGTATAGGTGGTCGCGGCCTGGCGCCACGCCACGTCACCCTCACATGGTGGCCGTTCGGATGGCTCCCCGCCCCGTCGTGCTGATCGGCTGCGCGTCCCCCGGCGTGTCGCGCGCTCTCCGACTCCAGCACCACAGGACCATAGCCTGTTGGCCACCTGCTTGGGCATGCTCGTGACCGCCCTACTTCAGGTCCCGCGCAGATTACTGTCCGTATAGAGGATGCGCAGGTATACCCCGCCCATGGCCGCTTCCATGCCGCTGACCTGCAGGGACGTCGTGAGTCCGCCGATGGCGCCGTCGTCGCCTTCCTCCGAACGGACACATTCCGTGATCGCCTGCACACCCATGGCCCCGACGGGGTCCCGGTCAGCCGGCGCCTGGGCGGCGCGACCGGTGTGGACGACGCCCACGGCCCTGCCCTGTCCGCCCGGCGTCCCGGGCCGGATCCGCTCGTGCGACCTGCGCGTCAGCTGTCCACAGGAGTTGTCCACAGCCCGTGGACAACCAGCCCTGCGACCTCGTTCATGGTGCTTCGACAGGCGGCTGCGCGGCCGCCGTGACAGCCGCTCCCGGTTTGACCCTGGTCCTCCGGCCGACGTACCGTGGCCAGGCTTGACAGCAGGCAGATGCGCCGTGCCCTGAGGGTGGCGGAGGCCGGCTGAGAGCGTTCGTCCCGGGTGACCGGGTCGACCCTTTCTTCCCTAACGGGCGCGAGCGTGGAGACGTACAGGTGAGCAAGCGGACCTTCCAGCCGAACAACCGGCGCCGGGCCAAGACGCACGGCTTCCGGCTGCGCATGCGGACGCGCGCGGGCCGCGCGATCCTTGCGGCGCGGCGCCGCAAGGGGCGCTCCGAGCTCTCCGCCTGAGCTCCACCAGCAGCTAGGGGCCACGTGCTTCCCTCGACGCACCGCCTTCGTCGCAGCGCCGACTTCGGCGCCGCGGTCCGCGGTGGTCGTCGTGCCGGAGCCGGCAGCCTCGTGGTCCACGTGGCTCGCGAGGTGACCGGCGACGAGCCCCCCCGGATGGGCTTCGTGGTGTCCAAGGCCGTCGGCGGGGCCGTCGTGCGCAACCGCACCAAGCGCCGGCTGCGGGCTCTCGCCCGTCCGCTGGTCGGGCAGCTGCCCGCGGGATCGCGGGTCGTCGTCCGTGCCAATCCGGTCGCCGCGTCTCTGCCCACGCGGGCTCTCGAGCACGACCTGCGCGGCGCCTTGGCGCGGCTCGGCCTGCCCGTGGCCCAGCCGGTCGCGGTGGCCGACCTGCCCGCGGATGCGGGAGTCACGTCGTGACCGCCCCCGGTGATGCCCAGGCTGCTTCCCGGGCCGATCGGGAGCCCACGGCCGCGGTCGTCGTCCGGATCGTTCGCCTGCTGGTGCGGCTCCCCTCGCGTGCCGTGGTGGCGCTGCTGCGGCTGTGGCAGCTCGTCGTCTCACCCCTCTACGGCCCGACCTGCCGGTTCTACCCGTCGTGCTCGAACTACGCGCTCGAGGCCGTCGACCGGCACGGCCTGGTCAGGGGCGGCTGGCTGACAGTGCGGCGCCTCGGGCGCTGCCACCCGTGGAACCCTGGTGGGGTCGACCCCGTTCCCACCAGGGTGGGCAGGCTTTCGGGCCACACGCCGGTCGACTCACCTACCACCGGCACCACGACCACCCCGGCGGCCTCCGTCGCCGACCACCGGCCGCCCCGGCGCGCCGCCTGACCGGCGAGGACACGCATGTTCGACTGGTTCTTCACCCTGCTGACGCCGCTGGAGTACGTGGTGGCGGCCATCATGGTCGCCTGGCACAGCGCGCTCAGTGCGATCGGGATGCCGGCCGACTCCGGCTGGACCTGGGCCTTCTCGATCGTCGGCCTCGTCATCGTCATCCGGATCCTGCTGATTCCCCTGTTCGTGAAGCAGATCCGTGCGTCCCGAGCGATGCAGCTCATCCAGCCCGACATCAAGAAGATCCAGGAGAAGTACAAGGGCAAGAGCGATCCCGCGTCCCGGCAGGCCATGACGCAGGAGACGATGGCGCTCTACAAGGAGCGCGGCACGAACCCGTTCTCCTCCTGCCTGCCGATCCTGCTCCAGTCGCCGATCTTCTTCGCGCTCTTCCGGGTGCTCAACGGCATCTCGCAGCAGAAGACGATCGGCCCGCTCAACCGCGAACTGGTGTCTCAGGCCGACCAGGCGACGATCTTCGGTGCCCCGCTGTCCGAGACGTTCGTGCACGCCAACACGCCCGCGACGCGGATTCTCACGATCGTGCTCATCGTTCTGATGTCGCTGACCACGTTCACCACGCAGCGCCAGCTGATGACCAAGAACATGCCGGCGTCGGCGCTCGACAACCCGTTCGCGCGTCAGCAGAAGGCCCTTCTCTACATCCTTCCCCTGTTCTTCGCGATCTCGGGCATCAACTTCCCCATCGGTGTCCTCATCTACTGGCTGACCACCAACCTCTGGTCGATGGGTCAGCAGTTCTACGTGATCCGCCGGATGCCCGCGCCCGGCAGTGCCGCCGAGGCCGCTTTCCTCGAGCGGAAGCGCCGCAAGAACGCCGGTCTGGAGCCTGAGCCGGCCGTCGAGGCCTCGGCCGACGGTCGAGTGCCCGGCGCCCCCGTGAGCGGCCAGCGTCAGCAGCCGAAGCGGCAGAAGCGCAACCAGCGTGGCGCCACCCGCGCACCGGCGCCGGCCCCCGCCGCGTCCAAGCGGCCCGGTCAGGGCGGCGGCGGTGGCGGCGGGAGGCCTGGCGGCAAGAACCGGTGACGCAGCAGGCGTCACTTCGCACGTGGCGCCTCCGTCGGGGGGCGGCGCCATGCCATCCGTGAGAGGAGCATCGTGACCGAGACGGATCCCACCAGCACCGGCGACGAGCAGGGCGGGGGTGTCGCGACGGCTGACGAAGAGCCGCTGTCGCAGGAGGAGACCGAGGACGACGGCGACCGGGCCCCCAAGCCCCGTGCGTCGGTGCGCCGCCTCGAGGAGGAGGGCGAGGTTGCGGCCGACTACCTCGAGGAGCTCCTCGACATCGTCGATCTCGACGGTGACATCGACATCGACGTCGAGAACGGGCGGGCGTCGGTGGCGATCGTGACCGAGTCCGGCCGCGACCGGGAGCTGCGCAGCCTGGTCGGCCCCCGCGGTGAGGTGCTCGAGGCGCTGCAGGAGCTGGCCCGCCTGGCGGTCCAGGCGAAGACCGGTGAGCGCAGCCGCCTCATGCTGGACGTCGCCGGCTACCGGGCCGGCCGGCGCCGCACGCTCGAGGAGCTGGCGGCGCGTGCCGTGGGTGAGGTGCGCCGCTCGGGTGAGCCTGTCCGGCTCGAGCCGATGAACGCCTTCGAGCGCAAGGTGGTCCACGACGCCGTGGCCGAGGCCGGCCTCGCCAGCGAGTCCGAGGGTGTGGAGCCCACGCGGTTCGTCGTCGTGCTGCCGAGCTCCTGACCGGTTCCATGACGCATCGGGTGATCCCCGACGAGGGCGGCGACGTCGAGTCGCCGCCCTCGCTCGTCGTGGACGGCTTCTTCGGGCCCCACGCCGAGACCGCCCACGCCTTCGCCGTCCAGCTCGCCACGTCGGCGGTAGAGCGTGGCCTCATCGGACCGCGCGAGCTGCCGCGGCTCTGGAGCCGGCACATCCTCAACTGCGCCGCGGTGGCCCCGATGCTCCCGGCGCAGGCGACGGTCGTCGACGTCGGCTCCGGGGCGGGCCTGCCCGGACTCGTGATCGCGATCGCCCGGCCCGACGTCGTCGTCACCCTGGTCGAGCCCCTGCTGCGCCGGGTGACCTGGCTCGAGGAGGTCACCGACACCCTCGAACTGCCCAACGTGCGCGTCGTCCGGGCGCGGGCCGAGGAGCTCGCGCCAGGCGTCGCGGACGTCGCCACCGCCAGGGCGGTCGCTCCCCTGGAGAAGCTCGCCGGCTGGTGCATGCCGCTCGTGAAGCCCGGTGGAACGATGTTGGCCATCAAGGGGCGCAGCGCGCCGGAGGAGGTCGCCTCGGCCGAGGACGCGCTGCGCCGCCTGGGAGGCCGTTCATGGCGCGTGCTCGAGCTCGGCGCTGAGCTCCTGCACGAGCCGACCATCGTCGTCGAGGTGCGCAAGCAGAGCGGGTCTGCCACACGCGGACGCCCCGGCGCTCGTGGTGGCGCCGGCCGGCCTGCCGCTCGCTCGGCTCCCCGCGACAACGCCCGCCACTCCTGAGCCGGGCGCCACGCCGCCCCATGGCCGACGCCCGTCGGGGCGGCCGATGTTTCACGTGCAACACGGGCGCCCCCGACGTGGCTCACGTCACTGCGCACGTCAGTGCGCACGTCAGGCGGTCCGTTGGCGTCCTGGACGAGTGGGCGTGTTCGGCTGGCTCATGGAGTCGGCGGGCTCGCGAGCAGGGTGCAGTTCCCACTGGCGCACCGGGCCAGGGTGGCGTCGACGTCGTTCAGGACCGCCGCCAGTTCGACGAGCTGGCTGGCAATCCGCTCCCGGACGGCCTCCAGGCGCCAGCGCTCAGACGCGCACGTGCCTCCCCCGCGTCGTGGGCCTGCAGCGCATGCGCCACCTCATCGAGCGTCATCCCCAGGGACTGCAAACGGCGGGTCAGCAGGATCCGATCCACGGTGTCGGGCCGGTAATGCCTGTAGCCGGACGAGGCGCGATGGGTCGGGGTCACCAAGCCGCGCCGCTCGTAGTACCGCACGGTGTCCACGCTCACGCCCGCCCGGCCGGCCACCTCACCGATCTTCCACAACGCCTCTTGACTCTGGTCCATACTCCAGAGCTCTACCGTCGCGGTGTCGAACCAATGGCCCACACGCCTCTCACGGACCCGAGCCACCAGGAGACACACCATGAGCACGCCCCAACGTGCCCCCGAACCGGACCAGCCCAGCGCCGACCAGGCGATCACCAGACCGTCGATCGTCTGCGACATGACCGACGCACCCGACACCGGGGCCGAGAGGCTGGCCGAGTGTGCCCGCCTGTTCGAAGCCGCTTACCTGGGCCGGGACCGCGACCAGACCGGCGCGCGGTGGCTGTTGCGCGCCGACCCCGGTGTGGAGGAGTGGGCCCGTGACCTGGCCGACCGGGAGAACGCCTGCTGCGCCTTCATGACCAACACCGTCACCCGGGAGGGGGACCTGGTCATCTGGCACGCGACCACGATCGAGGACGAAGCCGCCCGCGCAGTCCTGGACCTGTTCCACGACCTGCCGAGGAACGGCGGGGGAACGGTGGAGGAGGCCATCGATCGCTGGTCCACCACCGGCGTCCCGATCACCGTTCGAGAGGCAGGGGCCACCCGCCTGGCCAGCACTGAAGAGATCCGAGAAGGACGCCGCTGAGGGCTCCGCATGAACCCGCAGGTCAGAGCCGGACACCGATGAATCGAACATGGTCGTGAGCCAAGTCGGGCTTCACGTGCAACACGGGCGCCGGCTGAGGCGACGGGGTCGAGGGTCGCCTGCGTGCACCGGATCTACCCGCGGGGAACGCGCTCGGGTGTGATCCCGCGGATCACGCGTGCCACAGCGCTCAGGTCGTCGTTCAGCTGGTGATCGCGCCCGGGCACCAGGTGCAGGTGCGCCTGCGGGATCGCGCGGGCGTACAGCTCCGCATGCGACGGCGGGGCCGTCTCGTCCTCGAGTCCGTGGAAGACGTGGACCTGCGCGCTCCGAGGCAGCGTGGCGCCGAGCTCGCCGGCCAGCTCGAACTCGTCGCCGGGCCAGCCGCCGGGACCGACGAACGGGGCCGCGATCAGCACGATCGCGGCCAATGCCTGCCCCGGCTGCTGCTCCGCGAGCGTGGCGACGAGGATCGTCCCGCCGACGGAGTGGCCGACGACGACGGCGCCGTCCGTCAAGCCGGCCATCTCACGGCGGAGGGCGGCGCTCCAGGCGACGTAGGTCGGGTCCTGCTCGTCGGGCATGAGTGGGTAGCGGACCTCGTACCCGTCCCCGAGTTCGCGCCGCAGGTTGTCGACCAGCCTGGTGTCCCACTCGTCATGGGCGCCGGCGCCGGCTCCCTGGACGAACAGGACCTGCCGAGCAACTGCCACAACGATCCCTTCCCTGCCTCCGGTGACACAGGCGTCGATACCCGCCGCCGCCCTACGCCACGCCCTGGCCCGCGATTCACGTGAAACCTGGCGAGGAGCGTCGACTGCTGTGTGAGGCCTCGCTGTCTATAGGGGCGCGCCGTCCGGCGCCCCCCGGGGTCACCGAGCCCCGAACGGGGACCTGGGGACCTGGACCTCAGGCCGCGTAGAAGATGTCGGTCTCGCCGTCGGGAAGGGTCAGGTGGAGCTGCAGGTCGCCGACGTCGGGGTCACGGCCGACCACGTAGGGGTACGAGCGCGGACCGCCGGCCGACGCACTCTGGGGTCGCAACCGCAGGGTGCGGCTGCGGGCCTGGGCGGAACCTCGCTCCGAGGTCTGGATGGTGCAGTCCGTCGACGACTGGCACTGCGCGAGCGTGTACTCGTATCGACCGTCCGCGGTGAACCGGTAGGTGCGCACGATGGCCCGGGAGCCGGTCGAGTCGAGCCAATGCTGCGTCTCCCACGAACCGACGAGCTCCGGTGCCAAGGGAGCGGACGACTCTGCGGGTGAGGCCGGTGGTTCGGGCGGTGGGGCCGACGTGCCGCTGCACGCGGTGAGGAGCCACAGCGCCAGCGCAGCCACGACGGCCGCGACGACGCCGGCCGGGGCTCTGCGGCCGCGAGCCGCCCGGTGCCTGGCTGTCGACTCACTGGTCATGCCTGACAGGACGGCCCTCGGCCCGCCGTGATACCCGGGACAGGGTGGCCCGTCGGCAGCGGACTACCCGGTCAGGTGTCGTTTCACGTGAATCAGCCCCTCCGGACGGACACCTGCTCCTCATGGTCGGGCGTCAGAGCCCGGTGTTTCACGTGAATCAAGGACGTGTGGGAAGCGAGAGGCTGACAGTGCGTGAAGGTCGGGCCCGACGCGGCGCGCCTCCTCGACGCAGCGTGCGCGGCGCGGCTTGATGAGACGGTGCTCTCCCGAGGTCCCTTGCTGCTGGTCACCGATGTGTGTCGTCGGCTGCGTGACCGTTCGGTGGGGCACATGGCCGCGACGCGCGGAGCGCGTACGCAGGCGACCGAGAGTGGCGACGCGAAGGGCGAGGAGGGTCTTGTGAAGGGTCTTGGCTGGCCGTACCAGCTGTCACCGGGGGGCGCGGGAGGGCTGGGCTGGCCCGTGCCGGCGAGCGCCGGTCGTGACGCCGAGCCGGCGGAGAACGATCAGGGGCAGGAGCAGGTGGCGTCCCTCGCCACCACTCCGCCGGCGCAGGACGCGCTCACTCGCGACACCCGCCATGTGGTGAGCGTGGTGCCGGGCTCGGCTCCCGGCTGTCACGTGCCGCCGTCGCAGTCGCCGCCGGACCACGAAGCGGGGACCCCATCGACCCATCGGGTGGCGCCCTCGATCCTGGCGGGCTGGGGAGGAGCCGCACCCGTCGTCGTCCAGGGCGGAGTCTTCTGGCCGCCGGGCGGCGACGGCATCCAGGTGATGGTGGAGGAGCCACTGCAGACCGGCGTTTCCCGTGAGACGCCTGCGATCCTCAGCCCCCTCCCGGCCTCCCTCCCCGGGCCGGCCGGCCGGCCCCGAATCGGGCGACGAGCCGACGACCGAGCCGGTTTCCCGTGAAACGAACGGGGCCCAAGGACCGTCCGCCGACGGGAACGATGACGAATCGGGCGTTCCCATCGACGTCGCGGAGTTCGAGCGCGACATCGACACGCGGGAGTCCGTAACCGTCGGTGCTTCAGTGCAGACTGCTCCTGTGCACGCCGAGTGGCAGGACCAGGACGGGAGCGTACGGATGCGCCAGAGCTCCACCGCGCCAGGTGGGACCCAGGAGGGGCAGACCTGGACGGCCAGGCCGTCATCCGGCTTCGGTTACGACGACGACCAGCGTCTCGACCTCGCCAACAGCCTGCCGCAGGTCGACGACTCCACCCCGCTGGCCTTCGAGATCGCCGAGGACGCCAGGCGGCGCATCTCGCTCGTGGGCCGCTCGTTCCCGCACCCGCCCCACACCCGGGTGCTCACCGTCGCCAACCAGAAGGGCGGTGTGGGCAAGACCACCACCACGGTGAACGTGGCCGCGGCGATGGCGCAGTCCGGCCTGAACATCATGGTGCTCGACATCGACCCGCAGGGGAACGCGTCGACGGCCCTCGGCATCGACCACCACTCCGAGATCCCCAGCCTGTACGACGTCGTCGTCGAGCAGCGACCGCTGGGCGAGGTCCTGCAGTCCTGCCCCGACATCCCGAACCTGCTGTGCGCGCCCGCCACGATCGACATGGCCGGCGCCGAGATCGAACTCGTGTCGCTGGTCGCCCGTGAGGTGCGGTTGCAGCGCGCCCTGCGCGAGTACCTGGACGATCGAGAGGCCCACGGCCTCCCCCGCATCGACTACGTCTTCATCGACTGCCCACCCAGCCTGAGCCTGCTGACCGTGAACGCCTTCGTCGCCGCCGACGAGGTCTTCATCCCGATCCAGTGCGAGTACTACGCGCTCGAGGGGCTGTCCCAGCTGCTGAAGCACATCGAGCTCATCCGGGGCCACCTCAACCCGACCCTGCACGTCTCGACCATCCTGCTGACGATGTACGACGGGCGGACCCGCCTGTCGTCGCAGGTCGCCGACGAGGTCCGCGAGCATTTCCCCGACACGGTGCTGAAGACCTCGGTCCCTCGCTCGGTGCGCATCTCCGAGGCTCCCAGTCACGGGCAGACCGTGATGACGTACGACCCCGCCTCCAGCGGGGCGCTCTCCTACCTCGAGGCCGCACGCGAGCTGGCCGAGCAGGTACTCACGTGGACCGACCGCAGCAAGCAGGAGGAGCGATCGTGACCGACAAGCGACGTGGGCTCGGGAGGGGCCTGGGAGCCCTCATCCCGAACGGGACGACCCCGGTGACCAAGCCCGCCGGCGACCGGCCTGTCGACGTGTTCTTCCCCGGGCGGCCGGCCGAGGGTGCCGATGGTGAGCGCGAGACCGGGGGAGTGGCCACCGCGACGCTCGTCGAGGATCGGCCGAACGACCTCGACGAGCGCGCCTTCTTCGAGGCGCACAGCGGCTCGGAGGGTGACGGCCGAGCTGCCGGGAAGGGCGTCCCGGCCGGTCCGGATTCACGTGAAACCAACGCCGAGCACGGCCTGGTACCCGTCCCGGGGCTGCGCTTCGCGGAGCTCCCGGTCGGGCTGATCCGACCGAACCCACGCCAGCCGCGCCAGGTCTTCGACGAGGACGCACTCGCGGAGCTCGTCCACTCGGTCCGCGAGATCGGCGTGCTACAGCCGGTGGTGGTCCGCCCGACCGGGCTGAAGGGCGACGGGGAGCCGCCGTTCGAGCTCGTGATGGGCGAGCGCCGCTGGCGCGCCGTCCAGGAGGCCGGCCTCGAGGTCATCCCGGCCATCATCCGCGACACGGCCGACGACGACCTGCTGCGCGACGCCCTGCTCGAGAACCTCCATCGGGCCGAGCTCAACGCGCTGGAGGAGGCCGCCGCGTACCAGCAGCTCCTCGACGACTTCGGGTGCACCCACGAGGAGCTCGCAGGTCGCATCGGCCGGAGCCGTCCACAGATCAGCAACACGCTGCGGCTGCTCAAGCTCCCGCCCGCCGTCCAGCGCCGCGTGGCAGCCGGCGTGCTCTCGGCCGGGCATGCCAGGGCACTCCTCGGCCTCGAGGACGCCGACAGCATGGAGAAGCTCGCCGGCCGGATCGTGGCCGAAGGGCTGTCGGTGCGTGCGGTGGAGGAGATCGTGGCCCTGGGCGACGGCCCGGTGAAGCCCACGCGCAAGCGGCCTCGCCCCGGTGGCCACACGAGCGAGCTGAACGACCTCGCCTCGCGGCTCGGCGACCGCTTCGACACGCGTGTCACCGTGGCTCTCGGTCGCACCAAGGGCCGGCTGAGCATCGACTTCGCCAGTGTCGACGACCTGAACCGGATCATCAGCCTGATGGCTCCTGAGGTGCGCAAGGCCTTCAGCGAGGCCTGATCCTGTCAGGAACGCCTACAGGGGCGGGACCGGCGCACGACCGGTCCCGCCCCTGCCTGTCGTCCAGCCCACGGACGGCCGCCCATGGTGGGCGCGACCGGGAGCGTGTCTGCCAGGGGGAGAGCTCAGGCGGGGACCGTTCGCGTCGCTACGGCCTGGTCGCCGGCGGCCTGCTCGACGAGAGCCCGGTAGAGACGCGAGAGGTCCTCGCCCGCGGCCTCGGCCGCCTGTGGCAGCAGCGAGGTCTCCGTCATCCCCGGCGCCACGTTCACCTCGAGGAACCACGGCCGGCCGTCGGCGTCGACGATGAGGTCCGTCCGCGAGAGGTGCCGCAGCCCGAAGGCGCGGTGTGCGGTCAGGGCGGCCGCCGTGACGGCGTCGGCAGCGGCGTCCGTGAGCCGGGCCGGGCAGAAGAACTCGGTCGAGCCCGCGACGTACCGGGCGTCGTACCCGTAGAACCCGCCGTCCGGCACGATCTCGACGGCAGGCAGCGCCCGCGGCCCGCCCTCGAGGTCCAGGACGGTCACCGCCACCTCGACCCCGGCGACGTACCGCTGCACGAGTGCCACGTCGCCGTAGGCGAAGCACTCGACCATCGCCCGCGGCAGCTCACCGGCCGCCCTGACGACGTTCACGCCGAGGGCCGATCCACCGCGCGCGGGCTTGACCACGAGCGGGAGCCCCATCCGCTCGGTGATGGCGGCGAGCACGGCCTGTGCCCCCAACTCCCGGAAGGTGCCGTGCGGCAGCGCCACGGCGTCGGGGGTGGCCAGCCCGGCCGCCCGGGCCACGGACGCCGCGACGGACTTGTCCCACGCCGTCCGGCAGGGCGCGGGGGCCGACCCGACGTACGGCACCCCGAGCAGCTCGAAGACGTCACGGACCGCGCCGTCCTCGCCGCTCGCCCCGTGCAGCAACGGCCACACCACGTCGATCCCGCCGCCGACGAGGGTGTCGATGAGGGTGGCGTCGACGTCACGTTCCAGCACGGTGCAGCCGGCGTCCCGCAGGGCCTCGGCGACGCGGCGGCCCGACCGCAGCGAGACGTCGCGTTCGTGGGACAGGCCACCGGCGAGGACGAGCACGCGGGGGGCGAGGGTCATGGCAACTCCTCGAGGAGCAACGGGACGAGGCGAGCAGGGAGGCTGGGAGCCGGGGTCAGGCGCGAGGACGACGGGGCCACGGACGCGGCCGTCAGGAGAGGTCGGGCCCGGGTGAGGCGACGCCGTGGCCGCGATGGGCCGCCGCGGCGCCGAGGCCGCCCGGCCCGAAGGTGGCCAGCAGCTCGTTCTCGGCCTCGATCACCGAGGCGAGCCTGCGGACGCCCTCGCGGATGCGTTCGGACGTCGGGTAGCAGTACGAGAGCCGCAGCGAGCGGCGCCCCTGCCCGTCCGCGAAGAATGCGGTCCCCGGCACGTAGGCGACCCGCTCGGTCACGGCGCGTGGCAGCATCGCCGTGGCGTCGAGCCCCTCCGGCAGGGTGACCCACACGTAGAAGCCGCCGCGCGGGGTCGTCCAGTGGGCGGACGGGAGCAGGTCGGCGAGGGCCCCGAGCGTCGCCTCGGCGCGCTCGCGGTACAGATCGCGGAACACCCCCACCTGGTGCTTCCAGTCGTGGTCCTCGAGGTAGGTGGCGACGGCGAGCTGGCTGAACGCGCTGGGGCAGAGGATCGCCGCCTCGCTGGCCAGCACCAGCTTCTCGCGCACGGCGTGGGGCGCGACCGCCCACCCCACCCGGAAGCCGGGCGCGAACGTCTTGGAGAACGAGCCGAGGTAGACGACGCCCTCCGGGTCGTGCGAGTGCAGCGACGGCAGCGGGTCGGCGTCGAAGCCCAGCAGGCCGTAGGGGTCGTCCTCGAGCACGAGGACGCCGTAGCGCCGGGCGATCTCGACGATCCGCGGCCGCCGCTCGGCCGACAGCGTGACGCCGGCGGGGTTGTGGTGGTTGGGCACGGTGTAGAGGAGCTTCACCCGCCTGCCCTGCGCGCGCAGTGACCGCAGCGCCGACTCGAGCGCCTCGGGGACGAGCCCGTCGTCGTCGAGCGGCACGTGCACGACCTCGGCCTGGTAGGCGCGGAACACGCCGAGCGCGCCGACGTAGCTCGGCGCCTCGGCGAGGACGACGTCCCCGGGGTCGACGAAGATCCGTGTGACGAGGTCGAGGGCCTGCTGCGACCCGGTGGTCACCACGACGTCGTCGGGGTGGGCGTCGACCTGCTGCGGCGCCATCACGTCGATGATCTTCGCCCGCAGGCCGGGGTCCCCCTGGCCGGAGCCGTACTGGAGGGCCACGGCCCCGCGCTCGGCCACGAGCCGCGCCAGCGACTCCGCGACGACGTCCAGCGGGAGGGCCGACAGGTAGGGCATCCCGCCCGCGAGCGAGACCACCTCGGGCCGGCTGGCGACGGCGAACAACGCCCGGATCTCGGAGGCGGTCATCCCGCTCGTCCGCAGGGCGTACGCGTCGACCCAGCGGTCCAGGCGCGAGCCTGCGGCTCGACCACCCCCCACAGGTTGCTGCGTCGTCCCGTCGTCGTCCTCGGGCATCTGCCGTCGCCTCCTTCCGCTGTTCGTAGTCGATCAGTTACTCAAGGTGGTCTTCACGTCGCGCCGAACTCGTGCGTACCATCTCAGAGGGGTTTCGCGCGCACCGCCGGTCGTCCCCTCCACGTCCTGGGAGTGTCCCATGCGGCTCGTCCGCCTCGCCGTCGCAGCCATCGCGCTCGGAGCCGTCGGCGGCTTCGTGGGGGCGCTCCTGCGACCGCGCACCGTGCATCGCAGCCCGGGCACGGGTTCGCCCGCCGAGAACCCCGCGCCCCTGCCCGAACGCGAAGCCCCCGCCGCCGAGCTCCCCGTGACGGTCGAGGTGCGGCGCTGATGGGTCGACGCCTGGCGCCACTGACGCTCGACACCCTCGCCGACGTCCCCGACCCCTGCCGCCGGTGCGTCCTCTGGGAGCTCGAGCCGGTCGCCGCCGAGCGGGCGCTGCAGGCGGGGGACACCGCCTTCGAGAAGGAGGCGTGGGTCTCGGCCACGCTGCTCGAGTGGGGCTCGTGCGGGCGCATCGCGTACGTCGACGACGACCCGGCCGGCTTCGTGCTCTACGCGCCGCCGAAGTTCGTGCCGCGCTCGCTCGCGTTCCCCACGTCGCCCGTCAGCCCCGACGCCGTCCTGCTGATGACCGCGCGCGTCCTGCCCGAGCACACCGGCGGCGGCCTCGCCCGCATGCTCGTCCAGGCCGCCGCGAAAGACCTGACCCGCCGCGGCGTCCGCGCCGTCGAGGCCTTCGGGTACACCCCCGAGGGGCACGAGTTCTTCATGCCCGGGGAGCGCCTGCCCGGCTGCCTGGTCCCGGCGGACCTGCTGCTCGCGGTCGGCTTCAAGACGGTCCGGCAGCACCCGCGCTACCCACGGCTGCGGCTCGAGCTCAAGACCGCGCTGTCCTGGCGCGAGGACGTCGAGCAGGCGCTCGAGCGCATCCTCGGCTCGGTGCGGCAGCCGGCCCTCGCCAGCTCGGTCTCCACCCCGGGGCACTGACCCGCCCGGCGGTCAGCGCTGCCCGGCGGTCTCCACGAGCTGGGCGTAGGCGAGCACGTCCGACAGGCGCAGCGTGCCCGTGGCCGCGTCCTCCTCGCCCAGGTACAGCCGCTGGATGGCGACCACGAGCGCGTCGGCGATCACGTCCCTGACGTCGTCCGCGCCCAGTCGGGCGGCGTCCGTCGGGCTCGTCAGGTAACCGAGCTCGACCTGGACGGCCGGCATCTTCGTCACCCGGAGGATGTCGAAAGTGCAGGCGTGCGTGCGCAGGTCGGTGAACCCGCCCCGGGCCACCAGCTCCCGCTGCACCAGTGAAGCCAGGTGGGCGCCCGTGGCCGACCGGGCGCCGACGCGGTCGTCGCCCCAGAAGAAGGTCGCGACGCCGCTGGCGTCGGGCGAGGAGTGGCCGTCGCAGTGGATGGAGACGACGACGTCGGCGCCGACCTCGTCGGCGAGCGCGGCGCGGTCGAGGTCGCTGGGGCCCGACCACCGGTCCCGGGTGAGCACGGCGTCGACGCCGGTGCTGCGCAGCCGGGCGGCCGTGCGGGCGGCGACGTCGAACGCGACGTCGTCCTCGTGCAGCCCGTTGGCGCTCACGCCCCGGTCGATGCCGCCGTGCGCGGGGTCGATGACGACGACCTTCCCGGCGAGGCTCGCGCCGGAACCGGCCACCTCCGCCTGCTGGCGCAGCGCCCACGGGTCGCCGCCGCCGACGGCGCGGGCGAGAGCCTCCATCGCCCGCAGGGTGGCCGGCCCGCAGGTGCCGTCGACCGCGACCCCGAGGCTGCGCTGGAGCTCGCGCAGGGCGCCGTCGGTCTTCGGGCCGAAGACGCCGTCCACGGGCCCCGCCAGCAGCCCCAGGACGACGAGCCGCTCCTGGAGCGCGGCGACGTCGTCACCGCGCATCAGGTGGCCCGGCACGATCACCAGGACGCGGTCACCGAGCCGCCAGCGGGCGTTCTCGAGGGCTCGCAGGGTCTGGGTGCCCACGACGCCGTCCGCGAGCAGCCCGCGGCGCTGCTGGAAGGCCCGGACGTCGTCCTCGAGCCGGGCGTCGAAGACGTCCGACCTCGCCGCGGCCGGCATCTCCGGCGCCGGGCAGCACGCGATCGAGGAGGCCCCGCAGGGCCGACCACGTCAGGCCCGCGGTCGCCGACCCGGACCGGTTCGAACGGCTGTGGTGCGCCGCCGTGCGCCACGCTCAGCCCAGCCAGGGGGAGAACTCGCGGAGCAGCATCGGCTTCGGCTTGGCACCGACGACGGTCTTCACGAGCTCGCCGCCGGAGTACACGGCGAGCGTCGGGAGAGCCGTCACGCCGTAGCGGGCGGTGACGGCGGGGTTCTCGTCCGAGTTCACCTTGACGACGGTGATCTTGTCGGCGTGCGCGGCCGCGATCTCGTCCAGGATCGGCGAGACCTGCCGGCAGGGCGCGCACCAGGGCGCCCAGAAGTCGACGATCACCGGCTTGTCGGACTTCAGGACGTCGGCGTCGAAACTGGCGTCCGTGACGGTCTTGGCCTGGGCCATGGGGAACTCTCCTCGAGAGGGGCCGGTGAAGATGGATGCTGCCAGAGAATCGGGCGACGGCAGGTCAGCCGGCCACGGCCGCGGCGGTCGCGGCGGCCGAGTGGGCGGCGCCCTCGCGGTCGACGTCACCCTCGTCGGCGAGCGCGGCGAGGTAGCGCTCGGCGTCGAGCGCGGCGGCGCAGCCCGAGCCGGCGGCCGTGATGGCCTGCCGGTACTCGTGGTCGACGACGTCGCCGCAGGCGAAGACGCCGGGCACGCTGGTGCGGCCGGACCGCCCGTGCACCGCCACGTACCCCTCGTCGTCGAGGGCGACCTGCTCGTGGAAGAGCTCGACCCGCGGGTCGTGGCCGATCGCGACGAACAGGCCCGTGACGGAAAGCTCGCTCTCGTCGCCGGTGACCACGTCACGCACGCGCAGGCCGGTCATGCGGTCGTCGCCCAGCACGTCGACCACCTCGGTGTTCCACCGGAAGGTGATCTTCGGGTCGGCCATGGCGCGTGCCTGCATGATCTTCGAGGCGCGCAGCGTGTCCCGCCGGTGGACGATCGTCACCGAGCGGGCGAAGCGGCTGAGGAAGGTGGCCTCCTCGAGCGCGGAGTCGCCCCCACCGACGACCGCGATGTCCTGGTCGCGGAAGAAGAAGCCGTCGCATGTCGCACACCAGCTGACGCCGTGGCCCGAGAGCCGCTTCTCGTTGGGGAGGCCGAGCTCGCGGTAGGCCGACCCGGTGGCGATGATCACGGCTCGGGCGTAGTGGGTGGTCTGGCCGCCCCACTGCGGGTCACCGGTGACGACCTCCTTGACCTCGCCGTGCAGGCGCACCGACACGACGTCGTCGGCGACGAGTTCGGCTCCGAAGCGCTCGGCCTGGCCCCGCAGGTTGTCCATGAGGTCGGGCCCCTGGATCCCGGCGGGGAAGCCGGGGAAGTTCTCGACGTCGGTCGTGTTCATGAGCGCGCCGCCGGCGGTCACCGCGCCCTCGAAGACCAGCGGATGCAGGTCGGCACGCGCCGCGTAGATGGCGGCCGTGTAGCCGGCGGGTCCCGACCCGATGATGATCAGATCCCGGACGTCGTTCACGGTACCCTCGTCTCGTGGGGTGGTGCTGCTCACGCGGTCGGGCGGGGTTCTCCCTGCCCGTCTGGCAGAACCGATCGTAGGCCAGCCGTGTTCCCCACGAGCTCCGGCTCAGCCCTTGACGGCCTGGTAGGCGAGGGTGTGGTCGTTCGGCGGCCGAGCACGTGCGCTCGACCACGAACACCTCGTACCCGCCGCCGATCGCCGTGAGCACGATCACGGCGGCCTCGCGCTCGTCGTAGGTCGCGAGGTCGACCGCCACCACGCGGCCGGGCGAGGCCTTCAGCGCGGTCAGGCACCCCGCCAGGCCGGCCGGGTTCGAGACGTCGGTCGCCGTGGGGTCGGGGGCCACCGCGGCAACCCGGGGGACTCTCGCGGCCGAGGCGGCGGCCCCCCGGGACGTCGACGGCACCGGGGCCCCCTGTGCGGCGGGGGCGGCCGGGGCGGCCGCCAGCACCAGCGCCCGCGCCTGGTTCGCCAGGCCCGCCGTGGTGTACCGCGTGCCCGTGCGCTCGTACCGGACGGCGGCCGCATCGCCGCCGCCGGCCGCGGGGGCAGAGCTCTCGCCGCCGGACCGGCCGAACGCCGCGGTCCCCGCCGCCGTGGAGGCACCGCCGCCTGAGGTCAGCCGCAGGGTACCGACGGTCACCGCGGCCACGAGGACGGCTGCCGCCACCCCCACGGCCGCGAGGCCCCAGCGCGGCCCTCGGCGGACGCCCTCGCGGGCATCCCGGCGCGTGGTGGACAGCCGGCGCAGGCTGCCGGTGGCGGGGGCGCCGGGGCGCGCGGACGAGGCACGCGCCGGATCCCCAGCGGTCGGGGTTGTCGAGCGGGTCGCCATCGTCCTGCCAGGAAGCGCGTGCTGCCGCCGCGGGGACGGCGTCCGGTGGCTGGGAGCGATGAGGCGGCTGGGTCTGCGTCAGCGGGAACGGCAGGACCGCCGGCGTGGGGCCGCCCGGCACGGGCGCCGACCGGCTGTCGGGGGCTGCCGCGCCGGCGGCGCGCCAGGGCGGCCTCGATGCGGGCCCACACGTCGGGGGGCATCGGCCCGGGATCGCCCGAGAGCAGCAGGCCGCGGATCCGCTCGGCGTCGGACAGGAGCCGCGAGCAGTGTTCGCACTCCATCACGTGCGCCTCGACGGCACGCGCCTCGGCCACCGGCAGCACGTCGGCAGCGAGGTCGGCGAGAACGTCGTCGTCAGGGTGTCGTCCACGCATGACCACGCTCGCCCTCCTCTCCTGGTGCCGTCCCGTGCGGGCTGGTGGGGCCGCCGCCGGCGCGCCGCCCGCGGTGCGGGGGCTGGGGGCCGCCTCCAGGTGCGACGCGCGGGCCGACGGGGAGGTTCCCTCGAGCGGCGGCGGTCGCCTGTCCGGCGTCACCCGCGCCCTCCACGAGCGCGCGCGCGAGAGCGACCCGGCCACGCGAGCAGCGCGACTTGACGGTGCCCTCGGCGACGCCGAGGAACTCCGCGGCCTCGGCGACCGACAGCTCCTGGATGTCGACGAGCACGATGGCCTCACGCTGGGCCTCGGGCAAGCGTGGCGAGCGCGGCGCGCAGGTCGAGGCGGCTCTCGACGGCGGCGTGCTCGTCGCGAGGCGCGGCGACGTCGGTGTCGCCCAGGGCCACCGCCGGGCGGGCGGCGCGCCGGCGCATCCGGTCGAGGCACGCGTTGACCACGACCCGGTGGAGCCAGGTGGTGACCGCGGCCTCGCCCCGGTAGGCGGCGGCGTTGCGGTAGGCCGAGAGAAGGGCGTCCTGGAGCGCGTCGGCAGCGTCCTCACGGTCACGCATGGTGCGCAGCGCCACCGCCCAGAGACGGTCCCGGTGCCGGTGGACCAGCTCGGTGAAGGCGGCCGGGTCACCCGCCACGTGGGCCGCCATCAGTTCCTTGTCGTCGCGGCCGTCGCGGTCGTCGTCGCGCTCGTCTCCGAGCCCGCCCCCGTGGCCGCCCCGACTCACCGCGTCGCCCTCCGCCCGTCGCGGTTCATCGCACGTCGATCTCCGCGACCACCGCGCGGCGACCGTCGCCGCTGTCGGGGAGGCGAGTGAACCAGACCACGAGCTCACGCGTGGACACGGGCTTGGCCGGAGTCAGGACGACGGTTCCGCTGCCGGTCAGCTGGCCGGTCGCCACGACCACGCTGCCCCCGAGGTCCGGGCCGTCGGCGGTGCGCAGCTCGAGCGTCCCGTCGGTGCCGGGCGCGGTCACCGTCACCGACGTCACCGTGCTCGTCTCGCCCAGGTCGACGGCGAGGCCGAGCCCCTTCTTCAGGCCCCCGAAGTCGGGACTGCTGTAGTGGTCGGAGTGCCACGACGTCTTCGGGTCGCCGTCGATGGCCCGCGAGACGAGGTCGTTGTTCTCGGCGTCGTCCCCCTGCGGGTCCAGGGCCTGGGCACCCGCGATCGAGACCAGCGAGCTGCTCGGCGTGGCGGCACCCGCGCTCGGAGAGGCCGCCGCGGACGGCGCCGGGGCGGCGCCGCTCGCGCCCGTCCCCGAAGGCACGGGGCGCCGCCACCCTTGTTGATCAGCGGCGCCGGGTGGAAGTCGACGAATTTCGTGACGGCGAACACCCCGAACACGACGAGCAGGATCGCCAGCACGAGAACGACGAGCCTGGCCTGTTCACGCGGCGGCCGGGTCAGCGGCGCGGGCGGGCCGAACGGCACCGGGGGCTCTTCGGGGTGCGCCACCGAACCGAGGATGTCGAGCGCGTCGATGCCCCCGGTCGGAGCGTCGTCCCACGAGGAGTCATGGGGGTGGGAAGGAGGTCGCCCCTCCCCACGCCGGGACCGCGGCCCGTGCGCGCGGCGCGCTCGCGGGTGCTGCGGCCGCCCGTGGGGGCGACGGCGCGGACGTGGCTGCGGGCGCGGGTGCGGTGGGCCGGTTCGGAGGTGTCGCTGCCCGGTCGGCCGTCCGCTCGTGTACGGGTTCGGCTCCGCGCTCGCGGGGCCGTTCGCGTGCCGGCTCGGGCGTCGGGCTGGGCGGCGGGTCGGGCGTCGGGTGGGGCGCCGGGTCGGAGTCGGGTGGGGCGTGGGGTCGGGCGCCCGGTCGCGGACCCGCTCAGCCGGTGCTGCCGGTGCCGCCGATGCCGGCGGCCGGGCCGTGCGGCCGGGCCGTCGCTGCCTGAGCGTCCGCTGCCGGCGCGTCCGATGCCGGCGGCCGGGCCGTCGGAGCGGGCGGCTGGACCGGTGCGGACTCGGCCGCGTGGCTGCGCGACCGGGCGGCGGCGGCGGCCTGCGCGACCCGTCGCGGCGACTCGGGCAGGGGGCCGGAGCGGGCGCCTCGACCGGCTGCTCGACCGGCGGCCCGACGGGCGCAGGAGCGTCCGCGAGCGGCGCCCCGGGTGGTGGAGGAGTGGCGGCGAGCGGGATGCCCGATCCGGTGTCGAGCCCCATCCCGCGCGCGGCGCCCTTGAGTGCGCGGCGAAGGTCGTCGACGGTCGCCCACCCGGGCCGGCCCGTCGAGGGGGCGCCACCGTTCGACGGGTTCCCTGCACCGGTGGCCGCCGCGGCGGCGCCGGCGGCGAGGGTCCCGGCGCCGGCCGCGGTCGTGCCGGCGGCACCGCTCTCGCCGGCAGGGGCGTCAGCCGGCGGTGGGGGTGCCGCCGGGGCGTCCGGCGAGGGGGCGGTCCGGCGCGGACGCCCGGCTGTGGGCGGCCGGGCCGCCAGGGGGAGGCCGGCCGCGCGCGGCTGCGGGCGGGCGGGCCGGGAGGGAGTGGCCGGTCCCCGGTCGGGCCGGTCCGCTCAGATGCAGCCCCCGCGGGTCGGTGAGCGGCGCCGCGGCGGCCCAGGGCGCGAGCTGGGCGGCCAGGTCACCGGGCGAACGCGGGCCGTCGTCGTGCGGGCCGAGCACCACCGAGCACAGGGTGTCGAGGTCGTTGGGCACGCCGGCCACGAGGTCCCCGGGCGGGACGGGGCGGCCGGCCACCCGCGGGGCACGTGCGAGCCCGGCGTCGTGGGTGCCGGGCCACCGCCCGGTGAGGGTCGCGTAGAGGAGGGCCACGAGACCGACGGCGTCCGACCGGGCCGCGGCATCGACGCTCGGCGACTCGATGCCGTCGGCCGCGGCGTCGATCGCGGTGCCCCCGACCGTCACGCCGCCGTCCGGCGCGACCACCAGGCTGGTGGGGCGCAACCGCAGGTGGTGCAGGCCCCGTGCCGCGGCGCGGTCGAGGGCTTGCGAGGCCTCGCCCGTGATGCGGCGCGCGGTCTCGGCGGTGAGTGGACCGTTCTGGAGCAGCTCGGCGAGTGAGCGACCCGGGACGCGCTCGAGCACGACGTAAGGGGTCCCGCGCTCCTCGCCCGCCGCCAGGACGCGCTGGAGCCTCGGGTCCTCCACCAGCGCGGCGCGGCGGGCGGCGTCGACGATCTCGCCGCCGTAGGGGTGGGAGAGGGCGTACGCCTGCACGAGGACCGGCCGTTCGAGCGTCTCGTCGACGGCGCGCCACAGAGACCCGTCGGGTCTCGTTCGCACCCTCTCCTCGAGACGATACCGACCCGCGAGCACGCTGCCGTGTCCTACGCCGTCCAGGGCGGGCTCCTCCTCGTAAGCACCTCTCGTGCTGACCGGGGTCTCCGCTGACCTCGGGGCCCTCCCATGCTAGGGCGCCCTCATCGGCCCACGAGCCGCCGCACCGGCGCCGCGAGATCCGTCAGCTCGCGCACCCGCAGCAGGCGCAGCCCGGCGACGTAGACGACCAGCAGCACGGCACCGCCGACGGCCAGCGCGGCGAGCGCGGCCCGCGCGCCGTCACCCGCGAACAGGTGCGTGGTGGCCGATGCCGTCCATGCCAGCACGCCCGCGAGCACGGCCGCGAGCGTGCACCGCAGGTAGGTCGACATGACGCGGGCGGCGTCGACGCCGCCGATCCGCCGGCGCGTGAGCACGCCGAGCACGACCGCGCCGACGAGGTTCGAGACACTCATGGCGACGCCGATGCCGACGACGACGCCGACCCCCGTCAGCCGGGCGCCGGCCAGGATGTTCCCCGCGGTCCACAGGCCGATGACGAGGACTTGGACCCAGAACGGTGTCCGGGCGTCCCCGAAGGCGTAGAACACCCGCTGGAAGAGGTACATCGCGCTGAACGGCACGAGCCCGAGGACCATCGCCGTCGTCGTCCAGGCCAGGCCCTCGGCGGTGGCGCGGGTGTTGGTCGCGAAGAGCAGCGTGGTGAGGTCCTGCCCCAGCACGACGAACGCGGCGGTGGCCAGCACGGTGGCCACCCCGGTCGTGCGCAGGGCGACCGAGACGTCGGCGCGGACGGCGTCCAGGCGGTCGGTGACGACCGCGTGCGACATCCGCGTGAAGACCGCCGTCACGACCGACACCGCCACGAGCGAGTGCGGCAGCATGAACAGCAGGAAGGCGGTGTCGTACACGAACCGCCCGGTGCCGGCGGCACCTGCCTCCTGACCCGCGCCGTTCGCGATCCGGGAGAGCACGAGCAACCCCAGCTGGCCCACCACGAGCGCCCCGAACGTCCACACCGCCACGTGCCCGGCCGAGCGGAGGCCGACGCCGCGGAAGCCGCGCCGGGGCCTCCACCGGAAGCCGAGCCGGCGCAGGACGGGGACGAGGACGAGCGCCTGCGCGATCACGCCGAGTGTGGTGGTGCCGGCGAGGACGGCGATGGAGCCGGCGGTCCACCATCCGGCCGGCCGCGCGCCGCTGCCGTACAGGAGGACGAAGACGACCATCCCGGCGATGGCCACGACGTTGTTGACCACGGGGGCCCACATGTACGGCCCGAAGCTGCCGCGGGCGTTGAGCACCTGCCCGAGCACCGTGTACAGGCCGTAGAAGAAGACCTGCGGCAGGCACCAGTAGGCGAAGGCGACGCCGACGCCGATCTGCTCGGCGCTCCAGTCCGACTGGTAGAGGCGCAGCAGGAGCGGCGCCGCTGCCGTCACGACGACCGTGGCTACGGCGAGGATCGTCAGCGAGAGCGTGAGCAGCCGGTCGACGTACTCGCGGCCGCCGTCCGGGCGCTGCATCGCCGCCACGATCTGCGGGACGAGGACGGCGTTGAGCACGCCCCCGCCGATGAGCAGGAAGAGGCTGTTCGGGAGGGTGTTGGCGGTGCTGAACGCGTTGGCGGAGAACGCGGCGCCGATCGCCCACGCGAGCACGACCACGCGCACCATGCCGAGCAGTCGCGACGTGAAGGTGCCGGCGGCCATCACCGCGCTGCTGCCGAGGATCCCGGCCGTCGAGCCGTTCCCCTGCGCCTCGCCGCCGCCCTGCCCCCGTCCGGCCCGCCGCCCTGCCCCCCGTCCGGCCCGCCGCCCGGCTCCCCGCCGGCCTGCCGCCCTGCTCGCCGCCCGCACCCGCCGGCGGGGCGGCCTCCGGCCGCACGGTGTGCTGGGCCGCGCTCCCGCCGGCCGTCTCGACGTCGCCCCCGGCTGCCGTCTCGACGTCCGTCCCGACCGGCGCCCCGGCCGGCGCCCCGGCCGCCGCCGCCAGCCGCAGGTCGGCTCGCTGGAGCGTCGCGGTGACCGTGGACCGCCCGACGGCCGCCGGTGTCGCCGCCGACACCGCCGCCGCCGGCGTGGTGACCGCGGCGGTGAGCTGCTGTGCGTCCTGCTCCCGCACCGTGTCCGGGACCTCGGGAGTGGGAGCCGCGTGGACGCCCGGGGTGGCCCGGGTCGCCTCGGTCGCCCGGGTCGCCTGGGTGGGGGAGGACTGGGCGGCGTGCGCGGCCACGAACGCGTCGGCGGGTTCCGCGACCCGGTCCGGGGCCGGATCGGCCACGGCGACGCGCCCGACGTCGTCCGGGTCCGGCACGCTGTCGAGGGGAACGCGCGGCCGCCTGCCCCGTCGCACGCCGCGCCCCAGCCCGACGACCAGCAGGAGCACCAGCGCGACGGCGACGATCCCGAGGCCGCGCCGTTCCCAGTCGCTGCGCACCCGCACCTGGATGTCGCGGTCGGAGTGGTAGAGCACCGTCCGCCCGTCGGGGGTGGTGAACGTGGCCACGACGGCGACGTCGCCGTTCGCGATGGCCCGCACCCGCACCGACACCTGCTGCGAACGGCCCGCTGCGAGCTTGATCAGGAGGGCGTTGGGCACGGCGAGCTGACCCGTGCGCGGCGTCAGGACGAGCCGGACCTGGACGTCGTACGGGAGCGTGTTGCGGACCGTGATCGGGAGCAGACCGTCCCGGGCGAGGAGGTTCTTGGTCGAGCCGGGATCGACGGACAGCCCGTTGTAGAGCCCCGCCACCTCCGTCGTGAGCGGGGTGCGGGCGACGGCGAGCTGGCGCGCCGGGGTCCCGCGCCAGCCCAGACCGACCAGCGACAGCGCCGTGGCCCGCAGTCGCGGCGTCACGGCGTCGATGTCGACCAGCGCGGGGCTGAAGAGCGCCGCGCCCGTGTCCGCCGCCGCGACCGCCCTGACATGCGCCCCCGGCAGCTCCCGGGCGCGGCTGCGCGCCGGGTAGTTCAGCGTGAGGCCGGTCGGCCCGCCGGCGTCGGCCGCCGCCAGCGCGGAGTACGGCCGCGTCGTCACCCAGCCGGCCTCCGCGAGCGAGGCCACCAGGTGCCGGACGGCGCCCGCGTCGGGGTCCCAGTCCCGCGGGGCGGTCGCCAGCAGGCGGCGTCCGGGGTGTTCGGCGGCGGTCACCGCGAGCTGGGCGAGCAGGTAGGCGCTGCCCACGGCCGACGTGTCAGGTGTCGCCGCGCCGGCGAGCGCCGTGCTGAGCCCGGCGTCGGAGACCGTGGTCCGCACCACGCGGCTGCCACCGCGCCGGCTCGTGAGCGAGAGGTCGAGCCGGGCGTCGCGGTCCCGTGCGTCGGCCGGTAGGGCCTCGCTGTCGAGCACGACGGGCCGGACCGGTTGCCCCCCCAGCGCGAACAGCGAGGAGCCGTCCGCCGCCCCCTGCGCGGGCCAGGCCACCACGTCGGCACCCGGACTGAGCCGGGCGGCGTCCCGCTTGGCCAGGGCGGCGGCCTCGGCGAGCAGCGTCAGCCCGCCGCCGCGGGCCAGGGCCACCACGTCGGGGTCGCCCCAGGGCAGGGTGACGACGTCGTGCCGGCGTGCTCCCGCTGTCACGGCCGACAGCCACGCGGCGGCCGCCGGGCCGGCGTGCGGGTCCGCGGCCGACGCCAGCAGTGCCGGGTCGACCGCCCACGAGAAGGCCGGGTCGCCGGCGGCACCCACGAGGGTCGACAGCCGGGAGCCGGTGTCCCAGGTCTGCGGGGTGTGAGCCGCCGCCGTGCCCGCCGCTGCGGAGGTCGATGCCGCCGTGACGGGTACGAGCAGGCTCAGCGCCACGGGCTGGGACACCGCGGTGGGCTGCCACACCGTGAAGGTCCGTGCGGTCGCTCCGACGGCGGTACCACCGGACGTCGGCAGGGCACGGGCCCGGACCGTGAGGCCGTGGACGGCAGGAGACCGGGAGGGGTCGTAGCCGATCGCATCGGCCTTGACGGTGAACACGAACGGCGCGTCCGCGCCTGCCGGGACCGGCGCGCCGAGGGTCTTCGGCTGCAGGCGCCACCCCAGCGGGGTGTCGGCAGTGGCGTCCTGCCACGCGGTCACGGCGTCACGGGTCTCGAGCGTCGGGGAGGTCCACAGAGACACGGTGACCGAGCGGAGTGGGGTACTCGTGCCGTTGTGCACGACCCCGCGCAGGGTGAGCGTCGACCCCGGCGTCAGCGCGGCGGGTGCCACCTGGGTCACCCTCACGCTGACGCCCGGCGCGGCGGCGGCGGTCCCGGCGCGGCCCGGGGCCGGCGTGTTCACGACGGGGGTCGAACTGGCGGCGGCGGGTGCTCCGGTGGCGACGGTCGCGAGCACGGCTACCGCGGCGACCGCGGCGCCCGCGCCGGCGAGCCGGCGGAGCAGGCGGCCCCGGCCACTCCCGCCGACGCTCATGCCGTGTCCTCGAGGAGAGCGCTCGCCTCCCGGGCGATCCGGCGCTCGTTGGGAAACGTGAGCACCTCGCCGAGCTGGCTCAGCGGTACCCAGGCGACGTCGATCGCCTCCTGGTCGGGGTCGCCCTCGATGGTCAGCGTGCCGCCGAGGGCTTCGAGCAGGTAGTGGTGCACGAACTTGTGCACGCGCCGGCCGTCGGCCGAGAACCGGTACTCGATGATCCCCAGCGGCCGGACCACGCGGCCGCGGATGCCGGTCTCCTCCTCGATCTCGCGCTCGGCGGCCTGCTCGGGCGTCTCGCCCTGCTCGAGGTGGCCCTTGGGGAGGCACCACTCGACCCGCCCGGCGCGGTTCAGCCGGGCGATCACGGCGGCACGTGGTGTCCCGTCCTCGCGATCGACCACGAGACCACCCGCCGACGTCTCCTCCACGGTCGGCAGCGGCCGGCCGGGCCGGCGCGGCCGCCGCGGGAAGCGCGGGGAGGGGGACATGCCGTCACTGTAACCAGCGACCGTGTGAGGGACCGGTGCGTGCGCGCGCGGCGGCGGCGGGTCCGGCGCCGCACGCGTCTGGCAGGCTGGGCCGTCGTGTCCGAACGCTCCGCCGTGCCCGGCCCCGGTGCCCGGCGTCCCGCCTCGTCCGCCGCCCGCCCCTGCGAGGGTGCCGGTGGCGGTGCTGCCGGTGCCCCGTCCAAGGAGTACGACCGGGCCAGGCGGCGGCTCGCGGCGGCACTGACCGAGCTCGATCCGGCGATCCTCCAGCTCGCCGAGCTGTTCGCGGCGAAGGGGCATGCCCTCGCGCTGGTGGGGGGGCCGGTGCGGGACGCCGTCCTGGGCCGCCGGGCCCCCGACCTCGACTTCACGACCGATGCGCTGCCCGACGTCACGCAGCGCCTGCTGGGCCGATGGGCCGAGCACGTGTGGGACATCGGGAAGGCGTTCGGGACGATCGGGGCCCAGCGCGGCGACCTCGTCGTCGAGGTGACGACCTACCGGACGGAGCGCTACGACCGGGACTCCCGCAAGCCGGCCGTGGCCTACGGCGACAGCCTCGAGGAGGACCTGCGCCGCCGGGACTTCACCGCCAACGCGATGGCCGTCCAGCTGCCCGCCCTGACGTTCGTCGACCCGTTCGGCGGTCTGGACGACGTCATGGCGTGCCGCCTGCGCACGCCGGGCACCCCGGAGGCGTCGTTCGACGACGACCCGCTGCGCATGATGCGGGCCGCCAGGTTCGCCGCGCAGCTCGGCTTCGACGTGGCCCCGGAGGTGGTCGCGGCGATGACCGCCATGGCGCCGCGGATCGAGATCGTCGCGGCCGAGCGCGTGAAGGCGGAGCTCGAGAAGATCATGCTCGCGCCGGACCCGAGGCGTGGGCTCACGCTGCTGGTCGACACCGGGCTGGCCGACCACGTGCTGCCCGAGCTGCCCGCGCTCAAGCTCGAGATCGACGAACACCACCGGCACAAGGACGTCTACGAGCACAGCCTGACGGTGCTCGACCAGGCCGTGGCGCTCGAGGACGGTCCCGACGGCCCGGTGCCCGGGCCCGACCTGCTGCTGCGCCTGGCCGCCCTGCTGCACGACATCGGCAAGCCCGCGACGCGCCGGTTCGAGCCGGGCGGGGGCGTGAGCTTCCACCACCACGAGCTGGTGGGCGCCAAGCTGGCGGCGCGCCGGCTCAAGGCGCTGCGCTTCGACCGCGACACCGTCAAGCAGGTCGCCCGGCTCGTCGAGCTGCACCTGCGCTTCCACGGCTACGGCGACGCCGACTGGACCGACTCGGCGGTGCGCCGCTACGTCACCGACGCCGGCCCGCTGCTGGAGCGGCTGCACAAGCTCACGCGGTCGGACTGCACGACCCGCAACCGTCGCAAGGCTGAACGGCTGGCAGCCGCCTACGACGCCCTCGAGGAGCGCATCGCCCGGCTGCAGGAGCAGGAGAAGCTCGACGCCGTCCGGCCCGATCTGGACGGCAACGCCATCATGGAGATCCTGGGTATCCCCCCGGGTCGTGAGGTCGGGCAGGCCTGGGCCTTCCTCAAGGAGCTGCGGCTCGAGCGTGGGCCGTTGCCGCCGGAGGAGGCACGCGCGGAACTGCTGCAGTGGTGGGCCCACCGGCGGGGCGGCCAGGCCTGAGCGCCGGTCCGGTGCGTGCCTCAGGCGCCGGCCACAGGGCGTCGCCGCGCGGCGATCGCCGCCCGGAGCACCCCGAGCAGGACGCCCACGCCCGCGCAGGTGCCGGCCAGCGGCCAGGGACCGGGTAGGGCCGTCGTCTGCAGGGCCGCGACGGCGTCGGGGAGGCGGCCGTCGACCTCCGAGCCGACCTGGCCCAGCAACGGCTTGTCAGCCGCGGCCGGCACGGGGACGGCAGGAACGGCATGGACGGCAGAGAGGGCCGACTGAGGCGCGGCCGGGGCGCGGCCGGCGCCCGGCAGCGCCACGACGGTGCCGGTGCCTGCCGGAGGGCGCGGCGTCTCGACAGCGAGGGCGGTCACGACCAGCGGCTCGGCGTGCGGCTCACGGCCGGTCGTCGTAGCGCCGATCGTCAGCCACCGGGCCGCCCCGGCACCGCACCGGGCCGGCTCACGATGGACCTCGCGGCCGTCGACGGCCACGGTGAACGTCGTCGGCGTCCAGGTCAGGGTGAAGACGTGGGTGGATCCCGCCGGTGCGTCCCGCAGGCGGACGACGTCGGCGCCCTTCCCCGACCCGCTCGGGAGAGACCTCGAGACGGACCGGGTCCCTCGGCCCGCTACGGCCAGCCCGCACCCACGCGGTCCGTCGCCGGGCGGTGTCGGCGAGACCCCGATCCAGGTCAGGACGCCGGGGGTCTCGGGCAGGCGCGCGCGCAGCACGACCCGGGCGGCGTCCGGCAGGCGGGTGCGGCAGGCGATGCCGGTGTCGCCGTCGCGGGTGCCGGCGGGGCTGCCGGCGGGGGCGATCCTCAGCCGGCCGCCGGCGGAGCCGACCCGGGACGGCGCGAGGCGGACGCCACCCGTGGTACCCGCGGCCGGCGCGCAGGCCGGGGGCAGGCCCGCGGCACCGGCGCGCCACGACCACGCCTGGACCCAGGTGGGGTTCGGGGCGATGACGCCGGCCGCTGCGGGCAGCCCGGGGAGGAGCACGCACGCCCCGGCGGCGAGCGCGAGGGCCGCGGCACGCAGGGATCGGGCACGTCCTCCGCGGGAGCCGGGGATCATGCGAACGACCGTACTGAGTCGTCACCCGAACGACCCAGTGGACGGCGTGTCGTCCGCCCCGGGTGACGAGGTGTGACAGCGGCCGGCTCAGCCGCTGACGGGTACGGGCGGTCGCACGAGCCGCCCCGCCCGCCGCGTGGTGCGCAGGTAGGCCGCGGCCGCGCCGAGGTAGACCAGGGCGGTGACCGCGAGGACCGGTCGGGAGTACCCGTCGGGAGGCAGCACCGCCGCCCCGATGGCGGCCGCGGCCACGAACGCCGCGTTGAACACGACGTCGTAGAACGAGAAGACGCGGCCGCGGAAGGCGTCGTCGACGGTCACCTGGATGATCGCGTCGACGCAGATCTTGGCGCTCTGACCGGCCACCCCCAGCACGAACGCGGCGACGAGCATGAGCGGCACGGTGACGGTGACGACGAGAAGGCCCTGCACGACGCCGGCCACGAGGAAGCACGTGCAGATCCAGAGCTGGGGCGTCGTGCGGCGCGTGGCGACCGGTGTGATCAGCGCCGCGACCGCGTAGCCGGCCCCGATCAGGGCGACGACGGAGACGAGGAGCGCCAACCCGGCGGCGGCGTCCGCGGGGTCGTTGAAGTGGTTGCGGCAGAGCAGCAGCACCGAGACCGTGGTCAGGCCGAAGACGAACCGGTGGGCCCCGACGGCCGCGAGGGCGTGCAGCGCGGCGGAGCGTTCCCGCACGTGCCGGGCGCCGTCCGCGATGCCGCGCGCGACGGCGCGCAGCGCGCTGCCCGCACCCGTGCCGGCCGCGTGCGCGCCGTCGGGCCCGAGGAGGTCGGGTGCCATCCGCAGCGCGAGCAGGGAGGAGCCGAGGTAGGCCGTGGCGGCCGCCACGAGGACGGCGGCGTCCGTGCCGTCCCCCGTCCCGAGCCCCCGCTGCAACCCGTAGCCCACGGCCGCACCGGCGAGCGCGGCCATCGTGCCGGACGTCGGCGAGACGGCGTTGGCCATCACGAGCTCGTCGGCCGTCACGACGTGCGGCAGCCCCGCGCTCAGCCCGGACAGGAAGAACCGGTTGACCGACAGGCAGAGCAGCACGACCAGGTACAACGGCGGGCCGACGGCGTGCCCGGCGACCAGCGCCGCCGCGCCGACGACGAGCACGGCCCGGACGGCGTTCGCGACGAGCAGGATCTGCCGGCGGCGCCAACGGTCGAGGAGCACGCCGGCGAACGGGCCGACGATCGTGTAGGGCAGGATCCCGACCGCGAACCCCGCGGCCGCCGCCGACGCGGTGGCGGCGCGCTCGGGCGAGAAGAAGAAGACGCTCGCCAGACCCACCTGGAAGGCCCCGTCACCGAGCTGGGACACCAGCCGGGTGGCGAAGAGCCGCCGGAAGCCGCGCCCGCGCAGGACCGTCCGCAGGTCGCGGGCGAAGGTGGCGGCGGCGGGCACCGCCTCAGCCTACGTTCGCCGCCGGCTCCCCCTCCCGCTCCAGCTGCAACTCCAGCCGGCCCCCGACCTATCGCGTCATGACGGTCGATCATGCAAACCGGTCCGATCATGCAAACCGGTCCGATCCCGGTCGATCGTTCATGATCGGACCGGTTTGCATGATCAGCGCTGAAGGGGCTGGTCAGCGCCAGAGGGAGCTGAAGGGGCTGGTCAGCGCCAGAGGGAGCTGACCAGCGCGCTGGAGGGGCTGGTCAGCGCTCGGCGTCGCCGCGGATGAACGCCTCGACGTTGGTGCGCGCGATGTCGTCCGCGTACTGCACGGGCGGCGACTTCATGAAGTACGACGCCGCCGAGAGGATCGGCCCGCCGATGCCGCGGTCCATCGCGATCTTGGCGGCACGGACGGCGTCGATGATGATGCCGGCCGAGTTGGGGGAGTCCCAGACCTCGAGCTTGTACTCGAGGTTCAGCGGCACCTCGCCGAACGCGCGGCCCTCGAGCCGCACGTAGGCCCACTTGCGGTCGTCGAGCCACTGCACGTAGTCGCTCGGGCCGATGTGAACGTTCCGCGCGCCGAGGTCGTGCTGCATGTTGCTCGTCACGGCCTGCGTCTTGCTGATCTTCTTCGACTCGAGCCGGTCGCGCTCGAGCATGTTCTTGAAGTCCATGTTGCCGCCGACGTTGAGCTGATACGTGCGGTCGAGCACGACGCCGCGGTCCTCGAACAGCTTCGCGAGCACGCGGTGCGTGATGGTCGCGCCCACCTGGCTCTTGATGTCGTCGCCGACGATCGGCACGCCGGCGTCCTCGAACTTCTGGGCCCACTCGGGGTCGCTGGCGATGAAAACGGGCAGCGCGTTGACGAAGCCGACCTTCGCGTCGATCGCGCACTGCGCGTAGAACTTGTCGGCCTCCTCCGAGCCCACCGGCAGGTAGGACACCAGGACGTCCACCCGGGCGTCCTTGAGGGCCTGGACGACGTCCACGGGCTGCTCGTCGGACTCGGTGATGGTCTCCCGGTAGTACTTGCCGAGACCGTCGTGCGTCGGCCCGCGCTGCACGGTGACGCCGAGCGGCGGCACGTCAGCGATCTTGATGGTGTTGTTCTCGCTCGCGACGATCGCGTCGGCCAGGTCGAAGCCGACCTTCTTGGCGTCGACGTCGAACGCGGCGACGAACTCGATGTCACGCACGTGGTAGGGGCCGAACTGGACGTGCATGAGCCCGGGCACGGTGCTCGTGGCGTCGGCGTCCCGGTAGTAGTGCACCCCCTGCACGAGGGACGAGGCGCAGTTGCCTACGCCGACGATGGCTACGCGGACCGAACTCATTCCGTACTCCTTCTCTTTCGCGGGCGCTCGGCCTGGCTGGCCGGTGCGGAGGGGGCCGGCGTGCTGCCGGGGGGACGGCCCTGCGCCGCGGCGGGCGCTGCGCGCCGCGGCCGGTCGGGGTCGTCGAGGTGCGTCATGTTGCTGGCGCGCTCGGTGTCGATGAGGTCGCTCAGCCAGCGCACCTCGCGTTCGACGGACTCGAGGCCGTGCTGCTGCAGCTCGAGCGTGTAGCCGTCGAGCCGCTCACGTGTGCGCGTCATCGACTGGCGCACGCCGTCCAGCCGTTCCTGCAGGCGAGAGCGGCGACCCTCGAGGATCTGCAGGCGGGTGGCGGCGTCGGTCCGGGCGAAGAAGGCGAAGTGGACGTCGAAGGTGTCGTCCTCCCAGGCCGCCGGGCCCGGCTGGCGGACCAGCGACTGGAAGCGCTCCTTGCCCTCGGCCGTCAGCTCGTAGACGATCCGGGCCCGCTTGCCGGCCAGCGCCGGTGCGGGACCGTCGAGCTGCCCGGCCTCACGGATGAGGCCATCGGCCAGCAGCGCCTTGAGGGCGGGGTACAGCGTTCCGTACGACAGCGCCCGGAAGGCCCCGAGCACGGCGTTGAGGCGCTTGCGCAGCTCGTACCCGTGCATCGGGGAGTCGTGCAGCAGTCCGAGGATGGCCAGTTCGAGCACCTCGGCACGTCGGCTCACGCCGCACCTCCCTCCGCAGGACCCCGGGACCATGTGTCGCGCTGATGTATCGCGCCGATACATCCAGACGATAGGCTGAGTTCACGCCGGGGTGCAAGCCCGGGGAGCTCGGGCAGACGCGGGACAGCACGCGGACGGCGTCCGTGCCGTGCCGCCCGGACGGCGGACGGGTGCGCTGACCCCATACTGGGCGGGGCGTGCGATCAGCACGCGGCATGGGCACGGCGGGAACGACCGGCCGGGCAGCGTCGTCGAGGGGAGGGGCCGGCGTTCGGCGACAGCCGGCAGGAACGACCGCAGAACGAGGAGACGAGGACCGTGGCACGTCGGACCGACGGGTTCGGGGACGAGCAGCCCCTGGGGCCGCGGCACGGCGCCGACGACGGCGCAGGCCGCCGAGCGCTCGAGGCCTACTCGGAGTACGAGGGGCTGCCGCCGGCGCCACCGCCGCGCAAGCGCTTCATCGACTACCCGCGCGCGGGGCGCCGCCGCTGGACCCGCTGGCTGCCGTCGTGGCGGCTGGTCACGTCGACCTTCCTGCTGGGGGTCGCGGTGGTCACGGGTGCCATCCTGTACGGCTACATGACGACGCAGCTGCCGGCCCGCGAGAACACGGGCGCGGACTTCAGGACGACGATCGTCTACTACGCCGACGGCAAGACCGAGATCGGCCGCTTCGCCGCCCAGAACCGCGTGTTCGTCCCGCTCGAGAACATCCCGAAGACCGTGCAGGAGGCGGTGCTGTCGGCCGAGGACCGCACGTTCGAGACCAACGGCGGGGTCTCCGTGTCGGGCGTGCTGCGCGCGGCGATCAACAACCTGCGGGGCGGTGCCACCCAGGGCGGCTCGACGATCACGCAGCAGTACGTCAAGAACGCCTACTCCGACGCGACCGACCGCTCCTACACGCGCAAGCTGCACGAGTTCTTCATCTCGCTGAAGGCCGCGCGGGAGCTGTCGAAGGACCAGATCCTCGAGCGCTACCTCAACATCATCTACTTCGGGCGCGGCTGCTACGGGATCGAGGCCGCATCCGAGGGCTACTTCGGCAAGCACGTCAAGCAGCTCACGCCCAGCGAGGCCGCCTACCTGGCCGGCATCATCAACGGCCCGTCCCTGTACAACTCCGGGACGGCCTACGCGAAGGCGGCGGCCCACGACCGGTGGACCTACGTCCTCGACGGCATGGTCACGCAGGGCTGGCTGCCGGCTGACGTGCGGGCGAAGCAGAAGTTCCCCAAGATCAAGCCGGTCAGCACCCAGGCCAAGCCGGTCGCCGACGACCAGCGCGACTACATGATGGGCATGGTCCGCACCGAGGCACTGAAGCTGGGGATCAGCGAGTCCCAGCTGCAGCAGAACGGCTACCGGATCACGACGACCTTCCAGCCGGGCATGATCGCCGATGCCAAGACCGCGATCGCGTCGGAGCTGGGGCCGCGCAGGAAGTGGCCGACGGGGACCCAGGTCGCCATCGCGACGATCGACGCGAAGACGGGCTCGCTGGTGTCGATGTACGCCGGGGACGGCGTCCGCGACCGCAACGCGGTCACGCAGGACACCATGCAGGCGGGCTCGACCTTCAAGCCGTTCGCGCTGGTCGCCGGGCTCGAGGGCAAGCGCGGCCCGGGCGACTGCAGCCCCAAGTCGCCGGACGCCGACAGCGTGAGCCTGAAGAGCCGGTTCAACGGCAACCCCGGGAAGATCTACCCGGGCTTCCCCAAGGGTGTGACCAATTTCGAGACGACGCGGTTCGGCATGGTCGATCTCGTGAAGGCCACCGAGGAGTCGATCAACGCCGTCTACGTGGCGCTCAACGACCAGGTCGACCCGCACCACACCGAGGACGTCGCCATCTGCGCCGGGTACCCGAAGAACACGGTGGGGCTCAAGGCCAACCTCGCCAATGTCCTCGGAACCAGCTCCCCGCACCCGGTCGACATCGCGCAGGCCTACGCCACCTTCGCCGCCCAGGGTGTCCGGCACGACTGGTTCGTCATCTCCAAGATCACCGACAGCACCACCGGAGCGGTGGTCAAGCAGCACGACGTGCAGGCGAGCTCGCAGCAGGTCTTCGACAAGGGGGTCATGGCCGACGCGACCTACGCGATGCAGGCGGTGGTCGAGCACGGCACGGCGTACACCGTGAGCCGGCTCGGGCGCCCGGTGGCGGGTAAGACCGGCACCACCGACCTCAACAAGTCGGCCCTGTTCGCGGGTTACACGCCGCAGTACGCGACCGTGGTGGCGATGTACAAGATCGCGAAGGACGGCGGCCAGCAGGAGCTCGTCCCCTGGGCGGGCGCCGGCAGCCAGGTCACCGGCGGCACGCTGCCCGCGCGGGTGTGGACCGCCTACATGGGCAAGGTGCTGGACGGCGTCCCGCCCGCGGACTTCCCGGAGCCGGTGTACGGCGGGCAGCCGGTCAATGCCGCGCCGGTGCCGTCCGCCGCTCCGTCCGACGCTCCGACGATCACGACGCAGCCGGCGCCGTCCCCGACCCCGCCCGCGCCCAGCCCGACTGCTCCCCCTCGCCGACGCCGACCGAGCCGACGCCGACGGCCACCCAGCCCACGCCGACCTTCAGCGGCCGGCCGACCCCGTCGCTCCCCGGGCCCACCCTGCCCCGCCCCAGCCGCTCGCGAGGACACTGAGGATGGACGGCCCACGGCTGGGGAACGCGGAGCACGGGCCGCCACCGGACCGCGTGGACGAGCCCGAGCCGGGGGAGGCCTCGGCGATGCCCGGGGATCCGCTGCCCGGGGACCCGGTCCCCTGGGATGTCGCGGCGCCGGTCGCGTCACCGTCCCGCGAGGACCCGGTGGCCCGGGTGGCGAGCGCCGTGGCCGGCGGACCCGCCGGTCGCCGGCTGGCGGTCACGGCGGGGATCGTCGGCGCCGTCCCGGTGCTCGTCCTGCTGGCCGTCGCCATGCTCGGCGCCGGCGTCGTGCAGAAGCAGCACTGCCGGACGGCGGGCTGGTCGTCGCCGGACATGTTCTGGCACGCCTGCTACACCGACATCCCGGTGCTCTACTCCAGCGCCCACCTCGGCGGTGACGGCTCCATCGGCCCGCTGGAGGCCGTCCGCAGCGCCGGGCTCGGCCAGCCGCCGCTGACGTCGATCGTGATGTGGCTGGTGGCCGCCGGTGTCGGCAGCGGCGACCAGGCCCGCGCACCGCGGGCCTTCTTCGACCTCTCGGCCGTCGTGCTCGCCCTGCTGCTCGCGGTCGCGGTAGCTGCCGTGGCGATGACCGCCGGCCGGCGGCGCGCCTGGGACGCCGCCCACGTCGCGCTCGCCCCGGTGCTCGTCACCGCCGGCCTGCTGTCCTACCAACTGCTCGGCGTCGCCCTGCTCGCCCTCGCGCTGCTCGCCTGGTCCCGCTCCCGGCCCCTCGCCGCCGGGCTGCTGCTCGGCGCGGCGGCCTGCGCGGCGCCGGCCGCGGCGGTGGTTGCCGTCGCCGTGGTCGCGCTCGGCCTGCGGGCCGGCCGGGTCAGACCTGCGGCGACCTTCGCCGTGGCGGCCGGCGCCGTCTGGTTCGGCGTCCGGCTCCTCGCCTATCCCAACCTCGACGGCGGCCTGCCGACGGCCTGGGAGGGATGGAAGGACTCCGGGCCCGGGTACGGCTCGCTGTGGCTCGTGCCGTCGCTGCTCGAGCAGATCGCGCCGGCGCCGACCCGCCAGCTCGCGCAGCTCTGGCCCAGGCCGCATGCGCTCAGCCCGACGGCGGCCACCGTGGGCACCCTGCTCTGCCTCGTCGCCGTGGCGGTCGCGACGCTGGTGCTCGCCCTCTCGACCCGGCGGCGCCCCGGCTCGCCCACGTCGCCCTGTTCGCCACCGCCTTCTCGCTGGTCGCGCTGAAGTCGCTGCCGGTGCAGTCGTCGCTGGTGCTCCTGCCGCTGATCGCGCTCGCCGGCCTGCGCTGGCGCGACCACCTGATCTGGGCGACGACCGAGGTGGCGTACTTCGTCGGAGTCTGGATCTACATCGCCGGCACCAGCGTGCCCAACCGGGGCCTGCCCCCGGGGTTCTACCTCGTGCTGCTCGTGGCGCGGCTCGCCGGGATCGCCTGGCTGGGCGTACAGGCCTACCGGGCCGCCCTCGACCCCCGGCTCGATCCGGTCCGCGCGCCCGCGGACGGTGCCCCGGGCGAGGACGACCCGGCCGGCGGCGCCTACCGGGGCGCGCAGGACCGCCTGGTCGTCGAGCTGGCCTGACGGCCAGCCCGGTGACAGCTGCCGGGATCGCTCGTTGCCGGTCGCGGCGTCGTCCACAGGGCGGTCCGGTCCACAGGCGGCACTCCCGGATTTCTGCCCTGTCGGGGCCGCGGGGTAACCTCGCCTGTCGGGTCGCGCTGTACCGGCCGGTACCGCCCGCCCCGAGCAGACGCACCAGCCCTCCTGTCACGGAAGGACCGTGACCGCCCAGACCAGAGGAGGTGGGTTCCCGCATGCGTCACTACGAGCTGATGGTCATCCTCGATCCCGAACTCGAGGAGCGCACCGTCGCACCCTCGCTCGACCGGTTCCTCAACGTCGTCCGCAAGGGCGGCGGCGCCATCGAGAACGTCAACATCTGGGGCCGGCGCAAGCTGGCCTACGAGATCAAGAAGAAGACCGAGGGCATCTACGCGGTCGTCGACATGCAGGCCGAGCCGGACCTCGCGAAGGAGCTCGACCGGCAGCTCAACCTCAACGAGGCGGTCCTGCGCACCAAGCTGATCCGCCCCGAGCCCATCAGCGCTCGCCGCGCGGCACGCTGATCGACGCGGCGCCGACTCAAGTCGCCCACTGAAGAAGGCAGACCAGCCATGGCCGGCGAGACCGTCATCACCATCATCGGCAACCTGACCAACGACCCCGAGCTCCGCTTCACGCCCTCGGGCGCGGCGGTCGCGAACTTCACTGTCGCCTCCACCCCCCGAACGTTCGACCGGCAGTCGAACGAGTGGAAGGACGGCGAGACCCTCTTCATGCGGTGCTCCGTGTGGCGCGAGGCGGCGGAGAACGTCGCCGAGTCGCTGACCCGCGGCACCCGGGTGATCGTCAGCGGCCGGCTCCGCAGCCGCACGTACGACACCAAGGAGGGCGAGAAGCGCACCGTCGTCGAGCTCGAGGTCGACGAGGTCGGCCCCTCGCTGCGCTACGCCACGACGAAGGTCTCCAAGACCTCGCGCGGCGGCGGCCAGGGCGGCGGCTTCGGCGGCGGCGGGCAGGGTGCCGGCGGCCAGAATGCCGGCGGTTTCGGCGGCGGCGGGCAGGGCGGCGGGGGCTACGGCTCACCGCAGGGCCGCACCGAGGACCCGTGGGCCACCGGCCCCTCCGGCGGCGGCAACGCCTACGCCGGGGCTCCCGAGGACCCGCCGTTCTGATCCTCCATCCCTCTCGCTGACCTCGGTCAGCATCCGCGGCCGCCGACCGGCGGTCGCCGACCATCCCGGGCCACCCTGATCCAGGCCTTCCTGATCCAGGCCTCCTGATCCGGCATGCCCGGGCTCCCTCAGTACAAGGAGCACCACGATGGCGAAGCCACCTGTTCGCAAGCCCAAGAAGAAGCAGAACCCGCTCAAGACCGCGGGTGTCGAGAAGGTCGACTACAAGGACGTCAACGTCCTGCGCAAGTTCATCTCCGACCGCGGCAAGATCCGTGCCCGCCGCGTCACCGGTGTCTCCGTGCAGCAGCAGCGTGAGATCGCCAAGGCCGTCAAGAACGCGCGGGAGATGGCGCTGCTGCCGTACTCCAGCTCGGCGCGCTGAGCGGCTCCGGCCGGCGGAAGGGAACGCAGACGAGATGAAGCTCATCCTCATCCAGGAGGTCACCGGCCTGGGTGCCCCCGGTGACGTCGTCGAGGTCAAGGACGGCTTCGGCCGCAACTACCTCGTGCCGCGCGGTTACGGGGTCGCCTGGACCAAGGGCGGCGAGAAGCAGGTCGCCGCGATCCGCGGCGCCCGTTCGGCCCGCGAGGTCAAGTCCCTCGAGGAGGCGCAGCAGCTGCGCGCCTCCCTCGAGGGCACGAAGGTGCGGCTGCCGGCCAAGGCCGGCGCGAACGGCCGCCTCTTCGGCGCCATCACGACCGCCGCGGTGGCCGACGCCGTCGCGAAGGTCGGCGGCCCGAACGTCGACCGGCGCAAGGTGGAGCTGTCGCAGCCGATCAAGTCCCTCGGCGAGTACAGCGTGCTGGTCCGCCTGCACCCCGAGGTGCAGGCGAAGGTCGCCGTGGAGGTCGTCGCAGGCTGACGTCGCACGACGAGCACGTGACGAGCGTCCCGGGGCCCCGGACGGCGACACCGCCGGGGCCCCGGGACGTCGGCGTCCCCGCGCCTGCCCGGAGCGGGCAGCCGAGGACCGGACGAGCGAGCCGACGAGGAGGCGACGTGGCCCACCCCGCGCCGCCGTCCCCCAGCACGCGCGACGACGCACCCGTACCCGTGCGCGTCGACAGGCCCGGTCGCCCCGCCCTGCTGGCGTTGCCGTTCGCGCTCGCCGCGGCAGGGCTCTACCTCGCCATCGGCCTGGTCCGGTACGCGGGCGGCGGGGCCGGCAACTACGACCTCGGGATCTTCAGCCAGGCCGCGCGGAGCTGGAGCGAGGGCCGGCTTGCCCGGCTCGGCGATCCGCGGCCTCGACAACCTCTTCGCCGACCACGTCAGCCCGGTCACCGCCGTTCTGGGGGTCGCCTGGCGGTTGTGGCCCGACCCGCGCGCCCTCCTCGTGACGCAGGCCCTGACCCTGGGGCTCGCGGTGTGGATCCTCGGTGCGGCCGCCTTCCGGCGGCTGCCGGCGCCGGCAGCCGCCGTCCTCGTCGTGGCGGCGGCCCTCGCGAAGGGCGTCGTCTCGGCGGCCGTGTTCGACGTGCACGAGACGGGGCTCGGCGCGCCGCTCGCGGCCGGGCTGGCCTACGGGCTGCTGGAGCGCCGCCGCCGCATCGCCGTCGCCTGCGGGCTGGGGCTGCTCCTGGTGAAGGAGGACCTCGGCCTCACCGTCGCCGTCGCGGGCCTGCTCTGGGCCTGGCGCCGCGACGACCCGGCGGACCGGCGGACCGGCCGGCTCCTGGTCGCCGCGGGCCTGGCGGGCGTGGCCGTCTCGTTCGCGATCGTGCTCGCGGTCAATCCCGAGCACACCAGCCCCTACCTGCAGTTCCTCACCGGAGCCAGCGGCAACCCCCAGGGCCTGCCCGGGCTCGCCGTGCACGGCGGTAACCGCTGGGAGCCCCTCGCGCTGTTCGCGGCCACCGCCGGCCTCGTCGGGCTCCGGTCACCGCTGGCGTTGCTGGCGCTGCCGACGCTCGCGTGGCGGGCGGTCTCGTCGAACGAGGCGTACTGGCAGACGTACTTCCACTACGACGTCCTGCTCGTGCCGGTGGCCGCGTTCGCGCTCCTCGACGTGCTCTCGCGGGCCCCGTCGGACCGGCTGCGGCTGCGGCCCGCCCTCGTCGCGCTGCCGTTCGTCGCCGTCGCCGCCGGCCTCGGCGTCGCGAGAGCGGAGTCCTTCCCGGTGCTCGACCCCGCCGCCTACCGCCTCACGCCGAGCCTGACCGCGGCCTCGGAGCTGGCCGCCCGGGTGACACCCGGGTCGGCGGTGGTGGCCCAGCAGGACCTGGGGCCGCCGCTGATCGCTCGCTACGACGTCCGGATGCTCTCGCCCCTCCCCGCGGGGCCCGCCCGCTGGGTCCTCCTGACGGCCGCCGGCTCACAGCTGGGCGCCCCCCAGGCGGCCAAGCAGGCGTGGCTCGAGGCGGCGATCCGGGCCGGGGCGCGGACGCAGGAGCTCGACGGCGTCACGCTCGTGGAGCTGCCGGGCCCGCAGGTGGTGCGCCTCCCGGCCCTGCCGGGCTGAGGCGTCGCGCGGGGTGGGGTGACGGCGTCAGCGCGTGGCGCCGGGCACCAGCCAGACCGAGGAGCGGGCCCGCAGCCCGAGGAAGATCGCGCGCAGCAGCAGCCAGCCGCCCGAGAACGCCGCCCACAGCAGCACCAGCCGGGCGGTCCCCCCGGGGCCGGCGTGCGCGACGAGCAGGGCCGCCGGGGCGTACAGCGCGGTCTGGATCACTCCCGCCACGGCCAGGTAGGTGCCGTCGCCCGCGCCGATCAGCACACCGTCGAGGACGAACACGTACCCGGCGAGCGGTTGGGTCACGGCGGCCACCAGGAGGGCCCCGACGATCGCCGACCGGACCACCGGATCGGGGGAGAAGAGCGGCGCGAGCAGCGGGGCGCAGACCGCGGCGGCCAGCCCCAGGACGGCCCCCGCGCCGACCCCCCAGCGCGTCATCGTCGCTGTGGACGCGCGCACGGCGTCCAGGTCTCCGGCCCCCAGGGCCGTGCCGGTGAGGGCCTGCGCCGCGATCGCGATCGCGTCGAGGGCCAGGGCGAGCAGGCCCCACACCGTGATCACCACCTGGTGGGCGGCGAGCTGGGGCGGCCCCGCCGACGTGGCCGCGTAGGTGGTCACGAGCAGGGCCGCGCGCAGCGCGAGCGTGCGCACCAGCAGCGCCACCCCCGAGCGGGCGGCGGCCCGGACCCCTGGCAGGTCGGGGGCCAGGGGGGCGCTCCCCGCCCTGGCTCCGCGGACGACGACCGACGTCACCGCGACCGCCATCAGGAGCTGGGTCGTGGCCGTGCCGATCGCGGACCCGGCGATCCCCAGCCCGACCCCGTGCACCAGGGCGAGGTTGAGCACCGCGTTCACGACCGCGCCCGTGGCCGCGACCGCGAGCGGTGTACGCGTGTCGAGCAGCCCCCGGAGGACGCCCGTGGCGGCGAGCACCACGAGCATGGCCGGCACACCGGGGAGTGACCAGCGCAGGTACGTGACCGCCTGCGCAGCGACGTCCGCCTCGGGGCCGAAGGCGGCGACGACGGCCGGCGCCACCACCTCGCCCACGACGGCGACGGCGACGCCGAGCCCGACCGCGAGCCACAGGCCGTCGATGCCCTGCTGGAGCGCCCCGGCGCGGTCACCGGCACCGACGCGGCGCGCGACCGACGCGGTGGTGCCGTACGCGAGGAAGACGAAGGCGCTGACGAGGGCGGCGAGCAGTGCCCCGGCGATGCCAAGTGCGGCGAGCGGGACCGTCCCGAGCCGGCCGACGATCGCCGTGTCCGCGAGCAGGAACAGCGGTTCCGCGACGAGTGCCCCGAGCGCCGGCACCGCGAGGGCGAGGATCGCACGCCGGTCGGTCGGCCCGGCACCGACCCGCTCCACGGTCAACGCCACGCCCTCCCCTGCCGTGTTCCGGCCCGACACGCCGGGCGGCCGATGCAACCGCACGGATCCGGCGAGTTTTTCACGTCCACACCCGGTGGACGCCGTCCGTGCCGGTCAGCAGGGTGTCAGGAGCGGCGAGTCGCAGACTTGCCCACAGGGTTGTCCACAGACTGTGGGCAACCTCGCTGTGGTTGTCCACCGGCTGTCCCCAGCCCGCCGCCGGGCCGTCCACAGGGGTGTTTGAACACGCTCCCGACGACGCCTAGCGTCGTCGCCGCGAGGGGTGGGGCACGGTGTCTCGGCTGTTCGACGGGGGTCCGTCCCGACGGTCGGCGACGTGTCGGTGGTGGCAGGTAGACATCTGTGTGGCGGCTCGTTCCGCCCCCCAGGAGCAGGTCCGTGGCCGAGGAGGAGGTGTCGCATGACGCTCGCCGAACTCGACATGGGCAACACCGGCCCACGCGAGGACTACGGGCGCACCCCTCCGCAAGACCTGGCCGCGGAGCAGAGCGTGCTCGGGGGCATGCTCCTGTCGAAGGATGCGATCGCCGACGTCATCGAGGTCCTGCGCGGCAACGACTTCTACCGTCCCGCCCACGAGACCGTCTACGAGGCGATCCTCGACCTCTACGGGCGGGGTGAACCCGCCGACGCCGTCACCGTCTCCGACGAGCTGACCAAGCGCGGCGAGCTCAGCCAGATCGGCGGCCCGGCGTACCTGCACACGCTGCTGTCGTCGGTGCCCACCGCGGCGAACGCCGGGTACTACGCACGCATCGTGCGCGAGCGGGCGGTCCTGCGCCGGCTGGTCACCGCGGGGACGCGCATCGTGCAGCTGGGCTACGCGACCGACGGCGGCGACGTCGACGAGATCGTGAACGCCGCGCAGGCCGAGGTGTACGCCGTCACCGAGCGGCGCGCCACGGAGGACTACCTGCCCCTGTCGGAGATCATCGAAGGGGCGATCGACGAGATCGAGGCCTCGAGCCACCGCGGCGACGGGCTCACCGGCATCCCGACGGGCTTCGCCGACCTCGACCGGCTGACCAACGGGTTCCACTCCGGCCAGATGATCGTGATCGCCGCGAGACCGGCAGTGGGCAAAGCCCTGGCGCTCGACACCCTGCTGCCGACCCCCAGCGGCTGGACCACCATGAGGGAGGTGGCTGTCGGGGATTTCGTTCTCGGTTCCGATGGTCGCCCGACCAGGGTCATGGCGGCAACGGAGGTCATGTGGGGCCGGCCCTGCTACGAGGTCCACTTCTCCGACGGGTCGATGCTGCTGGCGGACGAGCAGCATCAATGGCTGACCGAGACGCGTAGCTCCCGGCGCTCCGCGCAGCAGGCGCGCACCGGCTACAACCGGTACCGCAACCAGCGCACCTTTGCGGCCGTACGGACGACCGCAGAGATCGCCGAGACCCTGCGGTGCGACACGAGTGACCACCGGCTGAACCACAGCGTCCGGCTCGCCACCGCGCTGCAACTCCCCGACGCCGACCTCCCCGTACCGCCCTACACGCTGGGTGCGTGGCTCGGCGACGGAACGACGGCCGCAGCGCAGATCACCAGCGACGACCCCGAGATCCCCCTGCGCATCGAGGCCGATGGTTTCGCCGTCGCCCGCCACGGCGAACGGCGCTACAGGATCCGGCTACCCGAAGGACACGGGACGTTGCAGGGGCGGCTGCGGACGTTGGGCGTCCTCGGTCAGAAGCACATCCCACCTGCGTACCTGCGGGCGTCCGAAGGCCAGCGCCGCGCGCTGCTCGCCGGGCTGCTCGACACCGACGGCACGGTCGCACCGTCCGGGACCGTGCAGATCACTGTCACGGACCGGCGTCTCGCCCTCGGCATCCGGGAGCTCGTGACCACGCTCGGGTACCGCTCGGGCATGTCCACGAAGCGCGTCGCCGGGCGCAAGGAGTCGACGTCGACCGCGTACACCATCACCTTCAGCTGTGACGACGACGTCTTCGAGCTCGAGCGCAAGCGGCTGTTGCACAAGGAGCGGAGGGTCAGGACGGTCCAGCGACGTGACAGCCGATTCGTCACGGCCGTGATTCCTGTCGCCTCCGTGCCCGTCCGGTGCATCGAAGTCGCTGCCGACGACCACCTCTACCTGGCTGGCGCGTCGATGATTCCCACGCACAATTCGACGCTCGGCCTCGACATCGTGAGATCGGCCGCAATTCACCACAAGATGTCCTCGGTCATCTTCAGTCTCGAGATGGGGCGCAACGAGATCACGATGAGGCTGCTCTCGGCCGAGGCCCGCATCCCGTTGCAGAACATGCGCAAGGGCACCATGCGCGAGGAGGACTGGACCCGGCTGGCACGGACGATGGGTGAGGTCAGCGAGGCGCCGCTGTTCATCGACGACAGCCCGAACATGTCCCTGATGGAGATCCGGGCCAAGTGCCGCCGGCTCAAGCAGCGGCACGGGCTGAAGCTCGTCGTGGTCGACTACCTGCAGCTCATGAGCTCGGGCAAGCGCGTGGAGAGCCGCCAGCAGGAGGTCTCGGAGTTCTCCCGCGCCCTGAAGCTGCTGGCCAAGGAGCTCGAGGTCCCGGTCATCGCGCTCAGCCAGCTGAACAGAGGCCCCGAGCAGCGGACCGACAAGAAGCCCATGATGTCCGACCTTCGCGAGAGTGGATCCATCGAACAGGACGCCGACATGGTCATCCTGCTGCACCGCGAGGACATGTACGAGAAGGAGTCACCGCGCGCCGGCGAGGCCGACTTCATCGTCGCCAAGCACCGCAACGGGCCGACCGACACCATCACCGTGGCCTTCCAGGGCCACTACTCGCGCTTCGTCGACATGGCCACGTGACCGCGCCGGTGGTCATGACAACCCGCTGATCACCCCGTCGTCGTCCATCTCGATCCGGGTGGCGGCGGGTTGCGACGGGAGCCCGGGCATCGTGCGCATCTCCCCGCACACGGCATAGACGAAGCCGGCACCGGCCGAGGCACGGACTTCGCGGACCGGCAGCCGCCAGCCCGTCGGCGCGCCGAGGAGCGAGGGGTCGTGCGAGATCGACAGATGGGTCTTCGCGATGCAGACGGGCAGGTCGCCCAGACCGTGCCGCTCGAAGGCGTCGAGCTGCTGGGCGGCGGGGCGGCTGTAGTCGACGCCGTCGGCGCCGTACACCCGGCGCGCCACGGTCTCGATCTTCTCTCGCAGCGGGGCCTCGAGCGGGTACAGCGGCCGGTACGTCGTGGGCCGTTCGCGCGCCGCCTCGAGCACCGCCTCGGCGAGGTCGAGCGCTCCGCCGCCGCCGTCCGCGACGTGCGTCGTCACCGCCGACCGCACGCCACACCCGCGCGCCACCTGCTCGATCACCGCCCATTCGCTGGGGTGGTCCGTCGGGAAGGCGTTGACGGCGACGACGGGCGTCACCCCGTGCACGGCGATGTTCTCGATCTGCTTCCGGAGGTTGGCGGCGCCCGCGGCGACGTCGTCCGGGTTCTCCGCCAGCAGGTCCTCCGGCAGGGGGCGCCCCGCGGCGATCCGGTACCGGCCCGAGTGCGCCTTCAGCGCGCGCACCGTCGCGACGACCACGCCGACGTCGGGCACCAGCCCCGACGTCCGGCACTTGATGTTGAAGAACCGCTCGGCGCCCATGTCGGCGCCGAAGCCCGCCTCCGTCACGAGCACGTCGCCGGTGCGGATGCCGATGAGGTCCGCGAGCACCGAGGAGTTGCCCGTCGCGATGTTGCCGAAGGGGCCGGCATGCACGAGCGCCGGCGTCCCCTCGAGCGTCTGGAGCAGGTTCGGCTTGACGGCCTCCCGAAGGATCGTCGCCATCGCGCCCGCCGCCCGCAGGTCCTGAGAGGTCACCGGCTCGCCGTCGCGCGTCCACCCGACCACGATCCGGCGCAGCCGGGCCGCCAGGTCGGGCAGGGACGTCGACAACGCCAGCAGGGCCATGACCTCGGACGCCGCCGTGATGTCGAACCCGCTCTGGCGCGGCACGCCGTCGAGCCGGCCGCCGAGGCCGACCACGATGCTGCGCAGGGCCCGGTCGTTGACGTCGAGGACGCGCGGCCACGTGATCGACGACGGCTCGATCCCCAGCGGGTTGCGGTGGTACAGCGAGTTGTCGACCATCGCGGCGAGCAGGTTGTGCGCGGCCGTCACCGCATGGAAGTCGCCGGTCAGGTGCAGGTTCATGAGCTCCATCGGGATGACCTGGCTGTACCCGCCCCCGGCCGCTCCTCCCTTGATGCCGAAGGTCGGGCCCATCGACGGCTGCCGGAGCGAGATCGTCGCCCGTCGCCCCATCCGCCCGAACGCCTGGCCGAGGCCCACGGTGGTGGTCGTCTTGCCCTCGCCGAGGGGTGTCGGGGTGACGGCCGAGACCAGGACGTAGAGCGCCTTCGGGGCCTGGGCCAGCTCCGCGAGCGCCTCGAGCCGGATCTTGGCGACGCCGTCGCCGTGCGGCTCGAGCAGGTGCGGGCCGATGCCCATGGCGGCGGCGAGGCCGGGGAGGGGAACGGGGCGTGCGGCGCGCGCGATCTCGAGGTCCGACGGGATGCCCACGCTGCTCCTCCTCCGGGCCACCGGTGCCGGCGCCCCGCGGTCGACGCTAGGCCGGGGCGGGCGACGGGACCAGGATCTTCCGGCCCTACCCGCAGGCACCCCCTCCGGGACCAAGGACCCGGAGGGGGTGCCTGCGGGCGCGGTGGTGGGACGTGGCAGAGGCGTCGAAAGGACGCAGGGCGCCACGAGTGGGGCGACCCGGGCGTAGCGCTTACCGTCTTTGTCATGAGGCTTGCCGACGGTGGGGCGGCAGCAGCCGAGGTCGGACCTCGTCGTCGAGCCCGGTGGGCCGCCCGACGAGGTGCCCGGCCGGGTGGGGGAGCCGCCCGGCCGCTGGTCCTCCGCCCTTCGATTCGCGCGTGACGTCTGGCCGGCGCTCGCGGTGTACGCCGCGATCCGCCTCGTCGGCCTCGTCGCGCTCACCCTCATGGCCGGCCAGCACGGCTATGCCGTCGTGGACCGGCTCGGCCTGTACGACGCCAGGTGGCTCCTGGGGCTCGCCGACCACGGGTACGACCCGCTCGTCGTGGGCCCCGTGGACGGCAGGCCGGCTCTGACCAACAACGCGTTCTTCCCGCTGTACCCCGCGGTCGTCAAGGTCGTCGCCGCGCTACCCGGGGTGTCCCTCCTGGCCGCCGGCCTGTTCGTCACCGCGGTGTCGGGTCTCGCGGCGGCCGCCGGGCTCGACCGGTTCGGCCGCCGCCTCGTGGGCGGTCGCACCGCCGGCCTGCTGCTCGTCGCGCTCTGGGCGAACTGGCCGCACAGCGTGGTCCTGCTCATGGCGTACACCGAGGCGCTCTTCGTCGCCCTCGCGGTCTGGTCGCTGCTGGCCCTGCTCGCCCAGCGTTGGATCGTCGCCGGCGTGCTCTGCCTCCTCGCCGGGGCGACCCGCCCCCTCGGCGTCGCCCTCGCGGGTGCCGTGGTGGTGACGGCGCTCGCCGCCATCGTGCAGTCGCTGCGCGACCGCCGGGGTGTCCCGTGGCGCCCCGCCGCCGCCGCCGTCCTCGCACCCTGCGGCTTCCTCGGCTTCTGGGCTTACCTGTGGGCCAGGACCGGACAGCGCGACGCCTGGTTCTGGGTCCAGTCGCAGCAGTGGCGTTCCACCTTCGACTTCGGGCGCTACACCTGGGAGTCGATCGTGAACGCGGCCACGCAGCCGCTGCCGCGGGTGCTCGTCGTCAGCGCTCTGGTCGTGGTCGGCTCCGTCGTCCTTCTGGTGGCACTGCTGGTGGACAGGACCCCGCTGCCGGTGATGGTCTACGCGGTGCTCGCGGTGGCGGAGACGATCGGGGCCGCCGGGTACGGCAACTCCAAGCCGCGGTTCCTGCTCTGCGCGTTCCCGCTGGTGCTGCCCCTCGTGCGGACGATCGCCGGCGCGCCGCGGCGGACGCTCGTCGTGCTCCTGGTGGGGCTCACCGTGGTGATCGCCCTGTACAACGCCTGGGTCCTCGTCGTCTGGCCCCTCTCGCCCTAGCGGACCCCGCGCCCCCGCCTCCTGCGGATGCGGCCGGCCCTGCCGGGGCCGAGGGTGGGGGGCATGATCGACGACCCCTCGGCCCAGCGCTGGTACCGGCAAGCCGTCATCTACTGCGTCGACGTCGACAGCTACGACGACGCGAACGGCGACGGGAGCGGGGACTTCCGCGGGTTGCGGCTGCGGCTGCCCCACCTCGCCCGCCTCGGCGTCACCTGCCTCTGGCTCAACCCGATCCACCCGACGCCGCACCGCGACGCCGGGTACGACGTCTCCGACTACTACGCCGTCGACCCGCGGCTCGGCACCCTCGGCGACTTCGTCGAGCTGGTGCACGAGGCCGCCGACCACGGCATCCGGATCGTCATCGACCTCGTCGTCAACCACACCTCCGACCAGCACCCCTGGTTCGTCGCCGCGAAGGCCGACCCCGAGTCGCCCTACCGCGACTTCTACGTGTGGAGCAAGGACGAGCCGGCCGACCGGTTCCAGGGCCTCGTCTTCCCGGGGGAGCAGAAGGAGACGTGGTCGTGGTGCGAGGAGGCGGACGCCTGGTACTACCACCGCTTCTACGACTTCCAGCCCGACCTCAACTGGCGCAACCCGCAGGTCCGCGCCGAGATGCTGCGCGTGATCGGGTTCTGGCTGCAGCTCGGCGTCAGCGGGTTCCGCGTGGACGCTGCCCCGTTCGTGATCGAGCTCGTCGAGCCCGGCCCGAAGCCGGACGAGAACGACTACGGGATCCTCTCGGAGTGGCGGCGGTACCTGCAGTGGCACCGTGGCGACGGCGTCCTGCTCGGTGAGGCGAACGTGTCGCCGCAGGACGTGCCCACGTACTTCGGCTCCTCGCCCGACAGCGCCGACCGGATGCACATGCTCTTCGACTTCGTGCTCAACCCACGACTGTTCCTCGCGCTCGCCCGCCGGTCCGCCGAGCCGCTCGCCGAGGCGCTCACGGAGGCCGTCCGGGTGCCCCGGGGTGGGCAGTGGGTGACGTTCCTGCGCAACCACGACGAGCTCGACCTGTCGCGGCTCACCGAGACGCAGCGTTCGGAGGTGTTCGCGGCCTTCGCGCCGGAGGAGGACATGCGGCTCTACGGTCGCGGCATCCGCCGGCGGCTGGCGCCGATGCTGGGCAACGACCGGCGGCGGATCGAACTCGCCTACGCCCTGCAGTTCTCGCTGCCCGGCACGCCCGCGCTCCGGTACGGCGAGGAGATCGGGATGGGCGACGACCTCGCCCTGAAGGGCCGCGACGCCTTCCGCACGCCGATGCAGTGGGAGGACCGGCCGGGGGCGGGCTTCTCACGGGCGGACCCCGAGCACCTCGTCAAGCCGCTGATCGACGACGGCGAGTACGGCTACCCCCAGGTGAACGTCGCCCGGCAGCGTGCCGACCGCGACTCCCTGCTCGCGTGGATGCAGCGGCTGATCAACGTGCGCCGCGAGTGTCCCGAGAACGGGGAAGGCACCCTTACCCTGGTCGACGGCGAAGGAGTGCCGCCGGAGGTGCTCGTCCACAGGATCGACGGTCTCGACGGCTCGCTCGTCTTCCTGCACAACCTCTCCGACCAGCCGCAGGTCGCCGACCTCACCAAGGCCTCTGCGCTGGACGACGCCGGCGACGTCCAGCAGCTGTTCGCGGATGGCGACGGCTCGTCGCAGGGTGGCCGGCTCGGCAAGGTCGACCTGGCCGGCTACGGCTACCGCTGGATCCGCCTGATGCGATGATCCTGAGGTGAGCGACCCGCGCCCCGTCGACGGGCGGCGGAGCACCCAGGAGGTCCGTGCTTTCTACGACGACCTCGCGCCCGACTACCGGCTCCTCTTCCCCGACTGGCGGGCGAGCTCGGCGCGGCAGGCCGCCGCGCTCGACAGGGTGATCGAGGCCGAACTGGGTCCGGCCGCTCCCGCCGGGCCGGCCCGGCGGCTCCTCGACGCCGCCGCAGGCGTCGGCACCCAGCTGCTGGGCCTCGCAGCCCTGGGGTACCGCTGCACGGGCAGCGACCTCTCGGCCCTCGCGCTGCACCGGGCCGCCATGGAGGCAGCCGATCGTGACATCGCCCTCGCCGGTCTCGCCGCCGCCGATCTCCGTGCGCTGCCGTTCGCCGACCGGGCGTTCGACGTGGTCGTGTGCGCCGACAACGCGCTGCCGCACCTGCTCACCGCGGCGGACGTCGTGCGCGCGCTGCACGAGCTGAGACGGGTCACGCGAGCCGGCGGCGGGATCCTCGTCTCGATCCGCGACTACGACGAGGCGCGGCGCACGAGGCCCGTGTCCACGCCCGTGCAGGTCTCCCGCCCGGACGGCGGCCTCGCCGCCACCTTCCAGCTGTGGACCTGGCACGACGACGGCGAGCGCTACGACCTCGAGCACGTGATGCTCCACGGCCACCCGCCCGCGTGGCGGGTGGGGTACCGCACCGCCAGCTACTGGGCGATCACGCGCGCCGAGCTCGCCGGGCTCGCCGTCGAGGCCGGCCTGGACGCCGTCCGCTGGCTGCTCCCCGCCGAGAGCGGCTACGTGCAGCCGTTGCTCGTCGCGCGCGCCTGAGCCGAGGGGCACCGGGACGCGCCCCCGTCGCGCGACGCCTTGCTCGGCACGGGATCATTGCCTCGTGCAGGTCGACGTGGCGATCGTGGGGGCCGGGGGCGCCGGCAGCAGCCTGCTCGTCCACCTGGCCCGGCTGCTGACCGAGGGCGCCGAGGCCCCCTCGATCGCCGTCGTCGACCCCGTCCGCCGGGCCGGTCGCGATCGCACCTGGTGTTTCTGGGACGACGGCACGAGTCCCGTCGAGGGCGCGATCCACCGCGCCTGGCGCGAGGTGCTGCTCGTCGACGGCGAGGGCACGGAGCACCGGCTCGACCTCGCGCCGCTGCGGTACGTGATGGTGCGCTCGCAGGAGTTGTACTCCCTGGCGGACGAGGCCGCGGAGCGGCTCGGGGTGGTGCGGGTCACGGCGCCCGCCGGCGACGCCGTCGACGGTACCGATCGCGCCAGGCTCCGTACCGGCGACGGCGAGATCAGTGCCCGATGGGTGCTCGACTCCCGCCCGGCCACGCCGCTGCGGCCGGCGATGACCGCCCTGCTGCAGCACTTCCGCGGGTGGACGGTGCGGTTCGCCGACGACGTCCTCGACCCGACCGCACCGGTCTTCATGGACTTCACCGTGCCGCAGCCGGCCCGCGGCGTCGCCTTCGGCTACGTGCTGCCCGACGACGCCCGCACCGGGCTCGTCGAGTACACCGAGTTCTCCCGGGCCCGGCTCGACACCGCCGGCTACGAGCGGCACCTGACGGCGTACCTGGCCGCGCGGTGGGGCGTGGCCGGGGAACCGGGCGCCTACGAGATCAAGGAGGTCGAGGACGGCGCCATCCCGATGACGGACGCCGTGCCGGTGCGCCGGGTGGGCCGCCGGATCGTCCGCCTGGGCACGGCGGGGGGGCGACCAGGGCCTCGACCGGCTACACGTTCTCGGCGATGCAGCGCCAGTCGGCCGCCGTCGCGGCGTCGCTCCTCGCAGGGCGCGACCCGCTGCCGCCTCCCGCCTACCCCGCACGGCACCGCTGGATGGACTCCGTGCTCCTGCGGGCCCTCGACGGCGGCCTCGTCCGCGGGCCCGAGCTCTTCTCCCGGCTCCTCCTCGGCAACCCCCGGAGCGGGTCCTGCGGTTCCTCGACGGGCGATCGTCGCTGCGCGACGAGCTGGCGATCATGGCCTCGACGCCGACCGTGCCGATGATGCGGGCCACGGTCGCCACCACGCTCGCGCGGGGGCGCCGCCGCGTGGCCGCGGGGCGCTCGTGACCCTCCTCGACCGGCTGCGCGACGCGGTCGGTGACGCGCACGTGCTGACCGGTGACCTCGTCGCCGGCTACGACCGCGACTGGACGGGCCGGTGGCACGGGGAGCCGCTCGCCGTCGTGCGCCCGCGCTCGACCGGCGAGGTGGTCGCCGTCGTCCGCGCCTGTGCCGAGGCCGGGGTCCCGATCGTGCCGCAGGGTGGTAACACCGGGCTCGTCGGCGCGGCCTCGCCCGCCGACGGGGAGGTGGTGCTCGCCACCGGGCGGCTGACCGGGTCGGCGTCCCCGACCCGGTGGGCGGGACGATCGAGGCCGGCGCCGGGGTGCCCCTCGAGACCGTGCGGCGGGCCGCGGCGGCCGGCGGCCTCGAGGTCGGGATCGACCTCGCCAGCCCGTGGGACCGCGACGATCGGCGGCGTCGTCGCGACGAACGCGGGCGGAGCCCGCGTCCTGCGGCACGGCACCACCCGGGCGCAGGTGCTCGGGCTCGAGGCCGTGCTCGCCGACGGCTCGGTCGTCGGCCGGCTCGCCGGGCTGCCGAAGGACAACACCGGCTACGACCTCACCCAGCTCCTCGTCGGCAGCGAGGGGACCCTCGGGGTGATCACCAAGGCCGTGCTCCGGGTCACCCCCGCGCCCCCCGCGCGGGCGGCCGCCCTCGTGGCGCTCGACGGGATCGAGGCCGCCGTGCGCCTGCTCGTGGCCCTGCGCTCGGGTGTCGACGGCCTCGACGCGGTCGAGTTCGTCACCGCCGAAGGGGTGGACCTCGTGGTGGCACGGGGGCTCGCGCGACTACAGTTCGCCGGCGTGGCCCCGGTCTGCGTGCTCGCCGAAGCCGTCGGCCCCTCGGCGGCCGCCATCGCCGACACCCTGGCGACCGCGGTCGAGCCGGTCGAGGGTGTGCTCGACGCCGCCGTAGCGACCACGGACAGCGAGCGCGCCGGCCTCTGGGCGCTGCGTGAGGGCCACACGGAGGCCCTCGCCCCGCTGACCCCCGTGAAGCTCGACGTCGCCGTGCCCGTGCCGGCCATGCCCGGCTTCATCGTGGCGCTCCCGCCGGCCGTGACGGCCGCCGCGCCCGGGGCACGACCGATCTCGTTCGGCCACCTCGCCGAGGGCAACGTGCACGTCAACGTCGTCGGAGTGCCGCCGGCCCAGGAGGACGCCGTGACGGCCGTCGTCCTCGAACTCGTCGCGGACCTCGGCGGGAGCATCAGCGCCGAGCACGGCATCGGCCGGGCGAAGCGGGCCTGGCTGCACCTCGGCCGTTCCGCGGCCGACATCGCCGCGATGCGCGCCGTCAAGCACGCCCTCGACCCCGGCGGCGTGCTGTCACCGGGGCGCGTCCTGCCCGAGGAGCAGAGATGAGCACCGACGACGTCCTCGTCATCGGCGCCGGCATCGTCGGCCTGGCGGTCGCGCGCGAGCTCGGGCTGCGCCGGCCGGGCCTGGCCGTGACGGTCGTCGACAAGGAGCCCGTGGTGGGCGCCCATCAGACCGGCCGGAACAGCGGCGTCGTCCACGCCGGGCTCTACTACGAGCCGGGATCGCTGAAGGCGACGCTCTGCCGGCGCGGCGGGGCGCTCCTGAAGGAGTACTGCGCGGAGCACGACATCGCCTACGACGAGGTGGGCAAGGTCGTGGTCGCCGCCGCTGACGCCGAACTGCCAGGGCTGCACCGGATCGCCGAGCGCGCAGCCCGCAACGGCGTCCCCGACCTGCGCACGGTCGACGCGGCGGGGTTGCGCGAGATCGAACCGTGGGCCGCGGGTGTCGCCGCCGTGCACTCGCCGCACACGGCCACCGTCGACTACCCGGCGGTCTGCCGGCAGCTCGCCGCGGACGTCGTCGCCGCCGGGGGCGAGCTGCTCCTGGGTCAGGAGGTGTCGGGCGTCCGCGAGAGCGCCGGCGGCGTCGAGGTCACACTGCCGGGCGGCCCGCGCCGCTTCGGGACGGTCGTCGCCTGCGCCGGCCTCGGCAGCGACCGGATCGCCCGTGACGTGGGGGCCGGGCGTGACCTGCGCATCGTGCCGTTCCGCGGCGAGTACTGGCGGCTGCGGGAGCCGGCGCGCGACCGGGTGCGCGGGATGATCTACCCCGTGCCGGACCCGCGGTACCCGTTCCTCGGGGTGCACCTCACGCGCCGCTTCGACGGCGAGGTGCTCGTCGGCCCCAACGCCGTGCTCGCGCTCGCCCGGGAGGGATACCGCTGGCGCGACGTGGACGCCGCCGACCTCGCCGACCTCGCCCGCTGGCCGGGCATGTGGCGGCTGGCCCGCCGGCACTGGCGGACCGGCGTGCGCGAGATGACCGTCTCGCTGTCGAAGCGGGCCTTCCTCGCGGCGGCGCGCCGGTACATGCCGACGTTGCGGGGGGCCGACCTCGTGCGCGGGCCGGCCGGCGTCCGCGCGCAGGCCGTCGGGCGCGACGGCTCCCTGATCGACGATTTCGTCATCGACGTGTCCGGCGCGCTGGTCGCCGTCAGGAACGCCCCGTCGCCGGCGGCGACGTCGAGCCTGGCGATCGCGGAGCACGTCGCCTCGGTGGTCGGCGACTCAGTCGTGCACCACCGTCGTGCGTGAGGTGTAGACGAGGTCGCCGTACTCGTCGGCGTGCCCTTCCACGTAGACCTTGACGAACGGGCAGAGCGGGAGCACGCGCAGGCCGCGCGCCCGGACGTCGTCCAGCGCCCACTTGACGAGCTGCGACGCGACGCCCTGGCCCTCGAACACCGGGTCGGTCTCGGTGTGGGTGAACACGACGAGCTCGGGCGTCGGGATGAACTCGGCCAGCGCCGCCAGGGCGCCGTCGACGGTGGCCGTGTAGCGCTTCGCGGCGTCGTCACGGGCCAGGCCGACGCCGCGCCCGTCCTTGGTGGAGGCTGTCGCCGGGGAGGTCATGCCCGCCAGTCTCCACCACGCGTCACACGGCCCGGACGGCGACGGTGACGGCCAGGCCGTCGCCGAGCGTCGCGGTCGTGCCCTGCGTGCCGGTGCCGCCGTCGGTGCCGGCGGTGCCGGCGACGACCTGGACCGAGGTGGCGAGGGTCTCGCGCTCGACCATCTCGCGGAACTCCTCGATCGCCTCGGACACCCCGGCGTCCGCGGCGCCGACCGTCAAGCGCGATCCGGTCGCCGACGGCGAGCCCCGCGTCGCGGCGCACCTGCTGCACCGCCCGGACCAGGTCGCGGGCGACGCCCTCGCGGGCGAGCTCGGGGGTCACCCTGAGGTCGAGGACGACGAACCCGCCGGACGGCAGCACCGCGACGGCCTCGTGCGCCGCCGCGTCGCCCTCGCCCTGACTCCGCACGACCGTCTCGAGCGTGTACTCGCCGTCGAGCAGCTCGAGGCCGCCGCACAGCAGCCGCCCGTCGTCCATGAGCTGCCAGTCGCCGGCCTTGCTCGCCCTGATCGCCGCCTGCACGTCCCGGCCGAGCCGTGGCCCGGCGGCCCGGGCGTTCACGGTCAGCCGCTGGGCGACGCCCAGCTGGGCGGCCTCGGCGTCGTCGATGCCGAGCAGGCGCACGGACTTCACGTTGACCTCGTCGGCGACGACGTCCGCGAAGGCCTTGAGCTCGGCGGGCTCGGAGGTGACCACGGTGAGCGACGGCAGCGGCTGACGGACCCGCAGGTTCTGCGCCTTGCGCAGCCCCAGGGTGGTCGACGCGACCTCGCGGGCGCGGTCCATGCTCTCGACCAGGCTCGCGTCGGCCGGCAGCTCGCCGGCGTCGGGCCAGTCGAGCAGGTGCACGCTGCGGCCGCCGGTCAGCCCCCGCCAGATCTCCTCGGTGGTGAGCGGCAGCAGCGGGGCGGCCACCCGGCACAGCGTCTCGAGCACCGTGGCGAGGGTGTCGAACGCGTCGCGCGCGTCGTCCGTCAGCCCGGTCGCCCAGAACCGCTCCCGGGAGCGCCGCACGTACCAGTTCGTCAGGACGTCGAGGAACTCCCGGACGCTCTGGCAGGCGCCGGCCACGTCGAACGCGTCGAGCTGGTCGGTCACCGCGGCGACCAGGTCGTGCGTCTTGGCGAGCACGTAGCGGTCGAGCACGTCGGCGGAGTCCGTCCGCCGCACGGCCTCGTAACCGGAGCCGCTGTGTTCGCTGCCTGGTCTCCGCCCGCGGTGTTCGCGTAGAGGGTGAAGAAGTACCAGACGTTCCACAGCGGGATGAGCACCTGGCGGACGCCGTCCCGGATGCCCTGCTCGGTGACGACGAGGTTGCCGCCGCGCAGGACCGGCGACGACATCAGGAACCAGCGCATGGCGTCGCTGCCGTCGCGCTCGAAGACCTCACGGACGTCGGGGTAGTTGCGCAGGCTCTTGCTCATCTTGCGGCCGTCGTCGCCCAGCAGGATGCCGTGGCTGACGCAGGTGCGGAAGGCCGGCCGGTCGAACAGCGCGGTGGCGAGCACGTGCAGCGTGTAGAACCAGCCGCGGGTCTGCCCGATGTACTCGACGATGAAGTCACCGGGGTAGTGGTGCTCGAACCAGTCCGCGTTCTCGAACGGGTAGTGCACCTGCGCGAACGGCATCGAGCCCGACTCGAACCAGCAGTCGAGCACCTCGGGCACCCGGCGCATGGTGGACCTCCCCGTCGGGTCGTCGGGGTTCGGCCTGGTCAGCTCGTCGACGAAGGGCCGGTGCAGGTCCGCCGGCCGCACGCCGAAGTCGCGCTCGAGCTCGTCGAGGCTGCCGTACACGTCCACCCGCGGGTACTGCGGGTCGTCGCTGACCCAGACCGGGATCGGGCTGCCCCAGTAGCGGTTCCGGCTGATCGACCAGTCCCGGGCGTTCTCGAGCCACTTGCCGAACGAGCCGTCCTTGATGTGGTCGGGCACCCAGCGGATCTGCTGGTTGAGCTCGACCATCCGGTCCTTGAACGCGCTGACCTTGACGAACCACGACGAGACCGCCTTGTAGATCAGCGGGTTGTCGCAGCGCCAGCAGTGCGGGTACGGGTGGTCGTAGGTCTCCTGGCGCAGCAGGACGGCGCCGCTGGGCAGCCCTGCCCGCAGGTCGTGGACGATCGGCTTGTTGGCCTCGAACACCTGCAGGCCGGCGTAGGGCGGCACCTCGGTGGTGAACCGGCCCTGGGTGTCGACGGGAACGACCGGCTCGATGCCGGCGGCGTCCGTGGCGGCCTTGTCGTCCTCGCCGAACGCGGGGGCCAGGTGGACGACGCCCGTGCCGTCCTCGACGGTGACGAAGTCGGCGGCGAGCACCTGGTGGGCGCGTGGGCGCCCGGCGAAGAACCCGAACGGCGGGGTGTAGTGCCGGCCCACCAGGGCCGACCCCTGCAACCGCTCGACGACGACCGGTTCCGCGCCGAGCTCGCGGGCGTAGTGGGCCAGCCGCGCCTCGGCGAGCACGAACCGCTGCCCCGCGAAGGGACCCTCCGCGGGTTCGACGACCGACGTAGTCGATGGCGGGGTTGACGGCGGCCGCGAGGTTGCTCGGGAGGGTCCACGGGGGTCGTCGTCCAGACGAGCAGCTGCTCACCGGTCTCGAGCGGGAAGCCCACGGTGACCGCCGGGTCCTGCCGCTGGCGGTAGACGTCGTCCATCCGCGTCTCGGTGTTGCTCAGCGGCGTCTCGCAGCGCCAGCAGTAGGCGAGCACCCGGAAGCCCTCGTAGACGAAGCCCTTGTCCCACAGGGTCTTGAACGCCCAGAGCACGCTCTCCATGTAGTCGAGGTCGAGCGTCTTGTAGTCGTGCTCGAAGTCGACCCACCGGGCCTGCGCGCGGACGTACTCCTCCCAGTCCTTCGTGTACCGCAGCACCGACGTGCGGCAGGCGTCGTTGAACTCGGCGACGCCGAACGCCTCGATCTGCGACTTGTGCGTGATCCCGAGCTGCTTCTCGGCCTCGACCTCGGCGGGCAGGCCGTGGCAGTCCCAGCCGAAGCGGCGCTCGACCCGGCGGCCGCGCATCGTCTCGTAGCGGGGCACGACGTCCTTGACGTAGCCCGTCAGCAGGTGGCCGTAGTGCGGCAGCCCGTTGGCGAAGGGCGGGCCGTCGTAGAAGACGAACTCGTTGCTGCCGTCCGTGCCCGCGGGGCGCTGCTCGACGCTGGCGACGAACGTGCCGTCCTCGTCCCAGTACCGCAGGATCCGCGCCTCGATCTGCGGGAAGCGGGGGGTCGACGCGACGTCTCCGGGACGGTCCTTCGGGTAGCTCACCGGGTGCTCCTCGCAGCGCGATCACAGCTCTCGCGCGAGGACGACGCATCCCGGCGTCCGGCCGGGGGGCACCGCGGTACCACCTCGCTTGCCGCCGCTCCGGCAGGACCGGGACGGCGACCGCTCGTTCGACGGCTGTCACGGGCCGCACCCGTCCGGTTCTACTGAGGCCCCTCCCGTCAGGGAGGGGCCGGTTCTTCCGGAGGCTCGCCGGTGATGGCCGGGTCGACGCCTGTGCTGGAAAGGCTACCGTGCGGAACGCCCCGGACGCCGCCGGGATTCCTCCGCGTGGCCTGGTTGCCGGCCCGCCGGGTACCTACCATGAAATCCGTGGGGGATCAGCGGTGCATGAGCTGCGGTGAGGCGATCTACGTCGATCCCCGGTTCTCGGCCTGGTGCCCGCACTGCCTCTGGAACGTCGACCCCGTGCCCGGGCCGCCGGAGCCGCAGGGCCGGCAGGCGCGCCGCCGGGCCGATGACCGGCGGATCGCGGCCGAGGTGCACGACCGCGTCGTGCGCGAGGGCGCCGCACCGTCGTCGTGGCTGCGTGCCGCCGTGCTCACGGCGGCCGTGGTCGTGCACCTGGCCACCCTCCTGCTGATCGTGGCCGTGCTCCGCGTGCTGGTCTCGGACCTGTCGCTGTTCGTGCGGCTGGTTCTCCTCGCCCTGCTCGGGCCGCTCGTCGTCGCGGTGTGGCCGCGGCCCGCGCGGCTCGACACCGACGCGCGCACCCTGACCCCGGATCTCGCACCCGCCGCCCTCGCGGTGGTCGAGCAGGTCGCTGCCACCGTGGGGGTGCCGGCGCCCGACGTCCTCGCGGTGGACACCGAGTACCGCGCGTCACTCGAGGTCGTCGGCTGGCGGCGCCGCCCGGTCCTGGTTCTCGGCTGGCCCCTGTGGAACGTCCTGGACCGGCAGGCCAAAGTGGCGCTGATCGCGCACGAGCTGGGTCATCTCGCGAGCGGCGACGTCCGCCGCACTCTGCCCGTCGCTCTCGCCTCGGACACGCTGCGGCGGTGGGTCCAGGTCTTCGCGGTCGGCCCGGGGGGCTGGGACCGCGCCATGTACAAGGTCACGTTCGCGCCCGCCGCGGGTGACTCCGGGTCCGGGGCGGGTGACTACGCCATGGTGCTGCACGGGGGCAGCGCCGCGGGCGGGCTGGCCGCGCTGCTCGAAGTGGTGACCCAGACGATGATGCGTCCCGTTGGCCATGGCTTCGCGCTCCTGGCGGGGGCCTTCGACTCGGCCGCGAGGCGGGCCGGCGAGCCGGCCGAGTACCTGGCCGATCAGGCCGCCGCGCGGGTCGCCGGGACGTCGGCAGTGGTCGAGATGCTGCGGATGAGCGCGCTCGGCCGGCCGGCCGAGCGCGCCTTGACCACGGCGGTGAACCGCGGCGAGCACGACATCTGGGCGGCCGAGCGTCAGGCGTTCGCCGAGCTCCCTGCCGCCGAGGTCGACCGTGCCGTGCTCGCCGGGGCCCAGCGCTGGGACCGGGTCGACGCCGCGCATCCACCCACCCACCTCCGCCTCGACGTCCTGAACCAGGGCCGCCAGGAGACGGCGCTGGTGGTCCCGGCTGCCGGCGAGATCAAGGAGATGGACCGTGAGCTGGGCGCCCAGGTACGACGCGATCGCGTCGCGGTGACCCTGACCCGGATGCCCAGCCGAGCTGACCCTCGGCGCGGCCGCGGCTAGGGTCCGGCCATGGCCCGGATCACGGTCTCGCTGCCCGCCGACGTGGTGCTCGACGTCATGGTGCTCGCCGATGTCCACAACGCGCAGGACGCGGTCGAGACCGTGCTGCGCGACTACCTGGCCCGCGGCCGGCGGACGGAGGCGCTGACCGGCCAGCCGCCGCCTGACCGAGAGACCCGCGATCCGCGCCGCGACCAGCAGGGGTAGCGCCAAGCGGTGCCGTGGGCGGGTGCTGGGATCAGTGCGACGGGGTGAAGCGGCGCAGCCGCAGGCTGTTCGTGACGACGAAGACGCTGCTGAAGGCCATCGCCCCGGCGGCGACCATCGGCGTGAGCCGGCCCGAGGCCGCCAGCGGGATCGCCGCCACGTTGTAGGCGAACGCCCAGAACAGGTTTGCCTTGATCGTCGCGAGGGTCCGGCGGGAGAGCCGGATCGCGTCCGGCACCGAGGCGAGGTCGGAGCGCACGAGGGTCAGGTCGCCGGCCTCGACGGCGACGTCGGTGCCGCTGCCCATGGCGATGCCGAGGTCGGCCTGCGCGAGCGCCGCGGCGTCGTTGACGCCGTCGCCGACCATCGCGACGACGTGGCCCTGCTGCTGCAGCGCCCGGACCGCGGCCACCTTGCCCTCGGGGAGGACGCCGGCGACCACGGCGTCCGGGTCGATGCCGACCTCGGCGGCGACGGCGCGAGCGGGGGCCTGCGCGTCGCCGGTGAGGAGCACCGGCCGCAGGCCGAGCTCGCGCAGGGCGGCGACAGCGGCGCGCGAGCTGGGCTTGACCGTGTCGGTGACCGTGAGCGACGCGCGCGCCTGCCCGTCCCACCCCACCAGGACGCCGTCCGCTGCGAGGCCGGCCGGCACCTCGAGGCCGCGCTCGGTGAGGAAGGAGGGCCGGCCCGACGACCACCAGGGTGCCGTCGACGACGCCCTCCACGCCGAGGCCGCCGGTCGAGGCGAACCGCTCGACGCCCGGCACCTCGAGGCCGCGCGCTCTGGCGGCGGCCACCACGGCGCGCGCCACGGGGTGCTCGCTGCCCGGCCTCGACGGCGGCGGCGAGCCGCAGCACCTCGTTCTCCGGCAGGCCGGGGGCGCTCACCCCGGTGAGGCTCATCCGGCCCTCGGTGACGCGTGCCGGTCTTGTCGAGCAGCACCGTGTCGACCCGACGGGTGCTCTCGAGCACCTCGGGGCTGCGGATGAGGAGCCCGAGCTGGGCACCGCGACCGGTGCCCACCAGCAGGGCCGTGGGCGTCGCGAGGCCGAGCGCGCACGGGCACGCGATCACCAGCACGGCCACGGACGCCGTCAGCGCGGCGCCGGCCGTGTGCCCGGTGAGCAGCCACGCGAGCGCCGTGACGACGGCCAGCGCGAGGACGACGGGGACGAACACGGCGCTCACGCGGTCGGCCAGGCGCTGCACGGGCGCTTTGCCGTTCTGCGCCTGGGTGACCAGCCGGCCGATCCGGGCGAGCGTCGTGTCGGCGCCCACCCGGGTCGCCCGCACGACAGCAGGCCGGAGGTGTTCACGGTGCCGCCGACCACGGCGGCGCCGGGGCCGACCTCGACGGGCACCGGCTCACCGGTGACCAGCGAGGTGTCGACCGCGCTGTGGCCCTCGACGACGACACCGTCGGTGGGCACCGTGCCGCCGGGGCGCACGACGACGAGGTCGCCGACGGCGACCTGCTCGACCGGCACGTCGTGCTCGGTCCGGCGGCCGTCGTTCCCGACGGTCAGCAGCGCGGCGCGGCGGGCGCCGAGCTCGAGCAGCGCGCGCAGGGCGGCGCCCGAGCGGTGCCGCGCCCGTGCCTCCGCGTAGCGGCCGGCCAGGACGAAGACGGTGACGACGGCGGCGACCTCGAGGTACAGGTCGGGGGAGCCGTCGGTCGCCGGCCGTCATGGCGCCGACGCCCCAGCCGGTCCGGCCGGTGGGGGTGAACAGCAGGGCGTACAGCGACCACAGGTAGGCCGCGGTGACGCCGACGCTGACGAGGGTGTCCATCGTGGTGGCGCCGTGCCGGGCGTTGAGGGCGGCGGCGCGGTGGAACGGCCAGGCGGCCCAGACCGCGACCGGGGAGGCCAGGGTCAGGCTCACCCACTGCCAGTTGTCGAACCGCAGCGCGGGCACCATGCCCAGCAGCAGCACGGGCAGCGCGAGCAGGCCGCCGATCACGAGCCGGTCGCGCAGCGCACGCGTCTCGGCGTCGAGGCCGGTACCGGCGGCGTCCGGACGCACGGCGGGCTCGCCCCCGGTGCGCCCCCCGGCGGGGGCGGCAGCTGTGCGGTGTACCCGGTCCGCTCGACGGTCGCGACGAGCTCGTGCGGGTCGAGGGCCTCGGGGTAGGTCACGTGGGCGGTGCCGGTGGCGTAGTTGACGGAGGCGCTGACGCCGTCCATCCGATTGAGCTTCTTCTCGATGCGGGCGGCGCACGAGGCGCAGGTCATGCCGTGGACGGGCAGGTCGAGGGTGCGGACGGCGCCCTCGAGCGGCCGGACCGCGCGGTCCTCGGCCCTCTGGGTGGCCCTTCCGGCGGGCGACTCGACGGGCGACTCAGTGGGCGACGTCATACCCCGCCTCGTCGATCGCGGCCCTGACGGCGGCGTCGTCCAAGGGGGTGGCACTCGTGACGGTGACCGTCGAGGTGCCGTCGGGCACGAGCTCGACCCGCACGTCCTGGACGCCGTCGAGAGCTGTCAGCTCCTGCGTGACGGCCTGGATGCAGTGGCCGCAGGTCATGCCGTTCACGGGGAGGGCCGTGGTGACCGTGCTGCTCATCGGGGTCTCCTTCGAGGGGTGTGGGTGGTGCTCAGCTGCGGACGAGCCGGGCGATGGCCTCCGCGGCCTCGCGGACCTTCTCCTGCGCGGCCTCGTCGGAGGTGCGCGCGGCGTCGACGACGCAGTGCGCGACGTGGTCCTCCAGGAGGCCGAGGCTGACGGCCTGCAGGGCCTTGGTCACCGCGGACACCTGGGTGAGGACGTCGATGCAGTAGGTGTCCTCCTCGACCATCCGCTGCAGCCCCCGGACCTGACCCTCGATGCGGCGCAGCCGCTTGAGGTAGTCCTCACGGGTGCCGGTGTAGCCCGCCACGTCGCCTCCTCGTTCGTCGTCGACAGCCTACAACCGATACCCCTGGTAGGTATTCCCGGCGACCCTGGCCGCTTCGATCGACTGGCGGGTATTCCGGGCGAACCAGGACGATTAGGCGGTGACCACGACGAGCGAGCGGCAGCAGGGCCAGGGCGGGGAGCCGGACTGGACGCCGGACCCGCGGCGCTGGCGCGCCTTCGCCGTCTGCCTCGTGGCCGGCTTCATGTCTCTGCTCGACGTCAGCATCGTCAACGTCGCGCTGCCGTCGATCCGCGAGGGGCTGCACGCCTCGTCGGGTGACCTGCAGTGGGTCGTGTCGGGGTACGCGCTCGCCTTCGGGCTCGTGCTGGTGCCCGCGGGGCGGCTCGGCGATGTCCGCGGCCGGCGGACGATGTTCCTGACGGGGCTGATCCTGTTCGTCGTGGCGAGCGCGGCGTGCGGCTTCGCGACCGGGTCGCTCATGCTGATCGTCGCCCGGCTGCTGCAGGGCGTCGGCGGCGGCATCCTGAACCCGCAGGTGTCCGGGTTCGTGCAGGAGCTCTTCCGCGGCAAGGAGCGGGGCAGCGCCTTCGGCCTGCTGGGCGCGACGATCGGGCTGTCGACCGCGGTCGGCCCGCTCGTCGGCGGCCTGCTGATCCAGCTGTTCGGGGAGTCGTCGGGCTGGCGGGCGGTCTTCTACGTCAACCTGCCGATCGGGATCGCTGCCGTCGTGCTCGCGCTGCGATGGTTGCCCGCCAGGTCGGGCGAGCGCCCGGCGGCGAGCCTCGACCCCGTCGGGGTGGTGCTGCTCGGGGTCGGCGTCCTGCTCGTGCTGCTGCCGCTCGTGCAGGAGCGCACCTGGACGGGGTCGACGAAGTGGCTGCTCGTCCCGGCCGGCCTGGCGGTGCTCGCGGTCTTCGCCGGCTGGGAGCGCCGCTACGAACGCCGCGGCAAGGAGCCGATGGTGGCCCTCGAGCTGTTCAGGACGAAGTCGTACGCCTTCGGAAGCGCCATCGGCTTCGCGTACTTCGCGGGGTTCACCGCCATCTTCTTCATCCTGGCGCTCTACCTGCAGACCGGCCGGCACTACTCCGCGCTGCAGGCGGGCCTCGCCGTGACGCCGTTCGCGCTCGGGTCGGCCGCCGCCTCGGCGCTCGGCGGCCGGGCCGTGCACCGGCTGGGGCGGCCCCTGGTCGCCGCCGGGCTCGCCGTGGTCGTCGTCGGGCTGCTGGCCACCGACGTCGTGCTCTCGCGGGTCGACGGGCCCGGACGTGGGGTGGGCGACGGCCCTGCCGCTGCTGGTCACCGGGATCGGCAGCGGGGTGGTCATCTCGCCGAACATCACGCTCACGCTCTCGCAGGTGCCGGTCGCGCGGGCCGGCAGTGCCGGCGGCGTCCTGCAGACCGGCCAGCGGATCGGTGCCGCGATCGGCATCGCGGCGGTCGGGTCGCTCTTCTTCAACCGGCTCGCCTCGTCCCGGGGCGACTGGGAGCAGGCCGTCACCGCCGCCCTGCGGCTGTGCGACGTGATCGTGGCGGTGGCTCTGGTCGTCGCCCTGCTCGACCTGCGGTACGGCGAGCGCAAGGCCCCCGGGTCAGCCGCGCCGGCCGGCCAGGAGGACCTGCGGTCGCATCGACGGGGGTGACGGCGGCCACCGCAGCTCGGCGACGACCTCGAGCCCGGCGCCCGCGAACAGGGCCGCCAGGTGCTCGGGCTGCCAGAGATGGGTGGTCCACTCGACGGGCACCCCGCCGTACGCCTCGCTGCGCCGGAGGTCGCCGTCGCCCACGTGCGTGCCGACCAGCGCCAGGCCGGCCGGGACGAGCGCCGCGGCGAACGCCGCGAGCACCTCGGGCAGCACCTCGCGGGGCAGGTTGAAGAGCGACCACCAGCCGAGGACGCCCCCGAGGGAGCCGGGCGCGAGGTCGAGCTCGGTCGCCGAACGGACGTCGAAGCGCAGGCCCGGGTAGCGCCGGCGGGCGTGCTCCACCATGCGCGGCGAGAGGTCGACCCCGGACGCGTCGAGCCCGAGCTGCGCGAGGTGGGCCGTGACATGCCCCGGGCCGCAGCCGACGTCGAGGACGGGGCCGAGCCCGCGCACCTCGTCGGCGAACGCGGCGAGCGCGGCCCGCAGCCACGGCTCGCGCGTGAGGTCGCCCATCCCGAGCTCGACGTACGAGTCCGCGACGCGGTCGTACGAGGCCCGGACGGTCTCGAGGTCGGCCGGCTGACGCATCGGCCCCACGGTAGCGGCAGGGGTGACGGCGGCCCGCGACGTCGCCCGTGACAACGGCGACTCTTCCGGCCGCTTCTTTCGGGTCCTTCGACCCGGACCTGCGGGCGGCGTTCCACGCCTACGATGAGCGGGTCCTGCGATCGACCCGGCTGGGGAGGTGGGCTCCGTGAGCAGCATCGTCGTGCTCGACCTGGTGCTGCTCGTGGTCGTCGTCGTGGTGGTGATCGGTCAGGTCGGTGTGCGGCGCACGGCCCGCGCGTGCCGTGTCGTCGCGCGCGCCACGGGCCTGCCCGTGCCGGCACCGCGGCAGAGCCTCGACGACCGGGAGCGGATCGAGGGCACGCTGGCCGCCCGGCTGGTGGCCGGCGACCTCAGCAGCGCGGCCTACCGGCAGCGGATGGCGCAGCTCGCCGCCGCCGACGAGGCCAGCCGGCCGTTGTCGGTCCCACGCAGCCGGTCCTGACGACGCCGGCCGTGAGGCGGGCCCCGTCGTGAGCGCCGTCCTGCAGTGGTCGCTGCGCCGCGCCGAGCGCGAACCCGACCCGGCGGAGGTCGCTCTGCACACCGAGCTTCTCGCCGGCCTGCAGGGTGTCGTCGTCGAGGTCGGGTGTGGTCGCGGCCGGCTGTTCGCGCGCTACCCGGCCACCGTGACCCGGCTGCTCGCCGTCGAACCCGACCCCGCCATGCGAGCCGCGGCAGGGCTCGCCGCGGCCGGATCGCCCGTACCGGCCGTGGTCGTCGGCGCCGAGGCCGCCGAGTTGCCGCTGGCGGACGGCTGCGCCGACGCCGTGGTCTTCTCCGAGGTGCTGTGCAGCGTGCCCGACCAGGCCGCCGCCCTCGCCGAGGCCCGCCGCGTGCTGCGGCCCACCGGCGAGCTGCGCCTCTTCGAGCATGTGGCAGCGCTGTCCCCGGCGGGGCGGCTCGGCCAGCGCGTGGCCGACCGGGTGATCTGGTCGCGGCTCCTCGGCGGGTGCGAGACCTCGCGCGACACCACTCGCGCCGTGGAGGCCGCCGGCTTCACCTGGCGAGGGCTGCGCCGGTGCTGGTCGGCGTCCTCGCTCGCCTTCTCCCCGGCCGGCCCGCACATCCTCGGCACGGCCGTCCCGGCCGCCTCCTGACGTGCCCGCAGCCTGAACCACCCGTGATCAAGGAATCCGCGGGCACTCCGTGCCGCTCTGTCGACACGAGGTGCCCACGGATTCCTTGATCACGGGGGAGGGTGGAGGCGGGACCCGGTCAGTGGTGCAGGGTCGGGGGGGGCGGATCCAGCGCGGGCCGGTGTGGGCCCGGCGGCCGAGCAGGGCGAGCACGGCCGGCAGGAGCACACCGCGGACGAGCGTCGCGTCGAGCAGGACCGCGGTCGCGAGACCGACGCCCAGTTGCTTCATCTCGAGCGTCGAGAGCGTCCCGAAGATCGCGAAGACCGCGACCATGACGGCGGCCGCGCTCGTCACCACCCCGGCCGAGCGGGCCACCCCGATCCGGACGGCGTCGCGCGGCGTCGCACCCGCCTGGTAGGCCTCCCGCACCCGGGACACCACGAACACGTGGTAGTCCATCGACAGGCCGAACAGCAGCACGAACATGAGCAGCGGCAGCCAGGCGGCGATCGAGCCGATCGACGTGAAGCCGAGCAGACCCTCGGCCCAGGTGTGCTGGAACACCGCGGTCATCACGCCGTAGGCGGCGCCCACGGACAGCAGGTTCAGGCCGACCGTCACGAGGGCCAGCCACGGTGACCCGAACGACACGAGCATCACCGCGAACGTCAGCACCAGGACGAACGCCATCACCCACGGCAGCCTGCCGTCGAGCCACCGGGTGAGGTCGGTGACCTCGGCCGAGCCGCCGACGTGCACCGCCGCGCCGGGGACGCCCGCGAGCGCGCCGCTCACCTGCGGCACGACCTCGGCGCGGATCGCGTCGACCGCGTCACCCAGCGCGGGGTCCGAGTGCTCGACCGGCACGGGCAGCGCGAGCACGTGCACGGTGCGGTCGGTCGAGACGGCGATCTTCGGGGTGTCGACGGCGGCGACCCGGCCGGTGGCCGTCGCCACCGGGACGGCGGCACGCAGCGCCCGGTCGACGGCGCCGGCCCGGTCGGCGGGCGCCTGGACGACGACGTCGACGGTGGTGCCGTCCTGCGGGAAGGCCGCGGTGAGCCGCTGGTAGGCGTCGACCGCCGCGAAGCTGCGCGGCAGCGACTCGGCACCCGGCAGTGCGGTGCGCATCGAGAGCATCGGCAGCGCCAGCCCGGCGACGAGCGCACCGGCGGCCAGCGTCCACACCAGCGGGCGGCGGACGACGTGCCCGGCGAGCCTGCCCCAGGCACCGTCGATCGAGCCCCGCCGCGCGGCACGGCGCTTCGAGAACGGCAGCCGCAGCGCCTCGACGCGGTCACCGAGCACCGACAGCATGGCCGGCAGGACGGTCGCGGAGGCCAGCACGGCCACCCCGACGACGAGCATGGCGCCGATCGCCAGCGAGGTGAACATGCCGCCGGCGACGAGCATGCCGCTCATCGCGACGACGACCGTGACGCCCGAGATGAGCACCGCGCGACCCGCGGTCGCGCCGGCCCGGGCGATCGCCTCGCGCTTCGTGGCGCCGGCGAGCCGCTCCTCGCGGGAGCGCCGCAGCACGAACAGCGCGTAGTCGACGCCGACCGCGAGGCCGATGAGCAGCACCAGGCTCTGGGTGTTCTGGTCGACCGGTGTGACGGTGCGCGAGGTCCAGGCGGTGAGGCCGAGCGCGGTGAGCACCGCCCCGATGCCCAGCAGCACCGGGACGCCGGCCGCGACGACCGCGCCGAAGGCGACGAGCAGCACGCCGAGCGTCACGGGCAGGCTGACGAGCTCCGCCCGCTGGAAGTCCGCGTCGAGCTGGCGGCCGACCTCGGAGTCGATGGAGCCCGGGCCGACCTGGCCGACCCGCAGCTGCGGGTGCGCCGCGGCGAACCGCCTGGTCGTGTCGAGCATCGGGCCGACGACGTCGCCCGGGGCCTTGCCGGCAGCGCCGGCGGCCTGCGCGGACGCCGTCACCGCGTCGAGGCCGACCGCGAGGACCAGGGTGTGACCGTCGGGGGCGACGACGGGCTTCCCGACGGATCGCACGCCGTCGACCCCGGCGTAGGCGGCGGTCAGCTCACGGCCGATCCGGAGGGCGTCGCCCTGCTCGAGAGCGCCCGACCGGGGGCTCACGACGACGTTCTCGGTCGGCCGGGTACCGAAGTCGGCGCCGGCGCTGATCCTGGCGGCCTCTCGCGAGTCGCCGACCAGCTGGCTGTTCGCGTCGCCGGTCGTCAGGCCGCCGCCCAGCAGGACGACCGCGCCGGCGAGGACCAGCAGGCCGGCGAGCAGGGTCCGCCAGCGGTGCTCGGCGCACCAGCGGGCGACGCCGCGCGGGCCCCGGCCGTCGAGCGGCGGGCCCTGGTGCGCGGTGTGGGTGGGAGGAGGGGCGGTCGTGGGAACCGCCGTTGGCAGGGGGTCCGGAATGATCGTGGTCATGGCGTCAACGGTGGCCGCGGGGTGGGCCGAGGGCACTGGTGCCGCCCGCCGAACCCGGCCGGGGGACAGCCCCACCCCCCGTCGGGGGCTGGCGGCCGGGGGAATCGGCCGGGCAGCACCGTCCCGCTCGGCGCCCACGCTCCCTACGGTTGTCGTCGTGAGCACAGCCCCCGTCCTCGCCGCCCCGGCGTCGCCGCGACCCGGCGACCGCCCGGCCGGCCCGGCCCTGCGCTGGCTGCGAGGCTGGGCGGCCGTCGCCCACCTCGTCCTCGACCTCGTGGTCGCCGTGCCCTGCCTCGTGCTGACGATCCTGCTGGTCGTCGCAGTGGCCACGGTGCCGGCGTTCGGGATCGGCATCCCGATCCTCGCCGGCGTCCTGTTCGGCGCCAGGGGCATGGCCGCGTTCGAACGGGTCCGGTTCAGGGCCTTCGCGAACGTCGACGTGGTAGCACCGTCACCGCCGGCCGACCTGCCGGCGTGGCGGCGCTACCTGCTCGAGGGGCGCTCCTGGCGTGCGATGGCGTACGTCGCGATCGCCTCCGTCTGGGGGCTCGTCGTGGGCACGGTCACGCTCACCGCCACCGGCCTGGCCCTCGCGCTGGCGGCCCTGCCCCTCTACCGGGCGGCGCTGCCGCACGACAGCATCGACCTGCTCGGGCTCGCCGCGGTGCCCGCCGGTCTGTGGTGGGGCGCGGTCGGCCTGGCCGGCCTCGTCGCCCTCCCCTTCGCGGCGTCCGTGCTGGTACGGGTGGAGGTCGTCGTCGCCACGGCCCTGCTCGGCGCGGGCCGTGCCGACCGCGAGCGCGCGCTGGCCCAGCGGGTGCAGACGCTGACCCGGACACGCGTCGACACCGTCGACTCGGTCGAGGGCGAACGACGCCGGATCGAGCGGGACCTGCACGACGGGCCGCAGCAGCGCCTCGTCGCCATCGCCATGGACCTCGGCATGGCGCGCGAGCGGATGGCCCGTGACCCCGAGGGCGCGCAGCAACTCGTCGACCACGCCCACGCCGCCGCGAAGGAGGCGATCACCGAGATGCGCTACGTCGCCCGCGGCATCCACCCGCCGGTGCTGACCGACCGTGGGCTGGACGCCGCGCTCTCGGCGCTGGCGGCGGGGTCACCCGTACCGGTGCACGTCGCCGTCGACCTGCCCCGCCGCCCGACGCCGACGCTCGAGGCCATCGCGTACTTCTGCGTCTCGGAGGCGCTGACGAACGTCGCCAAGCACGCCGGCGCCGGCCAGGCCTGGGTCGACGTGCGCGAGCGCGACGGGCTGCTCGTCGCCACCGTGCGGGACGACGGCCGCGGCGGCGCCGACCTCACCCGCGGCACCGGCCTGATCGGCCTTCGTCAGCGGGCCGCCGCCGTCGACGGCACCGTCGCCGTCTCCTCGCCGCCGGGCGGTCCGACCGTCGTCACGGTCGGCCTGCCCTTCGCACCGGCCGGCGCCGACGCCCGGCCCGACCGGAGGACCACACCATGACGGCCGCCCTGCGCGTCGTGCTCGCCGAGGATTCCGTGCTCCTGCGCGAGGGGCTCGTGCGGCTGCTCGTCGACGCCGGCTTCGACGTCGTCGAGGCCGTCCCCGATGCCGAGGCCTTCCTGCGGGCCGTCGCCACCTCCCGCCCCGACCTGGTCGTCGTCGACGTGCGGATGCCGCCGACGTTCACCGACGAGGGCGTGCGCGCCGCGCTCGTCGTGCGCGAGCAGTACCCGGACGTCGCCGTCGTCGTGCTCAGCCAGTACGTCGAGGAGCACTACGCGACCGATCTGCTCGCGGGGCGTGCCCGGGGCGTCGGCTACCTGCTCAAGGACCGGGTGGCCGACGTCGGCGAGTTCGCCGAGACGCTGCGGCGGGTCGCCGCCGGGGGCACCGCGCTCGACCCCGAGGTGGTGTCCCAGCTCCTCTCGAGGGTCCGCCGCCGCGACCCGCTGGAGCGGCTCAGCCCGCGCGAGACCGAGGTGCTGCGGCTGATGGCTGAGGGCCGGTCGAACACCGCCATCGCCGGCGCCCTGGTGGTCAGCGAGGGCGCCGTCGAGAAGCACGTCTCGAGCATCTTCGCCAAGCTCGATCTCCCGCCGGCCGAGCACGACCACCGCCGGGTGCTGGCCGTCCTGCGCTGGCTCGAACACGGCTCCGACGCCTCCGCGAAGGACGAGTGACACCGTGAGCAACCCCGTCGAGGTCCCTCCGTACGGGACGCCGCCGCAGCAGAACCCGCTCCCGGCGGCTCCGCCGACCGGTGCCGTCCCGCCGCAGGCCGCCCCTGGCGGGCGCCCATCGGCCGGCCCGGGCGTCGTCGCCCTGCGCGTTCTCGGTGGCGTCGTCGCCGTGACGCTGGTGCTCGGCGCGACGGCGAGCGTCGTCGCCACGTTCTTCCGGCAGACGCGGAGCGAGACGCACGAGTACAGCCAGGCTGTCACTGCCGTCACCGTGGGGGCGACCACCGGCTCGATCACGGTGCGGGCCGCCGCCGCCGGATCACCGGTCCGCGTCACGAGCGAGCTCACCTGGTCGTTCGGCACCGCGACCTCGGTCGAGCACGTCACGGCCGGCCGGCTCGACGTCGAGGCACGGTGCGGCAACGAAATCGTGGGGCTGTGCGAGGTCTCGTACGACATCACGGTGCCCCCCGGCGTGACCCTGGCGCTCGACACCCACACCGGCACGATCGAGGCGTCCGGTCTCACCGGCGACGTCCGGGCGTCCACGCACACCGGTTCGGTGGAGTTGCACGACCTGCGCTCGCAGCACGTCGACGCGACCACGTCGACCGGCTCGGTCGACCTCACCTTCGTGGGCGCGCCGCAGAGCGTGACGGCGCAGACCTCCACCGGCTCCGTCGAGGTCGGGCTGCCCGGTGGCCTCACGTACGACGTCAGCGCCTCGACGTCCACAGGGAGCACCGACGTCACCGTTCCCACCGACGCGTCCGCCGGCCGGCGCGTGCAGGCGCACACCTCGACGGGCTCGGTCGACGTGTACCCGTACACCCCCGGGTCATGACCACGACACCCCGCCCGGTCCGCTTCTGCACGGTGCCGCCCGGTGTGCGGGTCGCCTATGCCACGACGGGAGCTGGCCGGTCGCTCCTGGTCCCTCCCGCCTGGATCAGCCACCTGGAACTGCTGTGGCAGGACCCGGCGTACCGGGCGTTCCTCACGCCGCTGGCGGGCGCGCGGACGGTCGTGCAGTACGACCGGCCCGGTTCCGGGTTGTCCGACCCCTGGCCGGGGCCGCAGGGGCTGGACACCGACGTGGAGGTGCTCGCGGCGGTCGCCGATGAGCTCGGCCTGGAGACCTTCGATCTGCTCGGCATCTCGCTGGCCGCTCCCGTGTCGATCGCCTTCGCCGCGCGGTTCCCGCAGCGGGTCGGGCGGCTGGTCCTCTACGGCGGCTACGCCGACGGCCGGCAGATCGCCTCGCCCGGCGTGCGCGCCGCCATGCTCGACATGATCCGTGCCCATTGGGGACTGGGTTCGGAGGTGCTGGCGGACGTCTTCCTGCCGGAGGGCAGCACCGAGACGAAGGCGCACTTCGCCGGGCTGCAGCGCGAGGCGGCTTCCGTGCAGTCCGCCGCCGCACTGCTGGCGCAGTGCTACGAGATCCAGGTGGGCGACCTGCTCGCCCACGTGGCTGCGCCGACGCTGGTCGTGCACCGGCGGAACGACCGCGCGATCCCCTACGCGGCAGGCAAGGAGCTGGCCGCGCGGATCCCCGGCGCGCGGCTGATCACGCTGCCCGGCAGGAGCCACTTCCCGTACGTGGGCGATGCCGCGGCCGTCGTCCGCGCGATCCTGGAGTTCCTCGGCGACGCTCCGGCCGCGCCCTCGCCCGCAGCGGCGGGCCGAGGGCCGGCAGAGCTGACCGCCCGGCAGCTGCAGGTGGCGGCGCTCGTGGCCGACGGGATGACCAACAGGCAGATCGCCGAGCGGCTGAGCATCGAGGAGCGGTCCGCGGAGGGACACGTCGAACGCATCCGGCATCGACTCGGAGTCACCTCCCGGGCCCAGATCGCCGCCTGGTGGGCGGGGCGCACCTCGCCGCGGTGAGCAGGGCCGGTGAGGTAGTGGATTGAGGTACCGACAGGGGTGATTCCCTCCTGACGGCCTGCCGGGCCTGTTCCCCATGCTTGCGGGGACATCGCCCGACAGGAACCGAGGAAGGACCACCACGATGGATGCCCGCGACAGCACGGGGACGAGGACCGGGCGGCGGGGCGTGGCACTCACCCCCATGGAGACGAGGCGACCCGTCGTCCTGCGCACGGCGCGACTGGCGGACGAGCTGGGCTACGAGGTGTTCGCGCTGCCCGAGGGCTGGGGACTGGACTCGACCGCGATGCTTGCCGAGATCGCTACGGCCACGGAGAGGATCCGGCTGGCCTCCGCCGTCCTGTCGGTCTGGGGTCGCAGTCCCGCCACCCTGGCGATGACCGCCGCGACCCTCGACCAGATCTCGGGCGGCCGCTACGTGCTCGGCCTGGGGGCGAGCACCCCGGCGCTGACCGAGGGCTTCCACGACGTCCCGTTCGTCCACCCCGCGGACCGGCTGGCGCACACGCTGACCGCCGTCCGCGCGCTGCTCGCCGGAGAGCCCGCCCACCTGCGCGACACCTCACGGGCGCGCCCGCTCCGCCTGGGCCTGACGCCTGCTCCGGCCGTGCCGATCTGGGTCGCCGCCCTGGGTCCCCGCACCGTCCGGATCGCCGCCGAGCAGGCGGACGGGTGGTTCCCCGCGCTCGTGGCCCTGGACAGCCTCGGCCCGCTGGCCGCCCAGCTCGATCCGCCGGCTGGCAAGGGCACCGGGCGACCGCGCCCCCTCACCGTCGCAGGGCCCCTCACGGTCGCCGGCGGGGACGCGGAGGCGGCCCGTGACGCCGCCGCCCGCTGCATCGCCTGGTACGTGTGTGCGATGGGCGACGACTACGCCCGATCCCTGATCCGGCAGGGCTACGGCGACGAGGTCCGGGCCGTACGAGCCGCGAACCCGCGCCCCAGCCCCCGTTCCGGGGTCGTCCCCGCCGAGGCCGAGGCACTGCTGGACCAGCTCGCCGCCGTCGGGACGCGCGAGCAGGTCCGCGCGACGCTGCGACGCTGGGACGCGGTGGCGGACGTCGTCATGCTCGGCCTGCCGCCCGGCCTGCCGTGGCCGGCGATCGAGGAGACCCTGAGGGCCGCCGCACCGGAGCGTCCCGTTCGCGCCGAGGTCGAGCCGCTCGTCCCGGCCGCACGGTCGGCCGGCCTGGTTCTCGATGGGAGCCGGCCGTGACGGCGCAGCTGGGGGAGACGGCTCCGTCGGTGGCGCCTGGGCCCGCGACGCCGGACTACCGGCCGAACGCGGTCCGTGGGCCGATCAACGCCCTGTTCTTCACGGCGCTCGACGGGTATCTCGATCGGCTGATGCGGGAGCGCAAGCGGCTCGTCTTCGCCGACCTGCCGCCCACCGTGGTCGAGCTCGGGCCGGGCGTGGGGGCCAATCTGCGATACCTCTCGCCGGGGACGCGCCTGATCGCCGTCGAGCCGAACGAGGCCATGCATCCCCGGCTGCGAGCGCGGGCCGCCCGGGCGCAGGTCGAGCTCGACCTGCGCACGACGGTCGGCGAGAGGCTCGACCTCGCCGACGCGTCGGTGGACGCGGTGATCTCCAGTCTCGTGCTCTGCACGGTCCCGGACCCGGCGGCCGTGGTGGCCGAGGTGTACCGCGTCCTGCGGCCGGGAGGGCGCTACGCCTTCGTCGAACACGTGGCCGCACCGGAGCACACGGCGCTGCGGCGCCTGCAGCGGGCCGTGAGCCGGCCCTGGGGCTGGTTCTTCGAAGGCTGCTCCTGCGAGCGGGACCTGCGACCGGCGATCGAGGGCGCCGGGTTCAGCCACACCGCGATCACGGACTACCGCGCGCCAGGGCCCTTCCTCCCTGCGAACCCGCAGATCGCGGGGCTGGCGACGAAGGGCGATGGGGCGCCCTGACTCACGCCGGCGACGCGCCGTCGCGGTCGACGCCGAAGCGGTCGACCAGTTCGGCGGCGAGGCCTGTGTAGGTCGCGGGCGTGAGCGCGATCAGTCGCTCGCGGGCGTCGTCCGGCAGGCTCAGGGTGTCGACGAAGGCGCGCAGGCGGGCAGCGTCGACCCGCTGCCCCCGGGTGAGCTCCTTGAGGCGCTCGTAGGGCTGGTCCAGGCCGTGCACGCGCATGACGGACTGCACCGCCTCGCCGAGCACCTCCCAGTTGGCGTCGAGGTCGCGGGCCATCGCGTCGGCGTCGGCGTCGAGCCCGGCCAGGCCCCGGCGGGTGTTGTCGATCGCGAGCAGCGAGTGCCCGAAGGCGGTGCCGATGTTGCGCTGGGTGGTCGAGTCGGTCAGGTCGCGCTGCAGCCGTGAGGTGACGAGCGTGGCGGCGAGGGTGTCGAGCAGGGCGGAGCTCAGCTCGAGATTGGCCTCGGCGTTCTCGAAGCGGATCGGGTTGACCTTGTGCGGCATCGTGCTGGAGCCGACCGTCCCCTGGCCCCGCACCTGCGCGAAGTAGCCGAGCGAGATGTAGGTCCAGACGTCGGTGCACAGGTTGTGGAGCACCCGGTTGAAGCGTGCGACGTCGGCGTAGAGCTCGGCCTGCCAGTCGTGCGACTCGATCTGCGTGGTCAGCGGGTTCCAGACCAGCCCGAGGCCTTCGACGAAGGAGCGCGAGAGGGCGATCCAGTCGGTGCCGGGGGCGCCCGCGACGTGCGCTCCGTACGTCCCGGTGGCGCCGTTGATCTTGCCGAGGTACTCCGCGGCCTCGATCCTGCGGAGCTGGCGGCGCAGCCGGTGCGCGAGGACGGCGAGCTCCTTGCCGAGCGTCGTGGGCGTCGCCGGCTGGCCGTGGGTGCGAGCCAGCATCGGCTGGGCCGCCAGCTCGTGGGCCATCCGCTCGAGGTCGCCGACCAGCGCGGACGCCGCCGGCAGCCACACCTCGCGCACGGCACCGCGCACCATCAGCGCGTAGGCCAGGTTGTTGACGTCCTCGCTGGTGCAGAAGAGGTGCAGGAACTCGGCGACGTCGGCCAGGCTGGCGTGCCTCGACGCGCCGCTTGAGGTAGTACTCGACGGCCTTGACGTCGTGCAGGGTGACGCGCTCGATCTCGGCCAGCTCGCGCGACGGCGTTCGGCATCGAAGCCCTCGGGCACCGCCCGCAGCGCCGCGACCTCGGCGTCGGTGAGCCGCCGCAGGCCCGGGACGGCGCCGTCCTGCGCCAGCCGGATGATCCACTCGACCTCGACCCGGATGCGCTCGCGGTTCAGCGCCGCCTCGGACAGGTACTGCGCGAGCGGCGCGACCACCGGCCGGTAGCGCCCGTCGAGCGGGCCGAGCGGCTGCTCGCCCAGGCCCGGGCTCGCGGCCACGGCGGGTGAGCCGGCCGCGGAAGCCGGGGACGTCGTCACGCCCTCCATGCTTCCACGGCCGGCTGCGCCTGCTGCGCCTGCCGGGGCCTGCTGCGCCTGCCGGGGCCTGCTGCGCCTGCCGGGGCGGGCGCCCCGCGGTCAGCTCCCGGCGGGTGGCGTCATGATCGAGAACGTCGCCCCCTGGGGGTCGGTGACGACGGCCATCCGGCCGAAGGGGGTGTCGACCGGGGGCTGGACCACGGTGCCGCCGAGCTCCCGCGCCTTCGCCGCGCCGGCGTCGGTGTCGTCGACGAGGAAGTACGTGCGCCACTGGGCGGGGACGTCAGCCGGCAGGCTCGGCTCCAGTGCCCCGATGCCGCCCACCGTGCGGTGGTCGGTCGCCCCCTGGAGCATCCAGTACGGCTGTCCCTCGACGGCCTCGTAGCCGTAGCCGAAGACCGCCGAGTAGAACTCCTTGGCGCGCTCGGGATCGCGGCTCATCGCCTCGTTCCAGACGACGGAGCCGGGTTCGTTGAACCGTTCGAAGCCGATCGTCTCGCCGGCCTGCCAGATCCCGAAGAAGGCGCCCGTCGGGTCGTGGGCGACGGCCATCCGGCCCGCGTCGCCGACGTCCATCGGAGGCGCCACGATCGTCCCGCCGTTCGAGGCGATCGCCTCGGCGGTCTTCTCGACGTCGTCGACGGCGAGGTACGTGAGCCACGCCGGTGGGGCGTCGCCCCCGCCCATCTGCGGACCGATCCCGGCGACCGGCCGGCCGCCCATCAGGCACATGCCGTAGTTGCCCATCTCGGGCCCGCTGTCCTGCACCTCCCAGCCGAAGAGGGAGCGGTAGAACTCCTGGCTGGCGGCCGGGTCGGGGCTGCTGAGATCCACCCAGCTCGGCGTCCCCTGCTCCCAGCGTTCGTCGCGCGTGCTCATGCCATCGCCTCTCGACGTTCCGGCGCCGGCCTCGTCGCCGGCGCCACCGGTGACCACCCTTCCACCGGCCACCGACAGACGAAAGAGGGTGGATTCCTCACCATTCGGATCCCGCGCATACCCCCACGAAGGGTGGCGGGGTGCTCAGGGGAGGGCGCTCCCGCGCAGCGCGGGAAGAGCGGCCGAAGACGGGTCGAGTGGCACGGGGGAGACCAGCACCGCGGCTCCGCGCCGCAGCACGCCGCCCTCGATGACACGGCACCGCAGGCCGCCCCGCCCGCGCATCGCCGCGTGCGCTCCCGGCGCGAGCATCCGGTCCATCCAGGCGCAGGGGGCCGCGGGCCGACCGCCGAAGAGCACCACCCGGGCAGACCCGTCAGGTGCCTCGAGCGCGAACTCGTGCCCGCGCAGCCCGTTGACGTCGGCGCCGCGCAGCACCACGTTGCGGCGGGCGAGCAGCGGGTCGAAGGGCGGCACCCCGAGGTCCGCGGCGATCCCTTCCAGCGCCTCGACCGCCATCAGCGTGACGGCGGCGTCCATGTGCGCCGCCCGGCCGTAGAAGCGGTCGCCGACGATGCCCTGGCCGGCCACCATCGTGATCTCATCGAGGTCGTAGGTGGGGCTGTCACCCGGCCCGTCCTTCGGCCGGCCGAAGTAGTTGTGCCCCGGCGAGACGAGCAGGTGCAGCACCTCGACGTCGTACCGCCACGCCGTCCCGGCCGCCACGATCGCAGCCTACGTGCCGGGAGTCCGCCGCCGGCCCTGCTCGCGTACACGCCTTCGGCTGCGATGCACGCGAGAAGCCGCCCGCGGCGGCCCCACGAGCGGCTTCCGGCGTGCATCCCAGCACGACGCGAGCACGGCGGGGCGGGGTGATCAGAGCGGCGGCAGGTCGGGTGCGAGCGGCACGTGATGGTCGTCGTCCGGCAGGTGGTCGTCGTCCGGCAGGTGGTCGTCGTCGGGCAGGTGGTCGTCGTCGAGCGCGCGGTGCTCGGGATCCGGCGCCGCGGCGCCGGTGAGCTCCGGCAGGTGGTCGTCGTCGGGCGCGCGGTGCTCGGGATCCGCCGCCGCGGCGCCGGTGAGCGCCGGCGCGGGCGGCGTCCGGGCGGTCTCGGCGAGCACGATGCCTGCGAGCAGCACGGCGGCGCCCAGCAGCTGCCAGGCTCCGAGGCTCTCGCCGAGCACCAGCCACGCGACGACGCCGGCGAGCACGGGCTCGACCGTGCCGAGCAGGCCCGCGCGGGTCGGGCCGATCCGGCGCAGCCCCTGGAGCACCAGCACGAACGGCGCGACGGTGCCGAGCACCACCACCGAGACCACGAGGACCCCCGCGGGCACCGTGGCCGAGCCGACGGCGTGCACGGGCGCGGCGAGCCGGTCGACGGGGAACGTCCACGGGGGCAGCACCACCAGCCAGAAGAGCGCGGCGGCGGCGAAGCCGAGCGCAGCGAGCGGCACCGGGTCGCGCCTGGCCAGCCCGTGCTCACCGAGCAGGTAGTACCCGGCGAGGACCGCCGCGTCGACGGCCGCCGCGGCGAGGCCGAGCGCGTCGAGCGTGAGCCCGGCCCAGACCTGGGCGACGAGCGCCAGCCCCAGGAGCACCAGCCCGAGCGCCGGCCAGATCCGGCCGCGCACCGGTTGCCGGCGCCCGAACCGGACCCAGAGCGCGACCAGCACGGGGGCGGTGAACTCGACGAGCAGGGCCACGCTGACGGGGATCCGGGCGATCGCGACGAAGTACAGCCACTGCACCAGCCCGACGCCGACGATGCCGTACAGGGCGAGGAAGCCGAGGTCGCCCCGGGTGAGGCGGAGCGCCCCGCGGTCGCGTGCGAGCGCGACCAGGCAGAGGACGGCGGCCGCGCCGGCGCAGCGGATCTCGACGAGGCGCAGCGACGAGAGCCCCGACTCCAGCACGGTCTTGCTGACGGTCCCGTTCACGGCGAAGAGCGCGGCCGCCGCCAGCACGAAGCCGACGCCGGCGAGAGGAGTGCGTCCTCCCGCTGGGTGATGGGACGACTTCATGGCGGAGAGCCTAGGGCTGCCGGCGTCTTGACCGGCCCATGTCGTGGGCCTCACACCGGCTCGCGCCCGGGGAGCGATAGTTTGCGGCAGCGCGGCGGTCCTCCGACACCGCCACGGACGGAGGTGCCCGGATGACGACGGCCCTGTCGCAGCGGACGGGTGTGGACGGATGAAGGTGGCCCGATGAAGGTGGCCGTGCCCGCCGAGACCGTGCCCGGCGAGCACCGGGTGGCGGTGCTGCCCGAGATCGTCCCCTCGCTGACCCGCGCGGGGCTCGACGTGGCCGTCCAGAGCCGTGCGGGCCTGCACTCCCTCGCGGCCGACGAGGCGTACCGCACGGCCGGCGCGGACGTCGTCGAGACGGTCGACGCGGCCGAGGTCGACGTGCTGCTGCACGTGCGACCGCTGCGGCCCGACGTGGTCGCGCGGCTCCGGCCGGGCACCGTCACGATCGGCTTCTGCTCGCCGTCCACGGAGCTCGACGGCGTCGTCGCCCTGGCGAAGGCCAAGGTGACGTCCTTCGCGATGGAGCTCGTGCCGCGGATCAGCCGGGCCCAGTCGATGGACGCGCTGACCTCGCAGGCGCTGGTCGGGGGGTACCGCTGCGTGCTCGAGGCGGCCATGCGGCTGCCCCGGTTCTTCCCGCTGTTCATGACCGCGGCGGGCACCGTGCCGCCCGCCAAGGTGCTCGTGCTCGGGGCCGGTGTGGCCGGCCTGCAGGCGATCGCCACCGCCAAGCGGCTCGGTGCGGTGGTGTCGGCCTACGACGTGCGCCCCGCCAGCGCCGACGAGGTGCGCTCGATGGGCGGCACCTTCGTGCGCCTCGACCTCGAGGCCGTCGAGGGCTCCGGCGGTTACGCCCGTGAGCTGTCGGCCGACCGCGCCGTGCGCCAGCAGGAGTTGCTCGCGCCGTACGTCGCCGACGCCGACGTGCTGATCACCACTGCCGCCGTGCCGGGTCGCCGCGCGCCGCTCCTCGTCACCGCCGCCATGGTCGCGGGGATGAAACCGGGCAGCGTGGTCGTCGACCTCGCTGCCGAGTCCGGCGGCAACGTCGAGGGCACGGTGGCCGGCGAGGACCTCGCGGTCGACGTCCCGGGTGGGGCTGTGCGCCTGGTCGGCATGAAGGACGCCGCCAGCACGATGCCCGTCGACGCGTCCCGGCTCTACGCCAAGAACGTCGCCAACCTGCTCCTGCTCATGACGAAGGACGGCGCCGTGACCCCCGACTTCGACGACGAGGTCGTCGCCGGCACCTGCCTGACGCATGCGGGCGAGGTCCGGCACGCACCGACCGCGGAGCTGCTCGCCGCCAGGGACGCCCAGACCGCCGGGAGGGACCTCTGATGGACGGCATCGCGCTGCTCGCCATCTTCGTGCTCGCCGTCTTCGTGGGCTTCGAGGTCGTCTCGAAGGTCTCGACGACGCTGCACACGCCGCTGATGTCCGGCGCGAACGCGATCCACGGGATCATCCTCGTGGGTGCGATCATCGTGACGGGCCACGCCCACGGCGCCGGCACGATCACCCTCGGGCTGATCGCGGTCGTGATGGCCACGGTGAACCTCGTCGGCGGATTCGTGGTCACCGACCGGATGCTCGAGATGTTCAAGGGACGGTCGAGGCCGGCCGCGGTCGACCCGTCCGAGAACGGCAGGGCCCCCCGGTGAACGCCCTGTCGAGCACGGCGGTCGAGCTGCTCTACCTCGTCGCCGCCGTCTGCTTCATCCTCGCGCTCAAGGGGCTGTCGAGCCCGCGGACGGCCCGCCGCGGCAACCTCATCGGGGCCGCGGGCGCCGCGATCGCCCTGCTGACCACGTTCTTCTCGACCGACCTCGACAACCTCGCGCTCATCCTCGTGGCGATCGCGGTCGGCGCCGCGGTCGCCGTCCCGGCTGCCCGGCGCGTGCAGATGACGCAGATGCCGCAGCTCGTCGCCCTCTTCAACGGCGTCGGCGGCGGTGCCGCGGCCCTGGTGGCGATCCTCGAGCTCGCCTCCCTCTCGGGGGCCACGAGCTACACCGGCGAGGAGCGGGGCAACCTCGCCGCGATCGCCTTCACCGTGCTGGTGGGGTCGGTGTCGTTCGCCGGCTCGGGGGTGACGTTCGCCAAGCTCCAGGAGCTCATGACGACCCGGCCGGTGGTCGTGGCCGGCGCCGCCCCGCTCCTGGTCGGCGGGCTCGTCGCGGCGCTCGCGGCGGCGGTCGGCGTGGTCGTCTCGGGGCAGCTCTGGGTCGGCGTCCTGCTGCTTCTCGTCGGCCTCGTGCTCGGGCTCATGCTCGTGCTGCCCGTCGGCGGCGCGGACGTCCCCATCGTCATCTCGCTGCTGAACGCGTTCACCGGTCTGACCGTGGCCGCCGGCGGTTTCGTGCTGCGCAACACGCTGCTGCTGATCGCGGGCACGCTGGTCGGCGCGAGCGGCACGATCCTCACCAGGCTGATGGCGTCCGCGATGGGGCGCTCGGTCGCCGGCGTCCTGTTCGGGGCTCTGCGCGGCGGCTCCACCGCGGGGTCGACGGCGATCAGCGACCGGCCGGTGCGCTCCGCGAGCCCGGACGACGTCGCCATCCTGCTCAACTACGCCCACAAGGTCGTCGTCGTCCCGGGCTACGGGCTCGCCGTCGCGCAGGCGCAGCACACCATCCGCGAGCTGGCCGAGGTGCTCGAGGGCAAGGGCGTCGAGGTGCTCTACGGCATCCACCCGGTCGCCGGCCGGATGCCGGGGCACATGAACGTGCTGCTCGCCGAGGCGAACGTGCCGTACGAGGCCCTCAAGGAGATGGACGAGGTCAACCCCGAGTTCAAGACCACGGACGTCGTGCTCGTGGTGGGCGCCAACGACGTCGTGAACCCGGCGGCGAAGACGACGCCGGGCGCGCCGATCTACGGCATGCCGATCCTCGAGGTCTCCGATGCCCAGCAGGTCGTGTTCCTGAAGCGGTCGATGCGGCCGGGGTTCGCCGGCATCGAGAACGAGCTGCTCTACGAGCCCGGCACCACGCTGCTCTTCGGCGATGCGAAGGACTCGCTGACGAAGGTGCTCGGCGCCCTCAAGGCCCTCTGACCGGCCGACGTCACCGCACTCACTGAGCACCCGACGGGGCGGGCGATAGGTTGGGTGACGTGACGAGGGGTCCAGTCTGAGCCGGTATCTGCGCATCCTGCGCGTGCGGGCTGCTCGCGTGCCGTTCCTCGCGTCCGTCGTCGCCCGGATGCCGATCTCGATGGCGCCGCTCGCCATCGTGCTGCTCGTGCAGCAGGTCCGCGGCTCGTACGCGGTGGCCGGTGTCGTCACCGGTGCCCTCGCGTTCGGCACGGCGCTGGCCTCGCCGGGGCTCGGCCGTCTCGTCGACCGGCTCGGACAGCCCCGCGTGATGGCTCTCAGCGGGACGGTCTCGGCGGCGCTGCTCGCCGCGCTCGCTGCCGCCACCGTCCGAGGCGCCCCGGACGCCGCCCTCGTGGCGCTCGCCGCCGCCTCCGGCCTGGCCTCGCCGCCGGTGGGCGCGGCGATGCGCGGGGCCTGGCGCACCGCGCTGCCCGACTCCGCCGACTGGCAGTCCGCCTACGCCCTCGACGCGGTCGCCATCGAGTTCGTCTTCGTGGTGGGGCCGCTGCTCGTCGCGCTGCTCCTGCTCGCGCCGGCCGTCGTCCCCCTGGTCGTGAGCGCCGCACTGCTCGCGGGCGGGTGCCTGACCTACGCGAGGGCGGACGCCGTCCGTGCGTGGCGACCGGAGCCGCACCCTCACGGCGACGGGACGGCGCGCTCACCGATCGCGCACACCGGCGTGCTCGCGGTCGTCCTGGCGGTGCTCGTCGTCAGCGCCGGTTTCGCCCACCTCGACCTGTCCATCGCGGCCACCGCGCGCGAGGCGCTGCACGACCAGTCACGGGTCGGCCTGCTCTTCGCCTGCATCGCGGGCGGCAGCGGGCTCGGGGGCCTCTGGTACGGCTCGCGGCACTGGCCCGGCCCCGAGCGCCTGCGCCTGCCGGTCCTGCTGGCGGCGACGGCGGCCGGACTGTCCGCCGCCGCCCTGCTGCTCGGCGGCCTCCAGGGCGTCGTCCGGGAGCCCCCGCTCGGCGTGCTGGCGGTTCTGCTCGTCGTGACCGGGCTGACCATCGCGCCCGCGATCATCATCGCCGGCAACCTGATCGACGCGCAGGCACCGCGGTCGCGCCTGTCCGAGGCCCAGGCGTGGCTGTCGACCGCGTACACCGCCGGCGGGGCGGGCGGGACGGCCGTCGCCGGGCTGCTCGTCGACGCCGGCGGCCCCGGTCGCGGCATGGCGGGAGCCGCGCTCCTGATGGCCGGAGGAGCAGTCGCCGCCGTCGTGGCCCAGCCCGCCTGGCGCCGGGCGCCCGCGGCTACCGTGCCGTGATGCACAGCTTCGGTAGCGACAACCACGCGCCCGCGCACCCCGAGGTCCTGGCCGCCCTCGTCGCGGCCGGCGAGGGCCACGCCTTCCCGTACGGCGCGGACGACGTCACCGCCGCGGCGATCGACGTCGTCCGGCGCCGGCTCGACGCCCCGGACGCCGACGTGGCGTTCGTCTTCAACGGCACCGGCGCGAACCTCATCGGCCTGGGGCTGGCGCTGCGACCCTGGCAGCACGTCATCTGCGCGAGCAGCGCCCACATCGCCGTCGACGAGTGCGGAGCGCCCGAGCGGCTGCTCGGCGTCAAGCTCCTCGAGATCGGCACTCCCGACGGCAAGCTGACGCCCGACCTCGTCGCAGGCTCCATCACCGGGGTCGGCGACGAGCACCGCACCCAGCCGGGCGCCGTCTCGATCACGCAGTCCACCGAGCTCGGCACGCTCTACACACCCGAGGAGATCCGGGCGCTCGCCGACCTGGCGCACGAGAACGGCATGATCCTGCACCTCGACGGTGCCCGGATCTCCAACGCCGCCGCCGCGCTCGGTGTCGGCCTCGCGGCCACCACCACGGCGTGCGGGGTCGACGTCCTCTCGTTCGGCGGCACCAAGAACGGGCTGCTCGGGGCCGAGGCCGTCGTCGTCCTCGATCACGCCCGGCTCGGCGACGGCCTCCCGTTCGCCCGCAAGCAGCTCGGCCAGCTCGGCTCGAAGGGCCGCTACCTGGGCGCGCAGTTCCTCGCGCTGCTCGAGGGCGACCTGTGGCTGCGCAACGCGCGGCAGGCCAACGCCATGGCCCGGCGCCTCGCCGACGGCGTCCGCGACCTGCCGGCGGTGAGGATCACCCGGCCGGTCGAGGCGAACGCCGTCTTCGCCCTGCTCCCGCCCGAGGTCGTGCCCCCGCTGCTCGACGCCTTCGGCTTCTACGTGCTGGGACGAGACCACGGGCGAGGTCCGCTGGATGTGCTCCTGGGACACCACGGAGGCGGACGTCGACGAGCTCGTGGCGGCCGTCAGGGCGGCGGTCGCCCCCGCGACCGTCGCGCACGCCGGCCAGCACGTGTAGCCGCCGCCGGTGCGGGTACGTCGGGCCGCATGAACCTCGCCACCTTGCGGACGGTCCTGACCGAGGCCGCGCCCACGAGCACCGTCTGGATCGACGCCCACCGCGGCGACGAGAACGCCGACCACGAGGTACGGCTGCGCTGGCAGACCCTCGCCGACCGGCTGCGCGAGCTCGGCGCCCCGGACGCCGACGTCGAGGCGCTCGCCGCGGCCGCCACCGCCCCGACCGGGCTCCCCGATCCGTCGTCGCGCGTCCTGGCCGCACGCGGCGGTCGCGTGGTGCTCGACGAGGTCCTCGGTGCCACGCCGCCCGACGGCATCGGTGAGGTGGCGTTCGAGGTGGTGCCCGACGTCACCCCCCTGCTCACCCTGCGGCCGCAGAGCGCGTCGTTCGTCGTCGCGCGGATCGACCGCGTGGGCGCCGACGTCGACGTGTTCTCCGGGCCCTCGACCCCGGTGGACGAGGCCTCGGTCAAGGGCCGGACCAAGCACATCCACAAGTTCGGTGGCGGCGGCTGGGCGCACCTGCGCTTCCAGCACAACACCGAGGAGGCGTGGCGCAAGAACGCCGAGGACGTCGCGCAGCTCATCGACGCCAAGGCCAAGGAGCACGACGTCTCGCTGCTCGTCCTCGGCGGCGACCAGCGGGCGCGCACGTTCGTCGTCGAGGCCCTGCCCGGCGACTACGAGATCGTCGAGGTCGAGGGGAACGTGCGGGCCGACGGCGCCTCGGAGGACCAGCTCGACGCCGCCGTCACGACCGCCGTCGCCGCGCGCGTCACGGGCCAGGCGCAGGCCGTGGTCGAGCGGCTGCGCGCCGCCCGCGAGCCCGCGCACGACGGCACCGAGACCGGGACGGCCGCCGTCGACCTCGAGCGGACGGTCGCGGCGTTCCAGCAGGGCCAGGTGTCGGTGCTGCTGCTCGAGCCCACCGCGCTGCGTGCGCGGCGCCTCGTCGTCGGCCCCGGCCCGCACGACCTCGCCCTGCCCGGCGGCCCGCGCACCTGGGAGGGGGACGGCGTCGAGGTCCCCGCCGACCTCGCTCTCGTCCGGGCGGCAGTGCTCACCGACGCCGAGGTCCAGGTGCTGCCGGGCGGCGGCGACGACGACGTGCCCGACGGTGCCGCGGCGCTGCTCCGCTGGGGCGACGGCGAGGTCTCGCCGGCCGCGCTCCGCGACGGGGCACCGCTGCCGTAGCTCCCCGGCTGTAGCGGCGCCTCCTCCACACCCGGAGCCGGCGCATCGCCCTCCACATCCTCGAGTCGCCGCCGTCACGACGTCGGCCCCGCGCCTAGCGTCGTCCGCGCCGGGCCTGGTCCGGCTACCGGTCAGGTGGACCGGGGTGGCGGTGTGGGGGTGGGCGTGGACGGTGCGTGGGTGCGGGCCCGGGCCGGGGAGGTCCGCGGGCTCGCCGACGAGATGCGATCGCTGGCGGCTGCCGCGGGCCGCGCGGGAGAGGCCGACTGGCAGTCCCCCGCGGCGGCGGCGTTCCGCGACGCGCTGGCGTCGGACGCTCGCGCCCTCGCGGGGGTCGCGGCCGCCCTCGACGACGTCGCTCCGGCGCTGGAGGCGCATGCCCGCGCGCTCGACGCGCTGGAGTCGACCGCGGCGGGCGCGGTCGCGGGCCTGGCGCTCCAGCTCGGCAGGCTCCTCCCGTGACCGGGGCGGGGTCGCCGGAGCTCCACGTGCGCGGCGGTGCGGGTGGCGTCCGGGTGCGCGTCGAGGATCTGGAGGCCGCCGCCACGGCACTGGACGTCGTCGCCGCCGAGCTCGCCGCCGTGGTGGTGCGGGCCGGCCTGGTGGCCGCCGAGCCGCTGCTGCTGGTGACCGGGCTGGTGGCGCCGGCGTCGCTGGCGCGGGTCGAGCTGCTGTTCGGGGCCGCGTTGCTGGGTCCTGCGGGCGCCGCCGCTGCCGCCGCCCGCCTCGGGTTGCTCGCGGTCCGGCTCCGCGCCGCGGCGGCCGGCTACGAGCTGACCGAGGCCCGGGTGGTGGTGCTGGTCGGGGAGCTCGAGCGAGCGGGCCTCGTGCCCGCCCTCCCGTGGGTGGTCCCGTGGGTGGTCCCGGAGCCGGGCGGTGCGCCGGCCGCCGTCACCGACCTCGCGGCTGCGGTCGTCCCTGGCGGCGGGCCGGCGGTGGCGCGCGTGCTGGGCACCATGGGCCTGGTGTCACCGATGCTCGCCGAGCGCGCCGAGTTCGAGGTGGCGGTGTCGGTCCCGATGCCGGTGCGGCCCAGCGCGGGCGTCGCGGGAGTGCTCGACCGGGTCGCCGCCGCCGGGGCCGTGCCCGGGGCCGTCACGGTCGACGAGGTGCGTCGGCGCGGGCGCTCGCCGCGCCTTCGTCGTCGCGATCCCCGGCACGCAGGACTGGTCTCCCGTGCCCGCGGTGGACCCGCTCGACGCCACCGCCGACGTCGCGACCCTCGCGGGTGCCTCCACCGCGATCGCCGCCGCGGTCGTGCGCGCGCTCGAGATCGTGGGAGCCCGGCCTGGCGAGCCCGTGCTGCTGGCGGGGCACAGCCTCGGCGGGATGGTGGCGGCACAGCTCGCGGCCGATCCCGTGGTCCGCGAGCGGGTCTCCGTCACCTGCGTGGTGACCGCGGGCTCGCCGGTGGCGCACTACCGGGTCCCCGGCGCTGTGGCCGTGCTCTCGCTCGAGCACACGGACGACGTCGTGCCGGCGCTCGACGGCGCCGACAACCCTGACCGGAGGACCTGGGTCACGGTCCGCCGGCCGAGCGGCGCGCCACGATCACCCGCGGGGGCGCACGGGCTCGACCGCTACGCGGCCACCGCCGCGATCGTCGACGTGTCGCCGGATCCCTCGCTCGTCGCCTGGCGCGCGGCGCTGGCCCCGTTCGTCGCGGGGCCCGGCGTCACTGCCCTCCAGAGGGTGGTCGTGACCCGCCGCGCGGCCGCACCGTGATCATCCCGGGGCCGGCCGGCGCGGCTGCCGAGCGAGCCGCGCGGGTGAGCTCGCGGTGCCGGCGCAGCGCGTCGAGGCCGGCCCGGCGCCCCACCGGGAGGCGGACCGCGGCCCGCCGGAGGGTGGTGTCGTCGGCGTCGGGCGGCAGCGCGCGGGCGGCGTCCGCGACCGCGGCCAGCTCGTCGCGCTGGGCCGCGACGAACCCGGGGTCCACGACGTCCCCGTGGCCCGGCACGACCACCGCGGCCAGCGTGGGCAGGAGCCGTGTCAGCGTGGCGGGCCACTCCAGCGGGTGGCTGTCGGCGAACGAGGGTGGCGCGCCCTGCTCGACGAGGTCACCCACGATCGTGACGCCGGCGTCGGCGACCCGCACGACCGCGTCGTGATCGGTGTGGCCGCGGCCCGGGTGGTGCAGGACGACGGTGCGCCCGCCCAGGTCGAGCTCCTCGTCGGCCGTGAACGTTCGGTCGGGCGGCAGGATCTCGACCGCGAGGACGGCGTCGGCCTCGCCGGGCCGGCCGCCGTCGCGCAGCCAGCCGGCGGTGAGCTCGCGCTGCTCGGCGCCGGAGCGCTCGAGCGTCTCGCGGCAGCGCTCGTGCCCCCAGATCTGCAGCCCCGGCTGCTCCGCGGCGAAGGTCGCGTTGCCGAAGCAGTGGTCGAAGTGCGCGTGGGTGTCGAGCACCACCCACGGCAACGAGGTGACCTCGCGGACCGCGGCGATCAGCGCCCGGGCGTGCCCGGCGTGCGCCTGCGTGTCGACGACCAGCGCCCGCTCGTCGCCGAGGACGAGCGTGACGTTGAGGTCGAGCTCGCGATGCCGGCGCACGAGGACGCCCTCGCCGACCTCGCGCCACTGGTCGAACAGCCCTTCGGGCGGCTGGTACCCCGGTGGGAGTTCCATCGAGGCGAGCCCGTCGAACGAGGCGAGCGGGTCGGGCGGATCGATCGCGTCGAGCGGGTCGCTCACGGGGCGGCCACCCCCGCCACCGTGGCCGGCGCTTCGGAGAGCCGCAGGGAGCGCCCCCTGAAGAGCGCGAGGACGGCTCCGTCGGCCGCCCTGCGGACGGTCACATCGGTCACTCCGTTGCGCCCGAAGCGGGTGTGCTCGATCGCCTCCGCCTCGAGCACGTCGCCGGCGAAGGCGGGTGCGACCCAGGTGATCTCGGCGGAGGCGCCGACGACGGGGCCGCCGGGGCCCTGGTTGCAGGCCGCCGCGAACGCGCTGTCGGCGAGGGTGAAGAGCAGGCCGCCGTGGCACGACCCGTGGCCCTGCAGCATGTCGGGCCGCACGGGCATGCGCAGGCGGGCCCGGCCGTCCGCCGCCTCGAGCACCTCGATCCCGAGCGCGCCGCTCGCCGTGTCCTGCGCGAACAGGGCCGCCGCCCGCGGTTCCACCGGCGACGCCGTGCTCCCGCAGGTCCGTGGGTCGTCCGACGTCCGCGTGCTGTCAGAGGTCACGGAGGTTCTCCTCGGCGCTGATCGCCTCGTCGAGCCGCGGGCTCGTGCGGTAGCGGCCGGTGGGCTCCTCGTCGTCGAGCTCGGCCAGCACCGACGCGATGCGCAGGGCGCCCACCCGATCGCCCCACTCCAGCGGCCCCGAGGGGTGCGCCGCGCCGAGGAGCATCGCCACGTCGACGTCGGTCGCGGTCGCCTCGCCGCGCGCCACCAGGTCGACGGCCTCGTCGACGAGCATCGCCACCGTGCGCGCGACGATCCCGCCGGCCACGTCGCCGATCACGCTCACCTCGACGCCCGCCGCCTGGCAGAAGGCCGCCGCCGCGTCGAGCACGGCAGGGTCCAGGCCGCGCGGCGCCATCAGTGCCACGCGGGTGCACGTCGCCGGATCGTGCGCCCAGTCGAGCAGAACGACGCCGTCGGGCGCCTCCAGGCCCCACGACCGGGCGGTCGACCCGTCCGTCACGCGGAGCAGGCCGCCGCCGGGCAGGCGGATGCCGGGCAGCTCCTCCATCACCTCGGTGTCGTCGAGCTCGACCCGCCGGACCTCGACACCGCCGGCGGCAACCCGGTCGAGGAACGGCGTCATGGGGCCCATGTCGTACTCGACCAGCTCGACGACGGCCGGCGCGGGCCGGTGGGGATAGCTGTCGGGCTCCGCGTCGGTCGCCCGCCCCTCGGCGGAGTACGCGTAGACGCCTCGGCCCGTCTTGCGCCCCAGCCGGCCGGCATCGACCAGCCTGCGCTGGAACTGGGTCGGCGCGTATCGAGGGTCGTGGTACGTCTGCTCCCACACCGACGTCGACACGGCGAGATTCACGTCCTGGCCGACCAGGTCGGTCAGCTGGAACGGCCCCATCGGGAAGCCCCCGGCCTCCCGCAGCACGGCGTCGATCGTGGCCGGGGTCGCGGCACCGCGCTCCGCGAGCCGCTGGGCCTCGCCGTAGTACGGCCGCGCCACGCGGTTCACCACGAAGCCGGGGGTGGAGGCGCACTGCACCGGGGTCTTGCCCCAGTCCCGGACCAGCTCGGTCGCCGCCTCGACGACCTTGGGGTCGGTCGCGTCGCCGCGGACGACCTCGACCAGGGCCATCCGCGGGGCCGGGTTGAAGAAGTGCAGGCCGACGAGCAGCCCCGGCCGCTCGAGCCCGGCCCCGACGGCCGTCACCGACAACGAGGAGGTGTTGGTGGCGAGCACGACCTCGCGCCCCACGCCCTGGCCTGCCGCCGTCTCGACCGCGCGCAGCAGCTCGCGCTTGACGCCGAGGTCCTCCAGGACCGCCTCGACGACGAGCGCGCAGCCGGCCAGGTCGTCGACGGAACCGGCCACGCTGACCCGGCCGTGGACGGCCCGCGCCTGCTCGGCGTCGAGCCGGCCGCGGTCGACGTCCCGCTCCAGGCGCCGGGCGAGTGCCGTGACGGCGTGGCGGCTCTGACCGGGCCGGGCGTCGTACAGCCGGACCCGGTGGCCTGCCCTCGCCGCGACCTCGGCGATGCCGGCACCCATCGTGCCGGCGCCGACCACGGCGACGTCGTCGTCCGCGGTGATGCGCACCGCGACTCCCTCCTCCCGGGGCGCCTCGCCCCGGTCGCCGCTCCAGCGGTGCCTCCGGCACCGCCGTCCACAGAAGATGCGGCCAGCCTCGCACAGGGGGCGAGGGCAGGCTCGGGCTCTCTACCGGAAGAACTGCCTGAAGAGCGCCGTGGCGGCGTCGTAGCTGCCGTGCGGCCAGCGCCCGGCCGCCACGTTCGGCGTGAAGGTGGCCGGCGGGACGGTGATCCCCGCCGGCAGCGTCTCGCCGGCCCGCAGCCCGTAGCCGCGCAGGATGTAGTAGGTGCCCTTCGTGACGAGCGCCAGCTTGAGGCGCTCCGCGCCGGGGTCGCCCCGGCAGATCGACCACCAGGCCACGGTCGCCTCGCCGTAGCCGTCGCCGTCGGTGTCGCTCACCTGCACCGACCCGGGCACGAAGTCGAGACCGAAGTCGACGTCGCAGTTCGGGGTCCCGGGATCGCGCAGCGGGGTGAGCAGCATCCTGGGCTGCCGGCCGAGGCCGGCGGCGTGGTAGACGTGCAGCGTCGCGGCCCGCACCACGGGTCCCTCGCGCTTGTCGACCGTCTTCGTCGTGACGAAGAGGTTGCGCCCGTTGGTGTCGGTCCAGGACCAGGCGTCCACCGGCGAGCCGGTCGCCTTGAGGCCTGCCTTCTTCAGCTCAGTCAGCCCGGCCCTGGCGTCGAGGTGTGCCACGTCGGAGAGGGCCACCGTGGCGGGGGCGCTCGAGCTGGGGGTCGGGGCGGCAGAACTCGCCGCCGCCGAAGGCCCGGGCGAGACTCCGGGGCCCCGCGAGGCCGCGGAGGTCGCCGTGCTCGCCGCGTCGGTGCGGTGCGCCAGGAACCAGCCGCCCGCGGCGCCGGCCACCGCGACCGCCACCAGGCCCGCCACGGCTGCCGCCCGCCGCCCCGCCGACGCGGGCGGAGGGGTTGTGCGGCCGGAGCGGTCGTGTCCCCCGCCGGGATAGCCCCGGTCCGGACGCCCCCCGTCCGGATACCCGCCGTCGGGATACCCGCCGTCGGTATACCCGCCGTCGGGATGGCCGCCGTCGGGATGGCCGCCGTCCGGATGACCGCCGGCCGCGAAGGCGCCGTCCGGATAGCCGCCGGGATGGCCGCCGGCCGCGAAAGGGGCTGGGCGAGCCTGGGTGCCGGGGCGCGGGCCGCCGAAGGGCGGGGGCTGGACGCTCATGGGGCCTCTCGGGGGGCGCGGCGGGGGCGGCGGACGGTCAGTCGCCGTCGGGGACCGTCACATTGAGGATCATGCTCACGAAGGTCACCACGATGGCGGCCCCCACCGTCGCCCAGAAGAAGGGGCCGGCGTCGAAGGTGATGCCGATCTTGCCTGACAGCCACTCCGCGATCTTGAGCATGAACGCGTTCACGATGAACGAGATCAGCCCCAGCGTGAGCAGATACAGCGGCAGCGTGAAGAGCTTCACGATCGGCTTGATGAACGTGTTGATGATCCCGAAGAGGGCGCCCACGATCAGTAGCGACCACACCTTCTGCCACGTGCTGCCGGTGACCCCGACCTGGGGGATCACCAGCGTGGCGATCCAGATGGCGAAGGCGTTGATGGCCACCTTGGTGATGATCGAGCGCACGAGTCGTCATCCTGGCACGCACCGCGGCCCCACCCCAAGCGACCCTTCCAGTCCTGCATGATGCGTGATGTACTACTCCTCGTGCCGCTCGCCTCAGCTCCCGACGTCATGGTCGTCGGCGCCGGCGTCGTCGGCGCGGCGTGCGCGCTCGCGGCGCGCGGGCGGGCCTGCGGGTCGCCGTCGTCGAGCGTGGGTCGGTCGCCGAGCGGCACGACCGGCGCCGGGGAGGGCAACATCCTCGTCAGCGACAAGGAGCCGGGGCCGGAGCTCGAGCTCGCGCTGCTGTCCCGCGCGGCCTGGCGCGAGCTCGCCGGGACGTCGGGTCGGTGACGGCGCGGGCTTCGAGTACGAGCTCAAGGGCGGCGTCGTCGTCGCCCCCGACCCTGCGGCGCTGCCGGCCCTGCTGGCCTTCGCCGTGCCCAGCGCGCCGCGGGGGTCGAGGCCGTCGAGGTGCGGGGGCGCCGAGCTGCTCGAGCACGAGCCCCACCTCGCCCGCGACGTCGCCGGCGGCGCGCTGGTACCCGCAGGACGCCCAGGTCCAGCCGATGCTCGCCACCGCGAGCCTGCTCCGGCGGCCCGGGCGCCGCGGCGCCGAGGTCGCACCGGGGACGGCGGTCGACCGGGTTCATCCGCGACGGGGGCGCGGGTCGCGGGCGTGCGCGACCGACAGCGGCGACGGTCCCCGCCGGCGCCGTGGGTCGTCAACGCGGCGGGCACCTGGGCCGGCGAGGTCGCGGCGCTCGCCGGGATGCGCCGTGCCGATCCTGCCGCGCCGCGGGTTCATCCTCGTCACCGCAGCCGCTGCCGCCGGTCGTCCGCCACAAGGTCTACACCGCCGAGTACGTCGCCGACGTCGCCATCGACGACGCCGGCCTCAGAGCAGCGCCGTCATCGAGGGGACCCGCGGCGGGACCGTGCTCATCGGCGCGAGCCGGGAGCGGGTCGGGCTTCGACCGGACGGTTCTCGCTCGAGGTGGTCCGGCGGCTCGCGGCCCAGGCGATCGGCCTGTTCCCCGTCCTCGCCGACGTGTCGCTGCTGCGCACGCTACCTCGGGTTCCGGCCGTACTGCCCGGACCATCTCCCGGTCATCGGCAGGATCCGCGGGCGCCGGGGCTGATCCACGCCTGCGGCCACGAGGGCGCCGGGATCGGGCTCGGCGGCGGCGACCGGCGCACCTGCTCGCGCAGCTCCTCACCGGCCGGCCGACGGACCTCGACCTCGCCCCGTTCCGACCGGACCGCTTCGCGGCGCCGCCGGAGGCGGCACGAGCGCGCGCGAGCAGCTTCGACTTCGACGGCCGGGCGCTGCCGGTCGAGGAGGGCCAGACGGTCGCCGCCGCGCTGTGGGCCGCGGGCGTCGCTCGTGGCGGACGACCCGGTCGGGCGGCGCGCCGCGGGGCCTGTTCTGCGGGATCGGCGTGTGCTTCGACTGCCTGGTGGAGGTGGACGGCCGCCCGACCTGCGGGCCTGTCTCGTGCCGGCCGCGGCCGGCGTCGTGGTCCGCACCCAGGAAGGAGCGGGCCGTGCCGACCAGACGCGTGTGACGTCGCCGTCGTCGGCGCCGGCCCGGCGGGCGCTCGCCGCGGCGGTGACCGCCGTCCGCGGCCGGCGCCCGCGTCGCCCTCGTCGACGCCGAGCCGCGGCCGGGCGGGCAGTACTGGCGGCACGGCGCCGGCCGGTGACGACGGCGGCGGCGAGGTCACGAGCACGCCGGCGAGTGGCGGGACCTGTCGCGGCGCCTGGCGCGGCGCTCGGGTCGGGCCGGCTCGAGCACCTGCGCGGACGCGCGTCTGGCGGCTCGACGTCGCCGCGGCGCCGGGTCGCGCCGACGTCCGAGCGGGGGCACGGTCGGTCCTGCAGCGACCGGCGCCCGGCGGCGGACGGCTGGCGCTCGTCGTGAGCCCGCGCGGTCGTGCTCGCGACCGGCGCCCACGACCGCGTGCTGCCGTTCCCGGGCTGGGACCTGCCCGGGGTCCTCACGGCCGGTGCCGCCCAGGCGCTGCTCAAGGAGCACGGCGTGGCCGCGGGGGCTCGAGCGTCGTCGTCGCCGGGCACCGGCCCGTTCCTGCTGCCCGTCGCGGTGGGTCTCGCCGAGGCCGGGCGTGCGCGTGGCCGAGGTCGACGAGGCCGGCGACGGCCGCGGCTGGGCGCGCGGCTGGCGGGCCGCCGCGGGCACCCCGGGCAAGGTCGCGGACGGCGCCCGCTACGGCGCCCTGCTCGCACGGCACCGCATTCCGCTGCACCTGCGCCAGGCCGTGGTCAGCGCCCACGGCACCGACCGCCTCGAGGGGGTGACCGTCGCCCGGCTGGACGCGACTGGAACGTCGTGCCCGGCTCGGAGCGCGAGGTCGAGTGCGACGTGGCCGCCGTCGGCTGGGGGTTCACGGCGCGGCTCGAGCTCGCGCTGCAGATCGGCTGCGCCACCGCCCCCGGCCCGGACGGTGCACCCGCCGTCGTCGTCGACCCGACCGGCCTCACCTCCGTCCCGGGCGTCCTCGCCGCAGGCGAGCTCACCGGCGTGGGTGGGGCCGATCTCGCGTTGCTGGAGGGCGCCGTCGCCGGCACGGCCGCGGCGGCGGTGGCCGCCGGGCGGTCGCCGCTGCCGCCGCACCCGGGCGTGACCGCGCGCCGCGAGCGCCTCGGGCGCCTTCGCGGCGGCCATGCACCGAGCCCACCCCGTCAGGGACGGCTGGGTGACGTGGCAGCGGCCCGACACCCTGGTCTGCCGCTGCGAGGAGGTGCCGGTCGGCGCCGTCCGCGAGGCCGTCACCGAGCTCGGTGCCGACGACGCCCGGACCGTCAAGCTGCTGACCCGGGCCGGCATGGGCTGGTGCCAGGGCCGCATGTGCGGCGAGGCCGTCGCCCGCATCGTCTCCGCCACCGCCGGCCGCGACCACGACGCCTATGCCGACGCGCTCGGCTCGGCCGTCCGCCCCGTGGCCGCTCCCGTGAGCCTCGCGGCCGTCGCCGCCGGCCGACCCCTCGCCGCCGGCCCCACCGAACCTCTCGACGACACAGGCACCACCCCGCAGCCCCGATCCGACCACGGAGGTCCGTCATGACGTCACCGTCCCGCCCCTGGCACGGCGTGCTCGTCGCCACCGCCCTGCCGCTGCGCCCGACCGGGCCCGGCGGCGCCCTCGTTCCCGATCTCGACGCGTACGCCGACCACGTGCGCGTGGCTCGCCGAGAACGGCTGCGACGGCGTCGTCCCCAACGGCTCGCTCGGCGAGTACCAGACCCTGACGGCGACGGAGCGCGCCGACGTCGTCCGCGACCGCGGTCGGCCGCCGCACCCGACGGCATCGACGGTCATGCCCGGCGTCGCCGCGTACGGCGCCGCCGAGTCGCGGCGCTGGGTCGAGCAGGCGGCGGAGGCGGGCGCGCCCTGCGTCATGCTCCTGCCGCCCAACGCCTACCGCGCCGACGAGCGCGCGGTCGTCGAGCACTACCGCGAGGTCGCGCGGGCCGGCCTCCCGATCGTCGCCTACAACAACCCCTACGACACCAAGGTGGACCTCACCCCGGCGTTGCTCGCGCGGCTGTTCGGCGAGGGTCTCATCGTGGCCGTCAAGGAGTTCACCGGCGACGTGCGGCGCGGCTACGAGATCGCGGAGCTCGCTCCCGGGCTCGACCTGCTGGTCGGCTCCGACGACGTCACGCTCGAGCTCGCCCTGGCCGGCGCCGTCGGGTGGGTCTCCGGGTACCCCAACGCCCTGCCCGACGCGTGCGTCCGGCTCTGGCGTGCCTGCCGTGACGGCGACCTCGCTGCGGCCCTCCCGCTCTACCGGTCGCTGCACCCGCTGCTGCGGTGGGACGCCAGGACCGAGTTCGTCCAGGCGATCAAGCTCTCGATGGATCTCGCCGGGCGGTACGGCGGCCCGTGCCGGCAGCCGCGGGTGCCGCTGCTGCCCGAGCAGGAGGCCCAGGTGCGCGAGGCCACCCAGAAGGCGCTGGCGGAGGGCCTGCGATGAGGTCGCGGCGCGTCCTGCACACCGTCGAGTCGCACACCGAGGGCATGCCGACGCGCGTCGTCACCGGCGGCGTCGGCGTGCTGCCCGGAGCGACGATGTTCGACCGGCGCCGCTGGTTCATGGCGAACAGCGACGGGCTGCGCAAGCTGCTCATGAACGAGCCGCGCGGCCACGCCGCCATGAGCGGGGCGATCCTGCAGCCCCCGACCCGGCCGGACGCCGACTACGGCGTGCTCTACATCGAGGTCAGCGGCTGCCTGCCCATGTGTGGCCACGGCACGATCGGCGTGGCGACCGTGCTGGTGGAGACCGGGATGGTCGAGGTGGTCGAGCCGGTCACGACGATCCGCCTCGACACCCCGGCGGGCCTCGTGACGGTCGATGTGCAGGTCAGCGACGGCGCCGCGACGGCGGTCACCCTGACGAACGTGCCGTCGTTCGCGCAGGAGCTCGACGCGACCGTCAAGGTCGAGGGCTTCGGCGACGTCACCTACGACATGGCCTTCGGCGGCAACTTCTACGCGATCCTGCCGATCGAGGCCCTCGGCCTGCCCTTCGACCGTGCCCGCAAGCAGGAGATCCTCGACGCGGGCCTGGCTGTCATGTCGGCGATCAACGAGCAGAACCGGCCCGTGCACCCCGACAACCCCGAGATCGACGTGTGTCATCACGTGCAGCTCGTCGCGCCGGGATCGGACACGCGGCTCTCGCGGCACGCCATGGTCGATCCACCCGGGCTGGTTCGACCGGTCGCCCTGCGGCACCGGCACGAGCGCCCGGGTGGCACAGCTGCACGCGCGCGGCGAGCTGGCCCTCGGGCAGGAGTTCGTCAACGAGTCGTTCATCGGCACGCGTTTCGTCGCGCGGGCCGTCGCGGAGACGCGGTCGGCCCGGCCGTCGCCCCGGTGCCCGCGATCGTCCCTACGATCACCGGGCGCGCCTGGGTGACGGGGACCGCGCAGTACCACCTCGACCCCGCCGATCCCTTCCCCGAGGGGTTCGAGCTGTGACCCTCCCGCTGGACGCGCCGGTGACCGCGGGGGCCGGCGCGGGTGCGCTCCGGCCGGTGGTCGTGCGCGACAGCCTGCGGGCCCAGGTGGCGGACGCCGTCCGCGCCGCCCTCGTCGCCGGCCAGATGTCGCCCGGCGAGGTGTACTCGGCGCCCCAGTTCGCCGAGCGGTTCGGCGTCTCGGTGACGCCGGTCCGGGAGGCGCTGCTCGAGCTGGTCCGTGACGGCCTGCTCGTCGCCGTGCGCAACCGCGGCTTCAAGGTCGCCGATCCGGGGCCGGGGGAGCTCGACGCGACCAGCGAGGTGCGGCTGCTCCTGGAGCCCGCCGCTGCTGAGCGGGCCGCCCTGCAGGACCCGACGCGACGCGACGCGGCCGCCGGGCCGCTGCGTGAGGCGGCCCGGCGGGTCGTCGAGGCGGCCGCCGACGGGGACGTGGTGGCGCACGTGCAGGCCGACCGTGCCTTCCACGCGCTGCTGCTCGAGCTCGCGGGCAATCCCGTCCTGACGGAGACGGTGTTGCGGCTGCGAGACCGCTCCCGGCTCTACGGGCCGGCCGGCTCGGTGCCGTACGGGACGCTCGAGCGGGCCGCCGGTGAGCACTACGCGCTCCTCGAGCTGATCGCCGCGGGCGACTCCGCCGGCGCGGCAGCCGCCATGGCCGAGCACGTCCGGCATGTCCGCCGCGAGTGGTCGCCCGTGCCCGATCAGCCGGCCCAACCCTGACTCCTCGCGCGCCGGCGCGGCTCTCCGGGTGACCGCCCGCGCAGCCGGGCGGCCCGCACTAGGCCGGCAACCTCCCGCGTGTGCCCAGACTCGCCCGGTCGGCGGCCGCCCGGCCCGAGGCCCAGCCCTCCGCATCCCAGGCGGTCAGCCTGGCTCGGCTGCGCCGGAGCGTCGGGAACAGCTCGGCCACGGCGCGCTCGACCTCGGCGGACCGGGCCGCGAGGACGGGCAGCAACCTCTCCCCGCCCGCCTCGGCGACGGCCTGCTGCTCCTCCTGCCGTGCCGAGGCCGCCAGCCGCTCGCCGATCCGGCCGCCGAACGCCAGCAGGAAGCTGTGGCGGAACGAGCGCGTTCGCGAGCGGCCGCCCTGGTCGACGCGGGGGCCCTCGCGCGTCATCGCGTGCGTCGCCTGGACGAGCAGCGACGTGAAGAGGGTCTCGACGGCGGCCAGGTCGGCCTCGAAGCCGACCACCGTGCAGACCCCGTAGGCCTTGCGCCACATGGTGCGGCAGCGGTTGGCTTCGGCGACGGCGCAGAGCAGGCTCACCTTCGCCGACTCGTAGGGACTGTCGATCCAGATGCGGACCCCGGCGGGCTCGGGGCCGCCAGCCCCGGCGTCGGCCTCGTGCGCCGCGGCGAGCAGAGCTGCGTCGATGCTGTGCCGCGCCATCAGCGACTGCGCCCCCGCCGTGAACGTCTCGGCCTCGGCCGGGAACGTGGTCGACTCGGCCTTGGCCAGCAGGGCTCGCACGCGTTCGAGGATCCGGGGGTCGACCCCGGGCGCGACGCGGGCGGCCGCCGCGCCCGCGGTGCCGGGCAGGTGCGTGAGCCGTTCGACCGCGAGCAGCTCCCCGAGGAAGCGCACGAGCCCGGCGCAGGCCTGCAACCCGTCGACCCAGTGGACCTCCAGGCCCTCCGTGACCCAGGCCGCATCCCCCGCCGGGGCCACCGCGACCCCGAGCTCGTCGAGCTGGGACCGCCAGCGCGCGTCCACCGTGCTCGGCGGGTACGCCGCGAGCTCGACGCCGACAGCCCGGCGGAGCAGCTCCACGTGCACGGCCGTGAGCTCCCGCCGGGCCATGTGGACCAGGTCGGCCGGCTGCCACCCTCGCCGCCACGCGCTCGTCACCGCCTCCGTCATCACCTCGGCGAGCCGGGCCTGCGCCGCGAGCCGGGCCTGCGGATCCGTACCGGCCCACCCCACTGCGGGCATCGCCTCCGCCAGCGCCGCCCGGATCCGCTCGTGCTCGCCGAGCTGGAACCGCTCCCACCACGTGTCGCTCTGCCCGGCCATGCTGTTCCCCCCTCCGAGGGCACCCCGTCGATGCCCGTGGACCCATCCCAGCAGGGGCCACCGACAGACCGGCGCCGGACCGCCGGCGGACTCGCCGCCCGCGCCGCCGGTCGTACAGTGACGCGCATGGGCGACGAGGTGGTCGGGCCGCGGCTGCGGGCCGTCCTGGCCGGGATCCCCCGGTACGTGCCCGGCCGGCCCGCGGCGGCGGGCCCCGGAGGCGTCGTCCACAAGCTCAGCTCGAACGAGAACCCCTACCCGCCGCTGCCGTCGGTGGTCGAGGCCGTCACCCGTGCCGCGGCCCGGATGAACCGGTACCCCGACATGGCCAACGTGTCACTCGTCGGAGCGGTCGCCGAGCGCCTCGGCGTCTCCGCCGAGTGCGTCGTCGCGGGCACCGGGAGCGTCGCCGTGCTCGGCCACCTCGTGCAGGCGGTCTGCGACGAGGGTGACGAGGTGGTGTACGCCTGGCGCTCGTTCGAGGCCTACCCGATCACCACCCGGGTCGCCGGTGCGACGCCCGTGCCGGTGCCGCTCGGGTTCGAGGCGCGCCACGACCTGCCGGCCATGGCCGCCGCCGTGACCGCCCGGACCCGGCTCGTCCTGGTCTGCTCGCCGAACAACCCGACCGGGCCCGCGGTGCACACCGAGGAGCTCGAGGCCTTCCTCGAGCGGGTGCCGCGGGACGTGCTCGTCGTGCTCGACGAGGCGTACGTCGAGTTCGTCCGGGACGAGAAGGCGCCGGACGGCGTCGTGCTCTGGCGCCGGCACCCCAACCTCGCGGTCCTGCGGACGTTCTCGAAGGCGTACGGGCTCGCCGGCCTCCGGGTCGGCTACGTCGTCGCGCACCCCGCCGTCGCGGACGCCGTTCGCGCCACCGCCCTGCCCTTCGGGGTGTCGACCCTGGCGCAGGAGGCGGCCGTCGCCTCCCTGGCCGCCGAGGCCGAGCTGCTGGAGCGGGTCGACGCGATCGTGGCCGAGCGCGAGCGCGTGGTCGCGGCCCTGCGCGGGCAGGGCTGGCCCGTGCCGGACGCGCAGGGGAACTTCGTCTGGTTCGACCTCGCCGACCGCTCGGTGGAGTTCGCGACGGCCTGCCAGCAGGGGGGCGTCGTCGTCCGGCCGTTCGCCGGCGACGGCGTGCGCTGCACGATCGGCGTCCCCGAGGCGAACGACCGCCTGCTCGCGGTCGCGGCCGGCTTCCCGCACTGACCTCGCCCGGACGGCGGTGCGAGGCCGGGGTCAGTGCCCGCGGTCGGTCGAGATGACGATCGCCACGCCGGCGATGGCCAGCGCGCCGCCCGCGAGCTCGGCGCCCGTGACGAGCTCGCCGAGCAGCAGCCACCCCAGCAGAACCGCCACCACCGGGTTCACGTACGCGTAGGTCGTGGCGAGCTGCAGCGGTGCGTTCGCGAGCAGGTAGAAGTACGCGGTGTAGCCGGCCAGGCTCCCGATCGTGACCAGGTAGGCGAGCGCCCACCAGCCCGGCGGTGTGACGGCGTCGAGCCGCACCGAGCCGGCCTCGCCGCGGGCCAGCCCGCACAGTGTGAGCACGGCGCCGCCGAGCAGCATCTGGTACGCGCTCGAGACGAAGAGATCGCGCGGCCGCGGCCGCCGGCGCGAGTACAGGGACCCCGTGGCCCACGATGCCGTCGCGACGAGGACGAGCAGGGCCCACCCCCACGCGACCGCTCCGAGCGCGCCGGGCCGCGCCAGCACGGCGGTGCCGGCGAAGCCGACGAGCGTGCCGACCACGGGCCAGCGCCGCGGGCGCTCCCCGGCGAAGGACCCGAGCACGACGATCCAGAGCGGGGTTGTCGACACGAGCAGTGCCGCGAGGCCGCTCGGCAACTGCTGCTCGGAGACGGCGACGAGCCCGTTGCCGCCGGCGAGCAGCAGCGAGCCGACGACGGCAGCCGTCCACAGCTCGGCTCGGGTGACGCGGAGCGCCCCGGGCCCGGCGCGCAGCCGCAGCAGGCCGGCCAGCAGCAGCCCGGCGACGACGAACCGCACCCCCATCCCCAGCAGGGGCGGGATCCCGTTCGTCACCACCACCCGGATCGCCAGGTAGGTGGAGCCCCAGATCAGGTACACGCCCAGCAGGGCGACCAGGACGCCGCCCGTGAGCGGTGTACGTCGCCGGGCCGTCGTCGCCTGGGTCTGCGAGACCGCCGTCGGGTCGTGGGATGACATGGTCGGCGGCCCTCCTCGCCGTCGCGGTCAGCCTACGGGCGAGGACACCCGGTGGGAGGGGGTGCCCCGACGTTCGGCGGAGGGCGGGCGCGGCGCGGCGGCTGTCCGAGGGTCGCGACTTTACGTTCGGGAGCGTCACGTAGAGCTACTGGATTGAGGCGAGGGATCGATGAGCAACCGCCGCACGGACGGCGTCCGCGGTGTGGCCCTGCCCACCCTGGCGTGCTCGCTCGTCTGTGGGGCGTCCGTCGTGGTGATGGCGCTCGCCGCCGTGGTGGGGCTCGAGGGTTCCCAGGCGCACGCCGCGCCCCTGCCGGCCCTCCTGCCGCCCGCACGCGTCGCGGTGGCGCCCCCGCCGGCGCCGCTCGTGCCCACCGACGCCCCCACCGCGACGGACTGGGTCGTCCAGCTTCCCTCACCGGGGCGGTAGGCCGGGCGGGGGTCGCCTGCTCGGCGGTCGGGCGGGGGCTGGCGGTACGTTGAGAATGGTCTCGTGGCTTTCGACCTGAGGGCCGCGACCCGCGCGCCGACGGGCACACCATCATGGGCCCCGAGGCATCGCCGGAGACCGTGCAGGTGGCGGCGATCCCGCCTCCCCGCCCGACGAAGGAGAGCCCGTGACCGACAGCGGCGTCGGCGCGCTCGACCAGAGCGTGCAGCTCGTGCAGCTCCTCACGCCCGAAGGCGAGCGTGTCGAGCACCCCGACTACGCCTTCGACCCCGATCCCGCCACGCTCCGGTCGCTCTACCGCGACCTCGTGCTGGTGCGCCGCGTCGACGCCGAGGCGACCGCCCTTCAGCGCCAGGGCGAGCTGGGCATCTGGGCCAGCCTGCTCGGGCAGGAGGCCGCGCAGATCGGCTCGGGGCGTGCGCTGCTGCCGCAGGACTACGTCTTCCCGACGTACCGCGAGCACGGCGTGGCCTGGTGCCGGGACGTCGACCCCGTCACGCTGCTCGGTCTCTACCGCGGCGTGAACCTCGGCGGGTGGGATCCGAACGCCCACAACTTCCACCTGTACACGATCGTGATCGGCGCACAGACCCTGCACGCCACCGGGTATGCGATGGGCGTGCAGCGGGACGGCGCGGTGGGCACCGGCGACGAGGCCCGCGACACGGCGGTGATCGCCTACTTCGGCGACGGCGCGACGGCCCAGGGCGACGTCAACGAGTCGTTCGTCTTCGCCAGCGTCTACAACGCCCCCGTCGTCTTCTTCTGCCAGAACAACCAGTGGGCGATCTCCGAGCCGAGCGAGCGTCAGACCCGCATCCCGCTGTACCAGCGCGCCAGGGGCTTCGGCTTCCCAGGGGTGCGCGTCGACGGGAACGACGTGCTGGCCGTCCATGCCGTGACCAGGGCCGCGCTCGACCGCGCCCGCCGCGGCGAGGGCCCGACGTTCATCGAGGCCTTCACGTACCGGATGGGCGCGCACACCACCTCCGACGACCCGACCCGCTACCGGATCGCGGCCGAGGTCGAGGAGTGGAAGCTCAAGGACCCGATCGCCCGCGTCAAGGTGCACCTCTCGCGGAGCGGGCTGGCCGACCAGGCCTTCTTCGACGAGGTCGACCGCGAGGCCGACGGGCTGGCTGCACACGTGCGGACCTCCTGCCTCGAGATGCCGGACCCCGACCCCGACGAGATCTTCGCCTTCGCCTATCGCGAGCCGCACCCGCTGGTGGCCGAGGAGCGGGCCTGGTTCGCGGAGTACCACGCCGGTTTCGCCGACACCGGTCACGCCGAGGCGCACGGGTGCCCGATGAGCCAGACAAGCAGATCGATGACGATCGCCAAGGCGGTCAACCAGGGCCTGCGCGCGGCGATGGAGGCCGACCCGAAGGTCCTCGTCATGGGCGAGGACGTCGGCAAGCTCGGCGGGGTCTTCAGGGTCACGGACGGCCTGCAGAAGGACTTCGGTGAGGACCGCGTCATCGACACCCCGCTCGCCGAGAGCGGCATCGTCGGGACCGCGATCGGGCTGGCCCTGCGCGGGTACCGGCCCGTCTGCGAGATCCAGTTCGACGGCTTCATCTACCCCGCCTACGACCAGATCGTCTCCCAGCTGGCGAAGATGGCGAACCGCTCGCGCGGGTCGGTCAAGCTCCCGGTGGTCGTGCGGGTGCCCTTCGGCGGCGGCATCGGCGCGGTCGAGCACCACAGCGAGAGCCCCGAGGCGTACTTCGCCCACACCGCCGGCCTGCGGATCGTGTCGTGCGCGACCCCCGCGGACGCCTACTGGATGATCCAGCAGGCGATCCGCAGCGACGACCCCGTGATGTTCTTCGAGCCCAAGCGCCGCTACTGGGAGAAGGGCGAGCTCGACACCTCGGCGGGCCCCGCGCTGGGCCTGCACGACGCCCGGGTGGCGCGTGCCGGTGAGCACGTCACCGTGGCCGCGTACGGCCCGATGGTCAAGACCGCCCTGGACGCCGCCCTCGCCGCCGAGGGCGACGGCGTCAGCATCGAGGTCGTCGACCTGCGCTCGCTCTCGCCGCTCGACCTGGGCACGCTGATCGCCTCGGTCGAGAAGACCGCCGGCTCGTCGTCGTGCACGAGGCGCCGGTGTTCCTCGGCCTCGGGTCCGAGATCGCGGCCCGGGTGACCGAGCAGTGCTTCTACGCGCTCGAGGCGCCCGTGCTGCGGGTCGGCGGGTTCCACGCGCCGTACCCCGCCAGCCGGCTCGAGGAGGACTACCTGCCCGACCTCGACCGCGTGCTCGACGCGGTCGACCGTGCCCTGGCCTACTAGGAGGCGGCGATGGCGAACATCCAGCAGTTCCGCCTGCCCGACGCGGGCGAGGGCCTGACCGAGGCCGAGATCGTCACCTGGCGGGTGCACCCCGGTGACACCGTGAAGATCAACGATCCGATCGTCGAGATCGAGACGGCGAAATCCCTGGTGGAGCTCCCGTCGCCGTACGCCGGGGTCGTCACGGAACTGCTCGTGCCCGAGGGCGTGACGGTCGACGTGGGCACTCCGATCATCGCGGTGGACACCGCCCCGTCGGACAGTCCCGGTGGCTCCGCGCCGCTGCCCCAGGCGTCGCCCGACGCACCGGCCGCCGGCGAGGACCCGACCGAGGTCCAGATCCCGCCCGCCGAAGGCGCGGTCGAGCCAGGCATGATCGGCGGCCCCGCACCCGGCGGCAGGACCTCGGTGCTCGTCGGCTACGGCCCCCGGACGACGGCAGCCGTCCGCCGCCCCCGCACCACCCGCCCCGCACCCACCGCCTCTCCCGCGCCGATCATGCAATCCGGTCCGATGCATGCAAACCGGTCCGATCATGCAGCCGCCGGCGCCCGTCGAGGCGCCTGAGCCGATCGACGCGCCCGCCGCCAGCGCCCACGTGCTCGCCAAGCCGCCGGTCCGCAAGCTCGCCAAGGATCTCGGCGTCGACATCACGACGGTCGCCCCGAGCGGGCCGGGCGGGATCATCACGCGCGAGGACGTCGAGCGTGCGGTCAACGGCACGACGGACGCCGTCGCGTCGGCGCCCGCCGTCCGCGACCAGGGAGAGCGCGAGACGCGCATCCCCATCAAGGGCGTGCGCAAGATCACCGCCGAGGCGATGGTGGCCAGCGCCTTCACGGCCCCGCACGTCACCGAGTGGGTCACGGTCGACGTGACCCGCACGATGAAGCTCGTCGAGCGGCTGCGGGCCGACCGCGAGTTCGCGGGCGTCAAGGTCTCGCCGCTGCTCGTCGTCGCGAAGGCCCTGATCATCGCCGTCCGCCGCAACCCCCACGTGAACGCGACGTGGGACGAGGGCGCGGGCGAGATCGTCGTGAAGAACTACGTCAACCTCGGCATCGCGGCGGCCACCCCGCGCGGGCTCGTCGTCCCGAACGTCAAGGACGCCGACCGGCTCTCGCTGCGCGAGCTCGCCGACGCCCTGACGGCGCTGACGACGACCGCACGCGAGGGGCGCACCTCACCGCCCGACATGGCGGGCGGCACGATCACGATCACGAACGTGGGGGTGTTCGGGATCGACTCGGGCACGCCCATCCTCAACCGCGGTGAGGCGGCGATCCTCGCCTTCGGGCAGGTCCGGCGGCAGCCGTGGGTGCACAAGGGCAAGGTCCGGCCGCGCTGGCTGACCCAGCTCGCGCTGAGCTTCGACCACCGGCTCGTCGACGGCGACCTCGGCAGCCGCACCTTGGCCGACGTCGCAGCCGTGCTGGAGCACCCCTCGAAGGCCCTCGTCTGGGGCTGACGCGACCGCATCGGCTGCGGGTGTCCCCGGCAGGACCCGCCGGCACCTGCCGCCGACGTCTCAGGATGCGGGCGCGTAGTTGCCGCTGCCGGGAAGGGGCTGTTCGTATGCCTGTGTCCCCGGAGTCCGTCACGTGGCAGGAGCGTCATGACGATCGAATCCACCGTCGGCGGCGAGGCCGGCCCCGGTGCCGGCGCCGTCCGGGCCCTGCCCCTGGTCGACATCTCCCGCTTCCGCAGCGGGGACCCCGCGGTCCGCGAGGCCTTCCTGGCGGACCTGCGGCACGCGGCGCACGACGTCGGCTTCTTCTATGTCACCGGGCACGGCATCGCCCCCGACGTGACCGACGGCGTGCTCGCCGCCGCCCACGAGTTCTTCGCACTGCCGCTCGAGGAGCGCCTGCGCATCGAGAACGTGAACTCGCCGCACTTCCGCGGGTACAGCCGGGTCGGTACGGAGCGCACGGCCGGCGCGGCCGACCAGCGCGACCAGCTCGACATCGGGCCGGAGCGGCCGCCCGTCGACCCGTTGCCGGCGGACAAGCCGTACCTCGCGCTGGTCGGCCCCAACCAGTGGCCCGCCGCCGCGCCGTCGCTCGAGCCGGCCGTCCGGGGCTGGCTGGAGGAGGCGAACCGGGTCTCGCGCGAGGTGCTCAGGGCGCTCGCCGCCGCCCTGGGCCAGCCCGAGACCTACTTCGACGAGTGGTTCGACGACGAGGCGCACCTGCACGTCAAGGTCGTCCGCTACCCCGGTCGTGAGCAGGTCGAGTCCGACCAGGGCGTCGGCGCCCACAAGGACTACGGGTACCTGGCGTTCCTGCTGCAGGACGACCTGGGCGGCCTGCAGGTCGAGGCGAAGGACGGTGCCTGGATCGACGCCACCCCGATCCCGGGCGCCTTCGTGTTCAACATCGGCGAGCTCCTCGAGGTCGCCACGGGCGGCTACCTGCGCGCCACCCGGCACCGGGTCGTCAGCCCGCCGGCCGGGCGGGAGCGTTTCAGCGTGCCGGTGTTCCTCGGGCCGCGCCTGGACGCTGTCGTCGAGCCCCTGACGCTCCCCCCGGAGCTGGCGGCGCAGGCGCGGGGCGTGGACGACGACCCCGACAACCCGATCCTGCCCGAGTACGGCACGAAGACGCTGCTCGGCTGGCTCCGCAGCCACCCGCGGGTGGCGGAGCGCTGGTGGCCGGACCTGGCGGCGCAACGCTCCTGAGTGGAGCAGCGGGCCGTCAGAGCAGCGAGAAGCCCTTCGTCCCGGCCGGGATCCGGCGGAGCCCCGCCGCCCGGAAGTCGACGACCAGGTAGTCGGGGGTCACCTCGGTCACGGTGCCCATCCCCCAGCTGTCGAGGGTGACGCGGTCGCCGACGGCGAAGCCGTCCGTCGTGGGCGGGACGTGCTCCTTTCGGGTGAAGGGACTGGTCGGCAGGGCGCGGCCTGGAGCGCGCGGGGGGCGTGGCACACCTCCAGTGTCCGTCATGTGGGCCGGATGATGCGCAACGATCCGGGATCGGTGCGAAAAGCGCCTCCGGCGGCCCCCGCGGGTCGGCCCCCGGCGAGGGGTCCGGCGTGGGGGTCCGCGTGGGGTCCGCGTGGCGGTCCGCGAGGGGTCCGCGAGGGGTCCGCGAGGGGTCGGGTGGACGAGCCGGGGGCTCGTGATAGGCAAGCGGCGTGACGAGCACACCGCTGCGCCCCTGGGCCGCACCCGAGATCACGTCCTGGCGACGGCTGCCGATGCACTCGCTGCGGCACCGGCCCGGCGACCTCGGCGTCGAGCGCCTCGAGCTCGACGGCACCTGGCGGTTCGAGCTCTTCGCCACGCCCGAGCAGGCACTCGACGCCGACGGCCTGCGCGCGCGGATCGCCGTCCCGGGCTGCTGGACGCTGCAGGAGTTCGACGACGTCCACGGCGTCCATGACCTCCCGCACTACACGAACGTCCAGATGCCCTGGCCCGGCCGGCCGCCGCACCCGCCGGCGCGACCGCAACCCCACGGGGGTGTACGAGCGCGAGGTCGAGGTGCCGGCCGGCTGGGCCGGGCGGCGCGTCGTGCTGCACGTCGGTGCCGCCGAGAGCGTGCTGCTGGCCCGCGTCAACGGCACGGACGTCGGCATCGGCAAGGACTCGCACCTGGCGAGCGAGTTCGACGTCACCGAGCACGTCGCACCCGGCACCGTCGCGACGATCCGGCTGACCGTCGTCAAGTGGTCCGACGCGACCTACATCGAGGACCAGGACGAGTGGTGGCACGGCGGCGTCACCCGCTCGGTCTTCCTCTACGCCACGGCTCCGGTCCACCTGGCGCACGTCCACGTGGTCGCGGACCTTTCCACTCCGGGAGCCACCGCGGACGGCGCTCCCGTGGCCGCACCGCTGCTCGAGGGCGCGACGGCAGACGGGCTGCTGCGGGTCGACGTCCACGTGGGTGCGCCGGGCGACGACGTGCCCGAGGGCTGGTCCGCGCGGGTGCGGCTGACCGGGGGGCCGGACGTCGACGCAGACGGTCCCGGTGCCGCCGTCGGGGCCGGTCGACTCGCCGGGCCAGCGCGCGAACTCCCCGCTCACCGCGCTCGAGGCCGGGCGCATCCAGTACCTGCGCGCCGCCGGCGGGGAGCTCGACCCGCGCGAGGCGGCCGTCGGGGCGATGATCGAGGCGGCCCGCCGGCCGCTCGGGATGGGCCGGCTCCGGTTCGAGACGACGCTGCCGGGGATCACCCCGTGGACCGCGGAGCTGCCGCACCTGTACGACCTCGAGGTGACCCTGCACGCCCCGGACGGCGCCGCCGTCGAGCGCACGACCTACCGGATCGGCTTCCGCCGCGTCGAGGTCGTCGGCAACGACCTGCTCGTCAACGGCGTGCGCGTGATGATCCGAGGCGTGAACCGGCACGACTTCGACCCGGTGCACGGCCGGACGATCGTCGCCGAGCGGTTCCGCGACGACCTGCGGGTCATGAAGCAGTTCGGCTTCAACGCCGTCCGGACCTCGCACTACCCGAACGACCCCGCTCTGCTGGACGCCGCCGACGAGCTCGGGCTCTTCGTGATCGACGAGGCCGACATCGAGTGCCACGCGTACGCCCACCACGTCGCCGGCATGCCCGAGTACACGGCCGCGTTCGTCGACCGCGTCTCGCGGATGGTGCGCCGGGACGTCAACCACCCCAGCGTGATCCTCTGGTCGCTCGGCAACGAGAGCGGGTACGGCGCCAACCACGACGCCGCGGCCGGCTGGGTACGCCGCGAGGACCCGACCCGCCCGCTGCACTACGAGGGCGCGATCATGTTCGACTGGGGTGGCCCGCAGACCGCCAGCGACATCGCCTGCCCGATGTACGCGACGATCGAGTCGATGGTCGCCCACGCCCGATCGGGGCGGCAGCGGCACCCGCTGATCCAGTGCGAGTACTCGCACGCCATGGGCAACAGCAACGGCAACCTCGCCGACTACTGGCACGCGTTCGAGACGACGCCGGGTTGCAGGGCGGGTTCATCTGGGAGTTCTGGGACCACGGGATCCTGCAGCGCCTCCCAGCGCGCGGCCGCCGGTGCGGGGCTCCCGGCGGGCAAGGCGGGCCCGGTTCCGGCGCTGCCGGGCGGCGGGCTGCCGGCGCAGGGGTACCGGTGGGCGTACGGCGGTGACTTCGGCGACGAGCCGAACGACGGCAACTTCGTCGCCGACGGCATGGTCTTCCGGATCGCACCCCGAAGCCCGCCATGTACGAGCACCGGGCGCTCGCGTCACCCGTGCGGATCCTGCCCGGCGACGACCCGGCCGGCGCGCCCCGGGCGGTCGTCCTCGAGAACCGCCAGGACGTGCGCGATCTGTCCTGGCTGCGCGCCGAGTGGTTCCTGCTGTCCGACGGCCCCGACCGGCCCGGGCTCGCCGTGACCGTCCCCTGTGAGCTGCCCGACCTGCCCGCGGGCGGGACCGCCCGGCTCGAGGTCCCTGCCGACCTCCTCGCCCGGTACGCCGACGAGGCCGACGAGGACGCCGAGGCGTGGCTGACGCTGCGGGTGTACGCGCGGGTGGACAGCCCTCGCGCCGCCGCGGGTGCGGTGGTCGCCGAACCGCAGGTGCCGCTGCGTGCCGAGCACCGCGAACTGCTCACCCGCGCCGACAGCGGGCCGGGCGGCGACGACGGGGGCGACGCCGGCGCCTCGGCCGCGCCGACGGAGGGCCTGGTCGATCACGAGGGGCTGCTGGTGCACCCGATGCTCGCCGCGGCGCCCCGGCTCGCGCTGTGGCGTGCGCCGACCGACAACGACCGGATCGGCGGGATGGCGCGGCGGTGGGCCGAGCTGGGTCTCGACCGGCTCGACCGCCGGCTGGTGTCGGTGCACGAGCGCGACGGCGCCGTGGTGGTGACGGCGGACGTCGTCACCGGCGCCGGGCACATGGTCCGGCACACGCAGACGGTGACCCCGCTCGACGGCGCCGTGCTCGTCGAGGAGCTGGCCGTCGTGCCGGCCGTGCTCGACGACCTGCCCCGGGTGGGCAGCGTGCTGGAGCTGCGCGCCGACGCGGAGGCCGAGGTGCTGCACTGGTTCGGCGGCGGCCCGTTCGAGACCTACCCCGACCGGCGGGCGGCGGCGACGGTCGGCGTGTACGAGCGGGGGGTCGACGAGCTCTTCACGCCGTATGTGCGACCGCAGGAGAGCGGCGGTCTCGACGGCGTCCGCAGGTTCGTGCTCGGCACCAGGTCGGACGGCGAGTCCCCGGCCGGAGCGGACCCGGCGCAGCGGTGGACCGGGTGGGACCCGGTGCTCACCGTGGACCTCGACGAGCCGCGGCAGGTCAGCGTCACCCGGTACCGGGCGCACGACCTCGCCACGGCCACGCACTCCGACGAGCTCGTGCCGCGGCCGGAGGTCGTCGTCCATGTGGACGCCGCCCACCGGGGGCTGGGGACGGCGTCGTGCGGGCCGGACACGTTGGCGGAGTACCGGCTCGCGCCGGGGGAGTACCGCTGGTCCTACGTGCTGCGCTGACCCCACTCCAGGCACGCGCAGGAGCCCCGGCGGTGACCGCCGGGGGCTCCTGCGAACTGGTGGTGCGTCGTGCCGGTGTCAGCGGTTGGGCGCGACCGGTTCCTCCTCGGCCGCCTGCCGCGCGGCCTCAGGGGTGTCGGTCGAGCCGGCGCCCGGGACCATGGCGGCGGCGCCACCGGCGTCGACGGCGCCGTGGGGCACCTCGGACCGCGTCGCCGCAGCTTCACGCGCCTGCGTCTGCTGGGCCTGCAGGCCCGACTGCGTGCGCAGCTTCTCCTCGGGGAGCCACCAGACGATGACGAGCGCCACGGCGATCACGATCGCGCCGAGCAGGAACACGATGCTGATCGAGTCCGCGAAGCCGACGATGAACGGCCGGGCCAGCCGGGGGTCCAGCGAGCTGATGAACGACGAGTCGTTCAGCGCCGCCGTCGAGCCTGCGCTGCCTCCGCCCTTGAGCATCCCGAGCACGGGGGCGTTGGCCGGGTTGCTGAGCACGGCCGGGTCGTGCAGGGCCGACTGGAACTGCGGGGTCGAGACGCTGGCGCCGAAAGCAGACGCGATCTTGCTGGGCAGGGCGTTGAAGAGCACCGAGAGGAAGACCGCGGTGCCGAGCGTGCCGCCCATCTGCCGGAAGAACGTGGCCGACGAGGTGGCGACGCCCATGTCCTGCGGCGGCACCGCGTTCTGGATCGCGAGCACCAGGGTCTGCATGTTGAAGCCGAGCCCGAGGCCGAACATGAACGCGTACGTGTCCACCGTGGCGATGGACGTGTCGGCCGTGATCGTGTGCAGCAGCAGCATGGCGGCCAGCAGGATCACGAGGCCGATCCGGGGGAACGAGATGTAGCGGCCGGTGCGCGCGATGAACTGGCTCGACGAGATCGTGCCGCCCATGATGCCGATGACCATCGGCAGGAGCAGCAGGCCGGCGGCCGTCGGGCTGTAGCCCTTGACGATCTGCATGTACAGCGGCAGGGCTGCCAGCGCGCCGAACATGCCCATGCCGACGACGAGGTTGAGCATGGAGCCGACCGCGAAGGTGCGCCCGCGGAACAGGCGCAGCGGGAGCAGCGCGTCGTCCCCGATCCGGCGCTCGGCCAGCAGGAACAGCGCGATGCCGGCGAGGCCGATGACGTACGCGGTGATCGATCGGCTGCTCGTCCAGCCCCACTCGCGGCCCTGCTCGGCCACGATCAGGATCGGGACGAGCGCCACGACCAGCCAGAGGGCGCCCCAGTAGTCGATCTTGTGCTCGCGCCGCGTGTGCGGCAGGTGCAGGTTCCGCACCACCAGCAGCAGCGAGACGATGCCGATCGGGACGTTCACGAGGAAGACCCAGCGCCAGCCGGCGATGCCGAGGATGAACGCCTGCCCGGCGAGGAAGCCCCCGACGACGGGTCCGAGGACGCTCGAGGTACCGAACACCGCGAGGAAGTAGCCCTGGTAGCGGGCCCGTTCACGCGGCGGGACGATGTCGGCGATGATCGCCAGCGCGAGCGAGAAGAGGCCGCCGGCGCCGATGCCCTGGAAGGCCCGGAACGCAGCGAGCTGGTACATCGACTGCGCGAAGCCCGAGAGCACGGACCCGACCACGAAGATCGAGATCGCGGCGATGAAGTACGGGCGGCGGCCGTAGAGGTCGCTCAGCTTGCCGTACAGCGGGGTGGAGATGGTCGAGGTGATGAGGTACGCGGTGGTCGCCCAGGCCTGCAGGCTGAGCCCGTTGAGGTCGTCGGCGATGGTCCGGATGGACGTGGCCACGATCGTCTGGTCGAGCGCGGCGAGGAACATCCCCGACATGAGCGCGACCAGGATGACGACGATCTGGCGGTGGGTGAACAGCGCCTGATCACCGGGGGCGCGGGTGCCGGCGGGACGGCCGGCGGGCATTGCGGAACTCATGAACTCTCCTGGTCGTGGTGGCGCTGATCGGGGAAGTCGTCCTGGTGACGAACGGGCGCGGCCGCCGGGTCGGCCGGGGCGTCGGGGAGGGCCGGGTCGACCAGGGCCCGCACGAAGTGGGGCCGGAACGCGTCGAGGTCGTCGTTCAGGCGGGCCAACAGGGTGACCAGGTGCTCCAGGTCCTCCGGTGCCCAGCGCGACAGGGCCTTCGCGATCATCGACTGGCGGCGCCGGCCGATCTCCCGGGCGAGGGCCGTGCCCTCGTCGGTGGCGACGAGCTGCACGGCGCGCCCGTCCTGAGGGTCGGGGCGGCGCTGCACGTAACCGGCGCGCGCCAGCTGCGCGATGTGCCGGCTGACGGTCGACGGGTCGAGCAGGGCCTGCTCCGCGAGCTCGCCCTGCCGCTTGGGGCCGCAGCGCACGAGGGTGAACAGCAGGCTGAACGCCGCCGTGTCGAGACCTTCGGGCACCAGGGCCGCCATCTGGCTCTTCATCACGTGCAGGAGCCGGCTGTGCCGCGCCAGCTCGTTGTTGAGCGCCGCGACGAGACCGGCCTCGAGGCCGGAGTCCGGGTGTGCGGGGATGGACACGTGACCTCCTTCCGGCGGTACTAGATGGTGAGTACAACAACTTGTATCCCACAACTGCGTGGGGGGCGCAACTTATTTCCCCTCCTCCGTCCGGTCGATCCGGCGACGTAGGGTTTCGCCATGCGTGTGCACGTTCTGCAGGTCTCCTACGGCGACGACGAGCCGGTCGCCGACCGCATCGAGCGGGTGGCCGGCCTGGTGCGGGCCCAGCGGGGCGCCGACCTCGTGGTCCTGCCCGAGCTCTGGTCGCACGGCGGGTACAGCTACCGCACCTGGCTCGACCGGGCCGAGGCCCTGGACGGCCCGACCGTGACCGCCATGGCGTCGGCCGCCCGCGACCTGGGCGCCGTCGTCCATGCCGGCAGCATCATCGAGCGCGCCGCCCAGGGTGCCGACCGTGGCCCGCAGGGCCGTGGCCTCTGGAACACCTCCGTGCTCCTCGGCCCCGCCGGCGAGCGGCTCGCCGTCTACCGCAAGGTCCACCGGTTCGGTTTCGGCAGCGGCGAGCCGGCCCTGCTCGAGGCCGGCGACGAGGTGGTCACCGCCAAGGTCGACATCGCCGGCGAGAGCACCACCCTCGGCTTCGCCACCTGCTACGACGTGCGGTTCCCGGAGCTCTTCCGCCGGCTCGCCGACGACGGGGCGCGCCTGGTGCTGCTCCCCGCCGCGTGGCCGGCCGCCAGGACGGACCACTGGACGACGCTGGGCCGGTCCCGGGCGATCGAGGACCAGCTGGTGGTCGTCCAGGCGAACACGGCCGGCACACATGCCGACGTGCCGATGGCCGGGCACAGCCAGGTGGTCGACGCGACGGGCCGGGTGCTCGCCGAGGCGGGCGAGGCCGAGGAGGTCCTCGTCGTCGACGTCGACCTCGCCGAGGTCGACGCCTGGCGCGAACGCTTCCCGGTGCTCGCCGACCGCCGGCTGGACACCCCCCGGTGAGCGCACGGTCGAACGCCTCGTCGAACGGCCCGGCGGACACCGTCGCGAGCGGTGAGCGGGGCGCGACGCCGTTCGGCGACCTCGACGCCTACCTCGCGCTGCCCCGCCTCGGCGGGCTGCTCCTGTCGCCCGACGGCACGCGCCTCGTCACCGGGGTCGCGACCCTCGACCACGAGCGCAGCCGCTACGTCACGGCCCTGTGGGAGATCGACCCGCGGAACGGCGGGCCGGCGCGGCGGCTCACGCGCAGCGTCAAGGGCGAGACCCCGGCGGCCTTCCTGCCCGACGGCGGCCTACTGTTCACGTCGGCGCGGCCCGGGGCCGCCCAGGGGGAGAACGGCACGGACGGGGACGACGCTCCGGCGGCCCTGTGGCTCCTGCCCCCCGGCGGCGGCGAGGCACGCGTGGTCGCCGTCCGGCCCGGGGGTGTCACCGGGGCGACGGTCGCCCGCGACGAGGGCACGGTGGTCGTCGCCAGCCCGACGATGCCGGCCGCCGAGGGCGCCGACGACGACGAGCGCCGGCGTGCGGCCCGCAAGTCCGCGAAGGTCAGCGCGATCCTGCACCAGGGGTACCCGGTGCGCTGGTGGGACGCGGACCTCGGGCCCGACGAGGTCCGCCTGCTCGCCGGCCGCGTGCCGGCCGAGCCGCCGCCGGGCAGCCACGACGCGGAGGCGGGCCGGGTGGCGCTGCGCGACCTGACCCCCGCGCCGGGGCGTGCCCTCGACCAGGCGGACCTGGCGGTGAGCCCCGACGGCCGGACGGTCGCCGTGACGTGGCGGCGCCCCGAGCGCGGTGGCCGCCGGACGACCCTGGTGGCCGTCGACACGGCCACGGCGCAGCGGCGGGTGCTCCTCGACGACCCCGACGAGGAGTACGGCTCGCCCGCCTTCTCGCCCGACGGCCTGCGGCTGGCCCTGCTCGTCGAGCGCCGCTCGACCCCTGAGCTGCCACCGGACACCCGGCTCGCCGTCCTCGACCTCGCGCTCGGCGAGCGGACCGACGTCGCGGCGGGCTGGGACCGCTGGCCGGGCGCCCCGGCCTGGACCCCGGACGGCGCTCCTCGTGGTGACCGCCGACGACCAGGGCCGGGCGCCTGTGTACCGCGTCGACCCTGTCGCCGATGCCGAGCCGCTGCGCCTCAGCCTGGACGACGGCGCCTACACCGACGTGCAGGTCTCGCCCGACGGGCGCTGGGTGTACGCGCTGCGGTCCGCGGTCGACGCGCCGCCGGCGCCGGTGAGGCTGGACGCCCGCGCGGCGGGCATGCCGCAGTTCCTGCCCGGCCCGGCGCCCGCCGCCGCCCCGCCAGGGGCGCTGACCGAGGTCACCGCGACCGCGGACGACGGGTCGCCGCTGCGCGCCTGGCTCGTGCTGCCGGACACGGCGTCGGCGCACGCGCCGGTGCCGCTGCTGCTGTGGGTGCACGGCGGCCCGCTGCACTCGTGGAACTCGTGGTCCTGGCGCTGGAACCCGTGGCTGATGGCCGCCCGGGGGTACGCCGTGCTGCTGCCCGACCCGGCCCTGTCGACCGGCTACGGGTACGACTTCGTGCGGCGCGGCTGGGGACGCTGGGGGGCCGAGCCGTACACCGACCTCATGGCGATCACGGACGCGGCGCTCGAGCGGCCCGACCTCGACCCCGACCGGACGGCCGCGATGGGCGGCTCGTTCGGGGGCTACATGGCCAACTGGATCGCCGGCCACACCGACCGCTTCCGGGGCATCGTCACCCACGCCTCGCTGTGGGCGCTCGACCAGTTCGCCCCCACGACCGACGCCTACGACTACTGGCGCCGGGAGATGTCCGCGGAGATGGCTCTCGCCAACAGCCCGCACCGGTTCGTCGACGAGATCCGGACGCCGATGCTCGTGATTCACGGCGACAAGGACTACCGCGTGCCGATCGGCGAGGGCCTGCGGCTGTGGGCCGAGCTGGCCGAGCGCGGCGGCGAGGACGGCTCGCTGCGCCACACGTTCCTGTACTTCCCCGACGAGAACCACTGGGTGCTCAAGCCCCAGCACGCGAAGCTCTGGTACGAGGTGGTGTTCGCCTTCCTGGCGACGACGGTGCACGAGAAGGACTGGCAGGTGCCCGACCTGCTGCGCTGATCGGAGCGCGGTCAGGCGCGGGCGGCCGGCCCGGGCGCGGCGGGGGCCGGCGGGAGCGTGCGTGACGGCACGGAGGCGTTGGCGCGGGCCGGGGTGTCCCCGACGAGCTTGACGCAGAACGAGGCGACCCCCGAGACCCCGCCGGCCACGCGGACGAGCTCGGCGACGACGGCCGGCTGCGGCGCCGGGGCGGGCTGCCCGGCGTGGCCGTGCACGGGGTCGTTCGCGCGCACGCGCCGGTCGACCCACTGCGGCCAGATCCGGCACGCGGCGGTCAGGCGCTTCTCCCGGGCGACGGCCTGCCCCGGCGCGGCCGCCTTGGCGCCGTGCGCGCCGGAGGCGGAGGGGTGGGCGGGGTGCGACGCGGAGCCGGACGTGGCCGGCTCGCCGGTCGGGGCGACAGCGGGATGCTCGGCGGCGTGCGTCGGGGTGGCCCGCACGGCGGAGGCGCTCGCGGCGGCGCTGGGGGCCGCGTGGTCGTCGGCGCGGGTCGCTGCGGCCGCGACGCCGCCGACGGCGACGACCGCGGCGCCGGCGGCCGCCAGCTTGAGGGCCACGGCGCTGCGGACGGAGAGGATGGGCACGGATGAGCTCCTGTGCTGCCTGAGGGGCTGGCGGAGGGGGTGGGTGCCGACCGACGCGCGGAAGGCGGCGAGCGCCTGGCTCTCACCCGCGGCGGGGCGCGCCGGGTCGGCCGGCCGGCGGGCGGCGCCGAGCACGCCCGCGAGCGGGTGGTCGGCGGGACGCCCGTCGAGCAGGGTCTCGGCCTGCCGCCGGGACAGCCGGCGTCGTCGGTTCGGTGTCATGTCACCTCCTCAGCGCCGGGCCCGCCCGATGCGTTACGTGCCGCCAGCGTCGCTCCGAGGCGACGCAGGCCGCGGTGCGCGGCGACCCTCACGGCGACCGGGCGCTTGCCGAGGACTGCCGCGGCCTGCGCGACGTCGAGGCCGACCACGGCGCGCAGGAGCACGGCCTCGGCCTGCTCGCGGGGGAGCGTCGCCACCAGTGCGACGGCGCGAGCGGTCTCCAGGCGTTCGAAGACGGCGGCGGGCGTGTCCTCGCCGGCCGGCCGCTCCGCGAGCGCCACCAGGTCGTCGAGGACGACCGGGCGGCGCGCCCGCGTTCGCAGGTGGTCCAGGGCGCGATGCCGGACGACCGTCGAGACCCAGCCGCGGAAGCCGTCGACGTCGCCGGTGAATGAGCCGAGGTCGCGGACCACCTGGAACCACGCCTCCGCGACGACGTCCTCGGCCTCACCGCCGACGAGCGCCGCGGCGTAGCGGAGCACGAGCGGGTGCAGGGCGCGGTAGAGCGTCACGAAGCCCGCATCGTCGCCGGCCCGGGCCGCACTCAAGGCGGCGGCCAGGGCGTCGTCCGCTCCGGCCGCCGTGGTGGCGTCGCCGTCGAGCTGCCCGTGCGCCGTGCGTCGCCGGTTCACCCGCCTCCTTCGCCCGTGCCTCCCGGCCTTCAGCGCCGGGGCTGCCCGGCACGTTACGCCCGGGCCGGCCTCAGGCCGGAGCGGCGTCGGCCCGGGGCGCCAGCAGGAACGCCCCGAGGTAGAGCACGGCAGCCACCCCGACCAGGGCCGGGTAGCCGATGAGGAGGGCGAGGTACTCCAGGCAGCCGCCCACCATGGCGCCCAGCAGGTTGGCGCCGAAGGCGGCCGTCGCGTCGGCGGTCCCGGCGAAGCGGGCCGCGAACACGATGTTGGCCGCGATGATCGGTGCGAAGGTGACCGCCACGGCGGCCACCAGGCGGGCCGCGACCGGCAGCTGCAACAGGGCCGAGCTGGGCACGAAGGCCGTGACCAGGAGCGACACGGCGAGCAGCGCGTAGGAGGTGACCCGGGACGGTGGTCTCGGCAGCCGTCTGGTGATCTCGACGGCGACCAGCACGCCGACGAGGACGCCGGCGAAGACGAGGGCGTTGACGAGCCAGGTGGTGCCGAAGAGCAGGGCGAACCGGGTCACCCCGCGCGTCTCGAGCAGCAGGAAGGCGGCGCCCAGCAACGCCAGGTCCGCGTACGGGCGCAACCGGCCCGGCCGACCTCCCGAGAACCCGACCGCGGCCAGGCTGACCAGCAGGATCCCCAGCAGGACGAGCAGGTACTGGGACGGGATGGACGGCGTCAGCAGGTACGGGAACGGCCGGTCGTCGCTGACCGGTGCCGGGGCGGTGGTGCGGTCGCCGGCGGCGAGCGCCCGGGTCAGGGGGCGCGAACCGGGATGGATGGTCGAACAGTCCTGCTCGGCGGCGTCGACCGCCGCCACGATCACCCCGTTGGTGCCGCCCGCGATGAGGTCGACGCACGGCCGGTGACCGAAGGCCTGGCCGACGGTGGCGGCGTACCGGTCGACCAGCCACGACTCGCGGTAGGCGTTGTACATGGCGAACACGCCGCCTGGGCGCAGCCGCGCCCGGGCCGCCTTCAGCGCCTCCGCCGTGAACAGGTAGCTCTCGAGCCGGACCTGCCCACTGCCCGCGATGAGGGTGAGCGAGTCGGGCAGGGCGAAGATGACGGTGTCGTACGTGTGGTCCGTCCGCTGGAGCCAGGCCCGGCCGTCGTCGACATGCACGCTCACCCGCGGGTCCTGGTACGGCTTGTCGGGGTTGAGGTCGTGCCCGAGCTGCAGGAGCCGGGGGTCGATTTCGACGGCGTCGACACTGCTCGCTCCCCTCCGGAGGGCGAGCGCGACGTCGACGCCGTCGCCGGCACCGATGACGAGGGTGTCGCCGGCGCTCGCGCGGGGCACACGCAGGTACGGCACCGCGTACGCGGGCTCGGCGCCCAGCCGGGTGGAGAGCGCGGCGATGTTCTGGTGCGGCACGCCGTTCACGCTGACGCCGACGAGCGGAGCGCCGTCGGCGGCCCGCTCGTCGACCGTGGTGACCTTGTAGTACGGGGACCACGAGACGCCGGGGGTCAGCGACTCGTGCGCGAGGAGCCCCACCACCACGAGCAGGCAGCCGATCGCCAGGAACGGTGGCCGGCGCGACGCGCGGGCGAGCAGCAGGCCGGTGACCACGGCCACGACGGCCCCCCAGGCGACCGACGGGGCCCGGAGGAAGGAGAGGGCCGTGAACGCGGCGATGCCGGCGAGGCTCCCGAGCAGGTCGTAGCGGTACGCCTCGAGCCGCTCCAGCCCCGGGAAACACGCCGCGACGAGCTCGCCGGGGCCCGCCATCACGGCGGCGACCCCCAGGAACACCACCGGCAGTGTGACCCACACGGGTGGGCCGGAGGTCGACAGCGAGGTGAAGTAGATGAGCTCCTTGCCGCTGCGCTCCACCGTGACGGGGACGAGACTGACGAAGACGACCAGGGCCGCGAGCACCACGGGGAAGTAGGCGGGCGCCGGCCGGTCGACCCGGGATCGCAGGAAGCCCACCCCGACGCCGAGGAAGCTGCCGAGCAGCACGATGTTGCTGAAGTACCCCAGGTGGACGACGTTCGCCCGAGCCAGCGGATCAGCGCCAGTTCGAGGAAGAGCATGAGCGCGCTCGCCAGGAAGAGCCGGCGCCGGCCCAGGGCGATCAGGAGCTCGGGGCCGGTGGCCGCCCCGGCCGTCCGCGGCGCGACCGTGCTCGTCATCCGCTGCTCCCGTCCGTCGACCGGCCTCAACCCTAGGGGCAGGCCCGGCGCCGCCGGTGCCGAGAACGGCGCCCCGCCCGCAGGGGGCGAGGCGCCGCGGGGACTCGCGGGAGCCGGCGATCAGGGAGCGATCAGAACGCGGCCTCGTCGAGATCCATGAGGTCGTTGTCCGTCGCCTCGGCGATGGCCCGCTCGGCGGCCAGCCTGGGCAGGACCTGGCGGGCGAAGAACCGGGCCGCCGCCACCTTGCCGCGGTAGAACGGCTCGTCCTTGGCGCTCGCGCCCTCGGCCAGCCTGGTGAGCGCGACATCCGCCTGCCGCAGCAGCAGCCAGCCGATCACGAGGTCGCCGGCCGCGAGCAGGAGGCGGGTGGTGTTCTGGCCGACCTTGTAGATGCTGCGCGGGTCGCCGCCCGGCGAACGCGGGTCACCGGCCATCACGTCGCCGACCATCACGCCCACGATGCCCTGCACGTCGTCGAGCGCCTTGCTGAGCAGCTCCCGCTCGGCGGCGAGGCGGCCGTCGCCGGGGTCGGCCTTGGCGAACTCGGCGATCTGCGCCGCGAGGTGGGCGAGTGCCTGTCCCCTGTCGCGGACGATCTTGCGGAAGAAGAAGTCCATCCCCTGGATGGCGGTCGTCCCCTCGTAGAGGGTGTCGATCTTGGCGTCGCGCACGTACTGCTCGAGCGGGTAGTCCTGCAGGAAGCCGGAGCCGCCGAACGTCTGCAGGCTCTCGGTGCCGAGGATCACCCAGGAACGCTCCGAGCCCACGCCCTTGACCAGCGGCAGCAGCAGGTCGTTCACGCGCTCGGCGAGCTCGTCGACCTCGCCGCGGGCCTGCGCGAGCACCACCGCGTCCTGCTGGGAGGCCGTGTAGAGCACGAGGGCGCGCAGCCCCTCGGCGTAGGACTTCTGGGTCATCAGCGAGCGCCGGACGTCGGGGTGGTGCGTGATCGTGACGCGGGGCGCGGCCTTGTCGGCCAGCTGGGTCAGGTCGGCGCCCTGGACGCGGTGCTTGGCGTACTCGAGGGCGTTGAGGTACCCGGTCGAGAGGGTGGCGATGGCCTTCGTCCCGACCATCATCCGGGCGGCTTCGATGATCGTGAACATCTGCGCGATGCCGTCGTGCACGTCCCCCAGCAGGGTGCCCACGGCGGGGACGCCGTCCACCTCACCGAAGCGCACCTCGCAGGTGGTGGAGACCTTGAGGCCCATCTTGTGCTCGACGTTCGTGACGAAGGCGCCGTTGCGCTCGCCCAGCTCGCCGGTGGCGAGGTCGACGTGGAACTGCGGGACGACGAACAGCGAGAGCCCCTTGGTGCCCGGGCCGGCCCCCTCGGGGCGGGCGAGCACGAGGTGGACGATGTTGTCGTGGACGTCGGAGGCCGCCGACGTGATGAAGCGCTTGACGCCGGTGATGTGCCAGCTGCCGTCCGGCTGCTGGACGGCCTTCGTCCGGCCGGCGCCGACGTCCGACCCGGCGTCCGGCTCGGTCAGGACCATGGTCGCGCCCCAGCCGTTCTCGACCATGTGCGCGGCGAGGCGCTTCTGGTCGTCCGTGCCCAGGGTGTGGATGACCTTGGCGAACGAGTAGCCCGAGCTGTACATGTGCACGCCCGGGTTGCTGCCGAGGACGAGCTCGGCGATGGCCCAGCGCAGGCTCGGCGGGATCACGGTTCCGCCGAACTCGACCGGCACGTCCGCGCGCCAGAACTCCGCGTCGACGTAGGCCTGGTAGCTGCGCCGGAACGCCTCGGGCAGGCGCACGGAGTGGGTGGCGGGATCGAAGACCGGCGGGTTGCGGTCGCTCTCGAGCAGCGACGGCGCCAGGTCGTCGGTCGCGAGGCGGGCGACCTCGGCGAGCATCTCGCGCGCCGTCTCGCCGTCGACCTCGCCGAACGGGCCCGACCCGAGCACCTGGTCGCGACCGAGCAGCTCGAAGAGCGTGAACTCGAGATCGCGCAGGTTGGGCTTGTAGTGACTCATCGCTTTCCCTCCGGCGGCCGGCCGTGCGCCCAGTGCCGCCGGGGCGCGGTCGGCACGACACCGGCGGGGTTACTCGCCGGTAACACCGATGATGCTACTGGCGAGTAACCAACGCAAGGCAACGGGCCGGGACGCGCGACGGGGCGGTGGGAGCACGTGCTCCCACCGCCCCGTCGGCTGTCGCGAGGAGGTCTTGAGCCGGCGGCCCGTCAGGGCCGGCCGGCCCCGCTCAGCGCAGGCTGCGCGAGCGCGAGCTGCCGGCGACGAGGGCGACGCCGACCGCGGCCAGGGCGACCTGGATGATGAGCTTGATCCAGTCGATGCCGCTGGTGTTGCCGACCCCGAGGGCGTTGGCGATGACTCCGCCGATCAGCGCGGCGACGATGCCGATCGCGATCGTGACCCAGATCGAGATGTTCTGGCGTCCCGGAACGACGAGCCGCCCGAGGGCCCCGACGATGGCCCCGACGATGATGGCCGAGATGATGACGCTCAGCACAGCTGCTCCTGTTGGGATGGGGTGGTTGTACCTGTCGGGTACTGGAGTGCCCCCCCGGCGGGTGGCGTAAACGTCGATCGTGATGTTGGTGGCCCCCTCCGCTCGCGGCACCATTGATCGAATGGCACATTCCGTTGCATGGTCACGTCAGCGCCGACAGCGCCAGTCCTCGACGACACCGGTCATGCGGCCGCTGCGCCGCTCACCCGCGGTTCCTGGTTCCGCCTGGTCGGGGCCGGCATCGTCCTCTGGCTCGGGCTCTCGGCCATCGGCATCGCCCTCTGGCGGGGCCTCGCGAGCTCCGCGATCGTCCGGGCGGACGTCCGGGTCTCGAAGTGGTTCGTGCCGAAGCGGACGCCGACGTTCGACACGCTGACCCACTACGGCACGCTGCTCTCCGAGACGATCACGGCGATCGCCCTGACGGCGGTGCTCGTGGTCGTGTTCCGCCTGTGGCTGGGCCGCTGGCGCGAGTCGATCGCCGTGCTCGTCGCGATCATGGGTGAGCTGTTCGTGTTCCTCCTCGTGACGAACACCGTCGGGCGCCCGCGGCCGCCCGTGCCGCGGCTCGACCAGGCGCCCCCGACGTCGAGCTTCCCGTCAGGGCACACCGCCGCCGCCGTGGCGCTCTACGGCTGCCTCGCGCTGGTCGTGCTCCGTCAGATGGCGAACCGATGGCTCGCACGCCTGATCGCGACGCTGTGCTGCCTCGTCCCGCTGATCGTTGCGACCTCCCGCGTGTACCGCGGCATGCACTACCTGACCGACGTGCTGTTCGGCGCCATCGGCGGAGGGCTCTGGCTGCTCGTGACCGTGCTGATCGTGCTGCCACCGGCCACCTACGGCCGGGGGGCCGCCCGCCGGGCGGTCGAGACCCGGCGGCCGTAAGCGAGCGCCGCGCCCGCGACGGCGACCGGGCAGAGCAGGTACGGGCCTGACAGGACGAGCAGGACCGCCACACCGGCCAGGGCGAGCACGGCGGCGACCCGCCCGGGGCTGCCGGGCGGGAGCAGGCGCAGCGCGGCCACCGCGGCGATCGCGTACACCGCGGAGAACAGGCCGGTCGTGGCCCGCACGAGCGGGGCGGCGCCCACGCCGGTCACGTCGACGACGGCGAACGCCGCCAGGGCGAGTGACGCGGTCAGCAGCAGCCCCGGCAACGCCACCTCGCCGGGCTCGCTGCCGAGCGCCAGCCGGGAGGGCAGGTCGCCGTCGCGGGCGAGCGCGGCGCCGAGCTTGGCGGCACCGGCGTAGTACGTCGTCATCACGCCGAGTGTCAGCAGCACAGCGGTGACCGCGGCGAGGCGCCGGCCGTCGCCGCCCAGGCCGACGGCCATGAGGTCGCCGAGCGGGGCCGTCGACCGGGCCGCCGCCGGGCCGAGGACGGCGATCATCACGAAGGCCACCATGACGTAGAGGACGCCGACGACGACCACGGCGGCACCGGTGGCCCTGGGGACGTCGCGCCGCGGGTGGCGGAACTCCGCGGTCAGGTGCGTGACGGCCTCCCACCCGACGAAGCTCCACACGAGCAGGTGGCCACTCCGCCCGCGTCGGGGTGGCGGCTGCCCAGCGCGGCGAACGTGGCCGCGAGCGGCGCGGACAGCACCACGAGGGCGATCCAGGCGATCAGCGAGGCCGGGCCGGCGACCTGGGCCGCGAGCGCCGGCAGCGCGACGATCCCGGTGCCGAGGACCACGCCGACGTAGAGGGCGGTGCCTTGGAGCGCGGTCAATCGGCCTACGAAGGGGGTACCGGAGGTGGCCACGCGGGCAGTCTGCCTGCGCCCACCGACAAATCCGTCAGGGGCGCTTCTCAGCTCGACGGGGGCCTGGAGAGGACCGGGGACCCGTCGTCCGAGGGCACCTTCGGCTCGTCCTCCGGCGGCGGTGGGTCGGAGTCCGTGGGGTCGGAGCCCCGCATTCCGGAGTCCGCCCCGTGGGCCTCGGGGATGTCGTCGGCGGTGTCGTCGAGGACGTCGTCCTCCGACGGACCGTCGTCCACGTCCTCGAGCTCCGGCGAGGCCAGCTCGGGCACGAGCTCGTAGCGCTTCCCGTAGGTGCCGACCACGGCGACCACGGCCGCGGCCAGCGGGATGCCGATCAGAGCCCCGATCGGGCCCCAGATGGCCGCGCCGATGAAGACCGCGGCGAGGGCGATCCCGGAGTTGACGTCCATCGTCCGCTTGCTCACCCGGGGGGTGAACACGTAGGTCTCGATCTGCTGGTAGATGGTCGCGAAGATCACGATCTCCAGGGCGGTCACCGGCTTGGTGAACACCACGAACAGCACCGGGACCGCGATGCCGATGTACGTGCCCACGACGGGGATGAACTGTGCCGTGATGCCGACGAGCACGGCCAGCGGAAGCCAGTAGGGCACGCCGATCGCCCAGAAGACGATCGCGTGGCTCATCGACGACAGCGCTGCCAGCACCACCTTCGAGATCACGTAACCGCCGGTCTTCTGGGCGGCGATGTCCCAGACGGTGACGAAGACCTCCTGGCGCCGCGGGGGCATCCACCGCCCGATGGCACGCCGGATCCGCGGGCCGTCGGCCGCGATGTAGAACGCGAAGACGAAGAAGGTGAAGACCTCCAGCAGCAGGGAGAACAGGGAGCTCACGATGCCGACCACACCGCCGGCGATCTGGGTCGTCCACGACCCCACCTGCTCGGGGGTCAGCCGCAACCGGTCGGCGACCGTGGTCGCGTCGAGCTGCAGGTGCAGGTGCTGGTTGATCCAGCCGACCAGCTGCGTGACGGTCGTCGGCAGTGAGGTGACGAGCTGGGCGAGCTGCTGGAAGAACAGGTTCCCGAACAGCGCGCCGAGCGCGATCACACAGACCACGACGAAGGTGCCCACCACCGCCGTGGCGTTACCGCGACGCATGCCCCGCGCGGTCAGCCGCAGGATCGCCGGCTCCATCGCGATGGCGAAGAGCCACGACAGCATCATGATGAAGAGGAAGTGGCCGATCGCCGCGAACACCCCCAGCGCGAGCAGCCACAGCGTGATGATGACGAGCACGCTGATCACCGACCGGCGCAGCTGGCGCTGGTCGAACGCCACCAGCGTCAGCGGCCGGGGTTCGGGCGACGGCGGCGTGTGCGCGCCGATCCGCCGCAGCCGGCGCGGGGTGCGCGACGCGACCACCGTCACGGGCATCGGCGAACCCGACGCCGGCTCGTGCGGCGGCCCGATCCTCGCCTCGCCCGGCGCGGGCACACCCGGTTCGGTCACGCTGCCTCCCGTCCTCGCGACGACCCTAACCCGCGCGGTGATCTCCGCATGCGACGCCGTACCAGCCATGCTGCCTCTCATGACGCCTGACCGGGAGCCCTTCACCCCGGACACCGGCCGGGCCCCCGCGGTCTGGCCCTTGTTCGGCCTCCGCCTCGTGGCGCAGGATCTCGACCTGCGGGCCGCCCGCGAGCACGACGCCGTCGCACTCGCGGCCCTGCTGCCGGACGACGTCGAGCTCGACCCGGACAACCCCCGCCCGGGTCTCGGCGAGGGGCCAGAGGGCCGGGCCGCGACGGCCCTGCAGACGATGTGGCGGATGTGGGCGGGGTGGACCCCGCAGCGGTGGGCGTTGCCGTTCGCGGTCCGCGTCCGTGGCGAGCTCGTCGGGATGCAGGTGCTGGAGGGGACCGACTTCGCCGTCCTGCGCACGGTCGACAGCGCGTCCTGGCTCGTGCCCTCCGCGCGCGGCCGCGGTACCGGCCGGCGGATGCGCGAGGCGGTGCTGGCCTTCGCGTTCGGCAGCCTGGGCGCCCGGTACGCCATCACCTCCGCGTGGTCCGACAACGCGGCCTCGCTGGGCGTCTCACGCTCCCTCGGCTACGTGGGCAACGGGGTCGAGCGGCACCTCCGAGCGGGAGCGCCCGGCGGGGCGGGCGACATGGTGCACCTGCGGCTCTCCCGGGAGGACTGGCGGCCACGGGTCACGGGCGCCGTCCGGGTGCTGGGGTTCGAGCCGTGCCGGCCGATGTTCGGGCTCGATCCGGCCAGCCCCGGCGCATGAGGAGCCGGTGGCCGGGCACGAGACGGCCATGACGAGGTACGGGTACTTCCTGTCCAGCGAGGAGTTCGCGCCGGCGCAGCTCCTCGAGCAGGCGAGGGCGGCCGAGCAGGCCGGCTTCGACGCGCTGTGGATCAGCGACCACTTCCACCCGTGGAACGAGGAGCAGGGCCAGAGCGCGTTCGTGTGGTCGACGCTCGGTGCCCTGTCGCAGGTCACGCGGTTGCCGATCAGCACGGCCGTCACCTGTCCCATGATGCGCATCCACCCGGCGATCATCGCCCAGGCCTCCGCCACGTCGAGCGTGCTCCTCGGCGGCCGCTTCGTGCTGGGCGTCGGCTCCGGCGAGGCGCTGAACGAGCACATCTCGGTGACCCGTGGCCGTCGGCCGACGCCCGGCTGGCCATGCTCGAGGAGGCCGTCGACGTCATCCGCCTGCTGCACGCGGGCGGGGTGAAGGACTACGCCGGCACCTACTACACCCTCGAGAACGCCCAGCTCTACACCCTCCCCGAGCAGCCCGTGCCGATCTACGTGTCGGGTTTCGGGCCGAAGTCGGCGACGCTCGCGGGCCGGATCGGCGACGGCTTCTGCTGCACGAAGCCCGACGCCGACCTGGTCGGCACGTTCCGCGACTCCGGCGGCGGCTCGAAGCCGGCACAGGCGGGCTTCAAGGTCTGCTGGGGTGCAGACGAGGGCCAGGCCGTCGAGACGGCGCACCGGCTGTGGGCCAACGAGCAGCTGCCCGGCGAGCTCGCGCAGGTCCTGCCGACGCCGCGGCACTTCGAGCAGGCGTCGCAGCTGGTGACCGCCGACATGGTCGCCCAGGCCCTGGTCTGCGGCCCGGACGTCGACCGTTACGTCGAGGAGTTCACGCAGTACAAGGACGCCGGCTACGACGAGGTCTACGTGCAGCAGATCGGCCCCGATCAGGCCGGCTTCTTCAGGTTCTGGACCGAGGAGCTCGCCCCGAAGCTGCGCTGAGCACGGCGTCGAGCGTTCGGCCGATCCTGGCGCAGACGGCCACGTCTCTCCCTTCCGTCAGTCAGGCTCACTCTCTGGTGATAGCCAATTGACCATACGTGACGATTGTCCTCCCCTGAGAGGTCGTCACGACCAGGGAGAGCCTCGTCATGCAGCACCTCGACCGCCGCCGCCGGCGGATCATGATCGCCGTCGCCCTGGGTGGCGCCGTCACGACGGCCACGGCCGTCCTCGCGCCGCTCGGCTCGGCCGCGTCACCGGAGCCTGCCCCGCCGGCGCCCGTGTCGCCGGTGGTGACGGCCCCGGCCCCTGGGCCGGCCCCGGTGATCACACCGCTGTCGCGCGGACTCTCCGGCGCGTCGTCCGCCCTGGTGAGCTGGGCCCCGGACGGTTCGCGGCTGGGCTGGGTCGACGGCACGACCATCGTCAGCACCCACCCCGACGGTTCGGGTCGCGTGAGCGTCGCGGCCGGGTTCGCCGTGAACGCCCTCGCCTGGTCGGCGGGCGGCGCCCGGGTCGCCTTCTCGGCGTCCGAGTCGGCCAAGCCCGGCGACCTGCCCCAGCTCTGGATCGGCACGCCGACCGGCGGCAGGCCGTTCAAGGCGACCGCCCCCACCGCGGCCGGGCGCCGCACCACGGGGGTGACCTGGCTCGACGGCGTCACCCTCGTCGTGTCGTACACGACGGCGGGCAACGGCCCGTCGCGCCTCGGGCTCGTCACGCTGACGAAGCCGAAGGCCACGACGGTGCCGTTCGTGCCGAGCGACCCGCAGGCCTCGGCCGCCACGGCCCAGCTCCTCGACCCGGCCGCGGCCCCCGGCGGCGGCCTGCTCGCCTACCGGCAGCGCGTGCCCGCCGCCGGCGGCGGCTTCGACGGACAGCCTGTGGGTGGCCGGGCCGCGTGGCGGCAAGGCTCGCAAGCTCGGTGAGGCGGCAGCCCTCGGGCGCCCGCTCTGGTCGGCCGACGGGCGCACGGTGTACGCCGTCCGGTCGGGCCCGGCCGGCTCCGACCTGGTCGCCTACCCGGTCGCGGGCGGTTCGCCGGTCGTGCTCCAGGCCGGCGTGACCGGCGCTCCGGTCCTCCTGCGTCGCCCGCTGTCGGCCGGCGTGGCGCGGGCCCGGCGTGTGACCGGACGGGACGCGATCGCGACCGCGGTGGCGTCGTCCCGGGCCGCCTGGCGCTCGCGGCCCCTGCCTCGAGGCGCCAAGGGCGCGGTGGCCGCCGTGCTCGTCGGTGTGGCCGACCCCCTGGACGCCGCCGTCGCCGCGCCGCTGGCCGCCGCGAAGGGCGGCCCACTGCTGCTGACCGGGCGCAGACTCGACACCCGCGTCGCGGGTGAGCTGCACCGCACCCTGCCCGCGCGTGCCACCGTGTACCTGGTCGGCCCGACCCGGGCGCTGCCGTCGACGCTCGCGACGGCACTGACCCGCCGGCACTACCGCGTCGTCCGCCTCACCGGCCGGGACGCCCCGTCGACCTCGGTCGCCGTGGCGGTCAAGGGGCTGGGGGCGCCCCGCACCGTGATCTTCGCCGGCTCCTGGCAGGACGCCCTCGTCGCCGCCCCGGCGGCGGCGAACCTCGGCGGCGCGGTCCTCCTCACGCAGGGCACCCACGCGCCTGCCGGCGTCGCCGCCTACGTGAAGAGGTACCGCCCGACCGGGTACGCGGTGGGCCGCGCCGCCGCAGCCGCGGTGCGCTCGTTCGCGCCCGGGGCGACGCGGCTCGCGGGCAGGTCCTCCGCGGACACCTCCGTCGTCGTCGCGCGGGCGCTGTTCCTGCCGGCCTCGACGGCTGTGCTCGTCACGTGGGCCGCCCGTCAGGACGCGCCCGTGGGGGCCGCTGCCGCCGCGCACCTGGGCCAGCCGCTGATCGTCGTCGACCCACGGGTGCTGCCGGCGTCGGTGGCCGCCTATCTCGACGCGGCGAGCGGCTCACTCGACGCCGTCGCGGCGTTCGGCCGGCCCGCGGTGCCGGCCCCCGTCCTGGTCGGGGCGGCAGTGCGGCTGGCCGCGGGACGTACCGCTCGCTGACGCCCGCCACGGCCGCCGGCGGCCGTGGCCGGCCTGCCCGGGAGCGGTGGTCCGCTCCCGGGGCAGACGCCAGGCGCAGACGTGAGGCGCAGTCGTCAGGCGCTGCTGTCGGCCGGGACGGCGAGCGCGGCGGTCGGCAGCAGCCGCCATGTCACCGCGGTGCCGGGGGTGAGCTCGCTCGCCGCCGCGGCCGACAGTTGCGCGACGACCGGTCCGCCCGCCGTCGACAGGGTGACCCGCGCGAGCGCCCCGAGGAAGCTCGTCGACACTACGCTCCCGGCGGCGCCGGCGGCGCCGCCGGCGTCCCCGGCCGTGCCGCTCCCCGCCGCGTGAGCCGGGGACACCAGCACGGCCTCGGGGCGCACCAGCACCACGACCCGCGGGCCGGGCGCCGATCCCGGGAGCAGCGGCACCACGCCCGCGACCGAGACGGCCTGACCCTCGCGCACGGTCGCCGCCACTCGCGAGGTGAGCCCGACGAACTCGGCGACGAACGGGGTGGCGGGCCGCTCGTAGACGTCACGCGGCGCGCCGATCTGCTCGAGCCGGCCGGCCCGCATCACCCCGACCTGGTCGGCGACCGCGAGGGCCTCCTCCTGGTCGTGGGTGACGAAGACGGCCGTCGTGCCCACCTCGAGCTGGATCCGCCGGATCTCCTCGCGGAGCTGCGTGCGGACGCGCGCGTCGAGCGCCGACAGCGGTTCGTCGAGCAGCAGCACCCGCGGGCGGATCGCCAGCGCCCGGGCCAGGGCCACCCGCTGCTGCTGGCCGCCCGACATCTCGCCGGCGTACCGCTCGGCCAGCGTCGAGAGACCGACGAGCTCGAGCGCCTCGCCGGCCCGCCGGCGCCGCTCGCCGGCGCCCACTCGCCGCATCCGCAGGCCGAAGGCCACGTTCTCGAGCGCGGTGAGGTGCGGGAACAGGCTGTACGCCTGGAAGACCATGCCCATGTCGCGCTTGCTCGCCGGCACGTCGGTGAGGTCGCGACCCGCCACGAGCACACGCCCGCCGTCGACCTCCTCGAGGCCGGCCAGCGCCCGCAGCGCCGTGGTCTTGCCGCAGCCGGACGGGCCGAGCAGGGCGACCATGGCGCCGGGGGCGACGTCGAGGGTGAGGCCGTCGAGCGCGTGCACGTCGCCGTAGCTGCGGTGCAGGTCCTCGAGCCGGACGGCGCTGCCGCCGGGCCGGTCGCCGGCCGCGGGCCCGGTCGTGCTGGAGGTGGTGAGGGGCGTGCTCACGGCGTGTCCTCCAGGCGGGCGGGGGTGACGGCGAGGACGGTCTGGCCGGCGGCGCCCGCCCGCGGTCCGCGGCGGTGCCGGCGCACGCCGGCGAGCGAGAGCACCAGCAGCAGCGCGAACGCGAGCAGCAGCGCGGTGAGCGAGACGGCGACGGAGATGCTCGGGTCGCGCTTGCCGAGCAGGTTGATCGCGACCTGGACGTTCGAGCGGCTCAGCAGGTTCGCGACGGTGAACTCGCCGAGCACCAGCGCCACCGACAGGAACGACGCCGACAGCACCGCGCTGCGGATGTTCGGCAGCACGACCCGGGCGATCACGGTGCCCCAGCCGGCGCCGAGGCTGCGGGCTGCCTCCGAGAGGGTCCGGACGTCGACCGCCGACAGCCCCGTCTCCAGCGCCCGGTAGGCGTACGGGAGCACGAGGACGGTGTAGGCGAAACACAGCGTCAGCGACGACGGCCCGAGGAAGTAGGCGACCCAGGCGTAGACGGGCGCGAGCCCGACCACGAGGACGATCGCCGGCACGGTCAGGGGCAGCAGGCAGACGAGCTCCAGCGGCCGGCGGAGCCACGGCAGCCGCAGCCGCACCCAGATCATCGTGGGCACGAGCAGCAGGAGCATGAGCCCGACGGTCAGGACCACGAGCCACGCCGAGGCGACCAGCCCGTCGACGAGGTCGGGGTAGGCGTCGGCCAGCCCCCGGACGTCGGCCAGCGTGCGCCAGACGTCGAGGGTGCGGCCGCTCCCCGAGGGCGCGCGGGTGGTGAACTCGACCATCGCGACCAGGGGTAGCAGGAAGAACGCGCCCAGGACGGCCACGACCGCCCACCGCTGCGCGGCCTGGCGGCGCCGGCGCCGCCGCAGCAGCGGCCTGGGCCGCCGCCCGGCCGGAGCCGACGCGGGGGTGGGCGCGGCGGGCGACGCCGGCGAGGTCACCGCAGCCATGCGCTCGTCCGCTTCTGCAGCCGGGCGTAGAGCCACAGCACGACGGCGACGACGACGACCATCCCGAGCGCCATCGCCTTGCCGATGTTGTCCTGGCCGGTGATGACCTCGCCGCTGATGGCGGCGTCGATCTTGAGCGGGACGATCGGGCTGCCCTGGCTGATCAGGGCCTTGGCTGTCGCGTACGCCGAGAAGGCGTTGGCGAACAGCAGCAGCATGCCGCCGAGGAACGACGGCAGGAGCACCGGGCCGCCGACGTGCCGCCAGTAGGCCCACGTCGACCCGCCGAGGCTCTCGGTCGCCTCGCGCCACTGCGGGCGCAACCCGTCCAGCGCGGGGAGGAAGACGATCACCATGAGGGGGATCTGGAAGTAGGTGTAGACGAGCAGGAGCCCCGGCGTGTCGGTGAGCCAGCCGCCGGCGCCGTAAGGGTCGACCCCGAAGGTGTTCTGGAGCCAGACCGTGACGAACCCGGTGAAGCCGAACGTGGCGAGGAAGGCGAAGGCGAGCGTGACGCCGCCGAACTGCGCGAGCACGCCGCAGGCGGCGGTCATCACGCGGCGAAGCGTGCCCTGAGGGTTCGCCGTCGAGATCGCGTGCGCCAGCAGCGCGCCCAGCGCGGCCCCCAGCACGGCCGTGACCCCCGAGATCCACACGCTGCGCAGGTACGCCTGCACGACGACGTCGTCCGTCAGGCCCTGGATGTTCGCCAGGGTGAAGCGGTTGTCGACGTCGAGGAACGATCCGATGACGACGACCAGGGTGGGGATCACCAGGAACAACGCGACCAGCAGACCGAACGGGACGACGCCCAGCAGCGACGCGGCGTGCCCGGCCAGGCGGCGACCGCGCCGGCCGCCGCGGGAGGTGCCCGCGACGGCCGGCGTGGCCCGGGGAAGAGCGGACGGCTCACCCGATGCTCTTCGCCCAATTGTCCTTGAGGTACGCGGCGGCCTTGTCGCTCTGCGCCTGCGTGAGCAGCACGGGGGTGCCGCTGACCGGAGGCAGGGCCGAGACCATGCTCTTGTCGATCGTGCCGGCCTTCGTCATCGCGTCGGCACGCACGGGCCGGGCGCCCCCCGCGAGCCAGAGGTTCTGGCCCTGGTCGCTGTACAGGAACTCCTCCCACAGCCGGGCGGCCGCGGGGTGCGGGGCGTCCTTGTTGATCGCCTGCACGTAGTACCCGCCGTAGACCGCGTTCTGCGGCACGACGGTCTTCCACTGGATGTTGGTCGTGGCCAGCGACTTCCCCTGGGCCACGTTCAGGTAGTCCCAGTCGAGGACGACCGGTGTCTGACCCGCCTTGATGGTGGCGGGCGTCGGGTCGACGGGGAGGAAGTTGCCGGCCGCCTTGAGCTTCTTGAAGAACTCGACGCCGGGCGCCACGTCGTCGGCGGAGCCGCCGTTGGCGATCGAGGCCATCATGACGCCACCGAACGCGGCGCCCGCGGAGGTCGGATCGCCGTTGAGGGCGACCTTGCCTTTGTACTCGGGCTTCAGCAGGTCGGCGACCGCCGTGGGCGCGGGCACGACCTTCGCGTTGTACCCGATCGACATGTAGCCGCCGTAGTCGTTGGCCCAGGCGCCGTTCGCTTCCTTGAGGTTGTCGGGGATGTCCGCCCAGGTCGCCACCCTGTACGGGGCGAACATCGTCGGGTTGGCGTTGGCGATGGCCTGCCCCACGTCGAAGACGTCGGGGCGCGGTGGACTGGCCTTTGAGCGTGTTCGCCGCGTTGATCTCGTCCTTGCTGCTGGCGTCGGGCTGCGCCGAGGTCACCTTGATCTGCGGGTACTTGGCCTTGAACGCGGCGAGGATCGCCCCGTAGTTCGCCCAGTCGGGCGGCAGCGCGATGACGTTGAGCGCGCCTTCCTTGTTCGCCGCCGCGGCGAGGGCGTCCATGCCGCCGAGCGCCTGGGCGCTGGTGGCGGTCGCGGCCGAGGCGCCGCCGCTGCTGCCGGCGCCGTTTGACGTGCTGGAGCTGCTGGACGGCGGGGAGCAGGCCGAGACGGCGAGGGCGGCCGTCACCGCGGCCAGAGAGGCGACGGTGGCACCGCGTCGGCGCGCGCGCGCCGCGGGTGCACCGGGAGACGTCAGGCGCATGCGAGGGACCTTTCACGAGCGGGCCGCGGCCCGGAGGGTGCCGCGAGGGGCGCGACGGCGGTGACGGTAGGGACCAGGACCGCGCCCCCGGCGTCACCTGGGCATCGCTGGCGTGAACGTAGCGTGACGCCTTCCCCTGCCGGAACCCCCTCGTCGTCTCGTGTCCGTTTTGGTACCTGGGCGCGGCTGTCGGTTCCGGTCGGTCGCGGCGGCGGGGTTCTCCAGGTCGCCCGGGCGGGTACCCCCGGGCCTGATCGCTACGCCCCCCTCGACGCCGCCCGGCCGCATCCCTAACGTTTCGGGAGATGCTCGAGACCCCTCCCGAGGTCGACGACCTGCAGCGACTCCTCGACGCCTCGCACGCGGGAGCCACCGGCCACCTCCGGTCCATCGTCACGCAGGAGCGCCGGCTCACCGCTCGCGATCTCGTCGGGCTGCTCACCGGGATGAAGGTGCTGACGGCGGCCACGGTCACCGCGAACGGCGAGCCGCGGATCAGCGCCCTCGACGGGCACTTCCTGCACGGCACCTGGACGTTCTCGACCGCCACCGACTCCGCGAAGGCCCGTCAGCTCGCGGCGCGGCCGGCCGTCAGCGTCGCGCACGTCGACGGCGAGGAGCTGGCCGTCTTCGCCCACGGTCGGGCCGAGGTCCTGGCCCCCACCGAGCCGCTGGGAGCCGAGACGTTCGCCCACTGGACGGCCCACTACGGCTCGTCCCCGCTGGAGTGGGGCGACGTGACGATGTATCGGCTCCGACCGCACTTCGTCGTCGGCTATGCAGCAGACCGCACCGCGCTCCTGGCCGGCCGCGGCCTCCCGGCCTGACCGCCCCCACCGTCGGGTACGGCCCCACGTGGTGTGAGTCGCGCACGATCCCGGGCAATCCACGGCGCCCACGGCTCCGAAGGGAGGGCGGGTACACCCCTGCACTCCGACGCCGAGGAGGCCGTCATGACCCGTCCCGAGCCCATCCGACCCGAGCCCGACTCGAGCGGCGACGTACCCGCACGCGACGACACATCGTCACGCGCCAGCCGGCGCGACGTTCCTCGCCGGTGCGAGCGCCGCCACCGTGGCGGGCGCGGCCGTCGTCACCGGCGTGGGCACCCTCCGGCCGCTGCGGCCGCAGCCGCGCCGCCGGCCCCGCCGGGGCCACAACCTCCCGCGGACCCTCCGGCACGCGGGGCCGGGCGGTCGTCGCCTACGTCCGCGACGCCGCCACCGGCGAGGTCCGACTGATGAGCGGCGAGCGCGAGGTCGTCGTCCACGACCGCGCCCTCGCCCGCACCCTGGCGAGCCACTTCGACGAGCAGGAGGGCTGACATGTCGTCGCACCGCGAAGCTCCCGAGATCTCCAAGGACCCCGTCGCCGACAGCACGGACCTGTACGCGTTCGTCAGCCCGGACCGGCCCGACACCGTCACGCTGATCGCCAACTACATCCCCCTGCAGGACCCCGCCGGCGGCCCGAACTTCTTCGAGTTCGGCGACGACGTGCTCTACCAGATCCACGTCGTCACACGGCGAGCCGATGCGCGCCGACATGACCTACACGTTCGCGTTCACGCACCGAGGTGCTCGACCCGGAGACCTTCCTCTACAACACCGGGCAGATCACGGCGCTGACGGACAGGACCTTCAACCGGCGCCAGTTCTACACGCGTCATCGCGCACCGACCGGCACGGCACGAAGGTCCTCGGCACGCACCTCGCCTCGCCGCCGTGCAACGTCGGCCCGCGCTCGATCCCCGACTACCCCGCGCCTGGCGTCAGCCGCGGTGCACGCACCTGCCGGGCGGCGGCGCGTCTTCGCCGGGCAGCGGGCCGACGCCTTCCACGTGGACCTGGGCTCGGTCTTCGACCTGCTCGACCTGCGGCCGTTCCAGAACCTGCACCTCGTCCCGACGGCGGCCGCGCCCGGCGTGAACGCGCTGGCGAACCTCAACGTCCACAGCATCGCGCTGCAGGTGCCCGATCACGGACGTCACCGGCGGGGGACCGCCCGACGGACGTCCTCGACCCGAGGTCCACGATCGGGGTCTGGACCACCGCCAGCCGCCGCGCCTCCCGCGTGCACGACGGTGACGACGACCGCTACAGCGGCCACGGCCCCTGGCGACAGGTCTCGCGCCTCGGCAACCCGCTGGTGAACGAGGTGCTCATCCCGATGGGTCTCAAGGACACCTGGAACGCACCGGCCCGCCGGATGGACAAGCAGTTCGCTGGAGTACGTGCGGCGGCCCGAGGTCGCCAGGCTGCTCCCGGTGCTCTACCCGGGCGTCTTCCCGAACCTCGCGAAGCTCGACGCCGACCGGGCCGACCTCGTCGCGATCCTGCTGACCGGTCTGCCCAGGGCGTGGTGCCGGGCTTCCAGAACTACACCGGGGCGACGTACGCCGACGTGCTGCGGCTGAACCTGGCGGTCCCGCCGACGGCGCCGAGCCGAGCCCGCTGGGCATCCTGGGTGGCGACCTCGCCGGCTTCCCCAACGGGCGACGGGTGCGCGACGACGTCGTCACCATCGAGCTGCGGGCGATCGCCGGCGTGACGTATCCCCTGGTCGCGCCCGCGTACACGCCCGACGGCGCGGCCGCCCTCGTCCGGACGGGACCGCCCCGCGCCTTCGCCCGACACGTTCCCGTACCTGGGCACGCCGCACGACGGCTTCAGTTCAGCGGCATGAGCGGGCCGCGGCACGCCCACCCGCACCTCCATCCGCCACCGCCGGGCGAGGCGCGGAACGCGGCGGCCGGGCAGGGCCCGGTGCTCGTCGACGTCGACGAGGAGCACGGGGCGCTGGTCCTGCTCGCGCCGGCCGAGCTCGAGGGTGCGGAGATCGAGCTGAGCCAGGTGCCCGGGCGGCGGCGCGCGCCGGCCCGCGCGCGCACGTCGCGGTGCTCGCCCGGCCGCTCGGCCGGGGCCGGGTGCACGCGGCGCGTCTACCCGTCGCTGCCGGCCGGCGCGGTGGCGGGTCGCACGACCGGACGACGACCGCGTGGTGCTCACCGTCGACGTCCCTGGGACTCGGGTGACGCAGGCGCGGTGGCCGGCCGGCGCGATGCCGTGCGACCGCGCGGATGTTCCCGCGGCCTGAGGGTCAGACCGCGTCTGCCGGAGCGGGGGCGGGGGCCGGGCCGGTGCCGGTGCTTGGGGGCCGGCCGCGGACCGCCGCCGGCGGAGCACCCAGAGCACGGGCACGCCGAGGAGCGCCGCGACGACCGCGAGCGGGAGCAGCGCGCCGAGGACCGTGACGATCACCGTCGTGCTCGCCACCACCGCGTGCCACCCGCTCTGCAACCCCTGGAGGAACGCGTTGGGATCCGCCGGTTCGGCGGGCGGGGGCGGGATGGTCGCGGGGGTCCTGAGGTCGACCGTCAATGTCGCCAGGTCCGCCTGGTCGGCGAGCACGGCGCGGCGCGCCTGGAGTGCCTCGAGGTCGGACTCCCGCGTGGAGACCTCGGACTCGAGCAGCACGATGTCCTTGAGGGACGTCGCCGACGCCAGCAGGGCCCGCACCCGGGCGACGCTGGCCTGTTGCGTCGCCACCCGGCTCGCGAGATCTGCCAGGTCGCCGGTGACGTCCTGCGCCGACGTCGTCCGGTCGAGTTCCTTGCCGACCCCGCCGGGGCCGGTGACGAGGGCGAGCGCCCGGTCGAGGTCGGCCTCGGGGACGCGCAGCACGATCACCGACTCCCCGGCGCGCACCTTCGGGGTGCGGGGCCGCGGCCCCGGACGGCGCCGGCCCGCTGCCGCCGTTCGCGGTCCCGGTCGCCGCCGGCGCGGGTGTCGTGCCGGCACCGTCGGCGTAGGTGGTCGTCTCGGAGCTGACCGAGCCGGCCAGGGACTCGGCGACCGCACGCACGCGGGCGGCGGCCGCCGCCAGCTGGCCGTCGACCTGGACGACGACCTGCGCCGTGCGGATCACCCGGGGCCGCACGGTCGCCGGGTCGGCGGCGCCTGCCACCCGGCCGGTGCCGGGCGCCGCCTTCCCGCCGGCAGCCGCGGCAGCCCCGGTCCTGACACCCGCAGCGTCGTAGCCCGCTGCCGTCTGACCGCTCCCGGCGGCAGCGCCGGCAGCAGCAGCCGCGGGGGCGGCCGGGGCGTCGGCGGCCGCACCCCCGCCGGCAGCGCTGCTCGCCGCCGGAGACAGCGCCGCCCGTGCAGGCGACCAGGGCGACGGCTGCGCCGGCGAGTGCGGCGAGGGCGAGCAGGGAACGGCGGCGTGGTACGGCCATGGTGTCCTCCGGCTGAACGGGCGGGACGTGTCGGCCGAGAGGACGCAGCGCCCCCGCACGGCGGTTCCGTGAAGCGGGTCACGATCCGGTCGCGGCACGGTTGGACGCGCTGTCAGCGGGGTAACCGGCCGACCGCTCCGGGCGTCACCAGTCAGGGTGCCGCTCGCCGCGGTACCTCCTGGCACGCCACGTCCACCCTCCCCGCGCACGAAAGGACGATCCGCGGATGGTGCTGCTCGTCCTGCCCGGCTTCGTGTGGCTGGCCGCCGTGCTGCCGCGGCGGGTGCTCTACAGCCTCTCGGCCCTGTTCACGCTGGCGACACCGTTCGTCGTGTACCTCTGGTCCTGGCGGGTCACGCGGTGAGCCGTGGCCGCACCCTGCCGTCGCTCGGCTTCGCCCTGGTCGCGCTGCTGGTGCTCGTGGGGTGCGCCCGCGAGGCCTACGTGAAGCCACTCACCCTGGTCGGCACGTCGGAGTGGGCCGTCCTCACGCTGACGGTGCCGAGCGCCCAGCACGCCCTGATCGCGGCGGTGCCGGCGACGCTGCCCGGCAAGCCGACCGCCCAGAAGGTCGGGATCCGGTACGGCATCGGTACCTCGGACGATGTCGCGGCCACGGTGAAGAACGGCCGGCTGATCGACCTGGTCGTGCTCCCGGCCGGCCCCGCGCTCGACCGGGTGTCGGACGAGTTGCTGCAGGCTCCGACCCTGCTCGGGACGCTGGGGTCGACCCGCTACTACGCCGGAGCCGTCACGGCGAGGGGGCTCCCGCTCGTGAAGTACTGGGAGGGGCCGCAGGGGCGGGCGAAGCTGCGGAGCGCGGGCCTGCGCTGACGTCTCACCGTCGGCGAGGACCGGGCCGGCGGGGTTCCGCTCCTCAGGCCTCCTGCCCCACAGGGGCGGACGACAGGGCGGCCGCGGGACCGGGCCGGCCGAAGTACCAGCCCTGGCCGGCGTCGACGCCGAGGTCGCGCAGCAGCTCGGCGTCGACCTGGGTCTCGATCCCCTCCGCCACGACGCTGCTGCCGATCCCGTGGGCGAAGGTGACCATCGACGCCACCAGCCCGGCGAGCACGGGCTGCTCGGCAAGGCCCGACACCACGGCGCGATCGAGCTTGATCGTGTCGGGCGCCGTGACGGACGACGTGGCGCAGCGACGAGAAGCCCGCGCCGACGTCGTCGATGGCGAGCTTGACGCCGCTCGCGCGCAGGGGCGCGAGCGCGTCCGCCAGGGCCTCGTAGTCCTCCACGGCGTCGTGCTCGGACAGCTCCACCAGCACGCGCTCCGGCGGCAGCTGCGCCAGGAACGCCCGGCACCCGGCGTCGAGCAGGGTGACCGGCGAGGCGTTGAGGGCGATGTACCCGTCGACCTCGTCGAGGTACGACGCGCCGCGGACCAGTGCCTGCAGCTCGAGGGCGACGCCCTCGCCGACGCTGTGCGCCTGTTCGAAGCAGACGTCCGGCCCCAGCGCCCACTCGGCGGGGAAGCGACTGAGCGCCTCGGCGCCGATGCGGGCGCCGTCCGCCAGTCGCACGATCGGCTGCAGCAGCACCGCCGGCCCGCCCGCGGCCATCACGGGCTCGAGGCGGCCGCGGATCTCCCGCTCCCGCTCCATCGTGCGGACCTGTGGCTCGATCACCATCGCGGCGGCGCGGGCGAGCACCTCCATGAGGCTCTGCTCGCGCTTGCCCAGGGACTCGTCGGCCCGCAGCCCCGCCGCGCAGAAGGTGCCGTACACGGTGCCGTCGCTGAAGGTGACCGGCACCGAGAGGTAGCTGCGCAGGCGGGGAAAGCGGGCGGCGGGCAGCTCCATGGCGAGGGGATGGTCGCGCAGGTCGGACATGACCTTGGGCAGGCGCCCGTCGAGGACGGCCTGGCACAGACTCGTCGACTGCGGCCGTTCGACGCCGTCCTTCATGAGCTGCGGCACGGCCGACTCCACGACCTCGAGGGTCTGGGTGGTGCCGTCCATCCGGCTGAGGAACGCGAGGCTCAGCCCGAGGGAGGAGCGGGCGGTGCGAAGGAGCTCCGCCACCTGCTCGTCGACCTCGCTGCGACGCCTCCGGACCACGGACGGCTTGTCGGCCGGAGGGCTCCCGACTGAAGCTGCCGGGCGATGTGTCCGGACTTGCCGGCAGATGGACAGGAGAAGTTAGGTTAGCCTTACCTACTTTCCGACAGTGACCTGGAGATCCGCGGCTTCCAGGCCAGGAGGCCTTCGGCGGCGCGCTGCCGATCGTCGCCGTCGGGTTCGTGACCTGGATGATCTTCTGGATGCGCCGGACCGCACGCAGCCTCTCCGCGGAGCTGCGCGAGCGGGTCGACGCGGCGCTGTCGCTCGGTGCCGGCGCCCTGGCGCTGACGGCGTTCCTCGCGGTGGGGCGCGAGGGCCTCGAGACGTCGCTGTTCATCTGGTCGGCGGTGCAGTCGACCGGCGAGGGCGTGCAGCCGATCGTCGGGGCGGCCCTCGGCCTGCTGACAGCCGTCGCCCTCGGGTACCTCTTCTACAAGGGCGCCCTGCGGATCAACCTGTCGAGGTTCTTCACCTGGACCGGCGCCGCGCTGATCGTGGTCGCGGCGGGAGTCCTGGCGTACGGCGTGCACGACCTGCAGGAGGCCGGCCTGCTGCCCGGCCTGGACGCCCTGGCCTTCGACATCTCCGGCGCCGTGCCCGCGGACAGCTGGTACGGCACCCTGCTGCGCGGCACGCTCAACCTCACCCCGCAGACCACGCTGGCTGCAGGCCGCCGTCTGGCTGCTGTACGTGGTGCCGGTGTCCGTCCTCTTCCTGCGGCCGGCGCCGGCCCGTGCCGCCGTCCGTGCCGCCGCCGCGGTCCTCGCGGGCATCGGCCTCTCCGCGTGCTCCTCGCCGGCCTCGGTGACCTCGGCCTCGGCCTCGGGCGAGGGGGCGCCGATCACCGTCACGGCGACCGACACCGCCTGCACGCCGTCGTCGGCGAGCCTCACCGCAGGCACGGTGACCCTGCGGTTGCGCAACACGGGCAGCCGGGTCAACGAGCTGTACGTCCTGCGCGCCGACGGCAGCATCGCCGGCGAGCGCGAGAACGTCGGCCCGGGCATCTCCGCCGAGCTCACCGTCGACCTGCCGGCGGGGTCGTACACGCTGCAGTGCAAGCCCGGCATGAGCGGCGAGGGCATCAGGGCCGCCGTCACGGCGACGCCGGCGGCCGGCGGGTCGAGCGCCGCCGCCGACCCCCGGCTCGAGCAGGCCGTCAGCGCGTACCGCGGCTACGTCCTGGCCGAGGCGAGGCGGCGGCGGACCTGCGCCTCGTGAGCGTTCGCGTCGGGAAGCTGACCGATGCCGGCCGACGGGCTGCCGATCATCGGTCCACTCTCGGGGGTGGCGGGCGTTCACCTCGCTGTGATGCATGCCGGCGTGACCCTGGCACCTGCCGTCGGGCGGTTGGTCGCCGGCGAACTGGTCCACGGCGCGGACGCGGAGGAGCTGCGCGGCCTGAGCCTCGACCGGGGCGCCTCACCTGACCGGGGTGCGAGCGCCACGCGGACTCGCTGACATCCGCCGGCTGGGTCCGCTGCCCGAGCGGGCTGAGCAGGGGCGTCCCCGCCTCTGTGTCACCGCCGTCGCCTACGGTGGGCAGCGCGGTACGAGGAAGGGAGGGAGGGGTCGGTGACGGACTGGACGCTCGCGGTCGGCGCGCTCGTGGCCGACGACGCCGGCGCCCTCCGCGCGTCCCCGCAGCGTCCGCGCCGGGCGCTGGCCCAACCCGGGCTCCAGCTCGACCTCGTCGTGAGTGCCGACGAGCCTCCCGTCCTGCGGGCGCGACCCGTGGTCCCGGGCCTGACCGGCGGCTGGCAGGTCTCCCGGGCCTCCTGGGCGACCGTGGGGTACACCCAGGTCGGGGATCTCCCGCGGACTCGCCGTCAGCGCCGCCTCCTCACCGAGCTGCTGGCCCTCTCCCGCAGCGATCAGTGGTCCTCGCACTCGGCGTCCTGGCTCGATCTGACGGGCATCGACAGCCGGCGCGTCTGGGACCTCCTGTGCGAGCTGCGCGACGTCGGCCTTCCGCTCCTCACGCCGGGCCGGACGACCGGCGAGGCGATGGTCCATGACCCCCTGGAGGCCCGGCTCGACGTCCGCGCGGTGACCAGCGGGCTCGACGTCGTGTGCGCTGTGCACACCGGCGACGCCGTGACGGTTCCGCCGGACGCCGCCACCCTCGCCGACGGCGCCGCCGTCGCCTGGTGGTCGGCGGCCGCGAGCAGCGGGAGCAGGCAGGCACGCTCTCTCCACGTCGCACCAGTGCCGGCCGCCCTCTCCCCGCACCTCGCCGCCGTTCGCGACTTCGCGCCGGTGCACGTCCCGGCGGCGGACGTCGAACGCTTCACGGGCGAGTACCTCCCGCGGCTGCCTGACGCCCTGGTCGTGCGGATGACGGGTGAGCTTCCCGGGGCCCGGTCCCGGACGGTGCTCCGCGTCACGGTGACCGCGCTCGACGACTTCTCCCTCGAGGTCCGCTGGTCGTGGGACCGCGGCGGCGCCGGCCGGCGCGACCGGGCGGCCGAGTACGCGATCGTCGACGCCGTCAGGCGGGCCCTGCCCGACGGCGTGGTGCCGCACGGCGCTCGCCCCGGCGACGTCCCCTCCTTCACCGGCCTGCCGACACCGGCTCGCCTCGCGGGAATGGCCGCCGTCCGGTTCGCGCGCACGGCGGTGCCCGCGTTGGTCCGGGTGGACGACGTCGACGTGGCCGTGGTCGGCGAGCTGCCGCGGTACCGGGAGGCGCGCGAGGCGCCCGTGCTCACCTTCGACGCGCTTCGCCCGACCGACCGCGACTGGTACGACCTCGGGGTCTCCGTGCACGTCGAGGGCGAGGGCGTGCCGTTCGTCCGGCTCTTCTCGGCGCTCGTGAAGGGGCACACCCACCTGGTCCTTCCCAGCGGGCTGTACTTCCCGCTGCGCGACGGCCGGTTCGCCGACCTCATCGCCCTCATCGAGGAGTCCCGCGGGCTGGCCGAGGCGCCCGAGCACAGCGCGCTACGGGTGAGCCGCTACGACACGGGCACGTGGGACCGGCTGGAGCAGCTGGGGGTGGTCGAGGGGCAGGCACGAGCGTGGCGGGAGATCGCCCGGGCCGTGGCGCAGGCGCCGTCACAGAGCGCGCACGCACCGCCGGGAGCGCTGACCGCGACCCTGCGGCCCTACCAGCGAGCGGGGTTCGGCTGGCTCGCCACTCTGTACGAGCACGGGCTCGGCGGCGTGCTGGCCGACGACATGGGCCTGGGCAAGACGTTGCAGACTCTCGCGCTCGTCCAGCACGTGCGCGAGAGGCAGCTCTCCGACCGGCCGTTCCTCGTGGTCGCCCCGACGAGCGTCGTCCCGGTCTGGCAGAGCGAGGCGGCCCGGTTCGCGCCCGGCCTCCGGGTGGTGGCCGTAGGCGGCACCACCCGCAAGCGCGGCGGGGTGAGCGTCGAGTCAGCTCGCCGCGGGGGCCGACGTCGTCGTGACGTCGTACGCGCTCTTCAGGCTCGAGCACCGGCGGTACCGCGAAGTCGAGTGGGCCGGGCTGGTGCTCGACGAGGCGCAGAACGTGAAGAACCACGAGTCGGTCACGTACCACTGCGCCCTGGGCCTCGGAGTTCCGTGGACGCTCGCCATCTCGGGCACCCCGATGGAGAACTCGCTCATGGAGCTGTGGGCGATCATGACCCTCGTCGCACCGGGGCTGCTGCCGCCGTCGCCGAAGACCTTCAACGACGTGTACCGGCTGCCGATCGAGCGTGCCCGCGACGGTGCCCGGCTGGCCGCGCTGCGCCACCGGATCGCCCCGCTCGTCCTTCGCCGCACGAAGGAGCAGGTCGCGCCGGACCTCCCGGCCAAGACCGAGCAGGTGCTCGAGGTCGACCTCGCGCCGGCGCACCGCCGTGCCTACGACGCGTTCCTCGCCCGCGAGCGCGCCAAGGTGCTCGGCCTCGCCCAGGACCTGCCCCGCAACAAGTTCAAGATCTTCCGCTCGCTGACACTGCTGCGGCAGGCAGCGCTCGACATCTCACTCGTCGATCCCGACGTGGGTACGGTCCCGGCGACCAAGCTCGACGTCCTGCTCGAGCTCGTCGGGACCGCCGCGGCCGAGGGTCACCGTGTGCTCGTGTTCAGCCAGTTCACCCGGTTCCTGACGGCCGCGAGGAGCAGGATCGCGGCGGCCGGCCTCGACGTCTGCTACCTCGACGGCCGGACCCGCCGCCGCCAGGAGGTGATCGACGGGTTCCGTTCGGGCGCCGCGCCCGTGTTCCTGGTCAGCCTCAAGGCGGGCGGCACCGGGCTGACCCTGACCGAGGCCGACTACTGCATCGTCCTCGACCCCTGGTGGAACCCCGCCACCGAGAGTCAGGCGGTCGACCGCGCGCACCGGATCGGTCAGACCCGGCCCGTCGTCGTCTACCGCCTCGTCGCGAGGGACACCATCGAGGAGAAGGTGATGGAGCTCAAGAACGCCAAGGCAGGGCTCTTCGCCAGCACGTTCGAAGGCGCCGAACTCGCGTCGGCCGAGCTCACCGCCGACGACGTCCTCCGGCTCGTCGGCTGATGCCGGCCGTCCAGGCCGCTGCGCGGCCGGCGCCGGCGCTGTCGGCGTCCGGGGGCGTCAGGGGAACGGACCCCGGTGGGGCTGGTTGTGGATGACCACGTACTCGGCGATCCAGTACCACTGCAGCAGCAGGCCGAACACCACGAGGGCGGGGAGCACGACCATCCGCTGCAGCCTGGCGGCGCTCGCCGAGACGACCCTGTCAGGGACGGGCCACATCAGGGGGAAGGCGAGCAGCAGGTAGCGGACGATGCTCGGCCCTGGCGCCGTGACCGCGAACAGGTACGCCGGGTAGGCCCAGGCCCAGGTCCTGATCTCGGGGCCCCAGGCGCGGGCGGCCGGCCGGCGGACCACGAACACCAGCAGCGCCGGGAGCAGGAGGCAGAGCAGGAGCCCCATGACCAGGCCGTGGTCCCGGATCTCACGCCCGAACCAGCTGCCGATCGGGATGTTCTTGCCGTACACCTTCCATGCGGCCATGGTCTTCGGGTAGGCCATCAGGTTGCGCGTGACGAGTGCCGCGATCAGGGGCCACAGCCCCGTGACCGCCACGCACCAGGGGACCAGCAGCGCCACCCGCCGGCGCTCGCTGGGAAAGGTCTCGTCGTCGGGGTCGCGCCGGCGGGCCAGCCAGTGCGCCACCACCACGGGCACGAGCGCCAGCGCGATGGGCCGCGTCAGCGAGAGCGCCAGCGCCGCCACCGCCAGCCAGCCGTACTGCCTCGACTGCAGGAGCAGCAGGCTCAGGCACACCAGGAGCAGCGCCAGCCCCTCGGTGTAGGACAGCTGCATCGCCGGGGCCGACATGAACACGCACGTGACGACGACGGCCGCTGATGCGGCGAACCGGCTGAGGCGGCTGGCAAGGAGCCGGTACATGACCAGGACGGCGACCGCGCCGAGGGCCAGGTTGAGCAGGGGCGCGACAGTGGTGAACCCGAGGCCGGTGACTCTTGACAGGAAGCCGGCCGAGAGCGGGAACAGCGGGAAGAACGCCCAGCTGTTCATCACGACGTGCCCGTGCATGTCGAGGGGCAGGTCGAGGGGGTACCCCTGCTCGGCGATGAGCCGGTACCACTGGCCGTCCCAGTTCGTCGCCACGACCCCGTAACCGGGGTCCGCCGGCGAGGGGAACGACAGGTGGATGTTGGGGTCGAGCCCCGTCATCGCCACCTGCCGGTGGCCGAGGACGATGATGAACACCGCGTCGATGCCGCGCGTCACGGCGTAGGCGAGGAGCGGGAACCACAGCCCATAACGGTCGCGCCAGGTCTTCCGCGCGCTGGACTCGACGACGACCGTCGAGACCGACGGCGGCCGCACCCGGACCGACATGAGGTACCTCCCCGAACCTTGACTGGCAAGCCGTGCGCCGGTGTCGACGAGGCCGTGGTTGCAGACGTGCGAGCGGATGAGCAGCGCTGTCACTCGATCGACAGCACGCTCCACCCCCCGCCTTCGACGACGAGGACGACGGTGGCGTCGACGTCCGTCGTCGCCGTGCCGGCCGCGTAGGTGAACCGCACCGGCGTCCGCGCGTACCAGACGCCGGCGGGCGTCCTGCTGTACGTCGTCGGCCCGACGGGCCGCGCAGCGCTGACGCTCATCACGGCGCCGGCGTCACGGCATTGCCGTCACGAAGTCGCCGCGCTTGCTCCCGTTGCGCATGGACGCGGTCTCGAGGCTGTAGACCTCGTTCCAGTCACGGGCGAGGACAGCCCCGAGAAAGTGGTGGACGACGTCCTGCGCGCCGCTGACCTGACCCGCTGAACCGATGTGGTGCCGGTCGCCGTCGACCCAGACGTCGACCGATGCCACGTGGCGGGTGGCGTCGACCTGCCCGACCAGCCGGAGCCCGACGACGTCGGGCCGCGACTGGGGGCGCGCCTGCTCGGAGCGGTCGCCGGGCTGGGTCTGGCGATCCCGGTGCCCGACGCCGTCGTAGCGCAGCTCGACCCCACCCGAAGGACTTCGGCTCGCCGCGACGCGAGCCGTCGGCCAGACCCGCCCGTCCCCGGGGACGACCGCGGAGAAGGCGCCGAAGCTCGTCGCCGAGCTGTTGAGCTGGACGTCGAGGTAGGAGTTGGCGGCCGGGTCGACGAACTCGGCGAACGGGGACGGCTCTGGCGCCCCGCCCGTTCTCAGGACGGAAGCCACCAGCCAGGCGAGAGTGCCGAGCACGAGCACGGGTACCCCGGCGATCCGCACGGCGCGTGCCCGGCGGGGCGTGAGCCAGCCCCTGCTGACGGCGGCGTCGAGGAGCTCGGCGGGACTGGCTCGCGGGTGCACAAGCGCACTGTATGAGCACAAATGCCACAGTGCCTTCGCACAGCGGACCCGGCATCAAACCCGCGCAGTGGTCAGGCGCCGTCGCTCTCGTCTCCGGCGAGCCGGCGTCGCTCCTCGGCGGCCCGGCGTGCGGTCTCGGCCTGTTCTCGTGCCTCCTCGGCGAGTTGGACGTGATGCTCCTGCCCACGCGGGGACGCTGCGAGCGAGTCGAAGGTCGCGGCGACCTGGTCCTCGACGTCGGCGAGGTGCTCCTCGACCTCGGCGAGGCGGGATGCGAGCTGGCGGCCGTGGCGCGCCTCGGCGTCGAGCCGGTGGCTGACCTCGCCCGGTGACGGCTGGTCGGGTTCGCTGCTCATGGCCGCCTCTTGCCCCGCGCCGCGGCCCTCACGCAGACGATGCCGCGTCAGTAGGGGCCCCAGACGCCGGACTTCCGATAGCCGGCGAGCATCGCGATCGCGATCAGGAACTGGACGACCCCGAGCACGGCCTGGAGAACCACGTACCAGGCGGAATCAGCGGTCGCGAGGTGCCCGGTGAGCTCCAGGGCTGCCGCCGGCACGCGGAGCAGGCCGGCGAAGAAGGCGACGAGCACGAGCCAGAAGGCCCAGCGCCACCGCCGCACCACCGCCAGGCCGAGCAGCGCCAGCGGCGTGCTGAGCGCCACCAGGATCCCGGCGTCGACCAGGCGGCGGCGGGCTCCGGTCGCTCCCACCGAGGCGTCGTATATCTCCGGTGAGACCAGCAGGATCACCACCAGGGCGAGCCACGTCAGGACGACGAAGCCGAGCACCAGCCGCTGGGTCCGGTTGACCACAGCGCCGCGGATCCTCATGAGCACACCCTGCCGCGTCCGCCTCGGGCTCCTGGCCTTCGCGGTGGTCGTGACCGGTCTGGCGGCCGTCGGCGTCTGGACCCTGGTGATCGCCCTCTCGGCGGTGCCGACGGTGGCCTGACGGCTCGCCGGTCTACCTGTCGGCCCTTTCGGAGCGAAGGTCGATCTCGAGTCGACCGAGGAGCCGAACAGCGCGCGGCCGGGAGCTTCGTGGCGGCAGGCACCTGCCGCTGATGGTCAGCCCTCCTTGTGACTGTTGATATTGATGACGTTGCCGTCGGGAGCGCGGACCAGGAACCTCGTGATACCCCAGGGCTCCGTCGTGAGCGGGTGGACGATCTCGAAGCCGCGCCGCTGCGCCTCCTCGTAGGCCTCCTGGATGTCGTCGCCCACATGGACCGAGATGGCCGAGTCGTGTGGAGCGGTGGCGTCGCGTGTGACGAGTTGAACGACGGCCTCGCCGTCGGGGGAGCGGAAGCGGGCGACCCACCCCAAGTTCATCTCCTCGACGCTGAGGCCCAGGTAGTCCGCGTAGAAGTCGCGAGCCTGCTGGATGTCGGGGACGGACAGATTGACCTTGATTCCGGTGGGCTTCACTCGTCGCTCCTTCGCCTTCCCGGCTATCGGTACGCGCCCTTGTCCTGGCCCGTCAACCCCCTTCACGCGCCTCCGGAGCACGGAGCCGGCGGAGGTGGTACTGGTGGGACTATCGACTGGTGGCGGTGACCCTTCGAGCAGCCTGCGCCGACGACGGCCCCTTCTTGGCGCAGATGCTCGTCCAGGCCGCGTTCTGGCGGCCGGACCAGACTCCGGGCGCGGCGGTCGATGTTCTCGCCGATCCCGCGCTCGCGCACTACGTCCAGGGCTGGCCCAGGCCCACGGACGTCGGTGTGATCGCCGAGGTCTCGGAGCCGGTCGGTGCGGCGTGGATACGTCTCTTCCGCAGTGACGACCCTGGGTACGGCTTCGTCGACGAGTCGACACCCGAGCTGACCATCGCGGTACTGCCCGGCCACCGGCGACAGGGCATCGGACGGCAACTCCTGGAGCATCTCGCGGCGCAGGCACGTGTCGCCGGTCACGTCCGGCTGAGCTTGAGCGTGGAGCACGACAACCAAGCGCTACAGCTGTACCGGCGCATCGGGTTCCGGGAGGTCGGTCGGTCGGCGAATTCTCTGACCATGGTCCGGTCCCTCTGACGAAGGCGACAGCCCGTCGACAAACGTCTCGAGCAGCCCGTCCCGCGCGGACCGGAAGGCACCCTGACAGGGGCACGTGGGCAGCTATTAGCGTGTCCTGCGTGACGCCTCCCACGTACACGATCAAGGCGCTCGACGAGGCGACGTGGGCACCGTTCGCGACGCTGGTCGAGCGCAACAACGGGGTCTTCGGCGGCTGCTGGTGCATGGGTTTCCATCCTGAGGGGGTGGGCAAGGGCACCACTCCCACGCTGAACCGCGAACGCAAGCTGGAGCGCGTCCGTGCCGGGACCACGCACGCCGCGCTCGTCTTCGCCGGTGACGAGTGCCTCGGCTGGTGTCAGTTCGGCTCGCCGGAGGAGCTGCCGAGGATCAAGAACCGCGCGGTGTATGAGCAGGGCAGGATCACGACGCCGGACTGGCGGATCGCCTGTTGCTTCGTCGGGAAGGGGCATCGGCGTCAGGGGGTGGCCCACTCAGCCTTGGCCGGCGCGCTCGATCTCATCGCCGGCCTCGGCGGCGGGCTCGTCGAGGGCTACCCCGAGACCGCCGAGGAGGTTCCCGCAGGCTTCCTCTACAACGGGGCTCTCTCGACGTACGAGAAGCTGGGGTTCACCCGGGAGCGGAAGATCGGCAAGCACCGGTGGGTCGTGACGGCGCACGTGGCGCCGAAGGCGTAGGTGCCCGTCAGCGAGGATCAGGCGAGCCATGACCATGCACGAGCGGGAGATCTACGTCTCCGACGAGACCGCCCGCGAGTTGATCGTGGATCAGTTCCCGCGCTGGGCGCACCAGCCGATCCGCCGCGTCCGGTCGAGCGGGACTGTCAACGCGATCTTCCGCATCGGAGACAAGGTCGCGGCTCGCTTCCCGCTGCTCGGCACCGACCCGGCCGGTACACACGATCTGCTCGTACGGGAGGCGGCGGCAAGCGCCGAGTTCGTACGACATTCGCCCTTCCCCGCACCGGTCCCCATGGCCCTCGGCGTCCCCGGGCACGGGTATCCGCTGCCCTGGTCGGTGCAGAGCTGGATCCCGGGCGCCGTCGCCACGGACGACGACCCGAGCGACAGCGAACCGTTCGCCCGTGACCTCGCCAGCCTCATCGCAGCACTGCGTGCCGCCGACTCGCAGGGCCGGACCTTCACCGGCCATGGCCGAGGTGGCGAGCTGACCGACCACGACGCCTGGGTCGAGGAATGCCTGCGCAACAGCGTGCATCTGGTCGACGTGCCGCGCATGGAGCGCCTCTGGCAGCACTTCCGCGAGCTCCCGCGGACGTCACCCGACGTGATGACGCACGGCGACCTCATCCCGGCCAACGTGCTGGTCAAGGACATGCGGCTTGCAGGGGTGCTCGACTGCGGGGGCTTCGCCGCCGCCGATCCCGCACTCGACGTGATCGCCGGGTGGCACCTGCTCGAGGACGGCCCGCGCTCGGTGTTCCGCGCGGAGCTGGGCTGCGACGATCTGGAGTGGGAGCGCAGCAAGGCCTGGGCGTTCGAGCAGGCGATGGGGGCCGTCTGGTACTACGTCGACAGCAATCCGGCCATGAGCGGCATGGGCCGGCGGACGCTGGCTCGCATCGTCGCGACGACGTCCCCGGCCGGCTGATCGCCGGAGCCGATAACTACTCTTGTGATTCAGGTGATCATGAGCGAACAGGGCTGGCGGGACTTCCTCGCTGCGGACGGCGTTGCCGACTGGGTGGTGCTCCACGGTGGAGCGACGGCCGTGTTCCCGGTGTCGTCACTCGGCGACGCGGCACGGCTCGCCGATGCGGTGGCGCAGGTGCCTGGCATCGGCGGCGCGGGCGTACTGATCACGATCGCTGATGATCAGGTCACCGTACGGTTGACACGCGGCGTCGAGAGGCTGGAGCCGCGTCACGTCGACCTCGCGAGAGCGGTCTCGGCGGTCGCGCGACGGCATGGAGCGACCGCGGATCGCGCTCGTGCTCAGGAGGTCCAGTTCACCATCGCGGCACATCCCGGAAGCGTCGACGTCGGCTTCTGGCGCGCCGCGCTCGGCTACGCCGAACTGGCCGACGACAACGCGGTCGACCCGCTCGGCCACGGGTCGACGGTGTGGATGCAGGATCTCGACCCGGCCAAGCCCCTGCGACATGCGATGCACGTCGACGTGTCCGTCGCCCGCGAGCATGTCCAGACCCGGTTGGCGGCCGCGCTCGCCGCAGGCGGCCGTGTCGTCCACACGTGGACTGCTCCTGAGGCATGGACGCTCGCGGACCGCGCAGGCAACCGCGTCTGCATCTGTGCCTGGCCTGACGGCAGCCAGGGCCACGGCTGACGACCGGATCTTGCTCATCTCGACGTCGTTCTGCGCCTACCCGATGACGCGGTAGTGGACGAGCAGATAGCCGGCCGGTGAGGTCGTGCTTCCTATCGACTCGAGCCGAATCGCCGGCACACCGTCGAGGAGCCTCCTCCCGCTGCCCACGATCGCCGGTGCGATCACGAGCCGGAGTTCGTCGACGAGCCCCGCGGCGAGCAGTGCCTGGGCCACTGAGATGCTTGCGTGGATGCCGATGTCGGCTCCGGGGCGGTTTCTCAGGCCCCGCACGAACTCGACCAGATCGCCGTCGATCGCAGTCGTGTTGGCCCACGTCTGCTCGAGCGGCCGGGAGGTGGCGACGTACTTCGCGACCCCGTTGATGAACGTCGCGAACGGCTCGATGTCGCTGCCCGGCCAGAACTCGGCCCACTCCTCGTAGCTGCGCCGGCCGAGGATGACGGAGTCCTGCGCCGCGATGACCGCGCCAAGGTTGGCGTCCATCGCGTCGTCCCAGTCGGCGAAGAACGCGTCGGGCTTCTCCGCGACGCCGTCGAGGGACAGCAGTTCGTACGCGACGACCTTGCGCACCTTCAACACCTCCGATGGACGGGGACCCGCTGCCTATGCCGGCGCGAGGTCAGGCCGGCGCGTCGGCGTCCTGCATCGGCGTCGCGAACTCTTCGGGGCCCTGCTGCACCGCCGCCGGATCCATCCACATGACCTGCCAGCCGTGACCGTCGAGGTCGAAGAAGCTGCGCGAGCACATGAAGCCGAGGTCCTCCAGGCCGTCCGCCTCGACGCCGCCCGCGGCCAGCGCCGCCTCAGCGACCGCGTCGACCTCCTCGCGTGACGACACGGTGAAGCAGTAGAGCGCCAGCGTGTGCGTGGCGGGATCGGCCATCGGCAGCTTCGAGAACTCCGCGAACTTCTCGTGGGTGAGCAGCATGACGCTGGCCTGCTCGCCGACCAGCATGCAGGCGGCGGTCTGGTCGGTGAAGTTCGGGTTGAAGCTGAACCCGAGCTTCGCGAAGAACGCCTTGCTGCGTTCGAGGTCCGCTACGGGGATGTTCACGAACAGCATGCGGCCGGGGTTGCGGCAATGGTCACGGGGATCTCCAGGTCGGTCGGCGCGACGGGTACGTCCTGGTAGACCGGGCGGGCCGGCGAAACTCATCGCTGGAGCTGTCGACCTCGCCGACGTCCGAGGTGTTCGGACGCCCCTCGGGCTCGCGGGTGGCCCCGCGGCGCGCCTGCCGTAGTGGTCCCCATCCCGGCACGTGGCCCGGCTCGGGCATCGCAGGCGGGGGTAGTGTCGGCGGCACCTGCGCGAGCTTCGGGTCGACCAGGAGGACGCCATGGCCGAGGTCGAGATCGCCACCCCTCGCGGGGAGATGCCGGCATACGTGGCGACGCCGTCGGGTGAAGGGAACTGGGCGGGCGGGGTCGTGATCCACGACTTCGCCGGGATGACCCACGACCTGCGCAGACAGGCGGACTGGCTGGCCGGGGCGGGCTACTTTGCGGTCGCGCCCGACTTGTACTGGTGGGGGAGCATGCTGCGCTGTTTGCGCACCATCTTCCGGGAGTTGGGGACCCGGCAGGGACGAACGTTCGATGACATCGAAGCCGCACGCGGCTGGCTGGTCGAGCAAGAGGGCTGCACCGGCAGGATCGGCGTGATCGGTTTCTGTATGGGTGGGGGTTACGCTCTCGCGTTGGCCCCCGGCCGTGGGTTCGCGGCTTCGAGCAGCAACTATGGCGGCTGTCCCAAGGACGCCGAGCAGTTGCTGATGGGCGCTTGCCCGATCGTCGGTAGTTACGGTGGCAAGGATCGGTCGCCGATGGGATATCGCGCGGCGAACCGGCTGGAGCGGGTTCTCACCGCGGCCGCAGTGGACCACGACATCAAGGTCTACCCGGAGGCCGGCCACGGGTTCCTCAACGACCACGACCCCGGCGACCAGACGCCGCTGCTGACGGTGCTGAACATGATCTCGGGGACCCGATACCACGAGCCCTCAGCCGACGACGCGCGGCGTCGGATCGTGGCCTTCTTCGATCGGCACCTGAAGTCGTCAAGCGAACCCATGCAGGGTTGAAAGCGCCGGAGCGCGGCGGTGGTGGCCCTTGGCGTCCAGCTCGGCATCCGTACTGCCTGGCCGCTACAACGGCTAGTGCAAGATCACTGATGGCAGGGCACCGGAGAGGCAGGCGGGCTAGACAGTGGAAACACCGGCAGAAGTGCTTCAGCGGTACTCCCAGGCCTTCACGCACGACTCTGAACAAGCAGCCAGGGACTTCTACACCGAGGACATGGTCCTGCGGATTCCGGGGATCCACCCCTTTGCCGGCACCTACCGCGGTAGGGACACGGCCGCCGACGCGCTGAGAAGATGGGCCGCCGCCAGCAACGGCACGCTCGCGCCCACGGCGGTGAGCACAGTGGCTTTCGCGACGGACGCGGCACTCATCCAAGTGACCATGGGAGCCGCAGTCGACGGCCACGCAGCGACATGGGAGCGCGTGATTCTTTACCGGCTCAACGGCGGCCGCATCAGCGAGATCTCCTTCTTCGAGCAGGACCTACACGCAGTCGAGGACCTCTTCACCTAGCGAGATGCACTGCCCGCGTGGTCCTGCCACGTCGTTGCCGGTCCGCATCTGTTGCTGTCAGAACTCCTGTCACTCTGCCCCGGGAGAGGGACGACGGGCAGAGGGGCACGAGTTGGCTTGCGAAGGGCATGCCCCACTCGCGGGCGGCCGTCGCATGCTGCGGATGTGCCCGAATGCTTGATCTTCGCCGGAGCCCGACCCGGCCCCGCTCCTTCAGGAATCCGTTTGAATCCGGGATCACCGCTGCCCGTGGGATGCGCGAGAAACGCCGTCGATCCTCAAGATCTCCCCGGTGAGGGTCGTGACGTACGCCCTGTCGCCGATGAATTCAAGGGAAGTCGGCTGGTTGAGGCCCGTCGTGATCGGCGTCATGGTGCCGTCCCGGTTGACCCGCTCCAGGGCACCGGTGTTCGGGTCCGCAGGCGAGCCCGCGGCGCCGCCGGATGTGAAGTGGCCCTGGGACAGCGCGTACAAGTGGTGGTGAGGGCCGAACTCCACGTCGACGAGGAGAGGCGCACCGGATGCCACCTCCCGGGCCGTGTGAGATCGGGTCGTGAACGCGACCACCTTGCCGTTCTCTGGTGGGTGGGGGACGGGACCGGCCTCGGCCATGAACACGGTCCTGCCTCGGACCGCGAGTCCGGTTGGGGCGATATTGGCGAAGGCGATGACCTCGGATATGTTGCCGCGCAGCGAGACCCGCAGCACGCGGTTATGGTGCCCGTCAGTGACCAGGAACCCACCCCGGTATGGCTGCATCGCGTACTGGACTCCGGTTGGGACGGAGAACGCAGGGACGGGCGGATGGGCTGCGGCCCACGCACCGATGTCCGCAACGACCGTGAAGTGGTCGGGCGAGTCGACCCGGTAGATCCCGTCGATATTACTGCCGCCGACGTCGGGGCTGACGAGGGTAACCAGCACGTAGGGAGTGTGGTGGATGAATGCGACGTCTACCGCTCCACCGAAGCCAACAATCCGCCGGGGCAGACCGCTGGCGACAGTCGTGGTGCTTCCGGTTCTGGGGTCGACGCGCGAGATCCTTCCTGCTACGCCCTCTGCAACGTAGAGGGCACCATCGGGCCCGACGGTGCTGCCCGCGCTGCCTTGTAGGCCAGAGGCCAGCAGATGTATGTCATGTGCTGTGGAAGGCGCCGTGGCGCTCGCAACGCCGCCCGTAGACGGGACGATCAACGAGGACAAGGCCGCGGCGAGCAACAGCATTCGTGCGTGGCGCATGATGGACCTCCGTCGGTGTTACGGTCGTTGGCAACGCACTGGTTCCTAAGCCGCGACGCAGTCGCACTTGGTGTCGCGGTCTCTTCTTGGATGCCCACCGACCGGCCCATCCCGGTCGTCCACCTCCAACGGGCCCGCACCGGCAACATCGCGCAGCCACGGTACTGCCGATCCCATCCCGGCGATACGCCTGCGTCTCGTGCGGTCACCCGCCGACATTGGCGAAAGCCACCTGGCCATCCCCTCGAACCGTGGAGACTTCGGCTGATTTGATCTTGCCTCAGCCGGATGCTCAAGGATCTTGGCCTAGTACACGTTCCGTACTGAGCTCAGCGACCTCGGCAAGCACTTGACCGTGTTCGTCGCACCTGATCTCAAGGCCCTGGTGTTTGCCGGGCCCAAGGGTGCAGCCCTGCGCGGCAGCAACTTCCAGAAGCAGTGGACGGCGCCCTCATTGCCGCTGGCGTCAGTGATCGGGGCCTGCACCTTCACGATCTGCGGCACACCGGGAACACCCTGACCGCGCAGTCCGGCGCAACGCTTGCCGACCTCATGGCCGGGATGGGGCATGCCAGCACTCGGGCCGCGAGCCTCTATCTGCACACCTCGTTCGACCTGGACCTGGCCGTCGCGGCGGCGCTCGACCGCCTACTGCCTCCGCAGACATCGGGCGCGTAACGGGCACGCGGACGGTCTCAGCCCAAACGAGCAAGGGCCCGGGTCGGCGGCAAGCCTGCCTATGTCCTGGGCCTTCGTGCGGGAGCGGGTGACGGGAATCGAACCCGCACTGTCAGCTTGGGAAAACGTGCCGATGGGTAGTAGGGATCGGACGACGTGCGGGAACGGTGCGACCGAGAGTGTCCCTGTCGACCCGCTGGTGCCCCTGCTTGGGGCACGCCAAGGGCACGACCCGGAAGTGGCGAGCCGCCTGCCTGGCCGTTCGGGAGGTTCGAGTCCTGGTGCGCCGCCAATGGAGCTGATGGCGCCGGCGAGGTCTCAGGTGCGGCGCGGGCTGCTGTCGCGTGCCCCGCTTGTGCCCCTCGTCCAACTGGAGTGGACGCCGCGCGGCCGGCTCGGCGCCTAGGTCCCGCATAGGGCCTCACTTGCGTTCGCGTCCTAGCAACCTAGAGAGCACCGACGCGGAAATCGAGGAGCGGAGCGTCTTCACCTGCCCGAACTGGCGCCACACCTTGCACAGGACTGACTACACTCCGTGGCGTGAATGCTCGAGTACCGATCCAGCGTTTTGCCCGATTCTTTCGCATCCACGGCCTGGCGATCGGCCTGATCGTTAGCTTCCTGCCAATCGGCTCCAGCATGTTAGGGCTATTGCCTACTTGGTGCCATGAGAAATGTTATGGCCTTTTCAGTTACGCTGGCGAGCGTCCTCGTCGTCTCCGTCATGTTCGCTGCTCGGCGCCACTTGGCAGATTACGTCTTTCCTCGGGAGCGAATTCTAAGTGAATGGCGGTTTCTCGTCCAAGCCTCTCTTCTCGCGGGAATCCCAATTCTTCTTGGCCTAGTGTCACTTGCGTCTGCCTTGTTCTATGTGGCGCTTGTCAAGGACGGCGTGAGCCAAGTGGCAGTGCGAGCCGCACTGTCCCCAGCTTCATCGCCCGACCGTCAGCAAACCTCGTCGGCGAGCGGGGACCTGACGCTCTGGCAGTTCCTTCGGAAGGAAGACAGGGGGGTTGGGAGTCTGTTCGGTGACCCGTCGGAAGACATGCGGGTGTACGCCGAGGCGGAGAACTAGCTACTTCAATGATCCCGACAAAGGGCCACAGCTTAACGGTCGAGACACAACTTTGACCTATTTGACCGAGAAGGGCCGAAGCGCAATCCTCGATCGAACGCCCGCGAACCAGGTTCCCGGCTGGTTCATGCAGGGAGTGTTCTACGGGCTGATGTTCACCACCGCGTCCGCTTGTCTGGTTTGGTGTGGCCTGATCGACTACGTTCAGACGGAGGGGGGAATATCTGACGAAGATCTATTTAAGAATCCGTATCGCCTCGCCGGGTCCGGAGGAGGTTATCGCACTCGTTCAGACCGCCCGATTACAAGTGCGCTGTGTCACGTCGCCCGGGTTCCGTTGCTGCGGCTCCTCGTCGCATCGTTGCTGCTCAAGTGCCCTCGGGCTGTCCATCGGCGTCCGCTGCCGGCCACCGGCTGCTGCCGGTCCTAGTGACATCGGCGTGACATCGGCACGGTGGCTGGCGCGTGGGCCGCAGGCGAGGGGACGATGGCGGATGGCCCAGCGATACAACCTTGCGGAGCTGCACGGCGGCCGCTCGACGGCGAGCTCGTCCACGTCCCCGTACGGGAGGACGGGCGCCCGGAGCAGGTGGTCGGCGTCCCCGTGCCCGTGTTGGACGAGACGACAGAGCGGTTCTGGTGGGACCCGGGGAATTACTTCTTCCTGTCCTCGGCGAACCCACCGAAGCCTGGCCGGCACTGGTACTACGCCTACGCCCGGACCCTGCCCGGCTACCTCACTCTCACGAGCGATCACAAGCTCCGCCTGGAGCCCGACGACGAGCAGAGGGTCTGAGGGGCCAGTGCGGGACACCTCGACCGGCGCAAGCCATTACCAGCTTGGAAGCGATGTTGGCGCCCTGGTGCGCGGGCCAGGTACA
>CAWCCY010000029.1:0-265447 GCA_963794075.1 uncultured Actinomycetota bacterium
CACCGTCGACAAAGGTCTCGAGCCGCTCCAGCGCTGACACCAGGTGGGCGCGCATCGCTTCCTCGGCGCCATCCGGGTCGTGCTTGGCGATCGCTTCGACCACCGCGAGGTGCTCGTTCTTTGTGACCGAGTGAAGGCCCGCGTGGTAGTAGAGGCGGAAGGTGTGCAGGTGGCTGCGCAGTCGCGTCAGCATGTCGCTGATCATCTGGTTGCCGGCGAGGTCGGCGACCATCGCGTGGAAGGTCGCGTCATAGACCATGTCCAACCGGTTCGCCGCCGCCGTGGTCTCGGCGCCTGCTCCACCGGCCCGGGCCGCGCGGCGCAGTTCCTTGATCTCGTTCGGCTCCGCCTGGGCTGCGGCCTTGGCGGCCAGCGCGGGTTCCACGAGCAGGCGCAGCTCGATGAGCTCTCTCACCTGCTCGATGCCCATGAGCGGAGCCACGGTGTAGCTACGGCCGGGCTGCTTGACGATCAGGCCGTCCGCTTCCACCCGCGCCAGCGCCTCGCGCACCGGGGTCGGGGAGACACCGAGGGTTCGGGCAAGTTCTTCGATGTTGAGCCTGGCGCCCGGTTCGAACGCGTGGGTCATGAGCATGTCGGTGACGATCTCGTACACCGAACCGGGCAGCGTCTGGCGCTGGGCCAGCCGCTGTCCGGCGGCGGACTCATGGATTGCTTCGATTTGATAACGGTCCATCTCGGCCTTCGCGTGTCGAGTACTGGACGGCTACGTTACAGCATCCCAATCGTCTCTATCCTATAGACTTTAGGATGACGTGCTGGCATAGTCCCCGACGATGCAGGACAAGGGAGGGCGCGACGTGCTCGATGACGAGCCGCTGACTCACGCTGGCGCAGCCGTCGACGACGCGCCGCCCGAGCCCGAGCAGGCACCGGAGGCGATCAACGACCGGTCGTCACGAGCGATCAAGGGTGTCCTGCTGGCGCTGAAGGCGGGGCCGCTCTTCATCCTGGCTCTGATGATGCTGTTCCTCTGGGCGGCGACCGAGGGCCACGTCTTCATGACGTTCGGGAACATCGGAAACGTCCTCGAGCAGTCCGGCGGCGTCTGCATCATCGCCTTGGGCCAGCTTCTGGTGATCCTCACGCGAGGCATCGACCTGTCGATCGGCTCCAACGTCTCGCTGTGCTGCGTGATGGTCACGGTGGTCTACAGAGACACCAACTCAGCCTGGCTCGCCATCGGCGTCACCCTGCTGACCGGCCTCGCAGTCGGCCTCACCAACGGCCTCCTGCTTGTGTGGGGTCGCCTTCCTCATCCCTTCATCGCCACCCTTGCCACCTTGAGCATCTGCGCCGGTCTCGCGTTGTACATCGCCGGTGGTTCCACCGTCCTGGGCTCGCCGTGGATCGTGCACAAGCTCGGGGGCGGCCGTATCCCTGGGATCCCAGGAGCGGGCCACATCGGCTGGTTCCCCTACGCCACGCTGGTCGTCATCGTCTTCACGGTCATCTGCGCGGTCATCCTGCACAAGCTCGTGTGGGGACGCTGGATCTACGCCGTCGGTGGCAGCCCCGAAGCCGCGGTGCGAACCGGTGTGCCCATGAACGGGACGTTGATCTCGGTCTACGTCATGAGCGGGCTGTCCGGCGCGATCGGCGGCATGCTCTTCGTCGGTACCGCTGACGCCGGCTCTCCGTTCACCGGGCAGGGCATGGAGCTCAACGCCATCGCCGCGGTGATCATCGGCGGCGGCAGCTTCCTCGGAGGTCGCGGCGGCGTCCTCAACGCCCTGGCCGGCGCGTTGATCCTCGGGGTCATGCACAACGGCCTCAACCTGCTCGGCCTCGACCCGAACTTCCAGTACATCGCCGTAGGAGTGGTCGTCGTCGTCGCAGTCGAGCTCGACGTCCTACGGGCCTTCGTCGAGAACCGGTTCCGCAGCATGCAGGCGAGGCTCGCATGACTGACGCCATGCACTCCGCGCAGCCCGAGGCCCCCATTGACGCGGAACCCGTCCTGAGTGTTCGTGGTGCCACCAAGACCTTCGGCGCCGTGGTCGCCCTCGACGGCGTCGACCTCGAGGTCCGCTCCGGTGAGGTACTCGCCCTGCTCGGTGACAACGGTGCCGGCAAGTCGACCCTCATCAAGTGCATCAGCGGCGTCCACAAGCTCGACCGAGGCGAGATCCGGATCGACGGCGCGCTCGTTCAGATCAGCTCGGCGGCGGATGCCCGATCAAATGGGATCGAGACCGTCTACCAAGACCTGGCCCTGTTCGACAACCTCAACCCGACGGCGAACTTCTTCGCCGGACGCGAGGTGGCCGACCCTTCCTGGCTTCCTCGGGGCCTGCAGTGGATGAAGAAGAAGGAGATGTCCACCCGCACCAAGGAGCTCCTCGACCGGCTGCAGATCCGCCTTCCCGACTTCGACGCGGACGTCGCACTGATGTCGGGAGGTCAGCGGCAGGCCGTCGCTGTCGCCCGGGCTGTGGCCTTCTCCTCCAAGCTCGTCATCCTCGACGAGCCGACCGCTGCCCTCGGGCTCAGGGAGTCGGCGCGGGTCCTGGAGCTGGTCGATCGGCTCCGAACTTCCGGTGTCGCGGTCATCTTGATCTCTCACTCGATGGACCACGTGATGGCCGTTGCGGACCGCGCGATGGTGATGCGCCGCGGACGCAAGATCGGCGAAGCGCCGGCAACAGCGGACAACCAAGAACAACTCGTGTCCTGGATCGTCGGGGCCCGGGGGAGCACAACCGTTTGAAGCTTCACCACCTGGACGCACGACAGGTGCGGCAGACCCGACAAGAAGGAGCAACACACATGTCGACTCGACTGAAAGCACTGGTCGTGCTCGGAGCGGGGGCGATGCTCATCACCGCGTGCGGCAGCAGCAGCAGCGGCGGGGGTACCGCGGCGCCGTCTGGGAGTGGAACCGGCGCCGCCCACGAGAAGATCAAGGTCACTCTTCTCACGAAGGCCACGGGCGGTTTCTGGGATGCCATGATCGCCGGGGCCAAGAAGTATGAGACCGACCACCCGAACGACATCGAGCTCACGACCAACGCGTGCAAGACCAACGACGACACGCCCTGCCAGATCGCACAGATCCAGGACGCCGTCACCAAGGGCGCCCAGGCGATCGTGATCTCCCCGATGGGCGTCGGCGTCACCGACGCTCTGAACGAGGCTCAGAAGGCAGGCGTCCGGATCGTCTTCGTCGACAACACCATCCCCGGTGTCGTCCCGGATGCGGTCGCCGCGACGAACAACGTCAAGGGCGGCGAGGCTGCCGGTGCCTACATCAAGTCCCAGCTGAAGTCCGGCGACACCATCGGTCTGCTCGAAGCCGTACGTGGCGTGCCGAACCTCGACCAGCGCATCGACGGCGTCAAGGCGGCCCTCGAAGGCACTGGCGTCAAGGTCGTGATCGGGGCTCAGCAAACCCTGTGCGACACCAAGACCGGCGCCTCGGTCACGCAGGACCTCCTCACCAAGTACCCGAACCTCACCGCGATCTACTCGGCGTGTGACTCCCCGGCGATGGGCGCTGTTGCAGTCGTGGAGTCCAAGCAGCACCCGCTGAAGATCTTCGGCTACGACGGAGACCCGGAGATGTCCAAGCTCATCGAGGCCGGCAAGACCACGGCCACGATGGCCCAGTCGCCGTTCAAGATGACAAACCTCGGCGTCGAGGCGGCGGTCAAGTCGCTCAAGGGCGAGAATTACGTCAAGGCCATCGACACGGGCACCACGCTGGTGACGAAGGACAACGCGGCCAACTTCACCTCGGCCTGGCAGTAAGCCTTCCGCATAGGAGCACGCTTCGGACGCCGGCTGAAAGGACATCCGAGGGGCCCGGCATCCCCGGTGAGTGCCGGGCCATGTGCTCCCCGTCGACCGACGTCCACCGATCCCGTCGACGATCCGTCGTCCTAGCTTCGGAGTGCGACTCGTGACAACGGCACAAGCCGTGGTGGACAGCCACATCCACTTCTGGGACACCGATCGTTTCGACTACCCCTGGCTCCAAGGCTTCACCGAGCTGAACCGCCCCTTCGTCCCCGCAGACCTCGACGTGGGTGACGTCCTGATCGAGGGCCTGATCTTCGTCCAGGCCAATCCCGTGTGGGAGGCCGTGGATGAGGAGACGGCGTGGGTCCAGGACCTCCGTGGCCGGGACGCACGGATTCAGGGTCTGGTGGCGGGTGTGCCACTCGATCGCGGCGCGGCAGCCGTCAACGCCTCGCTTCAACGACTCAGTCACGAGCCCGGTGTGGCAGGCGAAGGCACTCGCGGCACGAACAAGATCCGTCGATACCTGCGGGCAGCTGTCGACGCCTTCGGGCCGGACCGCTGCATGCTCGGCAGCGACTGGCCCAACGCCAGCCTGCACATCTCCTACGCCGGGTGGGTTTCCCTCGTCCTCGACTCTGTGTCGGACCTCGGCGCGCGCGAGAGGGATCGAGTAATGCGGGCACAGCTCTGGAGGTCTACGCACGGGCCTGGGAGTCCGGATGACGATCAACCCGACCGGCAACCGGCGGCTGCTCGTGCGTAGGGCATCGGGCGATGCCCTGGGGTACGCGTTCAGCAGCGGCCTCGAAGCCGCTCTCACGAGGGGTCCGCATCAGTGACGCGATTCGTCAGCTTGGAGACCCGAGACATCCGATTTCCCACCTCCGTTGGCCTACACGGGTCGGATGCCATGAACCCGGCGCCGGACTACTCCGCGGCCTACGTGGTGATCACGACGGATGCCGGCGACGGGCATCAGGGCCACGGATTCGTCTTCACTACCGGCCGTGGCAACGACATCCAGACCGTCGCCATCCGCGCACTCAGCAGCTGGGTCGTCGGTCGCGATGTCGAGGAGACGCTGAACAACCTCGGCGACCTCAGCCGTGAGCTGACCGGCGACGCCCAGCTGAGGTGGCTCGGTCCCGAGAAGGGCGTCGTGCACATGGCGGCCGGGGCGGTGCTCAACGCCTTGTGGGACCTCCGCGCCAAGCGCGCTGGCCAACCGCTGTGGGAGCTGCTCTCAGGCCTGTCCCCCGAAGAGATCGTCGATCTCGTCGACTTGCGCTACCTCAGCGACGCGCTCACCCGCGATGAAGCCCTGGGCATCCTCCGGAGGGCTGAGCCTGGCCGGGCGGCCCGCACCGCACAGCTCCTGAGCACGGGATACCCCGCCTACACCACCACCCCGGGCTGGCTCGGCTACGACGACGAGAAGTTGGCCCGGCTCTCCGTCGAGGCTGTCGAGGACGGCTTTCGGTTCATCAAGCTCAAGGTCGGCCGCGACCTCGAAGAGGACGTCCGCCGGATGGCGATCGCGCGCGCTGCCGTCGGCCCGGACATCGCGATCGCCGTTGACGCCAACCAGCGATGGGAGGTCGCCGAGGCCATCGACTGGATCAACAAACTCTCCGAGTTCGACCCCTACTGGATCGAGGAGCCGACCAGCCCCGATGACGTCCTGGGCCACGCCGCGATTCGCGCTGGGGTCGCCCCGGTGCTCGTCGCGACCGGTGAGCACGTCGCCAACCGCGTCGTCTTCAAGCAGATGCTCGCCGCCGGCTCGCTCGACATCCTGCAGATCGACGCCACCCGAGTCGGCGGGGTGAACGAGAACATCGCGATCCTGCTGCTCGCGGCGAAGTTCGGGGTCCGGGTCTGCCCGCACGCAGGTGGCGTCGGGCTGTGCGAGCTCGTGCGGCACCTGTCGATGTTCGACCTCGTCGCCGTCAGTGGAAGCACCGAGGGGCGGGTCATCGAATACGTCGACCACCTCCACGAGCACTTCCTCGACCCCGCGGTGCTCCAGCACGGGCACTACCTCGCGCCGACCATGTCGGGGTTCAGCAGCCAGATGCATCCCTCCACCCTCGAGGACTACCAGTTTCCCGACGGACGCGTATGGGCGACCCAGGGGAAGTCGTGACGACCGAGAACACAGCTGCCTGCTACATCGGCGGGCACGTCATCGGGGTCGCGCCCGGCAGCTGAATGATCTCGGACGGCCGGCGGACGTCCCGGTCAACAACGCAGGCACCATCGCGCGCGCACCCGCAGCCGAGCACACCGACGAGGACTGGGACCGCGTCCTGCAGGTCGACCTGACGAGCCAGTTCGTCCTCAGCCGTGAGATCGGCCGCTCGATGATCGCCCGGGGCAGGCCATGCTCGAGCGCGCTCTCACCGCCGGCGTCAAAGCGGCTCTTCGCACGTGAGGTGGGAGCGGGCGACACGCCGGGGTGAGGTTCGCCGGGGATAGGGGTCGAGGCCTTCCATGATCGGTAGCGACCAAGCTGCCCGACCGGAAGACCTCGACGATGTCCGAGCCAACGGCGTGCTGTGGCGCGCCCTCATGTCCTGAACCGCACGCGTCGCGTGTCGGCTACTGCGAGCGCTGCGACCTGCTGGTCGGGCTGCCCGGCCTGCACGTGGTCGCCGTCGCCCCCGTCCGCACTCGCCGCGGCGGGGAGGGGTTGGTGGTGACGGTCGAGTCGCCGCCGGGCGTGCAGGGGTGCCTCGGCGCCTGGGGCTTCTGCCTGCGGCGCTGATTGCAGACGATCATGCGGAACCTGCTCCGATCGGCCCTACCGACCTGGAGTTCGCGCCATGAGTCGCGTCACGGGCCGTCCAGTCTCCAGGACCGTTCGGCGCTCATCGAGGGAATGCTCCATCCGCCGCTCCATCTGCGAATGGAGCGCCGGATGGAGCGTCCTGCCGATGATTGACCACGCGCTGGCTCCCTAGCGTCGACGGAGTCTCATCCACTCACGAGGGAACCCGCCATGCGCATCCGCATCATCACTTTGGCCTCCGGCACCTTCGGCGGCGTGTACGTGTTCGCCTCGCAACACGACGCCGATCGTTCGCGCGGGACCGACCTGTTCCGAGGCATGTTCACCAACCCGGCACTGAAGGACGTCACGGTCCGGGAGTACGACGTTCTGGACGCACCGACCTCGATCACCGCGCCACGGTTCGCCGCAGATGCCTCAGCTCCACAGGTGTGGCCGTGAGCCCGGGACTCGTCCTGGGCACGGTTGTCGCCGGCGACGCGCGGCAGGTCCTCGCGCACCTGCCTCAGCCCTCCGAGGAGCCGGTCGCCATGACTGTCAGTTCGATCACCCGCTACCGCGGTCGACCTCGCCGGGGTCGCTGTGCGAAACGCTCCAACCACCACCCCGGCTCCCCCGATCACGACCCTCCCTCCGACCACGCCGACAGACAAGGAGCCAGACCGATGATCACCATGAGCAACCTGCACCGCCTCTCCCCCTGCGCGATCTGCTCGACGCGCATGGCGGTCCCCGGAAGCCCCATCTGCACGATCTGCGACGCCGTGACCCTCCCCGCCATGATCCCCCACGACGCCGCTCAGCTCACCTGTCGCGCCCACCCGGGTTGACGTGCCCTACACCGCCGAACGTCCTGCCGCGTGCACCAACCGGGCTGGCCCGCTACCTTGCCGACCAGTGTCTCCGTCCGGTGACCGTTCGCCGCGCAGCAGCCGAGCACGGCGTCATGGGCCACCCCCACATCCCCGAAGCGACCGCGATGGACGGTCATGGCCGCGGTACCCGCGGGTAGCGCGGACGCCAACACGCGGCCGGTGAGCGGCACGGCCGGAGCCCGAGGCCCTCGAGTACTTCCAACGCCGGGGGCAAGGGAGCCAGACCACCTCACGAAGCTGTGCTGTGACTCGCGCCATCGGGGCGCGGAAGTGAACGTCCGCCCCACCGGGACACTCCAGGGACACGAAACCGAGCGAAACCACGGCAGGCAACGGGCGCTTGACCGTGGCCGCGGACAGTGACGTCGCAGGTCACACGCACTATCAAGTGACGACCGGAGCCATGGTCCGCTAATCAGCGGGTTCGGGGTTCGAGTCCCTGACGGCGCACTCCCCCAACAGGTCAGGGCCCCCGCATGCGGGGCCCTCCTGCTGGTGTCGGGAGGGTCAGAGTTCCCCACCGAGCGCGCTGAACAGACCACCGCGGGTCAGCCCGAGCTGGAGGAGCAGTCCGTTGTCCGCCTCGCTGTCGAGGTCGATCATGTCGGGCAGGCGATCGGCCACGGCCTCGGCATGGACCGGCCCGTAGGCGCGCCTGATGATCGTGAGGGCTTCGGTCTTCGTGATGACGGTCATGGGACCTCGCTCCGGGACGGCGCCGGTCGAGTGCTCGACGCCGGCTCGCCGGGGCCGACCGAGCGAGGCCGTGGCCCCAGACGCTACAGGCCCTCGACGCGACTCACGTCTGTCGAGACTAGTCCAGCCCGGACCGGTCCTGGGCGATCGCGAGGCGGGACAGGGCCAAGGCGGCGACCAGGAGGCCGAAGTCCCGCAGGGCGATGTCGTAGTAGGCCGGGATCAGGAGCAGGTTGACGATGATGCCGGCGAGCCAGGCGGTGACGAGCAGGGCGCCGTACCGGGGCCGGACGGCGACGGCGAGCCCGGCGAGGATCTCGACCACCCCCACCGCGTACATCGCCTGCTGGCCCGTGCCCGGGACCAGGTTGTTGATCGGCGTAGCCAGGTAGCGGGGCCAGTCGACGAGCACGTTGGCGAACTTGTCCAGGCCGAACACGATCGGCGCCACCGTGAAGACGGTCCGGAGCAGCAGGAACGCCTGGCGGGCCGGGTCGGCGTGGAGCACCCCGCGCAAGGACGTGCTCGAGGAGGTCGAGGTGTGTGCAGTCATGATCACTCCTTCTAAAGACGCTGTCGATCGACCTTAGAATCAGGGTCCTTCTTGCGTCAAGGTTCACGTCGTTTAGAGTTGGGGCATGCAATGGCCTCGATCCTTCTCCGAGCGCGTCGCGGCGGTCAGCGCCCTGGACGACCCCGTGCGCCGCGACCTGCTCGACCTCGTGACCCGCAGTGAGGCCCCGGTGAGCCGGGACGAGGCGGCGCAGGCCCTGGGGCTCTCCCGGCGCGCCACCGCGTTCCACCTCGACCGGCTGGCGGAGAAGGGCCTGCTCGCCGTGGAGTTCCGTCGCCTGACCGGGCGGAGCGGGCCGGGGGCGGGCCGGCCGTCGAAGCTCTACCGGCGGCCGCCGGACGAGGTCGCGGTCTCCGTCCCCGACCGCCACTACGACCTCGCCGGCGAACTGCTGGCCTCGGCGGTGGACGAGAGCGCGCGCACGGGTGAGCCCGCCCGCGACGCGCTGCTGCGACTCGCACGGGACCTCGGCCGGGAACTCGGTGACCGCGCAGGGACCTTCGACAAGGTGATCGAGGATCACGGGTTCGAGCCGCGCCCGGACGGCGACGGCGGCATCCTGCTCGCGAACTGCCCGTTCCACCGGCTGGCACGACGGCACACGGACACCGTCTGCCATCTCAACCTGGAACTGCTGACGGGAGCCGCGGAGGCGACCGGACGTGAGCACGTGGTCGTCCTCGACCCGAGCCCGGGGCGGTGCTGCGTCCGCGCCGTCCGCGCGGCGTCCTGAACCCTGGCCCGTGCCGCCGCCGCTTCAGGCGCCGGTCGGCGGCGGCGGCCAGATGTCGGGCCCGGTGTAGCCCTGCCGGTAGGGGTCGTCGGGGTCGCCGTTCGAGACCATCGACGACGCTACGGCGCGGCCGACAGCAGCTCGTCGGGCGCGCCCGGGAACGGTACGCCGCCGCCGGGCCGGGCGCCGACCCGCTCGCCGCCCAGCACGAGGCGCCCGTGGCCCGGGACGCCGGCGGCCCGGCCCCTCGCGCACGAGGGGCCGGGCCGCTGACAGGGGTGCCGCGGGCTCAGTCGCCCTGGCCGCGGCCGTCCCGGCGGACCTCCCAAGTGACGTTGTCGCCGTGCTGCTGCGTCCAGAAGACGCGCCAGCCCTTGCTGAACGGGTGGGGCACCTTGGCCCCGAGGATCCCGGCAGCACTCGGGTCGCCGTCAGAGACGTGGATCCCCGTGATCTCGTTGTCGCCGTCGTTGAACCCCGGCGAGAACAGTGCGTCGTAGGTGGCCGAGGCGTCGCGGCCCTCGGCGAGCCAGCGCCGCGGAGAACGCGCCGCGCGGCTGTCGGCGACGTCGACGACGTACCCGGAGTCGAGTGCGTCGCGCTGGGCGTGCAGGCCGTCGCCGGCGTCCTCGACGACGAGCACCTCGTCACGGCTGGCGAAGGAGATGTTGTCGAAGCCAGTGTGCTTCACGTCGCCGAGGGTGACGGGCTCGATCCTGCCGCGCGTCGCGCTCGGCCCCGGCTGCACGAGCTTGAACACCGCGCCGAACGCGCCCGGCAGGTCGCTGGCGGCGTTGGTGTCGCCGGTCTCGGTGAAGTAGAACTCGCGGAAGCCGGCGCCGGGACGGAAGACCCCGTTCTCGGGCCGCTTGAAGGGCGTGGCCCCGGCGGCGTTCGCGGCCGCCGTCGAGTCCGTCACGGGCGTCGCCAGGGTGGCCCAGCGGGTGGCGAAGGCGGCCCCGTAGGTGTGGAGCTGCCCGATGAACGGGTCCCGGCCGTCCGCCTGCAGCTGAGCGGCGGTGACCGGCGTGCCGTCGGACCGCAGCACCTGCAGCGCCTCGAGCGTGCCGCCCTTGCCGAGGTCCGTGCGGTCCGCCGGCCGGAACCGGTACACGTAGCTGTTCGGAACCTTGCCCTTGCCGGCAGTCCCGGCGGCAGCGCCACCGACGTCCTCGACGATCCAGACGTTGCCGTCGGCGTCGTTCTGCACGCCCTCGTACCCGCCCGAGCCGAGCGCGGACAGCCGGTTCACCGCGGACGTCGGCTCGCCCGCGGCGTCCAGCGACACCGCGAAGACCCCGCCGGTCGGGGCCTTGCTCTCGGCGGTCAGCAGCAGCTGGTGGGAGAACGGGTCCCAGGTGATCCCGTCGAAGTTCGGCAGCTTCGCACCGGCGGAGTCCGTGTCGCCGACCAGGCTGACCCGCTTGGCCGGGTCGGCCTGGTCGAGGTCGATCCGCGTCACGTAGCCCGCGGGGCCGCCCTCGTGACCCTGGTAGAGGTAGTGGTGACCGCCGAACACGAGGTACGCGTTCTTGTCGGGCTCGGTCTTGAACGCCTCGTGCGGGTCCTGGGTGAGGACGGTGCTCGCCGAGGTGTTGTAGCCGTAGTGCGTGTTCCCGAGCGCGGTGTCGGGGTTGGTGAGGGGCAGCTGCCCCCAGGCCACCGGGCTCTCGTCGAGGTCGGTCGCGAGCCGGTTGTCCTGGACGCCGTCGCGCGGGTTGGCGGCAGGCCGCCCCCCGGCGGCGAACGACGCGTCGGCCGCGGCGGTGCCTCCGGCGGCGAGCAGGCCGGCGACAGCCGTGACGGCGAGTCCGGCGGCCCCGACGGCGTAGGTACGGCGGGTGGTCATCATTCCTCCGATCACCCGGCCGCTCGGCCGGGGTCACCGGAGAGCCAAGTGGAGGCGGTGAGAAAGCTCCCGAACCCTGGGCGAACCCGCCCCTACGGGTTGGTGAAGCTCTGGGATCGGCACCACCCACAGCCGACGGGCCGCACCATCTCGATCGACCGCGTCATGGCCGACCCGGCCGGATCCTCGGGACGGCGAACCGCGCCGCGAGCACGACGGCGCCGGGAAGGCTCGCCACCAGGGCGAGCAGCCCGTAGACCACCGCGACCGTCAGACCCTGATCGGGCTGCATCCCGGCCGAGGCGAAGGCCCAGGCGGTCACGCCCTCCCGCGGTCCCCAGCCGGCGATGTTGAGGGGGAGCGACATGGCCAGCAGCGCGACGAGCATCAGCGGGAGGAGCCTCGGGATCGAGGCCACGGAACCGGCGGCCCGCGCGGCGAGGACGAACGTCGCCAGGTGGCCGGCCAGGACCACGGCCGACGCCCCGAGGATGGCGCCCGCGTCGAGCGGGCGGACGCGGTGCCGGGCGCGGGTGAGCAGCACGAGGGCGGCCGCGACGACCGCGAGGCCGAGCACGGCCGCGAGGGCGGGGCCAGGTGCGATGACGACCGCGGGGCCGAGCACGCGGGCGGGGTCGAGCAGGAGGCTTGTCACGACGGCGAGGGTGAGCACGACCTGCCCGGCCGACCTCTCCAGGACCACGGCGGTGGCCGCCCGCCGTCCGTTCGCCTCGTCACGCCCGTGCCGGACGGCGCGCTGCACGTCACCCAGGACGCCGCCGGGCAGGACGCCGTTGAGGAACAGGGCCGCGTAGTAGTCCCCGAGCGCACGCCTCGCGCAGAGGCTCAGCCCGAGGCCGCGCGCGGCCCGCACCCAGCGCCACGCGCTGGCCACGGTGGTCAAGGCGCCGATGACCAGGGCGGCGGCGGCGGTCCTCACGTCCACCGTGTGCACAGCGCGCACGAACGGCGCCGTCCCCAGGCGCGACACGAGCACGGCGATCACCACCAGGGCGGCCGCCGGCGGGAGCGCTCGTCTCGCCAGCCGTGCCATTCGCGCCGCCGATCCTCGCAGGGTCTCCGAGAAGGGACACGGACGGCGGCTCCCGGCGGTTCAGAGCGCTGTACTCTCCCCGGGACAGGCGCTCAGTGGCGGAGCAGGAGGCCGGGGTGGGTGTCGGCGTGTGGGATCAGGCGGTCGCGCTCCCGCGGCGCCTGGGCCGGCTCGCCGCCGGCAGCACATCGCGGCCGTGGCCGCGCCCCCTGCCGGCGGCCGTCGTCGTCGCGGTCATCGGGCTGATCATCACGGTCGCGTCGGCCGGCCTCGCCGTCGTGCTGGACCGGCGCAACGAACAGAGCCTCTTGCAGGTCCAGACCCGGCAGGCGGCCGCGGTGCTGTCGGCGACGGTGCTCCAGATCAGCCAGCCGCTCACCGCGACGGCGGCGATCGCCCGGGCCACGCAGGGCGACCCGGTGGCGTTCCAGGAGTCGATCGGGGCCGAGACCGGCCCCGGCCGGCTCTTCGTGTCGGCCGCACTCGTCGAGGTGCGCGGCACCGAGCAACGGCAGCTCGCGACCGTCGGGGTGGCGCCGATGCTCGACCCCGGTTCGGCCCGGGGGCGGCGTACGTGCGCGACGCCCTGGCCAGCACGACGTTCGTCGTGACCGGCGCCGGCGACGGCCCGGTCAGCCGCGTGGTGTACGCGGTGGCCTCCGCCGGCAGCCCCCGTTACGTCATCGTCACCGAGCGGGCGATCCCGGCCAACCGGCGGGTGCCCGTGGAGAGCGGCTCGGCGTTCTCCGACCTCCACTTCGCCACCTATCTCGGGACCGACACGACGTTGGCCAGCCTCGCCACCACCGATCTGGATCCGGCCACGCTGCCGCTGACCGGCGACACCGCCCGCGAGGCGATCCCCTTCGGGAACACCGTGATCACGCTCGTCACGACCACGAGCCGCCCCTTGGGCGGCCCGCTGGGGCGCCAGCTGCCCTGGATCTTCCTGGCGGGCGGCCTGCTGCTGACCGGCCTCGCGTCGACCTGGACCAACCAGCTGATCCGCCGGCGCGAGGCGGCCGAGGAGGACGCCGCCACCATCCAGGGTCTCTACGCCCGGCTCGACGGCCTGTACGCCGAGCAGCGCAGCATCGCCGAGACGCTCCAGCGCGCCCTGCTGCCGCGCGTGAACCCCGTGGTCCCCGGCCTCGAGACCGCCGCGCGCTACGTCGCGGGGGCGCGTGACATGGACGTGGGCGGCGACTGGTACAGCCTCGTGGTCATCGACGACACCCACGTCGCCTTCGTCGTGGGTGACGTCTCGGGGCGCGGGCTGAGCGCGGCGACCGTGATGGGCCGGCTGCGCTTCACCATCCGCGCCTACCTGGTGGAGGGGCACGCCCCCGACGTCGTCCTGAGGATGTGCGCGGGCCAGGTCGACATCGTGGACGACGGGCATTTCGCCACCGTGCTGATCGGGATGATCGACCTCTTGACCCGCGAGGTCACCCTGGTCAACGCCGGCCACCCCGAACCCCTGGTGGTGAGCGACGGCGAGGCGGCGTACGCGCGCACGGAGGTCGGGCCACCCCTGGGCACCTTCCCCGCCGAGTACGCGAGCACGAGGTTCACGATGGCGCCGGGGTCGATGCTGCTGGCCTACACGGACGGCCTCGTCGAGCGGCGCGGCGAGCTGCTCGACATCGGGCTGCACCGGCTGGCTACCTCGGCCCGCTCAGCGGCGAGCGCGGACTCGCTGGACAGCGTGCTCACCTCGGTACTGGCTGACATGGCGCAGGACACGTCGGAGGACGACACGGCACTGCTCGCCATCATGTGGCGCCGGGGAGGGGAGTGAACGCCGTCTCCTGACAGCCGGTCGTGGTCGACGGGGGTGTCCGCGAGGCGAGGTCCTTCTCCACCGGCAGCCGGTCACCGGGGTTGAGGTCCCCGTTGAGGATCATGCGCTTGACGCCGTCCACGACGTCGTCCGTTCGAGACATCCGCACAGTCTCCCGTCTCAGGCCGGCTCCCAGCCCGCCGCGGCGTCCACCGCGGCAGCCGTGGTCGCCCCGGCCCAGTAGGCACCATCGGGGAAACGGAACCGGGCCACCGACGCCTCGTGCATCCGGGTGGAGTATCCCGGCCGGTCGGGGACGACGTAGGCGGCGTCCTTGACGAGGCAGGGGTCGACGAAGTGCTCGTGCAGGTGGTCCACGTACTCGGCGACGCGCCCCTCGAGGCTGCCCGAGACGGCGACGTAGTCGAGGACGCTGATGTGCTGAACCATCTCGCACAGCCCGACCCCGCCCGCGTGCGGGCAGACGGGGACCCCGAACCGGGCGGCCAGGAGGAGGACGGCGACGAGCTCGTTGATGCTCGCCAGCCGGCCGGTGTCGAGTTGGCACACGTCGATGGCGCCCGCCTGCATGAGCTGCTTGAACACCACCCGGTTGTGCGCGTGCTCCCCCGTCGCGACCTTGATCGGTGCCACGGCACGACGGATCGCGGCGTGGCCGAGGACGTCGTCCGGGCTGGTCGGCTCCTCCAGCCAGTACAGGTCGTAGGGCGCGAGCCGGGACGTCCAGGCGATGGCCTCCGGCACGTCCCAGACCTGGTTGGCGTCGACCATCAAGCGGCGGTCGGGCCCGATCACCTCACGGACGATGCGGCAACGACGGACGTCGTCCTCGACATCGGCGCCGACCTTGAGCTTGACGTGCGTGAAGCCGGCGTCGATCGCCTCCTGCGACAGCCGCCGCAGCTTGTCGTCGTCGTAGCCGAGCCACCCGGCCGAGGTGGTGTAGCAGGGGTACCCCACGCGCTCGATCGTGGCGATCCTGTCGGCCTTGCCGGCCTCCTGGGCGCGCAGCATCGCGACCGCCTTGTCGCGGGTGAGCACGTCCGACAGGTAGCGCAGGTCTGCGACGTCGACCAGCTGCTCGGGGCTGTAGTCGGCGAGCAGTCGCCACACGGGCTTGCCGGCGGAGCGGGCGACGAGGTCCCACGCGGCGTTGAGCACGGCCGCGAGCGAGAGGTGCACGACGCCCTTCTCGGGGCCGAGCCAGCGCAGCTGGGAGTCGGCCGTGAGGTCGCGGTACACCTGGCCCATGTCGGCGGCCATCTCCGCGACGTCACGGCCGACCAGCAGCTGCGCCTGGTAACGGGCCGCGGCCACCACCAGGTCGTTGCCTCGCCCGATCGTGAACGTCAGACCGTGACCGGCCAGGCCGCCGGCCTCGGTGAGGGGGCCGGCGTCCGTGGTCAGCACGACGTAGGTGGCGGAGTAGTCGCCGTCCTTGTTCATGGCGTCCGACCCGTCCCGGGTCAAGGACGTCGGGAACCGGACGTCCTCCACCACGACACTGACGATGCGAGGCATGCGACTGCTCCCAGGGACTCGTCGAAGGGATGTGGCCCTGCCGGGCCGGCTACTGGAACTGCAGGAAGTCGGCGGCGGCCGCCGCCGTGACGAGCTCGGTGCCCGTGTCGATGAACGCGGTGACCGGCTGGCCCTTGACGGCGTTCATCGCCGCCTCGATGCCCAGCTTGGCCATCTTCCCCGGGAACTGGGCGATGGTCGCCTTCATGGCACCGGACCGGATGGCCTTCGCCGCGTCGGGGAGCCCGTCGTACCCGCGGCCGAGCGCCGTGCGGGCAGGTCGGGTGCCGGGTGCGGGTGCGGCGGCGGGGTTGCCCGCCGGGGACGTGCGGGTGGGTCAGTCGGCCTCGGGCAGCGGCCGGGCCTGCGCCGGCACGAGCTGCGCGTCCCACTTCTCCTCGATCCGCCCGAAGCGCCAGACCGCGAGCGCGACGACCCAGGTGAGGACGAAGAGCCCGACGATGGCGTAGCCGACGCTGTTCAGGTCGAGGCCGCCGATCCAGGCCAGCGGGCCGCTCGTGATCCCGACCTTGTCCGTGACGATCGAGATGACCTCGATGCCACCGATGATGAGCGCGACCGCCACGGAGAGCGCCGTGATGGTGATGTTGTAGAAGACCTTGCGCACCGGCTTGGAGAACGCCCACCCGTAGGCGAAGTTCATGAAGCAGCCGTCGATCGTGTCGAGCAGGCTCATGCCGGCCGCGAAGAGGATCGGCAGGATCAGGATCGCGTACCAGGGCAGCGCGAAGGCCGCCGCACCGCCGGCGAGCACGAGCAGCGACACCTCGGTGGCGGTGTCGAAGCCGAGCCCGAAGAGCAGGCCGAGCGGGTACATGTGCCACGGCCTCGTGACGGCGCGGGTCGCGCGGCCGAGAATCCGGTTCAGCAGCCCCCGGTTGTTCAGGTGCTCCTCGAGCGACGCCTCGTCGAAGGCCCCCCGTCGCATCCGCCGGAAGACGCCGACGATCTGCCGCAGGATGACCAGGTTGATCGCGCCGATCAGCAGGAGGAAGACGCCCGAGATGCTCGTCCCGATGAGCCCCGTCGTCTGCTGCAGCGTCGAGTCGCCGTTCTCGACCTGGCCGGCCAGCGCCCTGACGCCGAACGCGAGCAGCAGGCACAGCCCGAACACGACCGACGAGTGCCCCAGGGAGAACCAGAACCCGACGGACACGGGCCGCTGACCGTCGGCCATGAGCTTGCGCGTGGTGTTGTCGATGGCCGCGATGTGGTCGGCATCGAAGGCGTGCCGCATGCCGAGGGCGTACGCGGTGATCCCGAGGCCGAGACCGAAGCTCTGGCCGTTCCCGACCATGTAGTGCTGGGGTGCGATCACCGCTGCCAGCACGCCCCAGCCGACGATGTGCAGCAGCGCGATGAAGCCGGCCATACCGAGGATGGCGGTCCACTCACCGCGGCTGAGGCCGTTGCGGACGCGGGACAGCCGGGAGGCGCGCGAGGGGGTGAGAGCTGGGGCAGCCACGGCTCCGAGGATGTCGCGACGCCATCCCTGTTGCAACCTTTATGCAATAAGGGGTACCCGAACGGGCATCGTGCCCGCCGCGGGCCGCCTCATCGGAGGGGGTCCACCTGGATCTTGGGTGCCGCGCCCCACTCCGGCGGCCTGCGGCCGCGCAGCACGTCCGCCGCCTGCTGCAGACCGACCGTCGCGGCGACGAGTGGCCGCGGGTCGACGCCCCCGCCGGCGTAGAGCTCGACGGCCCCGGCCAGACCCCCCGACGCCGACAGGACGCCGACGGCGGTGACATCCCTCAGCACCAGCTGCCGGGTGTCGAGCAGGCTCGGGCCGGCGGCCAGACCGACGAACACGACCCGGCCGCCCGGCTCGACCCGCTCGACGGCGAACGCGGGCACGCCGGGGCCCGTCGAGGCGTCGACCACGGCCGCGAACGGCACGGCGGGCAGGGTCGCGGCCGTCCAGGTGTGCGTGAACCCGAGCGATCCGGCGAAACCGAGCGACTCCTCGCTGACCCCCAGCAGGTGGACCTCGACCGACGACGCGGCCGCGATCAGCGCCACCAGGCAACCGATCGTCCCGGGCCCGACGACGAGCAGCCGCTCCCCCGCCGACACCCCGGCCGAGCGCAGCGCCCGCAGCGCGTTGCCGCCGGGTTCGACGAGCGCGCCGGCCACGTCGTCGACGGTGTCGGGCAGCGGCACGAGCGCCCGCGCGGGCACCGGCAGCCGTTCGGCGAGCGCGCCCGGCCAGCCGCCGCGGATACCGATCTCGAAGCGGTCGGCGCAAAGGTGCTGCCGCTCCCGCAGACACCGGCCGCACCGCCCGCAGCCGAGCATCGTGTCGCCGGTGACGCGGCGGCCCAGCCAGGCCCCGTCCACGCCCTCGCCGACCTCCGACACGACCCCGCACCACTCGTGCCCGATGCGGACCGGGTAGCTCGCGTCCCCGCTGGCGAGGTACGCCATGTGCCCGGACAGGAACTCCATGTCCGTGCCGCACACCCCGGCGCGGGCGACGTCCACCACGACCTCGCCCGGGCCCGGCCGCGGGTCCGGCACGTCCTGCACCTCGGCCCGCCCGGGGCCGGTGATCACGAAGGCGCGCATGCCGGCCGGATCGGGCTCACAGCCCGAGGATGCACCAGACGGCCTTCCCCTCGGGCGTCGGGCGCGTGCCCCAGCGTTCCGCGAGCAGCGACACGAGCAGCAGGCCGCGGCCGTGCTCGTCGTCGTTGCCGGGGTGCGCCCGGCGCGGAACGGTGGTGGCGCTGTCGTGCACCTCGAGCGTGACGTGCCGCTCGCCCCGGCTGATCCGCACCTCGGCCGGCGGCCGGCCGTGCAGGAGCGCGTTCGTCGTGAGCTCCGACAGCAGGAGCAGGGTCTCCTCGGCGCGGGACCGGTCGACGGACCAGCCCTCGAGCACCGCGGCCGCGGCGTGCCGCGTCTCGTGCACCGCCGCGACGTCGTCGCGCACCTTCAGGCTCACCATGCTGTCGAGGGCGCTCGGTGCCACCTGGGCGAGCAGCACCGCAACGTCGTCGTCCGGCCCCCCGGGGAGCATCGACGCGACCAGCCCGTCGGGGGCGTCGGCGTGCAGCGGGACGTGCAGGGCGCCGAGTCGGGCGGCCAGCGCCGCGAGCCCCTCGTCGATGTCGCTGTCGCGGTGCTCGACGAGACCGTCGGTGTAGAGCGCGAGCACGTCGCCCGGCTCCAGGGCCACCCGGTGCTCGGCGAGCGGCCCGGTGAGCGCGCCGAGCGGGGGGCTCTGGGCACCGTGCAACTGGCGCACGGCGCCGTCCGCGAACCGCAGCATCGGCGGCAGGTGACCGGCGTTGGCGTAGCTCAGCACCCGGTCGTACGGGTCGAACACGGCGTAGACGCACGTGACGATCTGGTCGTCGCCCAGCTCCCGGACGACGCCGTCGAGGTGCTCGAGGATCTCCGCCGGCGGCAGGTCGAGCCGCGCGTACGCGCGCACCGCCGAGCGCAGCTGGCCCATCACGGCGGCCGCGCGCACCCCGCGCCCCATCACGTCACCGAGCACCAGGGCCGTCCGCTGCGCCCCCAGCTGGACGACGTCGTACCAGTCGCCCCCCACCTGAGTGCCCTCGACGCCGGCCCGGTAGTACGTGGCGAGCCGGAGCGCCTCGGCCTGCACGTCGGCGTCGGGCAGCAGGCCGCGCTGCAGCTCGGTCGCGATGGCGTGCTCCCGGGCGGCTGCCTCCGCGGCCGCCGCGGCCGCCGAGAGCGCGAGCTCGGCCTCGCGCTGCTCGGTGATGTCCTGATTGCTGCCGCGCACGCGCACGATGCCGCCCTGCGCGTCGCGCTGGACCTCCGCGAGCACGTGGAAGGCACGCACCTCGCCGGTGGGGAGGACGAGGCGCTGCTCGTCGTCGACGGGCTCCCCGGTCCGCACCAACTGCTCGAGCAGGCCCCGGATCCGGTCGCGGTCGTCGGGATGGGTGCGCTCGGCGAAGATCCGCTCGACGCCCCCCGGTCGCGCCAGCTCCTCGGGGGCCATCTGCACCTGCCGGGCCAGCTCGGCCGAGGCGACGATCGCGCCGCTGGCCAGGTCGATCTCCCAGCTGCCGACCTTGGCCATCCGCTCGGTCTGGTCGAGCAGGGCCTGGCTGCGCTCGAGGTCGCGCCGGCTGCGCCGGACCCGCTCGAGCTCGACGTTCGCGCGCACCCGCGCCACGAGCTCGCGCCCCGAGAACGGCTTGACCAGGTAGTCGTCGGCTCCTGCGTCGAGGCCGTCGACCGTCGCCTCTTCGCCGGCGCGGGCCGACACCAGCACGACGGGGGTGCGCGCGGTCAGCGGGTCCGCGCGCAGAGCACGCAGCAGGCCGAACCCGTCGAGCCGCGGCATCATCACGTCGCTGAGCACCAGGTCGGGCGCCTGCGTCCGGGCGAGCTCGAGCGCCGCCGCGCCGTCCGCGGCGAGGAGCACCTCGTAGTCGCCGCCGAGCAGACCGGCGATGTAGTCACGCATGTCGCTGTTGTCGTCGGCGACGAGCACGCGCGGGCGGTCGCCGTCGTGCGCGGCCCCGCCGGCCTGGCCCGGCACGAGGGCGGCGGCCGCCGGGAGGCCGTTCGCGACCCCGGCGGCGGGCTCCGCGCCGTCCTGGTGGGCCGACCAGCGCAGGGCCTCGGCCAGGTAGCCCCGGGCGCGACGGCCGGCGTCGTCGTCGGGCTGCGCCGCCGCCTCCTCGACCTGGCCGGCCGGTAGGTGGTCGCGGCCCATCGGCACGACGACGGTGAAGGTGCTGCCGACGCCCGCCGTGCTGCGCAGGCCCACCTGGCCGCCGTGCACGGCGGCCAGGTCGGCGACGAGCGCGAGCCCGATGCCCGACCCCTCGAAGCTGCGCGCGTCGGTGCCGGCGACGCGCGTGAACCGCCGGAACAGCGTCGCCTGCGCCTCGGCGGGGACGCCGACACCGGTGTCCTCGACCTCGAGCACGGCCTCGCCGCCGTCCTCCCGGAGCCGCACCGTGACCCCGCCGGTGAACGTGAACTTCACCGCGTTCGACAGCAGGTTGAGCACGATCTTCGCCCACATCTCGCGGTCGACGTAGGCGGGCGACGGCAGTGCGGGGCAGTCGACGGTGAGCTTCAGGCCGGCCCTGCGCACCGCGCCCGAGAACGACTCGGCGAGCTCGGCCGTGTACCGGGCCAGGTCGACCGGCTCGAACCGGCCGTCGCCGGCGCCGTCCTCGAGGCGCGAGAAGTCGAGCAGTGTGTTGACCAGCCGCAGCAGCCGCTCGCCGTTGCGGCGCACGAGCTCGAGCCGCTCGCGCTGCACGTCGTCCACGGGGTGGGCGGCGTCGCCGAGCGCGTCCTCGGTGGGGCCGAGCAGCAGCGTGAGCGGCGTGCGGAACTCGTGGCTGACGTTGGTGAAGAACTGCGTCTTGGCGCGGTCGAGCTCGAGCAGCCGCTCCGCCCGCTCGCGCTCCTCCCGGTACGCCCGCGCGCCGGTCAGAGCGGTCGCGAGCTGGTCGGCGAGCAGCTCGAGGAAGCCCCGGTAGTCCGCGTCGAGCCGCCGGTAGCGGTTCACGGCCGCGACGAGGAAGCCCAACGGCCGGACGGCGTCCTGACGGCGCAGCGGCACGAGCAGCGCCTGCGTCGGCGGCTCCGGCCAGGCGCCGGTCGGCAGGTCCGCGAACCGCGCCGGCAGGTCGTCGACGAGCACCGTCCGGCCCTCGAGGACCTCGCCGGCCGGCCACGGCGCGGCGGCGTCCGCGGGGTCGAGGACGTCCGGCGCGGCGGGGTGCCCGGCGGGCACACCGACGCGGAGCCCGAGCACGGCCGGGGTGGCGTCGCCGTCGAGGCGGCCGTCCGCGCCGCCGTCGAGGTGACCGTCCGCGCCGCCGTCCACCAGGTAGACCAGGGCGAAGGGCACCGAGCGCAGATCGGCCGACAGCTGCACGGCCGCCGCCGAGAGCACCTCGGCCTCGCTGCGCGATGCGGTCACGTGCGCGGTGACGTCGCGAACCGTCGTCATCTGCCGCGCGCCGATGACCCGCTCGGTCTCTTCGCTGACCACGCACAGCATGCCGACGACGTCGCCCTCGTCGTCGGTCAGTGGGCTGTACGAGAAGGTGTGGTAGGTCTCCTCGCGGTAGCCGCTGCGCTCCAGGAAGAGCTGGAGCGCCTCGTCCCAGGTCGCCTCACCCGACGTCATGACCCGTTCGATCCGGGGGCCGATGTCCGGCCAGATCTCTGCCCAGACCTCGCTGGCGGGCCGGCCGAGGGCCCACGGGTACTTGCGGCCGAGGGTGTCGCGCCGGTAGGCCTCGTTGCAGAAGAAGGTGAGGTCGGGCCCCCAGGCCATCCACATCGAGAAGCGTGACGTGAGGACGACGCGCACGGCGCTCACGAGACTCTGCGGCCAGGTCCGAGGCGGCCCGAGCGGCGTGGCCGCCCAGTCGACCCGGGCGAGGTCACGGCCCACCTCGCCGCCCCATGCGAACAGGTCCTTCGGGTCGGTCACCGCCACCGGCTCTTCATCGTCGCGCCCCTCGGCATCGCGGGCGGCGTCCGCGCACCCGCCCGGAACGCTACCCCGGGCACTCGGACCACGCTCGGCACCGGGGGCACCGCGCCCGGGCCCGGCCCGCGGTGCGGGTGCAGAATGCAAGCGTGCTCTCCCGCGTGCTCCGGGCCGCCGCCGCCGTCGTCCTGGCGGGTGGGGTCGGCGTGGTCGCCGCACCCGCCGCCTCGGCGCACGCGGTGCTGCGGTCGACCAGCCCGCGCGCCGGCGAGGTGCTCACCTCGGCCCCCGCGCAGGTGGTGGTCACCTTCGACGACACCGTCACCGCCCCGGGCTTCCTGACGGTGACGGGCCCCGGTGGCCGGGTCGACGCAGGCCCCGCGCAGGTGGCCGGCGACCACGTCTCCGTGCCGCTCGAGGCGGGCGCTGCCTCGGGCGTGTACGCGGTCGCCTACCGCGTCGTGTCGGACGACGGTCACCCGGTCCAGGGCACCTTCGGCTTCACCCTCCGGCTCGCCGGCGGCGCGGCGTCGTCAGCCTCCACCACGCCGGCCGGCGCGGTGCCGTCGGCGTCCGCCGCTTCGCCCGGGCCGGGCCGGGCGGACGCCTTCGCCGCGCCGGCTGCCACCGCGGCGAGCAAGGACGACGGCCACGCGCAGCACTGGTTCGCCGGCGTGGCGGGCGGGGCCATGGTCGTCGCCGGCGCGGGAGCCCTGCTCTGGGGGCGCCGCCAGCGAGGGCGCCGAGGCGCGGCAGGCGCACGGTCGTGAGCACGGCCCCGGGGCTCCGCCGCACCGCCCTGCCCGTCTGGCTGCCGGCGGTCGCCGGCCTGGTGCTCGTCGTCGCCCTCGTCGTCGGCGGCGGGGCGCCGCAGGCGGCTCTCCCCGGCATCCCCGACCCGGGGCCCGTGACCGGGTGGGGTCTGCCACTGCTGCGCCTGCTGACCGACCTCGCCGCCGTCACGGCCGTCGGGCTGGCTCTCGCGGCGGCCCTGCTGCTGCCGGCGCCCAGCCGTGAGCTGCGCGGGGAGCGGGCGCGCGACGCCTCGGGCGTCGTCCGCGCCTCGATCGCCGTCGCGCTCGGTGCCGCCCTGCAGATCCCGCTGACCGTGTCGAACGTGCTCGCGATCTCGCCCGGCGAGGCCCTCGACCGCACCCTGATCTCGCAGTTCGTCACCCAGACCGACCTCGGCCGGGCGCTGGCCGCGCAGGTGGTCCTCGCCGCGGTGACGGCCGCCACGGCCCTGCTGGTCGACACCGCGGCGGGTGCCTGCTGGCTGCTGGTGCTCGCCCTCGCCGCACTGGTGCCACAGACGCTGGCCGGGCACGCCGCCACGACCGTCGGTCACACCCTCGCCGTGGCGAGCCTGCTGGTGCACGTGCTGGCCGCGGCCCTGTGGACCGGTGGACTGCTTGCGCTCGCCGTCGCGGCGCGCCGCGGCGTCGCCGGGCTCCGCTTCGCGGTGCCACGGTTCTCGACCCTGGCCCTGTGGTGCTTCGTGGCCGTAGCGGTCTCGGGCATCGTCAACGCCGCCGTCCGGCTCGGCTCCGTCTCCGCGCTGTTCGACAGTGCCTACGGTGGCCTGGTGCTCGCCAAGGCCGGGGCGCTCCTGGCGCTCGCCGCCTTCGGCCAGCGGCACCGGCAGCGGACCGTTCCCTCGCTCGCGGCCCGGGAGCGGGCCGACGGCCCCGATTCGCCCGCCGGTCTGCGCGCCTTCGGATCACTGGCCGTCGGGGAGCTGGCCGTGATGGCCGGCACCTTCGGCCTGGCCGTGGCGCTCGGGCGCACACCGACGCCGCCCGTCCAGCCGCTGCCGGGTGATCCCGGTTCCCAGCTGCTCGGCTTCGCGCTGCCGCCCGCGCCGACCGTGGCCCGGCTGCTGCTCGGCTGGACCGCGGACGGGTTCGCGCTCGCGGTCGTGGTGCTGTTCGCGGCGCTCTACGCGGCGGGGGTCCTGGCGCTGCGGCGGCGCGGTGACCGGTGGCCGGTGGGTCGCACGGTGGCCTGGGCCGCCGGCCTGCTCGTCTTCGCCTGGGCGACGGTGGGCGGCCTCGGGCTCTACTCGCACGTGCTGTTCAGCGCGCACATGGGCGCCCACATGCTCGTGTCGATGATGGCGCCGATCCTGCTGGTGATCGGCGCCCCGGCCACGCTGGCGCTCCGCGCCCTGCCGGGTCCGCGGGTCAAGGGCGAGCAAGGCCCCCGGCAGCTGCTCCTCGCGGCACTGCACAGCCGCGTCGCGCGCGTGCTGACCCACCCCGTGGTCGCCTTCGCGATCTTCCTGGGCAGCCTGTACGCGCTGTACTTCTCCCGCCTGTACCCGCTGCTCATGCGAGGGCACCTGGGCCACACCGTGATGCAGCTGCACTTCCTGCTGGCCGGGATGCTCTTCTTCTACGTGGTGATGGGTGTCGACCCCACCCCGCGGCCCCTGCACCCGCTCGCGGCCGTGGGCATCCTGCTGCTCACGACCGCCCTGCACTCGTTCTTCTCGCTCGCGCTGATGACCACGACGACACCTCTGGCGGCCGACTACTTCGGGGCGCTGCAGCGGCCCTACCTGACCGACCTGCTCGCGGATCAGCACCTCGGCGGCGGCCTCTCGTGGGGCTTCGGCGAGGCGCCGGCCGTGCTCGCGCTCGCGGTGGTGCTCTTCAGGTGGGTCCGCGCGGACGGCCGCGAGGCCCGCCGGAGCGACCGCGCTGCCGACCGGGCCCGGGCCACCGGCGAGGGCGTCGACGAGCTGGCCGTCTACAACGCCTACCTGGCCTCCCTCGCGTCCCCGGCCTCGGGCGCCAGTGCGGGCGCCGGCCCGGCGGCGGACGCCGTCAGCCGCAGCGGCGGGCCGTCAGGAGCACGTACTCCCCCGACATGACGAACGGACCGCCGCCCGAGACACCGTGGCGGGCGGCGAGCTCGCCGAGCTCGCGGTCGAGCTCGGCGGCGCGCCCCTCAGCCCTGCCCGGAAGTCTCGGACGTCGCCTGCGCGTCGCCGCCACCGGCGGCACCGGCGGCACCGGCGGGCCGGCGGGTGGTCCGCGGACGGCCGGTGCCGCCGGTCGCACGCCGCGCGGGGCTGCGACGGGCGCCGGCGGGTGCCGTCGCCGCCGGGGTCTCGGCGGCCGGCTGCGCATCCGGACCCGCCGCCTTCGCCGTCGAGCGCGCGGCGGTCCTGCGCGCCGTGGCCGTGCCGAGCGACTCGGGCTCGGCGCCGGCTCCGCCGCTGTCGCCACCCTCAGCCTTGGTGTCGCTGCTCGTTCCGGCCGAGCCGGACGCCTGCTCCGCGCCGGTACTGTCACCCGCCGGCAGCGCCGGTGGGCGACCGCTCGGGAGCGCGATGGGCTCGCCCGCACCCGCGGCGCCGTTGCTGGCACTCCTGCCCGCGGACGTGCCGGCGGCGTCCCTGTCCTGCTCCTTCTCACGCTGGATCAGGTCGGCGAGCACCGCGCGGTCGTACTTCGCCTCGGCCTTGTGCGCCTTCTCCTCGGCCTTGGCCACGAGGGTGGTGGCACGCTTGCGGGCGGTCAGCAGCTTCTGGCGCTCCTTCGACGCGTCCTTCAGGGCGCTGCGCAGGCGCTTGACCTCGGCCTGAGCGGCCTGCAGCGCCGACTCGTCGTGGCTGCTGCGCGCCGCGTTGCGGCCGAGCTTGACGTCGAGCTCGTCGACACGGCCGCGCGCCTGCGCCAGCCCTTGGCGTGCCTGTCCCGACTTGGTGCGCGACCGCTCGAGAGCGCTCGACGCGGACTGCGTCGTGGAGGTCATGTCCGCTGTCTCCTCATCTGCTGGTGGGGGCGGCGACCGCCCTGATGTCTGTACCCGGCCGTGCCTGCCGCACACGCTCCGCGAGGGCGCACCGCACGACCGGATCAGTGATCGTCTCACGCCTGGCAGGGACCCGGGAGGGTGCGGCGGGAAGCCGTCGGGGGCAGCATGCGGGACATGGGTGATACGAGAGGTGAGGCCGGGCGACCGGCGGGCGAGGCGGCGCCGGACGCACCCGCGCCGCCCGGCCCGTCGCCGGCCGAGGGTGATGCGGAGGCGGTGCCGAGGGCGCCGTCCGACCCGTCCGACCCCCCGGCGGATCGCGACGAGCCGCTCAACCCCGCCTGACGACGCTCCCCCGGCCCGGCCGCTCGGGCATGCAGTCGGTGGCCAGCGGGGCGAGCAGCCCGTCGGAGATCGCCGCGAGCTGACGCACCTGGTCGCGGTCGAGCTGGGAGAAGACGAGGTCGCGCACCGTCCGCACGTGGCTGGGCGCGGAGGCGACCACCTTGGCGTAGCCGGCGTCGGTCAGCGTGGCCATGGTGATGCGGCCGTTGTCGGGCAGTGGCGCGCGGCGCACCCAGTCGCGCTTCTCGAGCCGGGTGACGACGTGCGAGAGGCGCGACAGCGACCCGTTGACGACGGTCGCGAGCCGCTTGAGCTGCAGCGTCCGCCCGGGGGCCTCCGACAGCATGGCCATGACGAGGTACTCGAACATGGTGATGCCGTTGTCGCGCTGCATCTGCGAGTCGAGCGCGGCCGGGAGCAGCAGCATGACACCGTTGAAGCCGAGCCAGGCGTCCATCTCCTCGTCGTCGAGCCACGGCGCCTGACCGGGTGCGCTGTCGTTCATGCCGGAACGATACCGCGAGATACTTGACGCTTCAACATCCCGAACGCTGTGTCCCCCATCGCTCGCGGTGATGCCGCGGCCTACGGTGGCCGAATGCGACTGACCCTGCTCGACTGGCGACGCCAGGTGGCCCGGCTGTACGCCGATGTCCGCGCGACTCCCGACGCCGCCCAGGGCCACGCGCTGTGGCGGGCGGGTCGCGACCGGCTCTTCGCCGAGCACCCCGACTCGCCGCTCACTCCGCAGGCGCGCGCCGCCTTCGCGGGCCTGCCCGTCGCCGCGTACGACCCGGCGCTGCGCTTCGAGGTCGAGCTCGACACCTCGGTCGACCCCCTGCACTGGGAGTTCGCCACCGAGGGCGACGGCGTGGTGCCGTTCTCGCGGCTGGGGGTGGCTCACCTGCCCGGCCTCGGGGACCTCGACGTGTGGTGGCTGGAGTCGTACGGCGGCGGGGTCTTCCTGCCCGTGCGCGACACCGCCGGCGACACCTACGGCGGCGGCCGCTACGTGCTCGACACCGTCAAGGGCGCGGACCTGGGCGGAGACGCCAGCGGCGGGCGCCTGACGGTCGACCTGAACTTCGCCTACAACCCCTCGTGCGCGTACTCGCCCGAGTGGACCTGTCCCCTGGCACCCGCCGGCAACCGCCTGGACGTCGCACTCCCCGGCGGCGAGCGCTACGAGGCAGCAGCCGACTGAGGGCCATGATCCCGCTGGATTCCTTGATCCGCTGAGTACGCACGCGGGCCGGGCGACGGGGCGGGGCGAGGCGTCGGGACGGGGCGGCGGGACGTGACGTCGGGACGTGACGTCTTGCGAGCACCTCGCCCTGGGGCGAGCATGCGAGGCCGGAGGACGGCGGGAGGGCGATGATCCGCGGCTACGTCGAGCAGCCCAGCCCCGTGGCGGGCGGCGCGCTCACGCTCAGGGTGGCCACCGACGCCCCGCGCTTCCGCGTCGAGATCCACCGCTGCGGCGACGGCCTCGAGCTCGTCGAGCGGACCGGCTGGCTGCCCGGCGCGGAGGCTCCGCTGCACCTGCCGTGGCACGACTGGGGCGTGCCGAACACGGGCCTGCGCGGTGAACCGCTGGCCCCCTGGCCGGCGCACCGCCTCGCGGTCGGCGCCGGCTGGCGCTCCGGGGTCTACGTGGCGGTTCTCGTGGAGGGCGACGACAGCGGGCACGACCGCACGGCCCCCGATCGCACCACCCCCGACGGTCGCGAGGGCCGCGCGCTGTTCGTCGTCCGGCCCCGGACGCCGTCCGCGCCGATCCTCTACAAGCTGCCCCTGCTCACGTACCACGCGTACAACCTGGCGGGCGGCGAGCCGTACGACCCGGAGCGGCAGAGCGGCCAGTGGTGCTTCTACAACGTGCCGCGGGCGCGTGAGGTCCCGATCCCGTTCCCGCTCGGCGTGGGGCTGCACCGGCCCGGGGGCGGCACCGGCGCCACCCCGTACGACGTCTTCAACGCCGACCCCTTCGACCCGAGCCCCCGCCAGACGTTCGTGCACTGGGACGCGAAGTTCGTGGCGTGGATGGAGCGGGCCGGGTACGAGGCCGACTACTGCACGGACGTCGACCTGCACCGCGCCGGCCACGACCTGCTGGCCCCCTACCGGGTGCTCGTCAGCGTGGGCCACGACGAGTACTGGAGCGACGCCATGCGCCACGCCGTCGAGGCGTACGTCGACGGCGGCGGGAACGTCGCGTTCTTCAGCGGCAACACGAGCTGGTGGCGGGTGGTGTTCGACGACGCGCTGACCTTCTCGCGCCGGCAGTTCTGGCACGAGGCTCCCGGCCCCCCGGAGAACGCCTTCGTCGGTGTCAGCTTCCGCAACGGCGGCGAGCGCGACCGCCACGATCACCCGGTACCCGTGGGGTACCGGGTCCAGCACGCCGGCCACTGGGTCTACGCGGGCACCGGGGTCCGGGACGGCGACGTCTTCGGTGAGCGCGGCTACGTCGTCGGGTACGAGTGCGACGGTGCCGAGTTCGACCGGGCCGACCTCGATGCGGGGCAGGCGGTGACGCCGACGGGCGCGGACGGCACGCCCAAGGACTTCACGATCCTGGCGGTGGGCGACGCCCGGCCCAGCGGCTGGGGGTTCGGCAACGGGGCGGCCACGATGGGTCTGTTCACGAGACCGGGCGGCGGCACCGTCTTCACGGCGTCGACCACCGACTGGGCTCGCGTGCTCGCGGCCGGCGACGACCCGGTCATCGACCGCGTCACCCGTACCGTGCTCGACCGGCTGTCGGAGCCCGCCTCCTGACGCCCGAGCGCTGTTCGCCGGCTGCCGGACGATCGGCGCGGGACCGGAGTGCCCGTCGAGGTATCCAGCGATGAGTAGGCGTGCTCTGCCTGGCCGACGGTTGCCGCCGGGAAGGTGAGAGCCATGAGCACGACCACCCGCAACCAGCCCGCCGACGTCGCACGCACGCACGCGGTCGCGGCCGGCGCGCGCGTCGCCGCCCCCGCCGCCACGGGGCCTGCCGCCCTCACCGCGCGCGCCGCGCGCTGGGTCGTCACCCTCGTCTGGGTGCTCCCGCTGGCCGGCTTCACGGTCGCCGCGCTGACGGTTCCGTCGACGGGTTGCACCCCGACCTCCGTCGGGGCCTGCGACCAGCAGGGCGAGGTCGTGCTGCTCGCCGTCATGTCGGCGGTCCTGCTCATCCCCGTCGGCCTGGTCGCGCTGGTGCTCGTCCGGGTGATGGCCGGACTCGGCTGGCGCCCACCCGCGTTCCTGCTCGCCCTGGCCTCGGCGCTGGGCGGCGCCGCCGCGGGCGGCGTCCTGCTGCTCCTGGGGGACCTCGTCACCTGACGCGGTGCCGGCGGCGACCTGCCTCAGCGGCGGACGGCGGCCTCCGGGCGCTCCCAGCCCTCGCCGGGCACGGCCGGCTCCTCGCGCTTGCGGATGAGGTACGGCGGGATCGCCAGCGCGTGCATGCCGGTGGTGCGCAGGGTGTTCACGGACTGCTCGGGCGTCTCGGTGAGCGGGTCGCCCGGCCCGTTGAGAGAGGTGTTGATGAGCACGGGCGACCCGGTGCGCTCGAACCACGCGGTCATGAGGGCGTGCAGGAACGGCGTGTTGACGGGCTCGACGGTCTGCAGCCGGGCCGTGCCGTCGACGTGCGTGATCCCGGGGTACTGCGCGCGGTACTCGGGCCGGACGTCGGCCGCGTACTGCATGAACGGCGCCGGGCGGTCGACGTCGAAGATGCGCTGCGCGTGGTCGGCCAGCACCAGCGGCGCCAGCGGCCGGAACCACTCGCGGCCCTTGACGTCGTAGTTGATGTAGTCCTGCATCTCGGGCCGGCGGGGGTCGCCGATGATGCTGCGGTTGCCCAGCGCGCGCGGCCCCGACTCGCTCCGCCCCTGGTGCAGGGCCACGACGCGGCCGCTCTCGAGCAGGTCGACCATCGCCGCGACGAGGTCGGCCGGCCGCTCGGCGACGACGTCCGCGGGCAGGGCCGCGACAGCGGCCTCGACCTCCGCGGGGTCGAGCTCCGGCCCGAGGAAGTCGTTGACCCAGCGGAAGTCGCTGGGCAGGCCCAGGCACTCGACGAGCCCGTAGACGGCGCAGCCGACCGCGGTGCCGCCGTCGTGCGGGCTCGGCGGGATGAACACGTCGCCGAAGGCGGACTCGCGCAGGATCGTGCCGTTCGCCGTGCAGTTGAGGCCGCAGCCGCCGGCGAACACGAGGGTGTCGAGCCCGGTCTGCTCGTGCAGCCACCCGACGAGCTGCATCAGCGCGTCCTCCCAGACCTGCTGGCCGGCGGCGGCGAGGTCGGCGCACGCCTGGAAGGCGGCGGGGTCCCCGGTCCACCGGTAGGTCTCGCGGTCGGCGAAGACCTTGAGCCACTCCTCGGGGATGAACACCTCGTGCCCGCGCACCTCCAGCGCCGGCATGCCCATCGCCGTCGGGTCGCCGAACGGCGCCAGGCCCATCACCTTGCCCTCGTTGCCCTCCCCCTCGGGCCAGAGCATCTTCGTGAGCAGGGCGTAGAAGCAGCCGAGGCCGACCGGACGCTCCCAGTCGCCGTCCCAGAGCTGCTTGGCGAAGCACTCGACCCGGCCGCCGCGCTCGCAGCGGTAGAACGAGCTGACCTCGAGCAGATCGGGATCGGTGCCCTGGGGCAGCGGCAGTGTGTCGGTGAAGTGCCGGACGGCGCTGCCCTGGTTGTCGACGACGAGGCCGGCCGCGACGTCGAACGGCGAGGGGTAGAAGGCGCTGTAGAGGTGCGTGACGTGGTGCGAGACCTGGACGATGCGGGCGCTCGGGCGACAGCTGGAGCGTCTCGCGGAGCTCCGCGTGGTACTCGTCGATGCGGTCGAGCTCGGCGTCGGACGACCAGCCCTCGACGACGAGGTCGACGGGCCCGTCGAGCCACGGCATCCGGTCCTTGTAGAGCTTCGGCAGGTCGCCGAGCCGGCCCCAGTGGTGCTTGCGACGGCTGATGCGCTCCTTCTGCAGGCTGTACATGGTCGCGCCGCCGCGGGTCACGGCGATCGACCCGTCCTGCGTGCGGTTGATGCCGACGACGGTGGGGCTCGTCACGAAGGGCCTCCTGGTGCGGACCGGTCCGATCTTCTGCAGCGATCGAACCGGACGATATCCCCGCACTCCGGGCGTCGCATGCCCATGTGATCCACGTCCTGCCGCTCGGCACCCCGAGCTGCGGCGGGGTGGCTCAGGCGGTGGTCACGCCTCCGGGCGGCGGAACGGCGTCGTGTCGATCTCGTCGAGCATCGCGCCGAGCGAGTCGAACACCCGGACGGCGCCGGCCTCCTTCAGCTCCTCGCGGGAGAAGCCGCCGGTCAGCACGCCGACGGTCGGCACCTGGAGCCGTCCGGCGGCCACGCAGTCCCAGGTCGAGTCACCGACCATGCAGCCCGACGCACCCTCGACCTTGGCCAGCGCGGCCGAGACGAGATCGGGCGAGGGCTTGCTGCTCTCCACGTCGTCGGACGTCGTCCACGCGTCGGCGAGCTCCTTGCCGCCGATCAGGTCGAGGAACGCCTCGACGTGCTTGGCCTTGCCCGAGCTCGCGAGCACGAGCTTGAAGCCGCGCGACCTGATCTCCTCCAGCAGCGGCCGGGCCGCCGCGAACGGCTGCACCTCGCCGATCATGACGTCGAACTCCTCGCTCCACGCGTCGCGCAGCCGGGAGCCGTAGCGCTGCTCGACCGCGTCACCGGCGACGTGCGCGACGAAGTTGTCGCCACCCATCCCGATGCCGCGATGGATCTGCCAGAGCGGGAGGGTGATGTCGAAGCGCCGGAACGCGCGGAACCACGCCAGCGCGTGCTGGTAGTTGGTGTCGACGAGGGTCCCGTCGACGTCGAAGATCGCGGTGTCGGGCATGGCGCAGTGCTACCCCTCACCGGCGCACCCATGCCTCGGGCCGGCGCTGCGCGTCCCTAGGCTCCGAGGGTGAACGTGCTGCAGTGGCTCCTCGACTCCGACCCCGCCGTCCGCTGGCAGGTGCTGCGCGATCTCACGGACGCCTCGCCGGACGACGTCGCGGCCGAGCGGGCGCAGGTCGAGCGCGAGGGGTGGGGCGCCCGCCTCCTGGCGCGGCAGGGGCCCGACGGCCTGTGGGACGGCGGCGCCCTGTTCCCTGCGGGCTACACGGGAGACGAGTCGGGGCAGCCCTGGACGACGACGATGCACACCCTGCAGACCGCTGCAGATCCTCGGGCTCGACCCGGCGTCGCGAGGCGGCCGCGGCGCGATCGCGCTCGTCGCCGAGCATGCGCGCTGGGAGCACGCCGGGGAGCGGTACTTCGACGGCGAGGTCGAGCCGTGCATCAACGGCAGGACGATCGAGACCGGCGCCTACTTCGGCGTGGACGTCGCACCGTCGTCGAGCGGGTCCTCGGCGAGCAGCTCGCCGACGGCGGCTGGAACTGCGAGGCCGAGAACGGGTCGGTGCGCTCGTCGTTCGACACGACGATCGACGTGCTCGACGGGCTGCTGGAGCACGAGCACGCGACCGGCGGCTCGGCCGCGGTGCGCCGAGGCACGCCGGCGGGGCGAGGAGTACCTGCTCGAGCGGCGTCTCTTCCGCCGCAGGAGCACCGGCGAGATCGTCGATCCGGCGTATCTCGACGTCCGCCTTCCCGTACTACTGGCACTACGACGTCCTGCGGGCGCTCGACTACTTCCGCCGCGCCGGCGCGCAGCCGGATCCCCGGATGGCCGAGGCCGTCGAGGTGGTGCGCTCGAAGCGCCAGCCGGACGGCGCGCTGGCCGCTCGACCGCGTCCACCCGGGTCGGGTCCACTTCGCCCTGGACGACGGCGTCGGGCTACCCAGCCGCTGGAACACGCTCCGGGCGCTCCGGGTGCTGGGCTGGTGGGACCGCCGCTCCTAGTCGAAGAAGCGCGCCAGGCGCTCGGCGGGGGGCAGCGGGTCGCCGCGGCGCACCGGCGTCAGGTCGGCGAACACGCTCGCGCCGTCGTACCCCGCGTGCAGCGGGTACCAGACCTCGCTCCCCCCGTGCACTCCGCAGAACCACTTGAACGTCTGCACGTCGAGGTACTTCACGTGCGTCGGGTCGGCGACCGCCCCGATCGACTGCCAGTGCGGCGAGAGCACGTGCAGCACGCCGCCGTCGGCGACGACCCGGTGCAGCTCGTTCATGACCGGCACGAGGTCGATCACATGCTCGAGCACGTGCACCGCGTAGACCCGGTCGACCCGGCGGTCGGCGAACGGCAACCGCCCGCGCAGGTCGGCGAGCACGTCGACCCCGGGCGCCGGGTACATGTCGACCCCGGCCGACGTCGCCTTCTGCTTGGTGCCGCCGCTGCCGACGTCCAGGGTCACCAGCCGCTCCTGCGACCCGACCCGGACGCCGTCCCAGAACGCGTACACCCCGCGGAGGGAGCACACGGCCTCGCGCAGCAGCTCCCGGTCGGCCGGCGCCGGCACGTGCCCCTCGGCGTGCGCCACCCCGCCGTCGAAGCGCACCCGGACCGACCCTGCCACGGCGGTCAGCCGGTCGTCGTGCGCCAGCATCCCCGCGACGACGTCCTCGAGCCAGCGGTCGCGCAGCGCCAGGTGCTTGGGGTTCGGTGTCGGCACAAGCCCAAGAGGTACTGCCCGATCCCGATCAGGGCCACGAAGCCGCCGGAAGCCGCGGGAGGTCCGCTGCGAGTGCTGGAGCCTGCCGCCGCGGTTAGCTTCGCAGCGTGCCCGCCGCTCCCGAAGCCGACGAGCCGCTCGTCAGCGTCGTCATCCCCGCCTACCTCGCCGACGCGACGGCCGCCGCCTTCCTGCCCGCCGCGCTCGACTGCCTGCTCGCGCAGACCCTCACCCGCTGGGAGGCCGTCGTCGTCGACGACGGCTCGCCGCTGCCGGTCGAGCCACACCTGCCGGCCGACCCGCGCCTGCGCCTCGTGCGGCACGAGCACAACGGCCGCACGGATCGAGGACCGGCCGCTGCAGCTCGTCCAGGTGATGCACCGGCGAACCCCCGACCGCTGGGTGGAGCGCAAGGAGCTCGTCACCGACGACCTCGACCGCATGCTGTGGAAGCGGCTGGCCGAGCGCGGCCATGTCGTCGAGACCGGCGTGGTGACCTGCGAGTGGGTCGATCACCCCGGCCAGTTGTCGGAGGTGCTGCGCGAGCCGGAGGGCGGCCTCAACACCTACCGGTCCCGGTTCGCCGTGAGCGAGCCGATCCGCATGCACACCACCGTCGGCAACCGGATCGACGAGGTCGAGCACTACCGCCACCACCGCGAGCGCCCCGGCACGCCGCCGTCCGAGGAGGGGCTGAAGATCCTGCTGGTCGGCGAGCTCGCCTACAACGCCGACCGGGTGCTCGCCCTCGAGGAGCGCGGCCACCAGCTGTTCGGCCTCTGGATGCCCGAGCCGTACTGGTACAACACCGTCGGCCCGCTGCCGTTCGGGCACGTCACCGACCTGCCCCGGGAGGGCTGGGAGGACGCCGTCCGCGACCTCGGCATCGACGTCATGTACGGCCTGCTCAACTGGCAGGCCGTGCCGTTCGCGGCGTCGGTGCTGCGCCGGCGCGGCGACGTGCCGTTCGTCTGGCACTACAAGGAGGGGCCGTTCATCTCCCGGGAGCGGGGCCACTGGGGCGACCTGGCCGAGCTGACGACGGCGTCCGACGCGGTGGTGTCGTCCAGCCCCGAGATGCGCGACTGGACGTCGCTGATGTTCCCCGAGAGCCTGCGGCTGCCGCACCACGTGCTCGACGGCGACCTGCCGAAGTCCGACTGGTTCACGGACGAGCGGTCCCCGTTGCTCAGCGACGACGACGAGATCCACACGGTCGTCCCGGGCCGGCCGATCGGCCTGCACCCGCACACCGTCGCCGAACTGGCCGAGCAGGGCGTGCACCTGCACTTCTACGGTGACTTCACGCACGGGCAGTGGCGGGACTGGGTCGAGAAGACCCGGTCGATGGCCCCGCGCCACCTGCACCTGCACGCCCAGGTCGACCAGGGCGACTGGGTGCGCGAGTTCTCCCGCTACGACGCCGGGTGGCTGCACACGTTCGCCTCGCGCAACGGCGGCGACCTCCGCCGCGCCGACTGGGACGACCTCAACTACCCCGCCCGGCTCACGACGCTCGTCGCGGCCGGCGTCCCCCTGCTGCAGCGCGACAACACCGGCCACGTCGTCGCCACCCAGACGCTCGCCCGCGAGCGCGACCTGGGCCTGTTCTTCACCGACGTCCCCGACCTCGCCCGGCAACTGCGCGACCGGGAGCGGCTCGCCGCGATCCGGGCGTCGGTCTGGCGCCAGCGCCTCGACTTCAGCTTCGACGCGCACGCCGACGCGCTGCTCGACATCTTCCGCAAGGCGATCGCCGCCCGCGTGATCAAGGAATTCTCGGCGGGCCGAGTGCCGACGGTTCTCCGGCCGCCGAGAATTCCTTGATCACGGGGTTGCACGGGCGGTGCGTGGGAACGAGGGAGGCATGACCGAGCAGGCCGGGGCGAACGACGCGACCGCCGCGCCGGCGGAGGACGACAGCCCCTTCACGAGCACAGGCGACCCGCACGCCGATCCCCTGACGCAGGACCCGGACGCCGCGGCCGAGCCGGACCCCGACGTCGCGGAGGAGTACGCGGAGGCGCTGCCGGTGGACCCGACGCCGGAGCAGGTCGAGCGCTACCTCGAGCTCGCCGGGGCTCCCGAGGCCCTCGAGCCCGGACCCGGCGACGCCTGACCGGTGAAGCGGGCGAGGCCGAAGGCGGCGACGTCGGGTTCGGGGGCCCTGCCCTCGGCGAGGTCGGCGAGGAGGAGCCCCATCACCGCGCTGAACTTGAAGCCCTCGCCCGAGTCCCCGCAGCCGACGACGACCCCGCCCGGCAGGGTGTCGATCACGAACCGGCCGTCGGGTGACTCCGTCCAGCAGCAGACCTGGGCGTCGAGCGCCCGGGGCGTGACACCCGTGATCCCGCGTCGGACCCGCTCCACGACGAACGCTGTCGTCGCCTCGTCAGGGGCCCGGTCGTCGTCGCCCTCGACGAGGTCGCGCAGCGGCCGGTCGAGGCCGACCTTGTAGCCCCGGCCCGGTGTCGGCATGGCATAGAGGTTCGGTGCCTCGGTGCCGTCGGCGTCGATGTGCGGGCGGTCGACCAGACAGGCGTAGCCGTCGGCGGCGCCCGGGTCGGCGGGGTCGCCGAGGTGGACGACCTGCTCGAGCCGGGGTCGCAGCGGCAGCCCGACGCCGAGGTCGCGCAGCAGCAGCGCGGCCCCCGGCCCGGGCGCGAGGACGGCCACCTCGCCGTCGCGCGTGCCGCCGTCGTCCAGGTGGAGCCGGACGCCGCCCCCGCCGCGCTCGACGTGCAGGACACGCCGGCCCGTCTCGACGCTCCCGCCGTGCGCGTGCAGCAGGCCGAGCTGGGCGCGCAGCGACGCCTCCGCGAGCACCGGACCGGCCTCGTCGACGTACACGGCCGGCCGGCCGTCGGGCACGAGCCCCGGCAGGTGGCGCCCTACGTCGCCCGGATCGGTCACCTCGTGCCGCACGCCCTCGGCGCCGAGCGCGGCGCTCACCGCTTCGACACCGGCCGGGTCGTCACGCCACACCAGGCCGCGCCGCAGGTGCACGATCTCGCCGGTCAGCCGCTCGAGCCGGCGCATCGCCGCGACGCTGCGCAGCGCCAGGCGGACCCGGACGCCGTCGGGGTGGGTGAGCCGCCAGAGCCGGGTCGGCCCCGGGGACGACGACAGCGCGTTACCCGGACCGTGCCGGTCGAGCAGCGTGACCTGGTGCCCGCGACGGGCCAGCTCGGCCGCCGCCGGGAGGCCCCAGGCGCCGGCTCCGACGACGAGTGCGCGCATGCAGCGCAGGTTACCGAGGCCCACCGACACGAGCGGGAACAGACTCTAGGCAACGAGCGTTCGACGATATATCGTTAGCCAACCTGATCCTGAGGAGGACCACCATGAGGAACCACATGAACGAGCAGATGACGCCAGGCCGTGGCTACGACCACGACCAGCACCACGACGACCAGCACCACGGTCACCACGACCACGACCACAGCCACGGCCACGGCCACGCCGAACAGGCTGAGCACGACGAGGGCTTCGGCCCCGGCGCTCACGCCTTCGGCCGGCGCGGCTTCGGTCGCGGCTTCGGCCCCCGCGGTTTCGGAGGGGGACCGAGGCGCGGTGGCCGTGGCGGTCCCGGTGGCTTCGGTCCCGGCGGCTTCGGTCCCGGCGGCTTCGGTCCCGGCGGCTTCGGCCCCGGCGGCTTCGGCCCCGGCGGCTTCGGCCCCGGCGGTCCGGGCGGCCCTGGCTTCGGCCCGGGTGGCTTCGGCCCCGGCGGCCCCCGCGGCTGGCACGGGCGGGGTCGGCGCGGGCGCGGGAACGTGCGCGCGGCGATCCTCGCCCTGCTGGCCGAGGAGCCTCGGCACGGTTACGCCGTGATGACCGAGCTCGCGGAGCGCAGCGGCGGTCTGTGGCGGCCGAGCCCCGGCTCGGTGTACCCGGTGCTGCAGCAGCTGCAGGACGAGGGCCTGGTCGCGTCGAGCGACAGCGAGGGCCGCAAGGTCTTCGCGCTCACCGACGCGGGCCGCCGGTACGTCGAGGAGCACGCGGACGAGCTCCGTGAGCCCTGGCAGGTGGCCGACCACGGCCCCCGTGCCAGGGTCCAGTCGCTGATGAGCGCGTCGATGGCGCTCGCAGCGGCCGTGCAGCAGGTCGCCCGCCTCGCGGACGACGAGCAGGCCGCCCAGGCCCTCGCCGTCCTGGAGGACGCGCGCCGGTCGATGTACCGCATCCTCGCGGGCGACGCCGGGAGCACCGGCACGACCGCGGCCAACGGCGAGTACGACGTCACGGAGCCCGAGCCCGGTACCGAGCCGGGCGCGCAGGCCTGATCCATCCGCTCCACCTCGAGACGCAGCCGGTCCGGCACCCGCCGGGCCGGCTGCCGTCGTCCTGCCGCCTTCCGTTCGTCCAGCGGTCAGCGCGGGTCGTCGCCGCCGCGGGGGCGCGGGCGGGCGGCGTCGACCGCGTTCCGCACGAGCGACCGAAGCCGGGCGCGGGCCCGCTGGGCCTCGGGCTCGTCCGGCGCCGGCTCGGGATCGGCCCACCCCGTCCACTCCGGCGTCACGTGCTGGAAGCGCACGCCGGCCGGTGACGTGCCGGGTGCGGGGGCCGGGCCTGCCGCGCCGCTGCCGGGCGCCCGGGCGGCGTCCGCGACGGAGCGGTCGGGCACCAGCCGCACGGGCACGCCGTCACGGCCACCGACCAGCACGGTGACACCGCTCGCCGGTACCACCAGGCGCTGCACCTGGCGGCCCTCCAGCCAGATCCCGTTGAGACTGCCGCCGTCGACCATCTCCCACCCGTGGGGGCCCGAGCGCAGCACCGCGTGCCGCCGGCTCACGCGGTCGTCGTCGACGCGCACGTCGGCCTCGCCGGAACGCCCCACCACCCATTCCCCGTCGGGCAGCGGGGTCACCGCCTGACCGACAGTGACCTGCAGGCTCCTGCGCCCGCGCCGCCTCGACTCCATGGACGACAAGTGTGCCCCTGCCCGCGTGTCGTCGTGTCCACCGCCGTTCATCCGTTACTTTGCCTCCCCGCGCGGCGTCACCGCGCGGGGAGGCGCCGGGGCGGTTGGGACGCCGCGCCGTCCTCCTGCCACGCTTGGACGGCGAGCCTCGGGCGGGCAGGTCACCGGGCGCAGGCGCGAGCGGAAGGGGACGCACGATGGACGCGACGAGCAGCGGGGCGGGCGAGGTCCGCGCGAGCGGAGCTCCCGCGACGGACGGGCCGGCGGGGGACTTCTGGCCGGACGCCGAGGTACCGGAGGCCGACGCGCAGGAGCAGCAGCAGGAGGTGCTGACCGGCGCCGAGCCGCCGGCCGACCCGGAGGCCCCGGTCGGCGGCCTCACCGGCCGCGACCTCGACGCCGCCCTGGCGAACGCCGACGAGGCGGACCTGGCCGAGCAGGCACGCGAGGTCCCGTTCGACGACGACGCCGACCGGTGACCGCGCCGACACGCCGACGACGGCAGAGCGCCGGCGTGCTGCTCTACCGGCTCCCGGCCGGCTCGGGCGAGCCCGAGGTGCTCCTCGGCCACATGGGCGGCCCGATGTGGCGCCGCCGTGACCTCGGCGCCTGGTCGATCCCCAAGGGCGGCTACACCGACGACGAGGACGCGTTCGCAGCGGCGCTGCGCGAGTTCGAGGAGGAGGTCGGCCAACGCGTGCCGGCCGAGCACTTCACCGATCTGGGCGAGGTGCAGCAGGCCAGCGGCAAGTACGTGCGGGCGTGGGCCGCCCAGGGCGACCTCGATCCCGCGACCGCGGTCAGCAACACCTTCGAGGTCGAGTGGCCGCCCGGCTCCGGGCGGCTGCAGGCGTTCCCCGAGTTCGACCGCGTCGCCTGGTTCGCCGCGCCCGAGGCGATGGCGCGGATCGTCACGGCGCAGGCGGCCTTCGTCGAACGCCTCCTCGCGGCCCTGCGGCCCACGGGCGACTGACCGTCACGGCCGCTGCTTGCGTGCCGCCCGCCACACCCCGTCGAACTCCTGCACCGTCGCCGCCGCTCGCGCCTGCTCCAGGCCGTGCAGCCGGCCGTAGGTGAACGCGTTCTCGCCGTCGAGGTGGGCCGCGACGGCGAGCTCACGCAACTCGTGCCTCGTCACGACGCTGTCCTGGAACTCCCCCAGCACCGTCTGCACCTTCTTCATCGCCTTCCCGTAGCGGCGGGCCCGACCGCCCAGCACCCCCGTTGCGGCCTCGGCCGCGTACCGGGCCCGCTTCGAGGCCTTGCGCACCTCGTGCAGCAGCTCGTCGCGGTGCCCGCTGTCGCCGCTGTCGCCGGCCGACCGGGCGGCGCGGACGGTGCGGCGGACGCGACGGTAGGTGCGACGCAGCTCGTCCTCGTAGACCTCCCAGGCGGGCAGGCCGGCGGCCGGGCCGAGGGGTGGTGCCCCGACCAGCCCGTCGAGGGCGTCGAGCAGGGCGAAGTACCGGTCGCCGTCGAGCTCGTCGAGGACGCGATCGTGAGCCCTGCGATACCGGCCCGAGTACGTCTCGGCGATCCGACGCTCCACCGGCCCGAGGACCAGCTCCGCCGGCTCGGCCGCGGCGAGCGCCCGCAGGCGCTCACCCACCACCTCAGCGTCGCGGGCCGCCCGAGCTCCTCCCCCAGCCAGCGCAGCTCGTCGCGCAACGGCGCGACCGCGTCGGCGTCGAGCACGCCCCGGTAGGCCGCGAGCAGGGCCCGCAAGCGCCGGCAGCCGACCCGCATCTGGTGGACGGCGTCCGGCGCGTCGGCCCGGACCAGCGGGTCCTGCGTGATCAGCCCCGCCACCTCCTGGCGCAGCGTCTCGAGCAGCGCCTCGCCGGCGGTGCCCGCCTCCAGGTCCGGGGCCGCCGGCACCCGCACGCGGTCGCCGAGGGCGCGGGCGAGCTTCGACGGGTACGCGCTCAGCCGCGCGCCCGCGGCGAGCAATCCCTCCCGGACCGCCTCGAACAGGTCCATCCCGCCGCCCACGAGCTCGGCCTCGAGCTCGTGCCAGCTCTGCTCCCGGGGTTCGTCGCCGCCGGCCAGGACGGCCGTCGTCACGTCATCCTGCGCGATCTCGACCAGCGGCTCGCCGGCGGCGTCCAGGAGGACGGTCGCGATCCGCCGGGTGCTGATCCGGACGGCGGGCACCAGCGCCTGCCCGCGCGCGTGCACCCGCACCAGCCGCGTCAGCTCCGTCGGCGGGTCGTCCACGCTGCCCAGCGGTGCCTGCAGCTCGTCGCGGTAGCCGTCGGGCCGGGGCCGCTTGAGGTGCCAGCCGGCGTCGTGGCCACCGGTCCGGCGGCGCAGCGTGAGCCGGTGGGCGGCGAGGCGCAGGTCGGCCGTGTCGAAGTAGGTCGCCTCCAGCAGGCGCTCCTCCGCCGGCGCGGCGGCTGCCACCCCCGGGAGGCCGGTCAGGTCGGGGAGGGCGAAGCCCGGGTCGGTCTCGAAGGTCAGCTCGATCTCGGCGGCACTGGGCATGCCCCGAGTATTCAGGGGCGGCGGGGTCTCGGCATACGGGACATGCCCGATAGCCCGTCGACGCCGCCCGCCCCGCCACGTACGGTTGACGACAGGTCACGAGTGCCAGCGCGAAGCCCCGGCTCGCTGGCCGGCAACCCTCCAGCGCGGTGGGGTGCTCCGGGTGACGACCTGGCCGTGGCCGGCCGGCCGCGGCAAGCGCGGACCTACCCAGGTCCCCACACCCGAGGTCCTTGATGCCAGTCGCCACAGCCCTCCCGCCCACCCCCCGGGCCCCCCGGCCCGCCGTCGCGCGCCTCGTCGGGGCCCGCCGGGACGACGTCGTCCAGGTGCTCGCCTCGCCGGCCGCGGCCTTCGAGATGCTCGCGCGGCAGCTCCCCGACGGGAGTGCGCTCGTGCTCGAGACGTCCGCCCCGGGGCTCGCGGCGCGGGGGTTGGCCGCCGGTGGCCGCTCGGTGCGCACCGTGCGGGCCGCCGCGACGCTGGCCGGCACCGTCGCCCGCGTCGACGAGGCGCTCGCCGAGCGGCCGGCGGCCCTGCTCGCCGTGCCCGGCGCGGACCCCGTCACCGGCGAGCTGCTGCCGATCGCCGCGCTCGCCGACGTCGCCCACGCGCACGGCGCCACATTCGCCGTCGACGCCGCCCTGGTCGCACCCGCCGGCCGGCTCGACCTCGGCGCCGCGCGGGTCGACCACGCCGTCGTGTCGGCGGCCGAGCTGTCGCCCGAGGACCCGCCCGCGCTGTCGCCCGGACTGCCGGCCCGGCTCGCGGCGGGCGCGCTGGTGGGTCGGACGCCCGCCGCGAGGCCCGGCGGCCCGCACCTGCCCGGCGCCCGGGCCCACCCGCAGGTGGAGTGGGCGGTCGCTGCGGCGGTCGCCGCCGCCTGCAGCGAGCTCGCCGGGCTGCCCGACGGCGAGCTCGCGGCACACGTGGCCCAGCTGCGAGCACAGCTCCTCGCCGGCCTGCACGCGCTGCCCGGCGTCCGGGTGCTCCAGCTCTGGCCCGACGCGACCGCGCACGCCGGCGTCCTCAGCCTCACCGTCCAGGGGTGGTCGCCGGCCGCCCTCCTGGCCCGGCTGACCCGGCGGCCGGAGCCCGAGCCGGCACTGCCCCGCCTGGACGCCGCCGGCGACGGCGTGCGGGTCCGGCTGCACGCCGGCACCACCGACGCCGAGGTCGAGGCGCTCCTGGAGGTGCTGGAGGACGTCGCGACGGGGGCGTGGCCAGGCGGTTCGTGAGCCTCGGGTCAGGGACCGGTTCCAGCCGGGGCGGGCAGGGCGGGCTCGGCGACCCCGGCCGGGTAGGGCAGGCTTGCCGCCGTGAGCGAGCCCGCCGTGCCACGGGACCCGGTCGCCGACCTGCGCCGCATCGCCTTCCTGCTCGAACGGACGCTGGAGTCGAGCTACCGGGTCAAGGCCTTCCGGACGGCGGCCGCGGCGCTGGCCGCGCTGCCCGTGGACGACGTCGCGCTGCTGGCCACGACGGGCGGCCTGCGCGGGATCAAGGGGATCGGTGACCGGACGGCGCTCGTCGTCGAGCAGTCCGTCGGCGGCGACGAGCCGGACTACCTGCGCGACCTCGAGGCGACCGCCGCCGGGCCGCTGGCCGACCTGTCCGGTGGCGGGGAGGAGCTGCGCGTCGCGCTCCGGGGCGACCTGCACCTGCACTCGGACTGGTCCGACGGCGGGTCGCCGATCGACGAGATGGGCCGGACGGCGGCCGACCTCGGTCACGCGTACGCGGCGCTCACCGACCACTCCCCACGGCTGACGGTCGCCGGCGGGCTCACCCCGGCGCGGCTCCGCCGGCAGCTGGACGTCGTCCGCGAGGTGGGCGACGCTCTCGCACCGTTCCGCCTGCTGACGGGGATCGAGGTCGACATCCTCTCCGACGGGGGCCTCGACCAGGAGCCCGCACTGCTCGCCGAGCTCGACGTCGTCGTGGCGAGCGTCCACTCCGAGCTGCGGATGCCGGCCGACGCGATGACCCGCCGGATGATCGCAGCGATCACGAACCCCCACACCGACGTGCTCGGGCACTGCACCGGGCGCTATGTCGTCGACCGGCAGTTCCTGTCCGGGCGCTTCTCGGGGCAGACCCGCAGCGGCAAGGCGCGGCCGGAGTCGCAGTTCGACGCCGAACGGGTGTTCGCCGCCTGCGCCGAGCACGGCGTGGCGGTCGAGGTGAACTCCCGGCCGGAGCGGCTCGATCCGCCCGCGGCGCCTGATCAGGCTCGCCGTCGAGGCAGGCTGCCTGTTCTCGATCGACACCGACGCCCACGCGCCCGGGCAGCTCGACTGGCAGCCGCTGGGCTGCGCGCGGGCGGCCGAGTGCGGCGTCCCGGCCGGGCGGGTCGTGAACACCTGGCCGCTGGACGACCTACTGGCCTGGACGGCGGACCACGCGCACCGCCCGCGGGGGTTCGTCAGGGCGGGCTGAGGCGCAGCGGCAGGCCGCCGCGGGGACGCAACGTGACGAGGGCGTCGACCCCGGGCGGAGCGGTCCCCGCGGGCCGCTCGACCCGGCGCCCGCGCAGCAGGGCGGCGAGCACCAGCACGGCCTGCACGAGCGCGACGTCGCGGCCGATGCACAGCCGAGGGCCCGCACCGAACGGAAGGTAGTCGCTCCTGGGAGCGCTGCGGCCGGTGCCGCTGCCGGTGCTCGACGCGAGGAAGCGCCCCGGGTCGAAGCGGGCGGGTTCGGGCCACGAAGGCGGCGCGGCGGTGCAGGAGCCACGGGCTCACGATCACCAGGGTGCCGGCGGGCAGATCCACGCCGTCGACCACGTCGGGCGCGAGCGCGCGCCGGGTGACCACCCAGGCGGGCGGGTAGAGGCGCAGCGCCTCGTCGACCACCGCGCGGGTCCAGGTGAGCGAGGGCAGGTCGCTCCAGCCGGGCGAGCCGGCCGGCAGGGCGTCGAGCTCGGCGGCGAGCCGCTCCTGCACGCCGGGGTGCTCGGCGAGCAGGTGCAAGGTCCAGGTGAGGCACGAGGCGACCGTCTCGTGGCCGGCGATGACGAGGGTGACGAGCTCGTCGCGGACCTCGCGGTCGGTGAGCCCGCCCTCGGCGTCGGCCGAGCGGAGCAGGAGCGCCAGCACGTCCTCGTCGTCGTCGCGCAGACCCGCGGCCCGCCGACCCCGCACCACCCGCAGGCAGGCCTCGTCGAGGGTGGCGACGGCACGGTGAAGGCGGCGCTGCGACGGCGTCGGCGAGCCAGCCGGGCAGGACGGCGGGCAGGGGGCTGCGGGCCCGCCGGACGACGACCTGCAGGGCCGCGTCGACGGCCTCGACCACGCGCTCGCCGTCGGCGGCGAGGTCGGCCTCGAAGAGGGTGCGGCCGACGACGTCGATCATCGTGGTCAGCGCGGCGCGGTCGACGTCCAGGGTCCTGGCCGGCGAGACGTCCCAGCGGTGCCGCAGCGCCTCCCCCGCGGCGGCGGCCTGACCCGCGACGGCGTGCAGGTGGCCGTGGTGGAACGCGGGCTGCGCGATGCGGCGGCGGCGGCGCCAGGTGTCGCCGTCGGCGGTGAGCAGGCCCTCGCCGGTGACGAGGCCGAGCGCGCCGTACTGCACCGTGCGCTTGCCGTAGCCGCGGTGGTTGTCCTGCAGCACCCTGCGCGCGCCGTCAGGCGTGTTGACCAGCAGGACCGGGGTGCGGGGCAGCGGGAAGGCGACGAGGTCGCCGTGCCGGGCGACGGTGCGCTCGAGGAAGCCCAGCGGGTCGCGGCGGATCGCCGGGACGGCGCGCACCATCTCGGCGGGCAGCGGGCCGTCGACGGCCAGTGGGGTGTAGCGGGCGTTGCGGCGGCCGGCGGGTGCCGGCGCGATCGGCGGGGCGCTCACAGGTACAGGCCGGTCTGGCCGTCCTCGACGCGGGGCGCCGCGACGGCGTGCAGGTCGCGCTCGCGCAGCAGGACGTACGGCGAACCGTGCAGCTCGACCTCGGCGCGGTCCTCGGGGTCGTAGAGCACGCGGTCACCGATCTGGACCTGGCGCACATGCTGGCCGATCGCGACCACGGCCGCCCAGGCGAGGCGCTTGCCGACGGCGGCGGTCGCCGGGATGACGATCCCGGCCGTCGAGCGCCGCTCCCCCGCCTCGCCGTCACCGGACACGAGCACACGGTCGTGCAGCATCCGGATCGGGAGGCGGTCGGGGGCGGCCCGCGGGTCGGTCACGCCGTTCACGTCGGTCACGGGCTGGCTCACCGCGCCGCGCGCCGCCGGAGCACCACCAGCACGACGAGGAGGACGGCAGCCGCGGCGGCGGCGGCGACCCGCTCGTAACGGAGCTGACCGTCGTCAGCGGTCACGAGCCCGACGGCCCGCTGCTTGGCGTCGGCGGTGGTGCGCCGCGCGATCTCCTTCGGGTGGGCGCGGACGACGAGCTCGTCGACGGTGTCGGCGAGGTGCCGCCGGCGCGCGTCGATGATCGCCTCGAGCGCCGCCGGGTCGTCGGGGAGGTTGGCGCCGCCCGTTCGCTGGTCTGCTCCCATGCGCGTAAAGGTAGAGCACCGCGAGCGGGGGGGCGATCGCGCAGGCTCTGGACGCGTCGTCCACAGCGCCGCCGGATCGCCCCGTCGTCCACAGCGGATCGGCGCCCGGAGACGGCCTGCGCGGGGAGCCGACCTAGATTGGCGGTCGACGGGTGCCGTCCGGTGCCCCAGGCGGATCCTCAGGAGGCTCCCGTGCCCAAGCTCGAGGTCGGCGACCCGGCCCCCGACTTCACCCTGCCGTCGGCCGACGGCTCGACCGTGCGCCTGTCCTCACTGCGCGGCCAGCACGTGATCGTGTACTTCTACCCCAAGGCCGACACGCCGGGCTGCACCACGCAGGCCTGCGACTTCCGCGACAACCTCGCCTCGCTGCAAGGCGCCGGCTACACCGTCCTCGGCATCTCGCCGGACCGGCCGGGGGCCCTGACCGACTTCGTCAAGGGGCAGTCGCTGACCTTCCCGCTGCTCTCCGATCCCGAGCACGACGTGCTCGAGCAGTGGGGTGCCTGGGGCGAGAAGACGATGTACGGCAAGAAGGCGATCGGGGTGATCCGCTCGACGATCGTCGTCGGCCCCGACGGCACGGTCGAGCTGGCCAAGTACAACGTGAAGGCCACAGGTCACGTCGCCGCCCTGCGCAAGGCCCTCGGGGTCTAGCCGGGCCGGCGGCGAGGCCGCCCATCGTGCCCGCGACAGGAGTTGAACCTGCACTGGCCTGGACCTAAACCAGGTGCCTCTGCCGTTGGGCTACGCGGGCGCGCTGACCAGCCTACCGAGAGACACGGGCTCGCCGTCGGGCCCGGGCCGGAGCGCCGATCATGACGACGGCGGCGCGGCGCGGGCTCCTGCCCGTGCCGCGCCGCCTGCCCGGGACGCCTGGCCGGCCCTACTTCAGGCGCCCCGTCCCCACCCCGGGCCCCCTAGCGGGGGCCGAGACCACGGTGTCTTCAGCTCTTCGGCGTCAGCACGCCGTCGATGAGGTAGACCGTGGCGTTGGCCGTGTGAACGCCACCGCAGATGACCTTGTTGCCGTTGACGGTCAGGTTGTCCGGCGTGCCCGCCACCGTCACGGTCGAGCCCTCGATGGTCTTCTGCTCGCCCACGATCTTGTCCGGCGAGACCTGCTCCGGCAGGACGTGGTACGTGAGGATCTTGGTCAGCAGCCCGCTGTCGGTCTTGAGCTTGGCCAGGGTCGCGGCCGGCACCTTCGTGAAGGCGGAGTCGACCGGGGCGAACACGGTGAACTCGCTGCCGTTGAGCGTGTCGACCAGGTTGACCTTCGGGTTCAGCTTGCCGGACACCGCCGCGACCAGCGTCTTCAGCAGCGGGTTGTTCGACGCCGCGACGCCCACCGGGTCCTGCGCCATCCCGTCGACCGAGCCGGCGCCGCTCGGCACGAGCTTGGCGTAGTCGGCGCAGCCGGCGCCCACGGGAGCCGACATCGCGGCCGCCGCGCCGGCGCCGGACGCGGGCGCCGACGCGGACGGGCTCATCGTGTCGGAGGGGGCTGCGGCGGCGGCGGAGGTGCTCGTCGTGGCCGACGAGGCGGCGGTGGAACCCGACGACGAGCTGCCGCAGGCAGCGGTCGACAGGGCGAGCCCGGCCGCGGCGACCAGGACGAGGGTGCGCTTCATGACAGGTGGATCCTCTCGTTGTGACTTTCGGTACAGGGCTGGCTGACCTCAGGCGACGGTAACGGTGACGGAATGCCAACCGGTCGCGCCGTCGGGCTTGGGTGGGCGGCGTGTCCCGGGCTGCGTCTCGCCCGTCATGTCGGTCGAGCGGACCTCGAGCCGGTGCAGGCCGGGCCGGGCGTCCCAGCCCCAGACCCACTGCCGCCAGGTGTCGGGCCCGGGCACGGCGGCGAGCCCGGCGTCCTGCCAGTCCCCGCCGTCGACCCGCACCTGCACACCCCGGACGCCGCGGTGCTGCGCCCAGGCGACCCCGCCGACGGCCACCCGGCCCGCCTTCACCCGCGCGAAGGGACGGGGCACGTCGATCCGCGAGAACGTGCGGATCGGGGCCTGCGGTGACCACCCGCGCCGGGTCCAGTAGACTGGGCACGGTCGAAACGGGTCACCTCGAGCGCGGTCAGCCACTTGGTGGCCGACACGAACCCGTACAGCCCCGGCACGATCATCCGCACCGGGAAGCCGTGCTCGTAGGGCAGGGCGGCGCCGTTCATCCCCACCGCGAGCAGCGCATCGCGCCCGTCGGTCAGGGCGCTGACCGGCGTCGAGGCGGTGAACCCGTCCGAACTGCGCGAGAGCACCATGTCGGCGTCCGGCTGGACGCCCGCACGGCGGAGCACCTCGGCGACCGGCACCCCGAGCCAGGTCGCGTTGCCCGCGAGGGTGCCGCCGACCTCGTTCGAGACGCAGGTGAGCGTGATCGTGCGCTCGACCAGCGGCATGGCCAGGAGGTCGCGATACGTGAGCGAGACCTCACGGTCGACCTGGCCGTGGACGCGCAGCCGCCAGCTGCCGGCGTCCAGCTGGGGCACGACGAGCGCCGTGTCGATCCGGTAGAAGTCCGCGGCCGGCGTGACGAACGGGGTGACTCCGGGGACCCCGGCGGAAACCGCCGGCAGAGCCGGGGCCGGATCGGCCGGGGCGGGCAACGTGACCTGACCCGGCCCGATCCCGTGCCCGGCACGGGCCGCGAGCAGCCGCCCGCCGCCGCCGGCGAGGAGCGCGACGCCGGCGCTGCCCCCGACAGCGGTGAGGACTTCGCGGCGGCCGACCGCTGCTCCCGGCACCGACCCACCGGACCGGTCCCGCACCCGGGCCCGCAGCACCCGCCCGGCCACCAGCAGCACCGCCAGCCCTGCCGCCACACCGACGGCGGAGGGCACGACGGCGGCCCGGCTCGCGTCCGGCCGGCTCGCGGCGGCCGCCGCGGCGACCACCCCGAGTGACAGCACCAGCCCGGCCGCCAGGCGCGGGACCCGCAGCACGGCCAGCCCCGCCGCGGCGGCCAGCGCCGCGATCACGACCCCCATCGACAGGAGCAGCACGAGCTTGTCGTTCGTGCCGAAGGCCGAGACGGCGAAGTCCTTCAACCACGCGGGCGTGAGATCGATGAACGTCTCGCCGACGGCGACGACCGGGCTCGACGAGGGGGCCACGACCTGGGCGACGGCGTCGGCCACGGCGACCGTGACCGCCCCGGCGGCCAGCCCGGCGAGAGCTGCCGCTGTCGCGTCGGCGAGCCGCGGGCGGCCTGCCCGCAGCGGCCGCGTCGTCTGCGCGGGGCTCGTCGTCGTCACGCCGGGTATTCGGCGCGAACGCTCCCGCGGATTGGCCGACGTGCGGTGTGACCTCAGCCACCCCGCGCCGGAAAGGTCAGCTCACGGTCACCGTCACCGTGTGCCAGCCCGTCGCGCCGTCCGGTTCCGGCGGGGCCTCGGTGCCCGTCTGGGCCGCGCCCGACCGGTCGACGGCCCGCACCTGCAGCACGTGCTTGCCCGGAGCGGCGTCCCAGGCGAACACCCACTGCCGCCACGTGTCGACCGAGGCCTCCGCGCCCAGCCGCGCGTCCTGCCAGGCGCCCTCGTCGACGCGCACCTGCACGCCGGTGATGCCCCGGTGCTGCGCCCAGGCGATGCCCGCGACCGCCACGCGGCCCGCGCGCACGCCGGCGCCGTCCCGGGGGACGTCGATCCGCGACTGCGTCTTCACCGGCGCCCGGGGCGACCAGCCACGGGGAGTCCAGTAGCCCTGGGCGCGGTCGAAGCGGGTGACCTCGAGGTCGACCACCCACTTGGTCGCGGACACGTACCCGTACAGACCCGGGACGACCATGCGCACCGGGAACCCGTGCTCGACCGGCAGCGGCGCGCCGTTCATCCCGACGGCGAGCAGCGCGTCGCGACCGTCGGTGAGCGCGGCGAGCGGGGTCGAGCAGGTGAACCCGTCGACGCTGGTCGACAGCACCATGTCGGCGTCCGCGTGCGGGCCGGCCTCGCGCAGCAGCGGCCCGATCGGCAGCCCCAGCCAGCTGGCGTTGCCGATGAGGTCGCCGCCGACCTCGTTCGACACGCAGCACAGCGTGACGTCTCGCTGGACCAGCGGTGACGCGAGCAGGGTGGGGTAGTCGAGCGTCACCTCGCGGTCGACCATCCCGTGGATCCGCAGCCGCCAGTCCGCCGTCCGCACCTGGGGGACGACCAGGGCGGTGTCGATCCGGTAGAAGTCCGCCGCCGGCACCCGGAAGGGCACGACACCGGCCACGCCCACCTCGACGCCCGCGGGCAGGGGTCGCCCGGGATCCGAGGGCGCCGGGAGCCGGACATCGTCACGCGACGCCTGCGCGTCCCTCGCCCGCACTCCGAGCAGGCGCCCTACCAGCAGCGCGACCAGGCCGCCACCCCCGACGACGCCCGCGGTCCGCAGCAGCGTCCGCCGGTCGAGCCCGCCCTCCGCGGCCTCGGCCACCTCCAGCCGGTCGACGAGCCCGCTCAGCACGACCGCGCCGAGGATCCCGGCGACGGCGCTCGGCAGCACCGACAGGACCGTCGCGTCCGGCCGGGTGACGGCGGCGACACCGGCCAGGGTCGCCATCACGAGCACCACCCACGGGCCGCGGAACCGGCCGCGCGACGCCACCACGCCGGCCAGCGCGCTGAGCGCGACGAGGACGACCGCGGCGCCGGTGAGCAGCACGAGCTTGTCGTGCGTGCCGAAGGTGGAGACCGCGGCGTTCTTCAGCCACGGCGGCGTGCGGTCCACGAACGCGTCGCTGACGGCGACGAGCGGCTCCGAGGACGGCCCGGTGAGCACCGCCACGAGTTCGGCCGCGCCCAGCGCGAGCAGGCCGCTCGCGAGCCCCGCCAGCGCGGCCACCCGCCAGGACAGCACCGAGCGGGGCGCGGGCCGGCGGGGTGGCGTCCCCCCTTGCGCGTGGACGGCGGGCAGAGTCATGAGAACAGCATGCGCGCCCGGACGCCCCCGGGGCCTTACGAGGTGCTTGCGAACGCCGCCCGCACCTGCGGCGCGAGGGCCCGGAAGGCGCGGCCGCGATGGCTGATCGCGTCCTTCTCGGCCGGCTCGAGCTCGGCGGTGGTGCGGGCGTCGCCCTCCGGCACGAAGATCGGGTCGTAGCCGAAGCCGTGCTCCCCGCGCGGAGCCCGCGCCACGACGCCGTCGAGCCGCCCCTCCGCCACGCTCTCACCGCCGCCGGGCAGCACGAGCGCGGCGGCGCAGGCGAACCAGGCGCCGCGGTGCGCATCGGGCACGTCGGCCAGTTGCGCGAGGAGCAGTTCGAGGTTGGCCCGGTCGTCGCCGTGCGGCCCCGCCCAGCGGGCGCTGAAGACGCCGGGCGAGCCGCCCAGCACGTCGACGCACAGACCGGAGTCGTCCGCGACGGCCGGCAGCCCGGTGGCGGCGGCGACGGCGCGGGCCTTGAGCAGGGCGTTGCCGGCGAAGGTCGTCTCGGTCTCGGCGACGTCGGGGACGTGCGGGAACGCGTCGGCCCCGACGACCTCGACGCCGTGCAGCCCCTCGTCGGCCAGGATCCGCCGCAGCTCGACGACCTTGTGCGCGTTGCGGGTGGCCAGCACGAGCCGGCGTCGGCTGCTCCCCTGCGTGGTCACGACCGGGCGGGCAGGGCCGCCGCGAGCGCCTCCTGCTGGTGGCGCGCGAGCTCGCGGCAGCCGCCGACCGCGAGGTCGAGCAGGCGGTCGAGCTCGGCGCGGTCGAACGCGCCGCGCTCGGCCGTGCCCTGCACCTCGACGAACCGCCCGTCACCCGTGACGACGACGTTCATGTCGGTGCCGGCCTTGACGTCCTCGACGTAGTCGAGATCGAGTACCGGCACCCCGTTCACGACACCGACGCTCACCGCGGCGACCGAGCCGGCGAGCGGCTCGACGCGGGGCTTGAGCAAACCCTTGCCGCGGGCCCAGCCCAGGGCGTCCGCGAGCGCCACGTAGGCGCCGGTGATCGCCGCGGTGCGGGTGCCGCCGTCGGCCTGCAGGACGTCGCAGTCGAGGACGATCGTGTTCTCGCCGAGCGCCTTGGTGTCGATGCAGGCGCGCAGCGACCGCCCGACCAGGCGGCTGATCTCGTGGGTGCGCCCGCCGATCCGGCCCTTGACCGACTCGCGATCGCTGCGGGTGTTCGTCGAGCGCGGCAGCATCGCGTACTCGGCGGTCACCCAGCCCTCGCCGCTGCCCTTGCGCCAGCGCGGGACGCCCTCGGTGAACGAGGCGGCGCAGAGCACGCGGGTGCGGCCGAACTCGACGAGCACGCTGCCCTCGGCATGGTCGAGCCAGCCGCGGGTGATCCGGACGCGGCGCAGTTCGTCGGCGGCCCGGCCGTCGTGACGAGCGGTGGTGGCGGGCGTGGCGGTGGGAGCGCTGGACACGGCGGACACGCTAGCGGCCGCCCATGACACGCGCCTCACTCCGCCCACCACGACGGCAGCCGTCGTCCCGACTTCGGACAGGAAGCGCTTCAGAGCATGTGGACGTCGCCGGCGCGAGCCACCTCGACAGGGCCGGGGAACGCCGAGCGGGCCTCGGCCAGGACGACCGCGGGATCGGTCCAGACCGGCACGTGGGTGAGCAGCAGCCGCCGGCAGCCGGCGTCCGCGGCGGCGAGACCGGCGCGCAGCCCGGTGAGGTGGATGCCGCGGGCGTCGTCGCGCCCCTCCTCGAAGGACGCCTCGGCGAGCAGCAGGTCGGCGCCCTTGGCGAGCGGCAGCAGGGCCTCGCAGCTGTCCGTGTCGCCGGTGTACGCGAGCACCTCGCCGCGCCGGCCGGCCTGCGCCTCGACCCGCAGCCCGTAGGACTCCACGGGGTGCTCGACCCGGTAGGGCGTCACGGTGAACGGTCCGAGGCCCAGCGGTTCGCCGTCGGCGAGCTCGCGGAAGTCGAAGGTGGCGTCCATCCCGGCGGGGTCGCCGCCGTACGCCTGGTGGATCCGGGCGGCCGTGCCGGCCGGGCCGAAGATGGGCAGCGGCGTCGACGCCGAGCGGCCGGGCGCGTAGTGCCGCGCGACGTAGAGGCCGCAGACGTCCATGAAGTGGTCGGGGTGCAGGTGGGTGAGCAGCACGGCGTCGAGACCGTCGAGCGGGGCGTGGCGCTGCAGCGGCCCCAGCGCGCCGCTCCCGAGGTCGAGCAGGATCCGCCAGGTGCGCCCGTCCGCGTCGCCGGCCTCGACCAGGTAGCACGACGCCGGCGAGTCGGGCGAGGGGAACGAGCCCGCGCAACCCACGACGGTCAGCCTCACGCGACGGAGCCTAGGTCAGCCCCCGGGCCGTGACAGCGGCTCGTGGCGGAGAACACATCACCGACCGGTGACCGCGCGGACCAGCTCCTCCTGCAGGTAGGTGACGACGTCGTACAGCCCCGCCGCCTGCGCCCACGCCGCGTCGCCGTCGCCGGCCCCGGCGGAGAGGGCGGCGTGCAGGAACTCGGCGTCCTCGTCGGTGGCGATGCCCAGGCGCTGGGCAAGGACCAGCCGGACGTCGGTGAGCCCGCGCAGCAGCGCCTGCGCCTCGCTCTCGGCGAGGACGACGGGGGCGGCCCGGCGCAGTGCGGCCGCGGCGAGCCCGAGCCCGGCCCGCTTGCGGGTGCGGAGGTCGTGCTCGGTGAGGCGGCGGAAGCTCTGTGCGAGCTCGGGGTCGTCCCGGCTGGCGTCGGGCAGCAGCCGGGCGACGGCCGGGTCGGCGGGCGGGGCCACCGTCAGCTCCGCCTCGAGGCGGGCGAACAGGTCGCCCTCGTCACCGGCCGGCTCCGCGCCGGCGGCGGCCGGCTCGCGGGCGGCGTCCGTGCCCTGGGTCTGCTGTTCTGTTCCGGGTTCCGACCCCGACTCGGTTCCCGGCTCGGTTCTCGGGCTCGAGCATCCCCGCGACCGCCTCGAGCAGGCCGGCGACCACGCCCCGGTCGGAATCGGCGAGGCGCACCTTCACCCGGCCGCCGCGCGCCCTGCTGAACGAGCCGCTCATTGGTCGTCCTTCTGGAAGGTCGCCCACAGGCCGAACTCGTGCATCGCCGCCGTGTCGCGCTCCATCTCCTCGCGGGTGCCGTTGGAGACCACCGCCCGGCCCTCCTGGTGCACGTCGAGCATGAGCTTCGCGGCCTTCTCCTTGGAGTACCCGAAGTAGGTCTGGAACACGTAGGAGACGTACGACATGAGGTTGACGGGGTCGTTCCAGACGATGGTCACCCACGGCACGTCCGGAACGATGACCTCGTCGAGATCCGGCCGCTCGACCTCCACCGGTGCGACGGACACCCCACCACTGTAGTCAGCGTGCGTGTCTAGGCTGCCCGCCATGACCAGCGTGCGCGGCGACGCCCCGGACACCTCGGCCGCGGTGGCCTCGACCGCCCTGCTCACGGACCACTACGAGCTGACGATGCTCGAGGCGCGCGCTGCGCAGCGGCGCCGCGCACCGGCGCAGCGTGTTCGAGGTGTTCGCGCGCCGGCTGCCCGAGGGCCGCCGCTACGGCGTGGTCTGCGGCACCGGACGCTTCCTCGAGGCGCTGACCCGGTTCCGCTTCGAGGACGACGAGCTCGTCGCCCTCGAGCAGGCCGGCGTGGTCGGGCCCGAGACGCTGCGCTGGCTGGCCGGCTACCGCTTCACGGGCAACGCCTGGGGCTACGGCGAGGGCGAGGTCTTCGTGCCCGGGAGCCCGCTGCTCGTCGTCGAGGGCACCTTCGCCGAGGCGGTGCTGCTCGAGACGCTCGCGCTGTCGGTGCTCAACCACGACTGCGCGATCGCCGCGGCGGCCAGCCGGATGAACGTGGCCGCCCAGGGCCGGCCCTGCCTCGAGATGGGGTCGCGGCGCACCCACGAGGAGGCCGCGGTCGCCGCCGCCCGGGCCGCCTACGTGGCGGGCTTCGCCGGCACGAGCAACCTCGAGGCGGGGCGCCGCTACGGGGTGCCGACGATCGGCACGTCCGCGCACGCGTTCACGCTGCTGCACGACGACGAGCGGGCGGCGTTCGCGGCGCAGGTCGCCACCCTGGGAGCGGGCACGACCCTGCTCGTCGACACCTACGACGTCGAGGCGGGGGTGCGGACGGCCGTCGAGGTGGCCGGCACTGGGCTCGGCGGGGTGCGCCTCGACTCCGGCGACCTGCTCGAGCAGGCCTACGCCGTGCGCGAGCAGCTCGACCGGCTCGGCGCCGCTCTCGACCCGCATCACCGTGACGAGCGACCTCGACGAGTACCAGATCGCGGCGCTCGCGGCCGCGCCGGTCGACTCCTACGGCGTCGGCACCTCGCTCGTCACCGGCTCGGGCGCGCCGACCGCGGGGCTGGTCTACAAGCTCGTCGCCCGCGAGGACGCCTCGGGCGAGCTCGTCGGCGTCGCCAAGCGCAGCCACGACAAGGTGAGCATCGGCGGCCGCAAGTGGGCGCTTCGGCGGCGCGAGCCGGACGGGGTGGCGCAGGCGGAGATCGTCGGGATCGGCCACGAGCCGATCGACGACGGCGACGACCGCGCCCTGCTGGTGCCCCTGGTCGAGGCCGGGGAGGTGGTGGGGGCGGAACCCCTGGACGCCGCCCGTGCCCGGCACGCCGCGTCGCTCGCCGAGCTGCCGGCGACAGGGCGCCAGCTCTCCCGCGGCGAGCCGGCGATCCCGACGGTGCTCGAGGTCGGCCCCGGCGGGGGCGCCGTCCTAGGCTTCGACGCATGACGCGCCGCGCCCTGATCATCGTCGACGTCCAGAACGACTTCACCGAGGGCGGATCGCTCGCGGTGACCGGCGGGGCGGCGGTGGCGGCCGGCATCACCGACCACGTGCAGGCGCACCGCTCCGAGTACGAGGCCGTCGTGGGCACCCGCGACTGGCACGTCGACCCCGGGCACCACTTCGCCGAGCACCCCGACTACGTCGACACCTGGCCGGCGCACTGCGTCGTCGGCACCGAGGGCTCGAACAGCCATCCCGCCATCGACGTGTCGGCGGTGGACGCCTGGTTCACGAAGGGCGAGCACTCGGCGGCGTACTCGGGCTTCGAGGGGGCGACAGACTCAGGCGGCGAGCGCGTGGGGCTCGGCGCCTGGCTGCGTGAGCGGCGGATCGAGGCCGTGGACGTCGTCGGCATCGCGACCGACCACTGCGTGCGCGCGACTGCGCTGGACGCCGTCTCGGAGGGCTTCTCGACGCGGGTGCTCCTCGACCTGACGGCGGGCGTGGCGCCCGCGACGACGACCGCCGCCCTCGACCAACTGCGCGAGGCCGGCGCCGAATTGGTGGGGCAGCCGGTGGTGGCCTCCAGCTGAGGGCTCCTACGTGCGGGTGACCGCGTCCAGCGGCTGACCGGCCAGTTCCTCGCAGAACGAGGGTCGCCAGTTCCGGGACGCGCACCTTCCCGTGCTACGTTCCGCGGTCATCTGGTCACGGAGTCGGCGCTTTTGCCCCTATGGCTGGTTTCATGGGGTCACGAGCCGCTAGCCTGCGGTGACCACTGCTACCAAGGGCAAGCAACCGTGACGGATGGCACTCGGGATCATCCAGCAAGGGGGATCACACGAATGCCTCTCGAGCCGCGCCGGCTCCATGAGCTGCGTGAAGAGGCCGCCCGCGTGGGCCGCGACACTGTGTTCGACCCGACGACGATCGCGCTCGTCAGGGAGAGCTGCGCGCGCCTCCCGAGTGATCAGGTCGAGCTGACGCGCGAGTTCTACCGGCAGCTCTTCTCGATGGCGCCCGGTACCCGGGCGATGTTCGCGGCAGACATGACGCAGCAGCACGACCGGTTGTTGCACGCGCTGCTGGCCGCAGTGCGGGCGCTGGACCGGCCCGAGATCGTCGAAGACCACCTGCGCCGGTGGGGAACGCATCATCGGCGGATGTACGGGGTCACTGACGAGATGTACGTGTACGTCGGCCACGCGCTGGTCCGAGCGATTCACCGCATCCTCGGCCACCTCGAGACCAGCACCGCCTCGAGTTGGATCGCCGTGTACGAGTGGATGGCCGCCGTCATGATCGACGGCGCACAGCGAGCTGACGTGGTCGACCGCGACCCCTCCACGCTGATCGCCCACCAGCAGTTCTACGCCGAGGTCGGCCCGCAGTCGCAGGCCACAGCAAGCAACGTCCTGCCCTTTCGCCGCTCGCACGGGGCCGCCTGAGGGTCCGCGCAGCGCCCGGACCCGCCAACGGCGGGGCCGGCACACCGGCCCGGCTCCCGCACGGCGCCCTCCCCCCGTGCGGGAGCTACGCGAAGCTGACTGATCGGGGGCTGCGACATGAGACACCATGCCGGGCACGATCTCTTCGACGAAGCACCGCACGAGGCTCTGGACCTGCTCTCCGCGGAGACGGACACCGTGCTGGCGCCCTGGACCTCCGCCCAGACCCCGGGGCCCGCGACCCTGCCGTCGCCGTCCACCGGGCACCCGGCCCTGCGCAGCACCAGGGCGTTCCTGAATGACGTCCGCAGGCCGAGGATCGACCCCGAACAGGTTGCCGCGGACTGGACGCTCATGTACCACTGGCTCCGCCACGACCCTGAGATGGCCGCAGCGTGCGGCTTCACCCACGTGGATCTCACGGCGTCGGCCGAGGCGACCCGCATCGTGGCGCTGCAGCGGGAGATCGGGATCGGGGGTAGCACCTTCGAGGTCCTCCCGAACGAGTTGACCTTCTGGGTCCGCTACGCCTGGACGAGCGCCGACCGCTGCTCGGGCCGCCAGCACGCGTTACAACATGCCGTTATCCGGCATCTCCCCGACGTCGTCGACGCTGAGCAGATGCTGCGCGCCGCGGTCGAGCATGCCGACATCGCCATGGACGCACCGCTGCCGCCACAGACGGTGGTGACGGTCCTCGGACCACCGACCCCACCAGGCCGGATTGGGCAGATGTTCCTGACCGAGCAGCTGATGCGGGCCGCCGGCCACGCCCGGAACGGCGGCACTTGGTCGGGGGACGGTGGATATCTCGATCTGACGCAGTGGGTGGTGGGACTCGACCCGGGCCTGGTCGCCCCGGCCGCCGGCTACCCGGAGGGCACCTTCGACACGCTGCCGATGGTCGCGCTGGGCCGTGACGGAAGACTCGCGATGGGCACCTGCCCACCTGCGAGCCGGTACCTCGTCGACATCCCTTGGCCGAGGCATCCCGACCGCGACGACCCTCCGGCGCTGCCCGTGGAGACGCACGCAGAGAGATTCGCCTGCTGGCCGGCCGTACCGCTGCAGACGAACTTCGCTCTCGACATCGCAGGCCAGCGGTACTGTGTGATCTTCAACGGCTGGTACGTCGACGAGGAGATCGCCGCAAACCTGCTCGACCCCAATCGGTACGCCTGGGCCGACCGCGTCAGCGCCGCCATCCACGAGCCGGCCGAACTGGCTCGGCTGCGCCGTACGGACCGGCTTGACGAGTATCGCTCCGCACAGATCGAGATCGCGACGTTGCGGGCGGTGCGACAGGGCTTCAAGGCCGCGCGCAAGCGCCTGAACAGTCTCGGCCCGAGCCAGGCGGCTTTCGGCAAGTTCCACGAGCGCTACGTCGCTGCGCACGGCGTACCGCCTCCGAACGACACCGGCTGGACGGCGAACCGGTTCGGCTCCCGGTATCGGCAACCGAGTCACTCGATGCCGCACGTCCCTCAGACACGTGGCGCGGCTCTGGCCAAGCACTGGCTGACCTTCCGCTCGCTGCGAGCGGGCGCCCGCCCGCGGGTGATCAATCTGGCCAGCGCATAACAGGGCCATGCAGTCACCGACCGCAACGTGCTGCCAAGAGGAGTCACAGCTTGAGTCATCGACAGTGAACGCATTGACATTCGAGCGGGCGGAGGGAGTTTGGGAACCTCGAAGTGACAGGCAGTGATAGGTAGTCAGCGGAGCGCTGACGGGTTCCAGCGGCCGGCGATCTGCAGGGGGCGAGACGTGAGCGAGGACTCCTACGAGGTGTCGCGTGGAGGCGGCTTCGGCCGAGACGGCGGCGCCGACTCCTTCGCCCGGCGACGCGAGGCCGCCCAGGCGCCGGGTGTCCTCATCCTTACGACAGAGCGAGCTTGTCGAGAGCGCGATGCGCGCGCTCGAGGAACAACTGGTCGAGCACGGCGTGCCTGACCATGACGGCACCCTGCGCGCAACCGCCAAGGTCATGCTCGGCGTCGCCTACAGCAGCGCTAGCTATGACATCGCGTTCGCCCCAGCGCACGGTCGCGTGGCGGTGCGAATCAGGCACACGGACTTCGGCCTGGAAGCTGACATCGTGGCGCTGCATCCACCATCCCCGCGCGCGGCTTCGCGGGACGTGCCGCCCGCCACGCCGTGGCCCCCATGGCCGTGAGTGGGATCTCAGCTCGCGGCCAGCGCCTGGGCCACCTGCCCGCGGCTGGGAGCCATGTCGCGATCCCAGGTCTCCGGTCGCCATAGGCCGGAGCGGTGGAACGCCTTGACGCAGTGGTAGAAGACCTCTTCGACATCGACCACCACGGCGAGCACGGGCGGCACGCCGGCAACGGCCATCTGATCGAAGAACGGAGCGTCGCTGACAAGGGTGGCCCGACCGTTCACCCGCAGCGTGTCGGTCCGGCCCGGGATAATGAAGAGCAACCCTGCGTGCCCGTTCTCCAGCAGGTTCTGGTACCCGTCACCGCGCCGGTTACCCGCCCGTTCCGGAAGGGCGAGCGTGGTCGCGTCGATCACGAGCGCAAACCCGGGCACGTCCCCGCGAGGCGACACGTCACAACTGCCGTCGGCGCCCGCCGTCGACAGCAGGCAGAACGGCGACGCTGCTAGCCACGCAAGGTCGACCTGGTCGAGCCGGTCGCGCACGTCGTTGAGCAAGCTCGACCTGGGCTCTGCACCCAAGGCCTCGCGCAGCTGGCGCCGGGTCCGCACTACGGTCACCGCTGCCGTCGAGATCGCGGTCGTCGTCACAGGTCCCCCGTCCCGCCGAACCCTCGCCCGGCTCGTCACAAGAATCGCATGACAGGCACACGGGACGTAACCTCGGGCTCAGAAGTCGCCGGCCTCCCGGCGGAGCTCGGTGAGCACGCCGACGAGCCGCTCGACGTCCTGCGGGGTCAGGCCGGGGTCGGCGAACACCGAGGCGTTGAGCTCCTCCGTCGCCTTGGCGGCGGCCGCGCGGCCGTCGTCCGTCAGCTCCACCAGCGTGGTCCGCCGGTCGGTCGGGTGTGACGCCCGGCGCACCAGGCCCTGGCCCTCGAGCCGGTCCACCGCGTTCGTCACCGACGCCGGGTGCACCTGGAGGCGCTCGCCGATGCGCGCCATCGGCAGGGAGCCGCGCCGGCTGAGGAGCAGCAGCATGAGCACCTCGTAGCGCGCGAACGTCAGCCCGAAGGGCCGCAGCACCTCCTCGACCCGGGCCGAGACGATCTGCTGCGCGCGCATCAGCGACGTCACGGCGGCCATCCCGCCCGCCGCTGCGCCCCAGCCCTGGCCGACCCACTGCCGGTGTGCCTCCGCGACCGGGTCGAACGGCAGGCGGCGTGCCCCGCCGGCCATCAGAGCGACCGCCGGTACTGGCCGCCGACCTCGAAGAACGCCTGGCTGATCTGCCCGAGCGAGCACACGCGGACGGCGTCCATCAGGGCCTCGAAGGTGTTGCCGCCGCTCGACGCCGCCTGCCGCAACCGCTCCAGCGCGGCCGGGGCCTCGCTCGCGTGCCTGGCGTGGAAATCGGCGAGCCTGCGCAGCTGCGACTGCTTCTCGGCCTCCGTCCCGCGTGCCAGCGCGAGCGGCCCCGGCGCGGCGCCGTCCGCCTCGCCCCGGGGGGCGGTGAAGGTGTTCACCCCGACGACGGGCAGCGATCCGTCGTGCTTGCGCTGCTCGTAGAGCATCGACTCGTCCTGGATGCGGCCGCGCTGGTAGCCCGTCTCCATGGCGCCGAGCACGCCGCCGCGGTCCGACAGCCGCTCGAACTCCGCGAGCACGGCCTCCTCGACGAGGTCGGTGAGCTCGTCGACCACGTAGGCGCCCTGCAGCGGGTTCTCGCAGCCGGCCAGACCCCACTCCTTGTCGATGATCATCTGGATGGCGAGCGCCCTGCGCACGGAGTGTTCGCTGGGCGTCGTCACGGCCTCGTCGTAGGCGTTCGTGTGCAGCGAGTTCGCGTTGTCGTAGACGGCGCAGAGCGCCTGCAACGTCGTCCGGATGTCGTTGAAGTCCATCTCCTGCGCGTGCAGCGACCGGCCGCTCGTCTGCACGTGGTACTTGAGCTTCTGCGACCGCTCGGCGGCGCCGTAGCGCTCCTTCATGGCGATCGCCCAGATCCGCCGCGCCACCCGGCCGATCACGGTGTACTCCGGGTCCATCCCGTTGCTGAAGAAGAACGACAGGTTCGGCGCGAAGTCGTCGATCCGCATCCCGCGGGCCAGATAGCTCTCGACGTAGGTGAACCCGTTGGCCAGCGTGAACGCGAGCTGCGTGAGGGGGTTCGCCCCCGCCTCGGCGATGTGGTACCCGCTGATGGACGCCGAGTAGAAGTTCCTGACGCCGTGCGTGATGAACCACTCCTGGACGTCCGCCATGCAGCGCAGCGCGAAGTCGGTGGAGAAGATGCAGGTGTTCTGGCCCTGGTCCTCCTTGAGGATGTCGGCCTGCACCGTGCCGCGGACCGTGGCCAGCGTGCGGGCCCGGACCTGCTCGTACGGCTCGCCGGGGTTCGCCTCGAGCTGCTGGTCGATCGCGGCGTTGAGGAACATGGCGAGGATCGCCGGCGCCGGCCCGTTGATCGTCATCGAGACGCTGGTGGTGGGCGCGCAGAGGTCGAACCCGGCGTAAAGGTCCTTCATGTCGTCGAGCGTCGCCACGCTCACGCCGGAGGTGCCGACCTTGCCGTACACGTCGGGCCGGTCGGCGGGGTCGCGGCCGTAGAGGGTGACGGAGTCGAACGCCGTCGACAGCCGGGTCGCCGGCTGGCCGGCGGCGAGCAGGTGGAAGCGCCGGTTCGTGCGCGCGGGGTCGCCCTCGCCGGCGAACATCCGGGCGGGCGCCTCGGCGTCGCGCTTCAGCGGGAAGACGCCCGCCGTGAACGGGAACCGCCCCGGCAGGTTCTCGCCGCGCAGGAAGCGCACCAGCTCGCCGTGGTCCTGCGTGCGGGGTAGCGCGATCCGGCGGAGCTTCGTGCCGGACAGGCTCTCGCGCACCAGCGGCGTGCGGATCTCCCGGCCGCGGACGGCGTAGACGAGCTCGTCGCCCGAGTACTCCTCGACGGTCGCCGGCCAGGCGTCGAGCGCGGCGCGCGTGTCGTCGTCGAGCTCGCCGTCCGCGGCACGGCCCAGCTCGGCGAGCAGACCCAGCGCGATCGGACCGGTTCGGCAGATCGGACCGGTTTGCATGATCAGCGACAAGAGTGGAGGCGGTGGTCAGGTGCTGGCGGCGGCGGGCGGCGGCGGCGAGCTCGGCCGTCCGGGCGTGGTAGCGGCGCACCCCCTCCGCGATCTCGGCGAGGTAGCGCACCCGCTCGGGCGGCACCGGGGTGTGCAGGCCGGACGACGTCCGGACGGCGACCGCCGGCAGCCGCCCGGCCCCGGCGGGCAGGCCGCGCTCGGCCAGCAGGTCGCGCAGGTGCTGGTAGAGCGCGGTGACGCCGTCGTCGTCGAACCGCGCGGCGCTCGTGCCGAAGACCGGCATGTCCTCCCACGCGCTGCCGAAGGCCCCGCGGTTGCGCACGAGCTGGCGGGCGACGTCGCGGCGGGCGTCCTGCGCGCCGCGCCGCTCGAACTTGTTGACGGCGACGACGTCGGCGAAATCGAGCATGTCGATCTTCTCGAGCTGCGACGCGGCCCCGAACTCCGGCGTCATGACGTACAGCGAGACGTCGACCAGCGGCACGATGGCGGCGTCGCCCTGGCCGATCCCCGGCGTCTCGACGATCACGAGGTCGTACCCGGCGGCCGCGCAGGCGGCGATCACGTCGCCGAGCTGAGGCGGCAGCTCGGACGAGGCGCCGCGGGTGGCGAGCGAGCGGAAGAAGGTGCGGCCCGGCGCGAGCGAGTTCATCCGGATGCGGTCGCCGAGCAGCGCGCCGCCGCCGCGCCGCCGGGTCGGGTCGACCGCGACGACGGCGATCCGCAGCTTGTCCTCCTGATCGAGCCGGAACCGCCGGACCAGCTCGTCGGTCAGCGAGCTCTTGCCTGATCCCCCGGTCCCGGTGATGCCGAGCACGGGCACCGCGCGGCGCCCCGCGGCTTCGCGCAGTGCGGCCGCGAGGGCGTCGTCGCGGCCCGCCTCGAGCACCGTGATCGCGCGCGCCAGCGCCCCGTCGTCACCGGTCAGGACGGCGTCGGCCGCGGGCGAGGCGGCGGCGAGGTCGACGTCGCACTCGGCGACCATCGTGTTGACCATCCCCGCGAGCCCGAGCTGCTGGCCGTCGGCCGGCGTGAAGATCTTCACCCCCCGCTCGGCGAGCGCCCGCACCTCCTCGTCGACGATCACGCCGCCGCCCCCGCCGTACACCCGTACGTGGCCGGCCCCGCGCTCGCGCAGCTGGTCGACGAGGTACCCGAAGTACTCCAGGTGCCCGCCCTGGTAGGAGCTGACGGCGACACCCTGCGCGTCCTCCTGCAGGGCGGCGTCGACCACCTCGCCGACGCTCCGGTCATGCCCGAGATGGACCACCTCGCACCCCTGCGCCTGCAGGATGCGACGCATGATCGTGATCGCGGCGTCGTGCCCGTCGAAGAGGCTGGCGGCGGTGACGAAACGGACGGGACGGGTCGGCACGTGCAGGTCCACGACCGCTCCTTCGCAACGGGGGATCACTCGGACGCCCAATAGTACGACGTCCAACTGTCGGAAGCGAGACCAAGAGCCGTCGGACGCCGCCCGCGCTAGCCTCCACGGTCATGGAGGGACCTCTCGCGCCCGGCCTCCTCGAGGGGCTGCTCCTCGCCGCCGGCACGCTCGAGGCACGCCGCGAGCTGCTCACGACCTGGTGCGGCGACCTCGCCGGCCCGCTGCTCGTGCCCGCCCCGGGCGCGGCCGCCCTGCAGGAGGAGCTCGCCGCGCAGGACCACGGCCTGCGGGTCGCCCTCGTCGCCGCGCCCGGCCCCGGCGATCCCGCCGGCCTGCTCACCCTGCGCACCGCGCGCAACCTCCTGCTGGACGACGACCGCGCCGAGCTGACCGGCGTGCACCTGCCGCTGCCCGGGCACGCCGAGCCGGGGCGGGCGGCCCAGGAGCTGCTCGCCGAGCTCGACTTCACCGTGCCGGCCTGGATCGAGGTGCTCGCAGAACCCGGCGCCGACCGCGCGCTGCGAGCGATCGCCGCCGACGGCGCCGAGCGGCTCGCGCTCCGGCTGCCCGCCGGCGTCACGGAGGGCACCGATCCGGCGGCCGCCGCTCACCTCGCCACGGCCGCCCTCGTGCGCTCGGCGGTGGACCTCGACCTTCCCCTTCGCGTCACCGGGAGCGGCTCGCGGGCGGCGTCCGCGATCGAGGTGCTCGCCGTCCTGTCCACCGTGCGCGCCGCGCTGAACGGCGCCGAAGGCCCCGAGCTCGCCGCGGAGCTCGCCGAGCGCCGGCCCGCCGTGCTCGCGGCGTCGCTGCGCAGGATGAGCGGCGCGGATGCGGCCGCCGCCCGTGCGTTCGTCGACGGGATCGTCGTCGCCGACGTGGCCGAGGTGGCCGCCGAGCTGGCGGCCCTCGGCTTGGTGAACGGGCCGGCCTAGCGGGTGGGCCGCCGGTCGACCACGGCGGTGCGGGCGATCTTGTCGTGCAGGCACTGCCGGCGCGGGTCCCACAGCAGCCACAACGAGTCGAGCAGCCAGTAGAAGCCGCCGATGTTGGGCACTGCCGCCAGCAGGTCCTGCCCGGCGAAGCGCCCGACGGCCTGACCCCACGACGGCAGGCCGTCAGCAGCCATGGGTCGCACCCGGATGCGGAGCGCCAGCTTGCCCACCGTCGACCCGAGGTACTTGTGCAGGGGGATCTGGTAGAGCGCCGAGATGAGCAGCTCCAGGGCGATGAACTTGTAGATGTCGCCGGTCACGTTGCTGATGAAGGCCGTCGACGGGGGCGACGTGGCGCCCGCGTCGGCGGCCGCCCGCACTTGGTCGAAGTACCGTTGGAACTCGTCGGCGATCGAGCGCAGCAGCGGCAGGCCGATGATCGCGGCGACGCCACCGACGATGAGCACGTCGATGATCCTCGCCCCGAGCCGGCGCCAGGGATTGGCGGTGGGCATGCCGTCGGGCGTCGTCTTGCGCGGCCCGACGGCACCGTAACCGGGATACGGCTGGCCGTACTGCTGCCCGTACTGCTGCTGGGCGTAGGGCTGCCCGTACTGCTGCTGGCCATAGGCGGCTGCTGTTGACCGTAGGGCTGGCCGTACTGCTGCTGCTGACCGTACGGCTGCTGCTGGCCCTGGCCGCCGTACACGTCGGTCGGCGCCGCCTCCGGGGGTCGCGGGGCGTCGGCCGGCGGCGCAGACCCGGGCACCGGCCGGGTCACCTCGCTCCAGGAGCCGCCGTCCCACCAGCGCTCGTGACCGGGCTGCGACGCGTCGGGGTACCAACCGGGAGGTGCCGAGGTCATGGTCCCACCCTCTCATCGCGGGCACGCAGAGTGCAGCGGCCACCGAGACCCGCTGCAGGCTGTGACCGTCCTGTGATCCGGTCGGGTCAGCTCGTGACGACCCGGTTACGGCCCGCCCGCTTGGCGGTGTACACAGCCGCGTCCGCACGGGCGAGGACGCTGGCGAAGTCGCCGGCTGCCCCCGCGCTCACCCCCGCGCTGACCGTGAGCAGGAGGCCGGGCGCCTGCAGCGACCAGGCATGCCCCTCGATCCGCCGCCGCAAGCGGTCCGCGGCCTCCGCGCCCAGCACGGCCGGGCCGCCGGGCAGCGCCACCAGGAACTCCTCGCCGCCCCAGCGCGCCACCCGGTCCACCGAGCGGACGGAGCTCGCCAGCACCGTGGCGACCTCGCGCAGCACGGCGTCACCGACGAGGTGCCCGTGGGCGTCGTTCACGTCCTTGAAGTGGTCGACGTCGACGAGCACGAGGCAGATCTGCTCGTGCGCGCGCAGCCCGGTGCAGAACCGCTCCATCGCCCGCCGGTTCGCCAGCCCCGTGAGCGGGTCCTGCTCGGCGGCACGCATGAGTACGCGCGCCCGCGCCTCGAGGTCGCGCCGCTGGCCCTCGACGCCGGCCCGCGACCACACCTGGTCCATGAAGCCACCCACCTGCCGGCGGTGCCGCTGCCAGACGAGGTCGGCCAGGGTGCGGGCGTCGGCCAGTGCTCCGGCGCTGTCGCCGTCCGCCTCGCGCACGGCCGACCGCAGCCGCAGCGCGGCGATCTGCCGGGCCAGGTCGCCGGCCGCGGCGAAGGCCTCGACGGCGACCGCGAGGTCGGCGAGGGCGCCGGCGTTCGCTCCCAGCGCCGCCTGGCACCGGGCCCGGGTGAGCCGGAGCTCCCCGTCCGCGGCGTCGTCCGCCGCGACGAGCGCCCACCCCTGATCGGGGTCGCCGCGCTCGCACAGAACCCCGGCGAGCAGCCGCCGGCCGGCGGTGGGCGCCCCCTCGGCGATGAGTGTGCGCGCGATGCCGTCGGCCCGCTTCAGCAAGGTCGCACGCTGCTCGCGGGCGGCGTCCGGGTCGGTCGCGCGGTGCAGCAGCAGCTCGGCGATCCGCGCCTGGACGGTGATCCCGGCCGGCCCGGCGTGCGGGACGTCGCGCAGCGCGCGCGCCGACAGCTCGAGGAACTGCAGCGCGCGGTCGTGGTCGAAGAAGAGCTGGCAGAGCCGGCCGAGCAGGTCGGTCAGCACGGCCTCGCCGGCCGGGTCACGCTCGCCGTCCGAGTGCAGCCCGAAGGCCACCAGAGCCTGGACGGCGTCGTCGAGCGCCTGACCGACGCCGCCGCTGCGCACGGCGGCGAGCGCCGCGACCGCGTGGCACGTCGCCGCCGGCAGGACGTCGCCGGAGCGCTCGAGCAGCCCGGCTGCGAGCGCGGCGTCGTCGTGCGCGCCCGCCGCCTCGCCGGGCCCGCCACCCAGCAGGACGCCCGCGCGTGCGGCGAGCAGCCGGGCGCGGTCGTGGTCACCGAGGGAGCCCGCCGGGCCGTCGAGCACGGCGGCGACCTGCTCGAGCCAGCCGTCGCGCGGCGACCCGCCGACGTGGCCCGGAGCCAGCAGGCCGTCCTCGACGACGGGCCGGCGGCGCAGCAGCTCGGCGACGTCGGCCGAGGTCCGCTCGACCGAGTCGAGGCGCAGCACGGTGTGGTCGGGCGGTCGCGGCACGACAGCGTCCTGCGCCGAGGACCGCGAGGCCGGCCATGAGGTCGTCCATGAGGTCGCCCGGGCCTGTCAGGTTCAGATCGGCGCCCGCCGACGTCACGTCGAGCTCCGGCCGCACTCCCACACCCATCCTGGTTCCCACCCCGAGGCCAGTCACTTGCTCAGCGTGCTATCACCGTCGCGTTGAGCAATACGTGATTCTACGTGTCGGATCGTACCCGCTGCGTAGTACTACCGACAGTAGAACGATGGGACCGCGTTTCTCGCTGTGTGTGACCGTCGCGACGCCCGTGCCGGGATCACACCGGGTCGAAGACCTTGCCCGGGTTGAGGATGCCGAGCGGATCGAGGGCCGTCTTCACCGCGCGGTGCACGGCCATCGACACCGGCCCGGCCTCGCGCTCCAGCCACTCCCGCTTGAGCACCCCGACGCCGTGCTCGCCGGTGATGGTGCCCCCGAGGGCCAGGCCGGCGTCCATGATCTCGCCGAAGGCGAGCCGCGCGTGCTCGGTGGCGACCGGGTCGGCGGCGTCGAAGACGACCGTCGGGTGCATGTTGCCGTCGCCGGCGTGCCCCACCACGCCGATGACGACGCCGCGCCGGACGGCGATCCCCTCGACGGCCTCGATCAGGTCGCCGAGCCGGGTCCGTGGCACGGCGACGTCGTCGATCAGGGTCGTCCCGAGCCGCTCGAGCGCCGAGAGCACCGACCGTCGCGCCGCCAGCAGCAGCTCGGCCTCGGCCGGGTCGTCGGCCTCGAGCACCTCGCTCGCACCGCACTCCCGCGCCAGCTCGGCGATCGCCGCCACCTCCTGCCGGGCGGCCTCCCCCGGGCTGTCGGACTGCCAGACCAGCATCGCGCCACAGTCCTGTGGCAGGTCGGCGCGCAGGTAGTCGCTGCTCGCCCGCAGCGACGTCCGGTCCATGATCTCGAGCAGGCTGGGCACGACGCCGGCCGCCACGACGGCCGTCACCGTCGCCGCGGCCTCGCGGGCCGTCGGGAAGAGCGCGGCGGCGGTCCGGGGCCGGCCGGCCGCCGGCCGCAGCGCGAGCGTCGCCTCGGTGATCACGCCGAGGGTGCCCTCGCTGCCGACGAAGAGCTTGGTCAGGTCGTACCCGGCGACACCCTTGACCGTGCGCCGGCCGGTGCGCAGCACCTCGCCCGACGCGAGCACGACCTCGAGCCCGAGCACGTAGTCGGTGGTGACGCCGTACTTGACGCAGCACAGGCCGCCGGAGTTCGTCGAGAGGTTGCCGCCGATCGAGCAGAACTCCCAGCTGCTCGGGTCGGGCGGGTAGAACAACCCGTGCTCGGCGACGGCCCGGGAGAGCTCGGCGTTGTAGATGCCGGGCTGGGTGACGACGACCCGGTTCGGGACGTCGACCTCGAGGATCCTGCGCATCTTCTCGGTGCTGACCACGATGCAGCCGTCGATCGCGTTGGCGGCCCCGGAGAGGCCGCTGCGCGCGCCCTGCGGCACGACCGGCACACGGAGCGCGGACGCCGTCCGCAGGGCGTGCTGCACGTGCGCCGTCTCGCGGGCGAGGACGACGGCGGCCGGGACCCCGGCCGGGCAGAACTGCGCGCGGTCGTACCGGTAGGACTCGAGCACGTCGGGATCGGTGACGAGCGTCTCGGGCGGCAGCCCCGCGGCGAGGGCTGCGACGACGGTGCCGGCGTCCACGGTGGCCAGGCCGGTGGTCGGGCGGGTCGTCAGGCTCATCCATCGAGGGTATGTCGGCACCGGCTCGTAGCATCAGGCATGGCCGACGAGGTCCTCAACCAGCCGCCACCTCTGCAGGAGTACGACGTCTTCGGCGCCGACGCAGCGCTGCGCGAGGCGGTCGCCCGCGAGGGCGCCGGCTGGGCCGAGGGCACGCTGCACGAGCTCGGCAGCCTCGCCGGCGACCCCGCGACGATCGAGGCGGGCGCCGCAGCGAACCGGCACGGGCCTGAGCTGCGCACGCACGACCGCTTCGGCCACCGGGTCGACGAGGTCGCGTTCCACCCCGCCTACCACCAGCTGCTCGGCGAGGCGGTCGAGCACGGGCTGCACGCGGCTCCCTGGGCCGACCTCCGGCCGGGCGCCCACGTCGCCCGCGCCGCCGGATTCGTCTGTGGAGCCAGGTCGACGCCGGCGTCGGCTGCCCGGTGTCGATGACGTACGCGAGCGTGCCGGTCCTGCGGGCGGCGCCCGGACTCGCGGCGACCTGGCTGCCTGCCGTCACGGCCCGCCGGTACGACCCCCGGCTCGTGCCGGTGGGCGCGGGCAAGGCCGGCGCGCTGCTCGGGATGGCGATGACCGAGAAGCAGGGCGGATCCGACGTCCGGGCGAACACCACCCGGGCCGAGCCGGACGGCGACTGCCACCGGCTGACCGGCCACAAGTGGTTCTGCTCCGCCCCCATGTCCGACGGGTTCCTCGTGCTGGCGCAGGCGCCCGGCGGGCTCTCGTGCTTCCTGCTGCCGCGGGTGCTGCCCGACGGGTCGCGCAACGCGCTCCGGCTGCAGCGGCTCAAGGACAAGCTGGGCAACCGCTCGAACGCCTCGGCGGAGATCGAGCTCGACGGCGCGCACGCGTGGCTCGTCGGCGAGCCGGGCCGCGGCGTCGCGACGATCGCCCGGATGGTCGCGCTGACCCGGCTCGACTGCGTGCTCGGCACGGCGGCCCTGCTGCGGCAGGCCACGGCGCAGGCGGTCCACCACGCCCGGCACCGGCGCGCCTTCGGGCAGCTGCTCTCCGACCAGCCGCTCATGCGCAACGTGCTGGCCGACCTGGCGATCGAGTCGGAGGCGGCGACGACGCTCGGGCTGCGGCTGGCCGGCGCCGTCGACCGCGGCGAGACGGAGCTCGCGCGGATCGGCACGGCGCTGGGCAAGTACCTCGTCTGCAAGCGGGCGCCGGGCGTGCTCGCCGAGGCGCTGGAGTGCCTCGGAGGCAACGGCTACGTGGAGGAGTCGATCCTGCCGCGGCTCTACCGGGAGGCGCCGGTCAACTCGATCTGGGAGGGCTCGGGCAACGTCAACGCGCTCGACGTGCTGCGGGCCCTGCACCGCTCCCCCGCCGTCGCCGAGGCCCTGCTCGCCGAGGTCGCCCTCGCCCGCGGCGGGGACGCCCGGCTCGACGCCTTCGCGGGCCGGGTCGCGGACGACGTCCGCGCGGTGCTCGCCGCGCTCGCGACCGGCTCCGCCGACGCCGCCTGGGGTGCCCGGTCCGTCGTCGTCCGGATGGCCCTGGCCCTGCAGGCGTCGCTGCTCGTGCGGCACGCGCCGGCCGCGGTCGCGGACGCCTTCTGCGCCTCGCGGCTCACGCCCGAGCCGGGGGCGCCGCTGACCCTGGGCACACTGCCGGCGGGCGTCGACGCGGCGGCGATCATCGCGCGGCACGCCCCCGAGGCGGCCGGCCGTACGGTGCCCGCGTGAGCGCTCCCGCGACACGACCGCCGCCCCCGCCTGGCGCCACCTCGCGCTGGCGACGCCCGATGGTCGCCCGCGCGCAGGACGAGCCCGACCGCGTCTCGACGCCCCTGGAGCTGCTGTTCGACCTGACCTTCGTGGTCGCGGTCTCGCAGGCGGCGGCCGCCCTCGGCCACGGCGTCGAGGAGGGCCACACGGCCTCGGCCCTGGTCGGGTACTTCATGGTGTTCTTCGCGATCTGGTGGGCCTGGATGAACTTCACCTGGTTCGCCTCCGCCTACGACACCGACGACGTGCCGTACCGGCTGCTCGTGTTCGTGCAGATGCTCGGCGCGCTCGTGCTCGCCGCGGGCGTGCCGGCGGCCACCGGCGGGTTCGACTACCGGGCCGTCACGATCGGCTACGTGCTCATGCGGGCCGCCATGGTCGTGCAGTGGCTGCGGGCGGCCCGGGGCGACACCGGCCGCGCGTCGACCGCACGGCGCTACGCCGCCGGCATCGCCGCCGTCCAGGTGCTGTGGGTGTTGCGGCTGGTGTTCCCGGCGCCGTCGCAGGGCGCCGCGTACGCGGTCTTCGCGGCACTCGTCGCCGCCGAGCTCGCCGTGCCCTGGTGGGCCCAGCGCCGCAGCATGACCACCTGGCACCCGCACCACATCGCCGAGCGGTACGGGCTCTTCACGATCATCGTGCTCGGCGAGTCGGTGCTCGGGTCGACGGTCGCCGTCCAGGTCGCGGTGGAGCGGTTCGGCTGGCGGCCCTCGCTGCTGGTCGTCGGCGGCGCCGGGTTCGTGCTCGTCTTCGCGATCTGGTGGCTGTACTTCCTGCGGACAGCCGGCGAGGGGCTCGAGCACCTGCGCAGCGGCTGGGTGCTGTGGCTGTGGGGCTACGGCCACTACGTCGTGTTCGCCGCGCTGGCGGCGCTGGGCGCGGGCATCGAGTTGGCAGTCGCCGCTGCGGGCGGCGTGGCGGACGTCTCGGACCTCGTGGCGACGTCGTTCGTCGCCGTGCCGGTGGTGGTCTTCGTGATCGTCGCGTGGCTGCTCCACCGGTCGCTCGAGCCCGCACCCCGGCACGACGGCAGTGACGCGGCGGCGGTCGCGGCCACGGCGGTGGGCACGCTGGCGCTCGCCGCACTGCCCGCCGCCGGCGTGCCGCTCGCGTGGTCGCTGGTGCTCCTGACGCTGCCCGTCGTCGGCCTCGTCACGATGAAGATCGTGCGTGAGGGCCGCCAGGAGGTCCAGGAGTGGTGACCGGCGACCACGCGCCGGATTCGCGGGACCCGCTGGGGCTGCGCGCCGACGCGCCGCTGCTCGACGCCTGGCTGACGTTCCAGGCGGCGCCGCCGCGGGCGACCCGGCCTTCACCATCCCCGGGCACAAGCAGCGGCACGACCTGGTCGGCGACGTGGTGGCCGGCGACGTGCCGCTCTACGCCGGCCTCGACACGATGAAGCTGGCCCGCGGCGTCCTCGGCCGAGGCCGAGCGCCGCGCGGCCGCGCTTCTGGGGCGCCGACCTGTGCCGGTTCTCGGTCGGCGGCTCGACGCACGGCAACCAGGCGCTCGCGCTGGCCGTCGGCCGGCCGGGCGACGGGTCGTCGTCGGGCGCACCCTGCATCGCTCGATGCTGCTCGGGCTGGTGCTCGCCGGGCTGCGGCCGGTCTGGGTGCGGCCGGGCGTGGACGCCGCCACCGGGCTGCCCGGCGGCGATGCCCACGGACGCGGTCCGCAGCGGCGCTCGCCGCGCACCCGGCGGCCGTGGCCGTCATCGTCGGCGACCCGACCTACGTGGGCACCATCGGCGACGTCGGCGGGCCTGGCCGCGGTGGCCCACGAGGCGGGCGTGCCGCTCGTCGTCGACGCCGCGTGGGGCGCCCACTTCGGGCTGCCACCCGTCGCTGCCGCCGCACGCGCTCGCGGCCGGCGCCGACGCGATGGTGATCAGCGCCCACAAGACCCTGCCGGCCGTGTCCCAGGGCGGCGGTCGTCCTGGCCCGGACGGGTCTGCTCGACCCCGCGCGGCTCGAGCGGGCGTTCGAGGCGACGCACACGACGAGCCCGTCGGGGGCCATCCTCGCGAGCATCGACGCCGCCCGCGCGCTGCTGGAGCGCTCCGGGCCCGAACTGGCCGACAGGTTGGTGCGCCGCGTCGCGCGGGCCCGGGAGCAGCTCGCGGCCGTGCCGGGGCTCGCGGTGCTGCGGGGGCCGCTCGCCGACGGGTCCGCGGTCGAGGCGGCCAAGCTCGTGGTGCTGCTGCCGGGCACGGGCGCCTCGGGCGTCGCGGTCGAGCAGGGGCTGCTCGGCGGCCGGGTTCCCGGTGGAGCTGGCCGATCGCGACACGATCGTGGCCGTGGTCACGATCGCGGACGACGACCGCGCGGTCGACGCCTTCGCCGACGCGCTGGCCGCGGCAGGTCGAGCGGCACCGCGGGCCGGCCCGGCCGGTGGTGCCCGGCGCGGCCTGGGCGTGGAGCCCGAGCAGGTGCTGTCGATCCGCGGGAGGCCTTCTTCGCGCCGGCCGAGAGCGTGCCGGCGAACGAGGCGGTCGGGCGGGTCAGCGCCGAGCTGGTGGCGCCGTACCCGCCGGGGGTGCCCGTGCTCGCGCCCGGGGAGCGGATCACGACGGCCGCGCTCGGCGCGCTGCTCGCCGCCCGGCGCGGCGGGGCACGCATCGCCTACGCGGCCGACCCGACTCTGGCCACACTGGCGGTCGTTCGTGCACAATGACGCCATGACGAGTCGACCGGTCCTGCGGGCCGTGTCCTTTACGTGGTGGCAGTCCTCCTAGGGCGGTCACCACCTCGTCGCACATCCACTGCGGCCGCCCGGGTTCCGGGCGGCCGTTCGCGCGTCTCCTCCCTGTCGGGGGCGGCGGGCCCGCCCGGCCGGCGGCCCCCACCCATCCGGAGGACACCATGGACACCCCGACGCTCACCCTCGATCACCCGGCCGGCTCGTCCACGGCTGCCGCGGTCGGCGTCCCCACCCGGCTCGTCACGGGCCTGACCCCGAGCGGCCGGCTGCACGTCGGCAACTACGTGGGGGCGATCCGCCCACTGCTCGCGCTCGCGGCGCGGCCTTCGACGTCGGTGATCGTGTTCGTCGCGGACCTGCACGCGATGACCAACGACCACGACCCGACGCAGCTCCGGTCCGACACCCGCGAGCTGGCCGCCACCCTGCTCGCCTGCGGGCTCGGCGCGGAGGCCACGTTCTTCCTGCAGTCGGCGGTGCCGGCCCACACCGAGCTGGCGTACCTGCTCGAGTGCACGGCTGCCTACGGCGAGATGACGCGGATGATCCAGTTCAAGGAGAAGGCCGGCTCCGAGCGGGGCGCCGCCCGGCTCTCACTGCTCACCTACCCGGCGCTCATGGCCGCGGACATCCTGCTGTACCGCGCCGACGCCGTGCCGGTCGGCGAGGACCAGCGCCAGCACCTCGAGCTCACCAGGACGCTGGCGCGCCGGTTCAACGCCCGGTACGGCGACGTCTTCGCCGTACCGGAGCCGGTCGTGCCGGAGGCCGCCGCACGCCTGAAGGACCTGCGCCTGCCCTCGGCGAAGATGGGCAAGTCGTCGGCGGGATCGGGCACGGTACACCTGCTCGACGACCCGGTGCGGGTCGCCGCAACGGTACGTGCGGCCGTCACCGACCTCGACCCGGTGCTCGCCTACGACCCGGAGCTGCGGCCCGGGGTCGCGAACCTCGCCGAGCTGCTGGGTGCGCTCACGGGCCGGACGCCGTCCGCGGCGCTGGCCGGCCTCCGCGGAGCCGGGGCGTTGAAGGCGGCGGTGACGGAGGCTCTCGTCGAGACGCTGCTGCCGATCCGGGCCCGGTACCTGGAGTTCGCGGCCGACCCGGCCGAACTCGACCGGCGGCTCGCGGCGGGTGCGGCCGGGGCGGCGGCGCTGGCGGCACCGACGCTGGCAGCGGCGAGGGCAGCGATGGGTCTGGTGGTCATGTGATGGGGCCGGGGCGGACTCTGCTTGCGTCCATGCAGTGAGAGCAGGCGGCCGGACCGTGTTCGTCGATCGCGGCTGCCGCCGAGGTCTCGCCGCTCCCTCTCACGCGCTCGGTCTCACGCGCTCGGTCTCACGCGCTCCGCGCCTCACGCGCTCCGCCCCACGCGCTCCGCCACGCGCTCCCACGCGCTCCGCCCCACGCGCTCCGCCCCACGCGCTCCGCCCCACGCGCTCCGCTCCCACGCGCTCCGCCCCGCGCTCCGCCCCACGCGCTCCGCCGCCCCACGCGCTCCTCCCACGCGCTCCGCCCACGCGCTCCCTCCCACGCGCTCCCTCCCACGCGCTCCGCCCCCGCCGGTCCCACTCCGCCGGCAGGCCCGCGCTGCGTGCGTACCTTGACCTCGCCTGCGGCGCCCGCCTCGACTACAGCCAAAAGATCATGCTTGTTGTCGCTAGAACGGGTCTCCCGACCCTCGATAGGATTCGTACAGGTGTTCGAACGAAGCGGGTTCCGGGGGTTGATGTGGGGGGACGAGAGGTCGGTGGCGAGCCCGACCGTGCCGAGGAGCTCGCCGGGACCGGGCAGCCACCGCCAGCCCTTCAGCCTGATCCTGATCCTGATCGTGATCCTGATCCTGGTCGTGGTGGTGCCGGTCGGGAGCGTCTTCTGGGGTGTCCGGGGGAGGGTTCACGTGCTGCCCTGGCGGCTGCCGCCGACTGTCTGGAGGCCAGTGGCGGGCAGGAGTCGATGCCGGGTCCGGCCGACGCTGCCGACGCCACCGCTGCCGTGGGTGCTGCCGGTGCCGCGGGTGCTGCCGGTGCCGCGGGTGCTGCCGGTGCCGCGAGTCCGGCCGGTGCCGTGGGTGCTGCCGGCGCTGCGGGTCCGGCGGGTGCTGCCGGGGTGGGTCCGCTGCGGGACTGTGTCGATGCGGTGGTGGGTGCTCGGCGGCTGGCGGGGTGGTGTCTGTGGGTGGAGCTGCTGGGGGTGGCGCGGCTGGTGTCGGCGTGGCAGGGGGCTCCGCCGGTGCTGGATGAGCGGGTCGGGCCGGATCCGTGCGCGGACGCCGACCCGGCGTTGGCGGCCCGCCTGCAGTCGGTGATCACCGGGCTGGGGGTGTTCGTGCCGACCGGGGACTACCTGGACACGGCGGAGTTGGCGGACGAGTTCGTGGCAGCGGAACTGTCTGCGGCGGCCGGGATGAGCGGGTCGGCGGCGTGGGAGGACGTCCGCGCCGGGTTGGTGCTGTTCACCACGAACAGGCTGCCCCGCACCGGGGTGTTGCTGCGGGCCGGGCTGCTGGACCGGACCAAGCTGCGCACGGTGCTGACCGGCACCGGCGACATCATCGACGACGCAGGTGTGTGCGCGGGTGGAGGCCCGGCTGATCAGCGACGCCGAGGTCGAGTTCGCGACCGCGGCGGGCGCGCCCGGGCACGTCCTGGACGTCCTGGACCCGGCGGCGAACCCGGCCGGTCCGGGTAGTTGCCTGCCGTGGATCACCCGGGTCACCAACCCGGTGCTCCGTAACCGGCTGGCGAAGGTGATCCTGGACATCGACGCCGAGGCCGCGGCCCGCCGCGCCGCCAAAGCCCGCCAGAAGCGGCTGGTGTACGCCGAGGCCCTCCCGGACGGGATGGGCAGGGTCAGCGTGGAGACCGGCCGGGAGGCGGTCACCGCCATCATCGGTGACCTCGACGCCTGCGTGGCGACCGCGAAGGCCGGCGGTGACACCCGCACCCCCGACCAGATCCGCGCCGACGAACTCGTCCACCGGATGAGCCTGGGCGCCTTCGGCACCCCCGCCCAACCCGTGCCCGGTCGCTGCGCCTCGGCCGGCGCCACCGCCCCCGCCACCACGACTGGCACCTCTGCCAGGTCTGCCCGGCCGGCAGGGCCGGCACAGCTACTGCCGGCTGCCCGAGCTGCGGTAGCCGGCACGGCGGACCGTGCCGGCACCGCGGGTGGGGTGAGTGGGGTGCGGGCGTTGCGGGTCAGCCTGACGATGCCGCTGTCCACCTGGCTCGGGCTGGCCGCCGAACCCGGCGTGCTGGACGGGTACGGCCCGATCCCGGCCGCGCTGGCCCGCCAGATCGCCGCCGAGGCCGCCCGCGACCACCCCACCACCACCACCTGGCGGTGCATCCCCGTCGACGACGTGCACCGCACCGTCCTGGGCGTCGGCGACACCATCCCCACCCCCCGACACGACCCCACCCCCCGGATGCGCCACCTGGCCACCGCCGCCGACCCCTGCTGCGTCTGGCCGAACTGCTCCCGCCGCGCGGTCTCCTGCGACCTCGACCACCGGATCCCGTTCCACCACGGCGGCCCGACCTGCCCATGCAACATCGCACCCCTGTGCCGACGCCACCACCGACTCAAGGGCACCGGACTGATCAAACCCCGACCCGCGAGTGACCCCGACAGGCACGAAGGACGGCAGACCCGACAAGCGGACGGGCACACCGACGGGCACACCGACGGACACGCGGACGGACACGCGGACGGACACGCGGACGGACACGCGGACGGCGCACGGGAACGGCACCGGGAACGGCGCCGGAACGGCCGGCGCAGGCGCGCGGCCTGCCGACGCGCCGGTCACCGAACCCCTCGGCCCGTCGACGACGACCCCCGTCGGCAGCCTCGACTGGACCAGCTGGACCGGCCGCACCTACCGCTACACACCCCCACCCGTCGACGGCGACCCGCACGACCCCGACGCACCCACCCGCCGGGCCGAGCAGGGCCTCGCCGCCGCCGCCGACCACCGGCGGCGCCTGCACGACCAGGCCACCATCGCCGACAGCGACCGCGACGGCCGCCCCTTCAACCCCCACCTCGACGGCGACCTGACCCCCGCCTGGCAACACTCCATCACCCGCACCGACCAGCCCCGCCGCCCCGCACCGGCCAAGACCTGGGACCACGGCGCAACCCTCACCGACCCCGACGAACCACCGTTCTGATGGGTACCACGACCTCAGCGCTTGCCGACGAACCAGGCCCGAAGGGTCTCGATCCGGGCCCGCAGCTGGTCGCCCGATGCCTTCGCCACCTCCGGGCCGCCGCACGCCGAGCGCAGCGACGCGTGGACGGTCGCGTGCGGCTGCGAGGTGCGGCGCGCCCACGCGCCGACCAGGCTGTGCAGCTCCTTGCGCAGCGCCGTCATCTCGCGGTGCGCGGCGATCGGCACGGCCTCGGCGGCGTCCCGGGCCGGGGCACGCTTCGAGCGCGTCACCAGCTGCTGCGCCTGCCGCTGCTGGAGCAGCGTCGTGACCTGGTCGGGCTCAAGCAGCCCCGGGATCCCGAGGAAGTCGAGCTCCTCCTCGCTGCCGACCTCGGCCTCGGTGCCGAACTCCTGGGAGTCGAACAGCACCCGGTCGAAGGTCGCCTGCGCCTCGAGCGCCTCGAAGCCGGGCCCGAGGGTGTCCGAGGCTTTCTCCTCGCGGTTCGCCGCCGCGAGCAGGCCGTCCTCGGGGGTCCACTGCGGGTCGTCGGCGTCGCTGCGAGGCCGGTCGAGGGCGTGGTCGCGCTCGACCTCGAGCTCGGCGGCGAGGCTCAGCAACACCGGCACGCTGGGCAGGAAGATGGACGCCGTCTCGCCGCGCCGGCGCGCCCGCACGAACCGGCCGACGGCCTGGGCGAAGAACAGCGGTGTCGACGTCGAGGTGGCGTAGACGCCGACCGCCAGCCGCGGCACGTCGACGCCCTCCGACACCATCCGGACGGCGACCATCCAGCGCTGCCGGCCCACCGCGAACTCCTCGATCCGGTCCGACGCGGCGTCGTCGTCCGACAGCACCACGACCGGCGCCTCGCCGGACACCGCCCGCAGCGTCGCGGCATAGGCGCGGGCGACCTCCTGGTCGGTGGCGATCACCAGGCCACCGGCGTCCGGCACACCCCGCCGGACCTCGGTGAGCCGCTTGTCGGCCGCCGCGAGCACGGACGGGATCCACTCGCCCCGCGGGTCGAGCGCCGTCCGCCAGGCCTGACCGATCATGTCCTTCGTCAGCGGCTCACCGAGCCGTGCCGCGACCTCGTCGCCGGCCTTCGTGCGCCAGCGCATCGATCCGGAGTACGACAAGAAGATCACGGGCCGGACGACCCCGTCGCGCAACGCCTCGCCGTAGCCGTACTGGTGGTCGGCCCGCGACCTGCGGACGCCGTCCTTGCCGGCCTCGTACTGCACGAAGGGGATCGGGCTCGTGTCCGACCGGAACGGCGTGCCGGTGAGGGCGAGCCGGCGCGCGGCCGGCTCGAACGCCTCACGCACCGCGTCGCCCCACGACAGCGCGTCGCCCCCGTGGTGGACCTCGTCGAGGACGACGAGCGTGCGGGCGGCCTCGGTCCGGGCCCGGTGCAGCGCCGGCTTCGTCGCGACCTGGGCGTACGTGACCGCGACCCCGTCGAACTCTCGGGCGTGCGCTCCCTGGCTGTTCCGGAACGTCGGGTCGAGCTTGATCCCCACCCGGGCGGCCGCGTCGGCCCACTGCCGCTTGAGGTGCTCGGTCGGGCAGACGACGGTGACGCGCTGCACCGTGCCGCGCTCGAGGAGCTCGGTCGCCACCCGCAGCGCGAAGGTCGTCTTGCCGGCGCCGGGCGTCGCGACCGCCAGGAAGTCCTGCGGGGTCGAGCGCAGGTAGGCCTGCAGCGCCTCCTGCTGCCAGGCCCGCAACTTGGAGGCCGTACCCCACGGCGCACGCTCCGGGTAGGCCGGCGGCAGGTGCGCCGCGACCGCCGCGCTGGCATGCCGCGGCGTGTGCGCAGGGCCCTGCGCGGCGCCCGCTCCCCCATGGCTCACGGGGTCAAGACGCTAACCGATGGCCGCCGGCGACGTGCCGGGGCGGGGATGCCGGGCCAGGAGCCCGGGGTGTGCTACGAGGCTGCGGCCTCCTGGCCGGGATCAGCGCGGCGCACGCGCAGGGCCACGGCCGCCGCGCTCAGGCCGACGCCGCCGAGCACCGCCCAGACGAGCACGTAGGGCGCCGCCGACGCGGCCGAACCACCGGGCGCCGCCGAGAACAGCGCGCCCGCGAGCGCGATCCCGAGCAGGCCGCCGAGCGCGTCGCCGATCTGCAGGGCGGCCCCGCTGCGGCCCTCCTCGCCTGCCGGTGACAGCCGGAGCGTGAGCACGCTCATGCTCGACATGCCGGTCCCCATGCCGGCGGCGGCGACGATCCATGCGACCGGCACGACCGCGGGCGGCACCGCGCCGAGCGGTGTGAGCGCGAGCAGCAGCACCCCCAGGCCGAGCACGACCCCGCCGCCGGCGAGCAGGCGGACCCGGTCGACCCGCACCCGGCTGCTCCCCTGCAGCCACGAACCCGCCGACCAGCCCAGCGCCCCCACGGTCAGCGCCGCCCCCGCCAGCGCGGGCGTCAGGTCACGGTGCGCGACGAGCATGAGCGGCACGAACGCCTCGGCACCGGCGAAGGTCCCCGTGAACAGCGCCCGGACGGCGACCAGCGACGGCAGGCCCCGCCGCAGCCGCAGCGCCCCGGCCGGGAGCAGGGCCGGCAGCGCGACGACGACGAGCACCGCGCCCAGGCCCGCGCCCACCAGCCCCCGGACGCCGCCCGCGTCGATGCCGGCCTGCACCGCGAGGGCACCGGCGCCGAGCAGCACGCCGCGCACCAGGCGGCCGCGGGCGCCGGCCGGAGCCGTGCCGTCGCCCTCGAGCGGCCCCCTGCGCAGGCGTGGCGCGAGCAGGGGCACGAGCCCGAGGGCGAAGGGCAGCACCAGGAGGAAGACCGCCCGCCAGGTCCAGTGCGTCGCGAGCCAGCCGGCCACCGCCGGGCCCACGATCGACGGCAGCACCCAGGCGGACGAGATGGCACCGAAGACCCGCGGCTGCAGCGCCGCCGGGTAGACGTCGGCGACCACGACGTACAGCGAGACGCCCAGCAGCCCCCCGCCGAAGCCCGAGACACCCCTGCCGACCAGCAGCACCGGGTAGGTGGTCGCGGTGCCGGCGACGAGCAGGCCTGCGGCGAAGACGACGAGGCCGACGAGAACGGGGCCGCGCGGGCCGCGGGCGTCGTTCCAGCCGCCCGCGGCGACGACGCCGACCAGCAGGGTGGCGAAGTAGGCCCCGAACGCGAGCCCGTACGACCCAACGCCCCCGAGCACCCGCGCCGCGACCGGCATCACGGTCGCGACGGCGAGCGCCTCGAAGGCGACGAGCGTGACGAGGGTGAGCAGCCCGACGGTGGTGACGCGGTACCGGGCCGCGAAGACCCGCTCGTCGGACAGCGGTGACGAGAGGGTCAGTCCGACGACCCGCCCTCGTCGCCGCCGGGGCCGGGCCGCAGGCCCGCGTAGATCTCCTTGCAGATCGGGCACACGGGGAACTTGTTCGGGTCGCGCCCCGGCACCCAGACCTTGCCGCACAGGGCGATCACGGGTTCGCCGGTCATCGCCGACTCGAGGATCTTCTCCTTGCGGACGTAGTGCGCGAACCGCTCGTGGTCGCCCGGCTCGACGGGTTGCTCGACGAGCTCGCGCTCGAGCAGGCCCGTCCCCCCGCCCTCGGGGGACGACATCGGGGACGACAGCGGCGCGGGCTCCGGCGGCTGGGTACTCATGGCAGCCAACTGTACGAGAGGGTCAATTGAGGCGCGGGTCCTCGGGGTAGGTCGACACGAAGGCGAGGTCGCCGCGCTGGCGGCGCAGCACCTGCCGCCAGAGGTCGTCGGGGTCGTCGGTGAAGGCGTCGCGCGCCTCGGCCTCGACCACGTACCAGGCGCCCTCGGCGATCTCGGCCTCGAGCTGGCCCTTCGTCCAGCCGGCGTACCCCGCGAAGATGCGCAGCCCGGCGACGCCGCCGGCCACGACCTCGGGCGGGGTGTCGAGGTCGACCAGCCCCAGCGAGCCGAGGATGCGCCGCACCCCGACGGGCTCGTCGTCGTCACCCGGGACGGCGACGACCCCGAGCGCCGAGTCGAGCGCGACCGGGCCGCCGCGGAAGAGCCGCCCCGGCAGCGTGGCGTAGGGCTGCCACGCCGGCAGCACCGCGTCGACGTCGACCTCGAGCGGGCGGTTGACGACGACGCCGAGCGCGCCGTCGTCGCCGTGGTCGAGCAGCAGCACCACGCTGCGCCTGAAGTTGTCATCCGTCAGGAGCGGGCTCGCCACGAGCAGGCGACCGGTGAACCCTGACATGGCCCCATTCTGTCGGCTGCCCTCCCGGCGCACCCGGCCAGGGTGACCGGCACCGCCCCGTCAGTGCACGATGTGCCAGTCCGCGTGCGCGGGGTGCCCGCCGAGGTCGTGCAGCGGGCCGCCGGGGTCGGCCACCGGCGGGTCGCCGGCCGCGCGCGCGGCCCGCTCGACCGCGCCGGCCACGACGCGGGTGACGTCGGGGTGGAACACGCTCGGCACGATGTAGGCGGCGTTGAGCTCGTCGGCGGCCACGACCGCGGCGAGAGCGTTGGCCGCGGCGAGGAGCATGGTCGTGTCGATCGTGCGGGACTGCGCGTCGAGCAGCCCGCGGAAGACACCGGGGAACGCGAGCACGTTGTTGATCTGGTTGGCGGCGTCGGAGCGGCCGGTGGCGACGACCGCGGCGTACCGGGCCGCCTCGACCGGGTCGACCTCCGGGTCGGGGTTCGCGAGGGCGAAGACGACGGCACCGGGCGCCATCGTCGCGACGTCGTCGCCGGTGATGATGTCGGGGGCCGACAGGCCGACGAACACGTCGGCGCCGGCGAGCGCCTCGCGCAGGCTCCCCGTGACCCCGCGGGGATTGGTGTGCTCGGCGGTCCACACCAGGGACGGCGCCAGCCCCGGGCGGTCACGGTGGACGACGCCGTCGACGTCGGCCACGACGACGTCGCGCGCGCCGGCCGCCAGCAACAGCTTGAGCACGGCGGTGCCGGCCGCACCGGCACCGGACATGACCAGCCGCACGTCGGGGAGCACCTTGCCCACGACCTTGAGCGCGTTCGTCAGCGCGGCCAGCGTGACGATGGCGGTGCCGTGCTGGTCGTCGTGGAAGACCGGGATGTCGAGCAGCTCACGCAGCCGCGCCTCGATCTCGAAGCACCGCGGCGCCGAGATGTCCTCGAGGTTGATGCCGGCGAAGACGGGCGCCACGTGCACGACGGTCCGCACGATCTCATCGACGTCCTGGGTGTCCAGGCACAGCGGGAAGGCGTCGATGTTCGCGAACCGCTTGAAGAGCGCGGCCTTGCCCTCCATCACCGGGAGCGCGGCGAGCGGGCCGAGGTTGCCCAGCCCGAGCACCGCCGACCCGTCGCTGACGACGGCGACCGTGTTCCGCTTGATCGTCAGGCGCCGGGCGTCGCCGGGGTCCGCAGCGATCGCCTGGCTGATCCGGGCCACGCCGGGGGTGTACACGAGGGACAGGTCGTCGCGGTTGCGCAGCGGCACCTTGCTCTCGATCCGGAGCTTGCCCCCGAGGTGCATCAGGAACGTGCGGTCGGAGACCCGCTCGACGACCACGCCCTCCATGCCCCGCACCGACGCCGCGATCGCCTCGGCGTGGTCGCTGCCCCGGGTCGCGCAGGTCACGTCGACGCGCACCCGGTCGGCGCCCGAGGCCGTGACGTCGAGGGCGGTGACGACGCCGCCACCGGCCTCGATGAGCCCGGTGAGCTCGCTGACCGCGCGCGGCCGGGCCGGCAGCTCCAGCCGGATGGTGATCGATGACGAGACGCTCGCGCCGTTGGCCATGGGCGTCATCCTGCCGTGACGGGAGCCGGCTGGAGGGCGGGCGGGGCCGCGGCGGCCTCGGCCCGGCGCCGCCACCACTCACCGACCGGTACGGCGAGGGCCACCAGGCCGGCGGCGACGATGCCGTCGAGCCACCAGTGGTTCGCGGACGCCACGACCGCGAACACGGTCACCACCAGGTGCGCGACACCGAGCCAGCGGACCCATGCCCAGCGGCCACTCCGGGGGCCGTACCGCCACAGGTACCAGGCCACGATGCTCGCCCAGGCGACGTGCACCGAGGGCATCGCCGACAGCTGGTTCGCCATCCCCGTGCCGTACGGCCCGTAGACCGAGTCGCCGGCCACGAGCGCGGTGTCGACGAACCCGTACTCGGGCAGCAGCCGCGGCGGCGCCACCGGCACCACCTGGACGAGCAGGCACGCGAGCGTCGTCAGCACCACGGTCACGCGGACGGCCGGGTAGACCGAGCGTCGGTGCCACCACAGCAGCACGAGGAAGACGGCGGTGCCGTTGAGATGGGCGTAGGCGTAGTAGCGGTCGACGGCCGTCACGAGCCACGGGTGCGGCAGGGCGAACCGCTGCACGTCGACCTCGCTCACCATGTGCAGGGCGTGCTCGATCGACCAGATCGACCGGCCCCGCTCGATCGCCCCCGCCTCGCGGGTGTGCACGTACCCGCCGACGAGCTGCCACAGCGCGAGCAGTGACATGACGAGCGCGAACTCCTGCCCGAAGGCGCCGGCCACGCGCAGGCGCCCGTCCCGCGCGCGCCGGCCGGCGACCGCCAGCACCGCGAGCAGCGCCGCGGTGACCAGCGACAACTGCCACGACGGCTGCAGCTCAGGCACCCGCGCATGGTCCCACAGCAGCCCGTGAAAGCCGGTGGGCTAGCGGGACAGGGCGACGAGCAGCAGGGCGACGTCCACCGCTCCCAGGACGAGGCCGATCCACAGCCGGGCCGAGACGCGGGCCCCGGGTGCGGACGCCGCCCGCGCACGGCCCCGCACGATCGCGACCAGTGCCACGACGACCGCCACGACGCCCAGCACCGGCACGAAGAGGCCCGCCACACCGAGCACCGCGGCCCAGCTCCCGGCCCGCCAGCCGATCACGGGCGGGTGCTGCGGCAGCTGGCCCAGGCTCTGCCGCACCTGCGCGAGGTCCTCCCGGGACCGCTCGACCCCGACCGCGTCGCGGTTGGTGAGCGCCACCGCCAGGTCGGCCTGGGCGCGCTGCAAGCCGGCGGACCAGGTGCGCGCCCCGGCGCCCGGCACTGCCGCGTGCCTCCCGGCGGGCCCGCGCCCGGGTGCGCCGATCGGTCAGGGCGGCGATCTCGCCCTCGGTGGCGACCAGCGGGTTGCCTACGGCGGCGAGCGCCGGGAGGAACACGGCGCTGTCGGCCCGCTGCGCGCGCTGGAGCACGGCCAGGAGCAGCAGCAGCGCGGGCAGGCCCTTCACCACGACGAGGCGCCAGTCGGTGGTGTCGACGAGCAGCGGTGAGTTCCAGAGGAAGTGCAGCGACCACGCCGCGACGGCGCCCGCGACGACGGCGGCCGCGCGCTGGAGCCCGCGACCACGTCGTGCGCGTCATGGCGTACCCCAGGCCCAGCCCGAACAGCCCGGTGTACACGGCGTGGCTCCACAGCCCGCCCATCAGCCCGCGCAGCACGAACATCTGCCAGATGGCCGCCATCGGGTCCTGCCCGACGGAGATGACGTTCGCGGTGTAGACGACGTCCTCGACCACCTGGAAGCCCAGCCCGACGACGGCCCCGAGGATGAACCCGTCGACGGGCGAGCGCATCCGCCGGCGGGCGAGGAGCGCCCCGACGACGACGCCGAGGCCCTTCAGCAGCTCCTCGTCGGTGGGCCCGGCGATGGCTGCGCCCCACTGGGCGGTGTAGGCGGTGCCCTCGCTCGTGGTGAGGATCGACTGGACTGCCTCGTTCGCGCTGAGTGCGAGGCCGGTCGCGACCAGGCCGCCCCAGGCCGCGGCGAACGCGATCAGCCAGGCGGGCTCCCGCTCGAAGTAGTCGACGGCGAGGATCAGGGCGAGCAGCGGCAGCGCGTACACCGCCCAGAGCGCCAGGGTCGCGACACCCGGCCCCGGGGTAGTTCTGGACGAACCGCTGCAGCACGGAGCTGGTCTGCGGCACCGCGACGATCGCGAGCACGAGCACCGCGAGCAGGATGGGCTGCCGGGTGGCGTACCACTCGCGGGACGCCGCGCATCCGGGGGGCCGGGCGGCCCGGTACGGCCTGCTCCGCGAGCGCGCTCACGCCGCCCCTCCGCGCAGGATCCGGATACCGGTGATCATCGTGAGGAGCTCGTCGGAGACCTGGGAGAACGTGGTCGAGGGCGCCAGGGCCTGGACGGTCGCCTGCCCGCCGCCCCCGATGACGAGCGCGATGGCGCCGGTGCTGCCCGGGGCGGCGAAGGGCGCCAGGTAGCCGGGGTCCCCGCTCTCGGACCTGAACTGCCGGACGCCGCCGAAGGACGAGGCGTCGGGGACGGCCTGGCGCGTCGAGGCCGCGAGCTGTGACAGCCCGGTCGACGGGTCGGCCGGTGCGCCCCCTGCCAGCGCACGATCATGCGGGCGCCGGCGCGCGTCAGCAGCACCGCGTCGCTCTGCTGCGCCTCGACGGCCCAGCCCGCAGCGGGCAGGACCACGGCCCGGCCGACGGCCACGGACCCTGGCGGCTTCACCCGCCCGGCCTCCACGGCGGCAGCGAGGGGCGTCAGCAACGCGGCCCCGAGACCCACCACGAGCACGAGCACGGCGGCGATCGCACCCTGGCGCATCGTCAGCGGCAGCGGGCCGCCGGGGCTGCTCTCCGGGTGCCGCACAGGCCCCGGTCCCGCTTCGGCCGCCGTGTGCATGAGCGGAACGCTAGTGCGGGCTCACGCACCCGGCACGGGCAGGGGAACGGGGTTGTCGCTGGGTTGCCGTCTCAGCCATCGCCGTCCGGTACGGCGCCGGCGACCCGCGCGACGAAGGCCTGCACCGCGAGCGCGACGTCCTCCGGGAGCCCCATGAACTGCAGGCCGACCTCGTGCGAATCCGGGAGCTCGGGGAGGCGCGCGACCGCAGCGGAGACCGACACGGGCCGCGCGTCGAGCTGGAACTCGACCCGGACGAGGTCGCCCAGAGAGAGCGCCGCCACGAGCTCGGCGCCGGTGCATCCCAGCCCGCCCTCGCCCAGGTCGCACAGCTGGGCGCTGAACGACGTGCCCTTGGCCGTCACCTGGGCGGTGCCCGCGAAGGGCACGCGCTGACTCTGGCGACGCTCGAGCAGCGCGGTGAGGGCGCCCATGTCCTGGACCCGGGCGATGGCCTCGTTGACGCAGCGGTCGAGGTTCTCCACCAAGGCGTGCTGCTCGCTCGCGACCCCCGAGAGCACCGCCGTCGCCTCGTCGACGCCCTTGATCCCCTCGGTCATGCCGGCGATCGCGGCCGACACGGCCGCCACGTCGCGCTCCAGCGAGCCGATCGTGTTCGTGATCTCCTCGGTCGAGCGGGCGGTGCTCATGGCGAGGTTCTTCACCTCGTCGGCGACGACGCTGAAGCCCCGGCCGGCCTCACCGGCGCGGGCGGCCTCGATGGTCGCGTTGAGCGCCAGGAGCTTCGTCTGGTCGGCGACGCCGGCGATCAGCTGCGCGGTCGTCGCGACCCGCTGCAGGCTCCGTCCGAGCTGGTTGGCCACGCGGTCGGCCTCGCCGGCCTGCTCGACGACCACCCGGGTGACCCTGTCCGCGCTGCTGACGCGCTGGTCGATGGTCCCCGCCGCCCGGCGCACGGCCTCGACCTGCCCGACGACCTCGCCGAGCTCGCCGATGACGGTCGTGGCCGTCTCGTCGATCACGCCCTGCGCACGGCTGCGCACCTGCTTCTCGGCCACGCGCTGGGCGGCGAAGCCGCGCTGCACCTGGTCCTCGCGTTCGACCCGGGCGCGCTCGAGCTCGACGGCCTGGGCGGCCAGCTGCGCGCGCGCGGCGTCGACCGCGCGGCCGATGTCGCCGAGCTCGTCGCGGCCGTCGGGGACGGGCCGCTCGTCGTGGTCGCCGCCGACGATCGCGGTCACCGCGGCGAGCGTGAGCCCGACGTCGTGCCGGGTCCGCCACCAGACGGCGGCGGCGATCCACAGGCCCGCGAGCAGGGCCACGACGGTCACGGCGAGGGTGAGGTCGCGCTGCCCGGTGAGGCCGGCGGCGCGGGCCTCGAGCAGCGCGTCGAGGGTGTCGGCCCCGGGGGCCACCGCGGCGAGCGACGCCGTGACGAGGGGGCCGGGGGCCGCCGCGGCGGGCGCGTGGAGCGTCGACGTCAGGCCCTTCGCGAGGGCGGCCGAGGCCTGGCCGGCCGCGCGCACGGGACCGGCCTTGCCGGCGAGGTCCGTGAGCACGGTGTGGGCGGCGGCCGTGGTGAGGTCGCCGTCGATCGCGCTCGCCGCTCCGGCGAGCGTGCCGGCCTGCACGGCCTGCGCGGCCACGAGGTCGACGCGCGAGGCGCCGGCGTGCGGTGCCGCCGCCTGGGCGGCGCCCAGCAGGGCCTTCGGCACCTGCACCACCAGGGTGTCCATGACGTAGAACGAGTCGAGGTCGGGGTCGAGGATCAGGTTCGAGGCGTTGCCGACCTGCGTCACGAGGTCGACCAGAGCCGCAGCGGTCGCGGCGCGACCGGCCGGGGTCGCGGCGTCCGGCTTCCCGGCCGCCGCCGTCGCCGCGGCGAGCGTGTCGTCGAGCCCCAACTCGGGGTGCGCGGCGGCCGCGGCGCGGACGGCGTCCAGGTCGGTGGGCAGCGCCGCGCGGCCGTCGGTGGCATCGGCGAGCGCCGTCAGCGCCGGCCGCAGCACCTCGACGCCGCCCCGCTCCGCGTCCGTGAACGCCACCTGGCCGCCTGTGACGGTGACGAAGGCCCACGTCGCGTACACGGCGGGCACGAGCAGGACGCCCGCGAGCACCGCGAGCCGGGCACTGGTCCGCAGCCGGTCGGCCAGCAGCAGGGTCGGGCGCAGCACGACGGGTGTGCGCCCCGGCGGCCGGCCGCTCACCGTCGGGAACGGTCATGCATGCGGTGTCGGCATTCCGGGCGCGAGCTGGACCCTCGCCGCACGGCGCTCACCCGAACGGGTGTCCCCCGCCTGGCGTCAGCGCTCGCGGAGGGTCGCCGCGTGGTCGGGCACGTGCTGGAACAGCTCGCGCGGCGGGCGCTGGTAGTCCTCCGCGGGTGGGCGGGGGGGCAGCCGCAGCTTGGCGGTCTCGAACGGCTCGTAGGGCACCGAGGAGAGCAGGTGGGCGATCATGTTCAGCCGCGCGGCGCGCTTGTCGTCGCCTCGACCACCCACCAGGGCGCCTCCGGGATGTCGGTGTGGACGAACATCTCGTCCTTGGCGCGCGAGAACTCCACCCACTTGTCCCGGGTGAGCAGGTCGTTCTCGCGAGAACTTCCACGCGGTCAGCGGGTCGGACAGGCGCGGCCGAAGCGCCGCTCCTGCTCCTCGTCGCTGACGGAGAACCAGTACTTGCGCAGGAGGATGCCGTCCTCGACGAGCAGGCGCTCGAAGGTCGGGCACTGGTGCAGGAACCGGCGGTACTCCTGCGGGGTGCAGTAGCCCATCACCCGCTCGACGCCGGCGCGGTTGTACCAGGAGCGGTCGAACAGGGCGATCTCGCCGGCGGCCGGCAACTGCTCGACGTACCGCTGGAAGTACCACTGGCCCCGCTCGCGCTCGCGTCGGCGCCGGCAGCGCGACGATGCGGGCGACGCGCGGGTTGAGGTACTCCGTGATCCGCTTGATCGTCCCGCCCTTGCCGGCGGCGTCCCGGCCCTCGAAGACGACGACGAGCCGCTGCCGGGTCGCGGTCACCCACTGCTGCAGCGGCGACCAGCTCGGTCTGCAGCCGCAGCAGCTCGCGCCTCGTAGATCGCGCGCGGGACACCGGCCGCTCTTGGTCACCCGCCGCCGCCCTTGCCGTCCCGCCGCCGCCCTTGGTCATGCCGGCGGCACCTCCTCGACCGGGGTGGTGAACTCGGCGAGCGCGTCCGGCAGCGGCTCACGGCCGATACCCGGGGCCGGAAGGGACGGCCAGATGCCCGTCCTCCAGCTCGAAGGGCTCGGTGAGGTCCGTGGCGTAGTACCGGCGCGAGGCCGAGGTGTCGCCGGGCAGCACGAAGTTCGGCAGGGCCGCGAGCGCCACGTTGGCGGCCCGGCCGATCCCGGTCTCGAGCATGCCGCCGCACCAGACGGGATCCCGTTGGCCGCGCACACGTCGTGCACGCGGCGGGCCTCGAGGTAGCCGCCGACCCGGCCCGCCTTGATGTTGACGATCGAGCAGGCGCCGAGCGCGATCGCGTCGGCGGCGGCCCGGGCGGAGACGATCGACTCGTCGAGGCAGACCGGCGTGCGCAGCTGCCGGGCGAGCTCGGCGTGGCCGCGGACGTCGTCCTCGGGCAGCGGCTGCTCGATCAGCAGCAGGCCGAAGGGGTCGAGCCGGGCGAGGTGGCGCGCGTCCGCGAGCCGGTAGGCGGTGTTGGCGTCGACCTGGAGCAGCACGTCGTCGCCGAACCGCTCGCGCACGGCGCGCACGGGCTCGACGTCCCAGCCGGGCTCGATCTTGAGCTTGATCCGCAGGTAGCCCTCGGCGAGGTAGCCGTCGACGGCGTCGAGCAGCTGCGGGCACCGAGGGGTGATGCCGACGCTGACACCCCGCGGGCACCCGGTCGGCGACCGCGCCGAGGTGGTCGGCGAACGACAGGCCCGCGGCGCGCAGCTCGGCGTCGAGCACGGCCGCCTCCAGGGCGGCCTTGGCCATCGGGTGGCCCTTGACCGCCTCGAGCAGGGGCGCGACGCCGGGCCGCGGTCACCGGCCGGTCGGCCTGCGCGGCGGCCAGCCGCGGCAGCAGGTGCCGCGCGATGACGTCCTGGGCGCCGTCGGCGTACTCGGTGGAGTAGGTGGGCTCCGCGTCGGCGACGCACTCGCCCCAGCCGGTCGCCGCGGCGGTGTCGACGCGGACGAGCAGCACGTCGCGCGCGGTCGTCGTCCCGAACGAGGTGCGGAACGGGGCCACCAGCGGCAGCCGGAGCCGGCGCAGCTCGACCCGCTCGATCGCGCCTGTCTCACCCGTCACGCCCTGGTCGGCCACCACCACCCCAACCTATCCGCCCCGCACCCCTCCCAGCGATCATGCACCTCGCGGCCGACGACCCCAGGTGCTGCATTCGGCATGAGGCGCCGCCGGCCGGGGTACCCGGGCCCGGTGCCTGACAGGACGACGCTCGGCGTCGAGGAGGAGTACCTGCTCGTCGACGGCGAGGGGCTGCCGGTGGCGCGCTCGGCCCAGGTGCTGGGGAAGGCCCGCGGGGACGGGCTCGGGAGCGCCGACCTGCAGCACGAGCTGCTCGAGGTGCAGGTCGAGGTCGCGACGCCGGTGTGCAGCGAGCTCGCGGAGGTGCGGGACCACCTCACGTCGCTGCGCTCGGGGCTGGCCGCGGCGGCCGCGTCCTCGGGGTGCCGGCTGGCGCCGGTGGGCGCGGCCCCACTGGCCCCGGACGACGCCGGCGAGGTCCCCGTCACCGACGCGCCGCGCTACCGCACGTTCTCGAGCAGGCGCCCGCGCTCGTCGAGGAACAGCTGATCAACGGGATGCACGTGCACGTCGGCGTGCCCGATCGCGCGGCCGGCCTGGCCGTGCTCGCCGCCGTCCGGCCCTGGCTGCCCGTGTTGCTCGCGCTCTCGGCCAACTCGCCCTTCTGGCGCGGCCGCGACAGCGGCTTCGCGAGCTTCCGCGCGGTGCACTTCGCGCGGTGGCCGGTGGAGGGTGCGCCGCCCGTGTTCGCCTCGGTCGAGGACTACGAGCGGCGGGCGGACGACCTGCTCACCACCGGCGCGATCGCCGACCGCGGACAGCTGTACTGGCACGCGCGCCTGTCGGAGCACGAGCCGACGGTGGAGGTGCGCGTGGCCGACGTCCAGCTGGACGCCGCCGACGCCGTGGTGCTCGCGGGGCTGGTGCGGGCGATCGGCCACGCCACCCTGCACGGCACGGCGGGGAGCACGGCGGACGGCCACGAGCCGCTGCCGGTCGAGCTGCTGCGGCCGGCGACCTGGGCGGCGGCGCGGCACGGGCTCGACGGTGACCTCTTCGATCCGAGGGAGCGGCGCCCGAGGCCGGCGGCCGACGTCGCCGGGCGCCTGCTGGCCGAGCTCCTGAAGCAGCGTGGCCCGGCGGGGGTGTTCGACCTGGTGACCGGAGACGTGACGCCGCACTGAGGTCGGGCCTCGATCGCCTCACCTACATGTCTTGACAGGCATATAACTGGTCGAGCATTCTCAGATGGTGCCCGATGTCATCGAGGTTCTCGCCGAGCCTCGCCGCCGCCGGATCCTCGACGCCCTCCGTCAGGGCGAGTCGTCGGTGGGGGCGCTCGTCGACGAACTCGGCGGCAGCCAGCCCCTGGTGTCGAAACACCTGCGGGTGCTGCGCGAGGCCGGCCTCGTCGAGGTGCGTGTCGACGGGCAACGCCGGCTCTACCGGGTGCGGCCAGAACCGCTGATCGAGCTGGACGCGTGGCTCGAGCCGTACCGGCAGATGTGGCGCACCAGCCTCGACCGGCTCGAGGCCCACCTCACCGAAGGAGACCCCGATGCGTGAAGCGACCCTGATCTCGACCGGCGAGAAGCCGGTGCTGCGGTTCGAGCGATTCCTCCCGCGCCCCCTCGAGGAGGTGGCGCGCCGTGACCGACCCGGCCGAGCTGCGCGCCTGGTTCCCGACCCGGATCGAGATCGACCGCTGGGAGACCGGCGCCACGCTCACCCACCACTTCGACGGGCAGCCCTTCGGCCCTCTGCCCGGCCGGGTGATCGAGTGCTCCCCGCCTCACCGGCTCGTGTTCACCTGGGGTGACGACACGATCGGCTTCGACCTCTCGGCCACCGAGGGCGGTACCACCTTCGTGCTGACCGAGGAGCTGGCCGCCACCGCCGCGGCCCGCAACGCCGCCGGCTGGGAGGTGTGCCTCGAGCGCCTCGTCGAGGGCGTGGTCGGGGAGGACTGGACGCCCCGCTTCGAGCGGTACAGCGCCGCCTTCGAGCCGGTGCTTGGCGCGCAGGAGGGGCCGCCCACCGGCGTCCACGCGTAGCCGCTTACCCCCGGCCTCTCGCGGCGATGGAGACAGCAGAAGGGCCCCCTGGTTCCTCGGGGGCTCCCTCAGCTGCGTTCGGTGGAGGTGGCGGGAATCGAACCCGCGTCCGCCAGCGTGGATCCAGGACTTCTCCGGGCGCAGTCTGCTGCGGCTTTTCTCAGCCCCGGCGATCTCGCAGACGAGTCGCCGAGCCGGGCTCAGTCACTGTTCAGTGTCGCGTCGGGCCCCGTGACCGGGCCCTTCGCCAGTGGCCTTCTAGTCGACGCCAGCGACCGGGCCGAAGGCCTACCCGGGCTGACGGACATCACACTCGCTCAGGCGGCGAGGGCGACGTCGGTGCGCGTTGTATTGGCACCTATGGGTTTGCGACGATCGTTGACGAGATGACGTCGCCTCCTCGGCCCGCTTCTCCTGGAACGACAACCGACGTCGAAACCTGTCACCCCCTGGGGGTGGCGGCCTGCCGCCGAGGTCACGGGCCTTGGCCCGGGACCGCCATCAGCCTAGCCGACCGCTCCCCCGGCCGCGCGGGCCGGGCGGGTGGCCCGCCGTCCTCCGTCAACCGGCAGGCGGCGCCGGCTGTTCCCGTCGTCGCCGAGGCCGACGGCGGCAGCCACCACCGGGCCGGCGACGTCAGCGGTTGGCGCGCAGGCTCATCGCGCGGTCGGCCTCGCGGCGGTCCTGGCGCTCGCGCAGGGCCTGCCGCTTGTCGTAGTTCTTCTTGCCGCGCGCGACGCCGATCTCGACCTTGACCCGGCCGTCCTTGAAGTAGAGCGCGAGCGGGACGATCGTCAGCCCCCTCTCGCGCGTGACGGCGGCGATCTTCTCGATCTCGTCGCGGTGCAGCAGCAGCTTGCGCCGCCTGCGCGTCTCGTGGTTGGTCCACGTCCCCTGGGTGTACTCGGGGATGTGGACCTTCTCGAGCCACACCTCGCCGTCGTCCGACACCGATGCGAACGCGTCGGCCAGCGACGCGCGGCCGGCCCGCAGTGCCTTGACCTCGGTGCCCATGAGCACGATGCCGGCCTCGTAGACGTCGTCGATGAGGTAGTCGTGCCGCGCCTTGCGGTTGGACGCGATGACCTTCCGGCCGCGCTCCCTGGGCACGACGACCTCCCGACACGACTGGGTACGACTGGGTACGACCGGTGGACCGAACGATCCAGCCTACGTCACAGCCACCGCATGGGATCGACGAAGTTCCCGTTGACCAGTGTCTCGAAGTGCAGGTGGCACCCGGTCGACAGCCCGGTCGTGCCCGAGTAGGCGATGAGCTCCCCGCGATGACACCGACCCGCCGCCGACGACGATCCGGGTCAGGTGGTTGTACGTCGTGGCCAGGTCGACGCCGTTCACGATCCCATGGTCGATGACGACCCGGTTGCCGTAGCCGCCGGCCCGTCCCGCGCTGATCACCGTGCCCGCCGCGGCCGCGTAGACGGGCGTGCCGCAGGCGATACCGAAGTCGGTGCCGCTGTGCAGCCGCCAGATGTGCAGGATCGGGTGGTACCGCATGCCGAACCCGGAGGTGATCGGCCCGTTGGCGGGGTAGGAGAGGAACCCGGACGACGCCCCGCCGCCGCCGCCCCCACCACCTCCGCCGCCGCTCGCCCCTCCGCCGCCCCCGCCGCCCTGCTGGCGGCGCCGGCGCTCCGCGGCGGCAGCAGCAGCGGCCGCGGCCCGGGCGCGTGCGGCGAGCATCGCGCTGAGCTTGGACTGCTCGCCCTGCAGCGACGCCATCCGGCTGCGCTCCGCCGCGACCTTCGACCGCGCCACGCCCAGCGCCTTCTGCTCCGCGGCGAGCGACGCGGCGATGGCCGCCTGCGCCCTGACCGCAGCCTGCTGCGCCGCCCGACGGGCGGCCACGGCGGCGATCGACTGGCTCTTGAGCTCCGCGACCTCGGCGGCCACGGCGTGCACCTTCGCGCCGCGGGCCCGCAGCTCCGCCTGCTGGACGGCGAGCACGTCGAGCACCCCGCCCTGCGAGCGCAGGGCGACCCCGGCCAGGGTCACCCGCTCCGTGAACTGCTCGGGCGTGTCGGCGCCGAGGGCGAGCGAGAGCCCGGTCAGCCCGGATCCCATGTACGTCTCGCGGACCATCGTGCCCAGCTCACGCCGGGTGCCGTCCTGTTCGGCCTGGCCGGCGGCCAGTTCGCGCTCGGCCTTGGCCTGCTCGGCCAGCGCCAGCGCGAGGGCGGCGGACACCTGCTGGTCGCGGGTCACGGCCGCTGCCACCGCTGCGGTCGCTGAGGCGCTGGCGGCCTGCGCCCGCGCCAGCCCGCTCTGGGCGGTCTGGACGGCGACGGCCGCCTTGACGACGTCGGCCGAAGCGCCCTCGAGCGTGTCGCGGAGCTGGGCGATCTGGTCGTCGACGGCGTGCTTGCGGTCGTCGAGCGGGTCGGCCGCGGGCAGCCCCGCGGTACGGGCGGCCGCCGCGCCCAGCTCCCCCGCGAGCCCCGCCGCCAGGACGGCCACGAGCACGCCGGCAGCGAGGGCGACGGATCGCGTGGAACGCACTCCGTGACTCTAAGCTAACTATTCCTAACTCTTTGTCATTGGCACGCCGGTCGCGTCAGACCTTGAGGTAGCGGCGCAGCGAGAGGAACGACGACACCCCGGCGATGCCCAGCCCCACGAGGAACATGACGGGCAGCACGAGGGCGGCGTCCGACAGCCCTACCCAGTTGCGGATGAACCGCAGCGTGCCGGCCAGCCAGCCCTGGACCGCGAACTGGGTGAAGGCCACCAGGATCGCCGACGCGAGCGCCGCCCCGATCACCGCCGAGATCAGGCTCTCGAGGATGAAGGGCATCTGGATGACGAGGTTCGAGGCGCCGACGAGCCGCATGATCCCGGTCTCGCGGCGGCGGGTGAACGCGGTCAGCCGGATCGTCGTGGCGACGAGCAGCACCGAGCAGACCAGCGTCAGGCCCGCGATCACCCACGCGCTCCACTTGAGCCCGTTCAGCAACGCGAAGAGCCGGTCGAGCACCACGTTGTCGTCCTGCACGGTGTCCACGCCCGGCTGCCCGCGGAAGGCCGCCGAGACCACCTCGTACTGCTCGGGGTGGACCAGGCGTACGCGGTAGCTCTCGGGCATCTGGTCGGGCGTCACGTTGTCGACCAGCGAGCTGTCGCGGTACTGGTCCTTGAGGTGCTGGTACGCCTCCTGCTTGGACTCGTAGAAGACCTGCGCCACGTACGGCTTGAGCTGCGCCGACTGGAGCTGGCCGAGGATCACGTCCTTCTGGGCCTGCGACACCTCGCCGGCGGCGCAGGTGGCCTTGGACTTGTCCGAGTCGGCCCCGCACAGGAAGATCGAGACCTGGACGCGGTCGTACCAGTACTCCTTCATCACGGACACCTGCTTCTGCGCGAGCAGGCCGACGCCGAGCATGAGCAGCGAGACGGTCGTCACGAGGATCACCGAGATCGTCATCGAGAGGTTGCGCCGCAACCCCTGGCCGATCTCGCTGAGCATGAACTGGAAGCGCACTCTTCTCCTCCCCCTGCTCAGCGCGTGTAGCCGTAGACGCCGTGGTCCTGGTCGCGGACCATCCGGCCGTCCTCCATCTCGACCACGCGCTTGCGCATCTGGTCGACGATCTCGTCATCGTGGGTGGCCATCACGATCGTCGTGCCGGTCCGGTTGATCCGGTCGAGCAGGCGCATGATGCCGACGCTGGTCGCGGGATCGAGGTTGCCGGTGGGCTCGTCGGCCAGCAGGATCGCCGGCCGGTTGACGAAGGCCCTGGCCACGGCCACGCGCTGCTGCTCACCGCCGGACAGCTCGTGCGGGAAGCGCCGCTCCTTGCCCGCCAGCCCGACGAGGTCGAGCACCTCGGGGACCGTGTGGGCGATCGCGTGCCGTGGCTTGCCGATCACCTGCAGGGCGAACGCGACGTTCTCGAAGACCGTCTTGCTGGGCAGCAGCCGGAAGTCCTGGAACACACGCCGATCTGCCGGCGCAGCTGCGGGACCTTCCAGTTGGCCAGCCGCCCGACGTCCTTGCCGGCGACGTGCACGACCCCGCGGCTCGCCCGCTCCTCGCGCAGCACGAGCCGCAGGAACGTGGACTTGCCCGACCCGGAGGCCCCCACCAGGAAGACGAACTCGCCCTTGACGATCTCGAGGCTCACGTTGTCGACAGCCGGGCGGCTGGTGCCCGGGTAGACCTTGGTGACGTTCTCGAAACGGATCACGACGCGTTCGACCTCGACGGTGGGCTCGACAGGGGTGGCCGGACGGCGCGGCCCGGCGACGAGTCTAAGCAGCGCGGGCGGGCGCTCCGGCCAGCGCCACGCAACCTCCCCGTGACCTTCGCGCCTCCCGCGGCCGAAAATCGGTTGCGCCCGAGGGACATACCCCGCAAGCCTGGACGTCGTCAGTCCCGGGGCCGGCCGGCCGGCGGGAGGGACCCCCAGGAGAGGAGGTGGCGACGTGACCACTGTCACCCGTGCTGCCGCGCGCGTCCGCTCGACGAGCGAGACCGCGGCTCAGCCCGCCACGAAACCGCCGACCGAGGGGACCCCCCGTTGGACGAGCACGACCTCGCGGACGACGTCCGCAGCAGTACTGCGTACGACCTGACCCTGCCCGCCGCCCGGCGGGCCCGGGGCCGCCGCCGGTTCGACGACGACGACGTCGCGCCCCCGCGCAGGCGGCGTCCGGCCCTGACCGCCGCTCCCGAGCTGGAGGGGCACGGCCCGGCCGGCTCCGCCGACGACGCGGGGGATCCTCCGGACGCACCCGTCTACTCGACCTGGCTGCAGGCCGAGCACGGGCCGACGCCCCGGCCGGACTGGGTCGTCACCGAGCTGGCCGCGATCGACACGGAGCTCGGCGTCGTCAAGACCGGCAAGGAGGCGGACGTCCACCTGCTCGAGCGCGCCGTCCCGGGCGGCCGGTCCAGCCTGCTCGCGGCGAAGCGGTACCGGTCGAGCGAGCACCGGATGTTCCACCGCGACGCCGGTTACCTCGAGGGGCGCCGGGTCCGCCGGTCGCGGGAGAACCGGGCGATGGCCACCCGGACGACCTTCGGCCGCGACCTCATCGCCCAGCAGTGGGCGAGGGCGGAGTTCGCCGCCCTCGGCCGGCTGTGGGAGCTGGGCGTGGCCGTCCCGTACCCCGTCCAGCTGCTCGGCACCGAGCTGCTGCTGGAGTTCGTCGGGGACGCCGACGGCACGGCGGCTCCGCGGCTGGCCCAGATGCGCCCCGACGCCGACGGCCTGGCGGACCTCTGGGCGCAGACGGTGGACGCCCTGGCGGGGCTCGCCGGGGCGGGCCTCGCCCACGGCGACCTGTCGCCGTACAACGTCCTGGTGCACGACGGGCGGCTGGTGCTCATCGACCTGCCGCAGATCGTGGACGTCGTCGCGAACCCGCGGGGGCCCGCGTTCCTCGCGCGCGACGTGCGGTGCGTGGCCGCCTGGTTCCGTACCCGCGGTCTGGACCTCGACGACGACGACGTCGAGGCCCTGACCGGCCACCTCCTCGCCGACGCCGGCCTTCGGTGAACCGGCGGCGGCCGAGCGGGTGGCCGGCTAGGCGCCGACCTTCTCGTTGCCGCGGCGCCAGCGGATGCCGGCCTCGATGAAGTCGTCGATCTCGCCGTCGAAGCACCGCGCAGGGGTTGCCGACCTCGTGCTCGGTGCGCAGGTCCTTGACCATCTGGTACGGGTGCAGCACGTAGGAGCGCATCTGGTTGCCCCAGCGCGTTGCCGCCGTCGCCCTTGAGCGCGTCGATCGCGGCCTGCTCCTCCTGGCGGCGGCGCTCGAGCAGCTTGGCCTGCAGCACCGCCATGCGCCGCGCGCCTTGTTCTGGAGCTGCGACTTCTCGTTCTGGCAGGTCACCACGATGCCGGTGGGGAGGTGGGTGAGCCGGACGGCGGAGTCGGTGGTGTTGACGCCCTGGCCGCCGGGGCCGGACGAGCGGTAGACGTCGACCCGGAGGTCGTTCTCGGGGATCTCGACGTGGTCGGTCTGGCTCGACCACCGGGAGCGACCTCGACGCCGGCGAAGCTGGTCTGCCGGCGGCCCTGGTTGTCGAACGGGGCTGATCCGGACCAGGCGGTGGGTGCCCTGCTCCACCGACAGCGTGCCGTAGGCGTAGGGCGCCTTGACCTGGAACGTCGCCGACTTGATGCCCGCCTCCTCGGCGTAGGAGGTGTCGTAGACCTCGGTCGGGTAGCCGTGCCGCTCCGCCCAGCGCAGGTACATCCGCATCAGCATCTCGGCGAAGTCGGCGGCGTCGACCCCGCCGGCCTCGGAGCGGATGGTGACCAGCGCCTCGCGGTCGTCGTACTCGCCGGACAGCAGGGTGCGGACCTCCTGCTCGTCGATCGCCTTCTGCAGCGCGGCCAGCTCGTGCTCGGCCTCGGCCATCGGTGTCGCGCGTCGTCCTCGGCTCGCCGAGCTCGAACAGCACCTCGAGGTCGTCGAGCCGCTGCCGCAGACCCGTTGATCCGCTCGAGCTCGGCCTGCGCGTGCGGAGAGCCGGCTGGTCACCTTCTGGGCGTTCTCCGGGTCGTTCCACAGGTCGGGGGCGGCGGCCGCGCTCGGACAGCTCGGCGACCTGCTTCTCGAGCGCGGGGAGGTCGCTCACCTCGACGATGGAGTGCAGGGTGGTGCGCAGGTCACGGAGTTCTGCGGAGAAGTCGACGGCCACGTTCATCGAGCGTACGCGGTCGCCGCCGTGTTCCCGGCCAGGCACAGGACGGCGCTACGCCGTTCCTCAGGCGTCGAGCAGCCAGCCCGGCAGCCGGGTGCAGCCGCGGGCGCGCAGGAGCGTGGCGAGGTCGCGGTTGGCCCGGGCGTAGACCCCGCGCACCCGGTTGCGCTGCCGGTCACCCTGCGGCGGGATGCCCAGCCGCTGAGCCACGTCGTCCGCGCCCTGCACACCGGAGCTGCGCTGCGCCAGCGGCCAGAACCTGCTCAGCCGTGCCGCGAACGGCACCTTCGCCGGTGCGGCAGGAGGCCGCACCGGCACTTCGGCGGGCGCGAGCAGCGCGGGGTCGAGATCGAGCCGGCCGAGCAGGGCGGCGAGCTCGGCGGCGGGTGCGGCCGTCAGGTGCTCGGTGAACACCACGTGGCAGCGGTCGCCGAAGGCCTCCAGCCAGGCCGGCAGGTGCTCGGCGTAGAAGCCGGAGGACAGCGTGCGGAAGTAGCGGTTGCCCTCGAAGCGGTCGCTGCCCGCTGCCCGCAGCGCCAGACACCGGTCGACGAACGCCTCGTAGGGCATCGCCTCGGGCAGGCGCCCGCGGGCCACCTTGTCGAGGTAGCTCGCCCAGAGCCGCTCGGCCGGGTCGCGCAGGAGGACGACGACGTCTGCCGCCGGCATCGCCGCCGCGACCGCCTCGACCAGCGCGGGGCCGCCGTCGAAGTACACCGGCGACGTCTCCAGGCGGTGGCGCTCCCCCGCCCACCGGGCGAAGTGCCGGTCGTAGTCGGCCAGCGGGGCCAGCGCCTCGAGCCCGTACCGCAGCGGGGTGAAGTGGTCGATGCGGCGCGTCGAGGCGACGCAGACGTCGGGGTGCCGGTCGAGTGCCGCCGTGAGGCCGGACGCGTCGGCGTGGCTCACGCCGGCGAGCAGGAGGGTGGGGACGAGGTGCCTGACCACCGGGGTGGGCGCCGGGACGGGCCGCCCGAGGAGGGCGGGAGGCGTCACCACCCCTGCTCGCACCCGGGCGCGGGCGGAGCGCCCGCGAGCGCCGGCGGAGGACAGCGAGGGGGAGGTGGAGGCCGTCATGTGCGTCGTCCTTGTCCGCGGAGCCCGGACGCGCGGCCCCGACCGCGTCCGTGCATATCCGCTCACTCGACCACTTACCGGAGAGGAACAATCACAGCCTGTAGCTCCTCTGGCCACTCGTCCAGACCTCGGGGGACATCGGTCCCAGCGCGGGCGAAGTACGGCCGATCAGGCGCGTTTCGGTTCAGCCGAACGCCGGATGGCTTCAGCTGAGAGGATCAGCGGCGGGATCGACACGGACGAATCGACGGCACGACCTGACCGGCGACACCGGGTCGGCGAGACGGGGGTACCGGTGGCGGGAGTGGCCGTGGCAGGGGCCACCGGGCGCCAGCTGCGCCGCTGCGTCGAGGAGGTGACGGTCGAGGAGTTCCGGATCGGCGACTTCAGGGTGGAGCGCGACGCCGCCTTCGGCCGCCAGCTGCTGTTCCTCCTGACGAACGAGGAATGGCTCCGGCGCACGAGCGAACAGCTGGAGCTGAAGCGGGTGCGGGTCGTGGACACCGAGGTCGTCGTCGACGTCGACCTCGCGTTCGTCACGCCGGCCGCCCTCGACGGCCGCCGCCCGCTGTGGCTGCCGATCCTCGCCGTGCCGCCGGCCGCACACGGCGCCGTCGCCGACCCCGTCACCAGCCTCGAGGTCACCGACGCCTCCGGCGCCCGCGTGTTCAAGCTGCCCCAGTCCGAGGTGCACCGCAGGTTCGCGGCCGCCGTGGCCGAGCTCGTGCTGGCCCGCCTCCCCGGCGGGCGCGCCGAGGCCGACGGGCGCGCACCCCGCGACGAGCTCGTCCTGCTCGCGGCCGGCGTCCGGCGCCTGCTCGCAGCCGGCCTGGCGGGCAGCGCCCCCCTGGACGACGACGGCGGGCCCGACGACGCCGATCCCGGCCTGCTCGACCCCGGTGTCGCGACAGAGGCCGGCGAACGGCCGCCCCGCATCGACACGGGGCGGGCCCGGGCCGAGGAGCGGCTCGAACAGGCCCGGTCGGCCCTGGTGACCGCCCTGGACGCCGACGCCGCCCGCACCGCCCCGCTCGTCGCGTCGCGCCTGCTCGAGATGCTCGACGCGCTGGTCGGCGTCGTGTTCGTCGTCGTCCCCGCCGACCCGGCCGCCGGGCCGACCTCGTTCGCCGTCCGCCTGCCCGGGCGCCGCCTGCGGCAGGACCGCCGGCGTGGCGGCTGGCGCCGCGGGCCCGGTTGCAGGTGGCGCTGCTCACCGCGTCGGCGCACGCCGACCGGATCGTCCGGCTCACCCTGCCCGACGGGATCGTCGCGGTGGGCTCGGCGCTGCCCGACGACGATCACCCGCCGGCCCGGATCGAGGTCCAGGCGCCCCGGCCCGTCGTCGAGCTGGGGGCGCTGGTCGAGCAGGTGCTGCAGCCGGGCACGACACCGGGCGCGTGGGTGCAGCGGCGGCTCGCGAGCCTCGCCGTCGACAAGGTCGAGGCCGTCCTCGAGCTCATGATCCACTACCTCGTGCCCGCGGAGGGCGACGACGAGGACGCCACCCGCGCCTTCCGGCTGCGGCTGCGCGACCTGCGCGAACGCCTGCTCGACGTGGTCGGGCAGTCGCTCGGGGACGCGCCGGACGCCGGCGGCCCGGGCCCGACCCGCCGGCTCGAGGCCGCCTGGTCGGGCGGCGCCTGGCTGCCCGATCGGCTGTTCCGCCGTCTCGCCGTGAACACCGCGACGCCCGGCCTCGTCCACCTGCGCGCGACGATGGTCGAGGGCTCCGCGCAGCGGGCGCGCACTGTCGGCGCCGGCCTGGACCTCGAGATCGCGGTGGCCGACTCCACCGTGCTCGACACGGCCCGCGACACGAACCTCATCAACGCGGGCCTGCTCGTGCTGGTCACGGGCGTCCTGCTGGTGCGTAGCGCGGAGGTCGACCGGCAGACGCTCGCCACCGTGCTCACGCTCTTCCCCGCCGTGCAGGCGGCCCGGATCGGCCGGCCTGACCGGTCCACCGTGCGCGGGCTGCTCTCGCAGCCGACCTACCTGCTGAGCCTGGCGACCGCGATGCCGCCGCTGCTGCTCGCCGCGGCCCTGGCCACGCTGCACGACGTGCGCGGTCTCGCCGTCGCGTGCACGGTTCTGCAGCTCGGGCTCCAGGTGCTGCTGCGCCGCCGGCCGAGCGAGCCCGACGAGGCTCAGGCCACGACCAGGGCGCGCCGCGAGGGCATGGTCCTGCGCACCGAGGCTCCTCCCGACCTCGCCCGGCTCGACGTCCTGCGCGGCACGTGGTGCCGGACCCTGGTCGCCGACGCGCTCCTGCTCGGGCGGCGGGTCTCGGCGTGGGTCGCGGTGGCGCCGGACGACCCCGCCGCCTTCCCGCGGGCGCTGGCCGCGGTGCCGCCCCCGGCGCGCCTGCACGGGCTCGTGCACACGACGTGCGCCGGGCACGCCGTCACGTTCATCGTGGCGAGCGCCAGCCCGCCGGCCGGCAGCACCGTCGCGAGCGGCACCCGCTCGCCGCCGACGGCGCCGGCCCGCCGGTGGTGCCGGTGCCGCTGGATCCGGGCCGCCAGGCCGCGGTCGACCCGCCCGCGTGGGTCATCGAGATCCTGCTGGCGACCCCGCCGGGGGCACTGGCGGGCACCCCGCTCGCCCGGCACCCGCTGGCGGTGCTCTCCGGGGCGGCCGCGGCCGAGGGGTTCCCGGTGCTCTTCGCCCAGCAGCCCACGCCGGCGCCGGCGCCGGGGCCTGGCCACCTGGAGTGGTTGCGGCTGCGTGTGGGGGTGCCGTTCGTGACTCCCGGCGGCGTCCGTGAGCAGGGGCGCCTCGGCGGGCTCCGGCGCTTCCTCGTGGCGGTCGAGGCGCTGCGGCACGACGAGGGGGGCGGCCGCCGGCCACTGCACGTGTACGCCGTTCCCGAGCTGGCGACGTACGAGGCCAGCCAGACGGCGCCCGACGACGCGTGGGCCGCCAGCTCCCGGCACGCCGGGAGCGGCCGGGAAGGCTCGGCCCTCGTGACGGCGGCTGCGACGGACGCCGGCACGCCCGCCGGCTCCCCGGTCGTGCTGTGCGCGACCGCGCGCCCCGGGTTCTTCGCGGACGCCCTGGGTGCGCTGGCGAGCCCGGCGCGGTCGTCGGCGGGGTCACGCTGGCGGTGCTGCACGGCACGACCGTGGTCGTCCTCACCGTGCCGGCGGGGAGCGCCGGCACCGGGGCTGTCGGCGCGCACGTGCGGCAGGCGCTGGCCGGCACGGACGACGTCCAGGTGCCCGTGGACGTGACCGGCACCTCGCCGGCGACCGCGGCGGCCACGGCACCCGCGCCCCGGGGCGACACCGGGGCGGGGTGCCTCGCCCGGCTGAACGTCCGGGTGCCGGACCGGCCGGGCCGGCTGCCGCAGGTCCTCGCGGCGCTGACGGCCGCGGCGGGGCCGGTGCACGTGTGGTCGGCCCTGGTCCGCGTGGTCGAGGGGCGGTCGCTGCAGGGGCGGCTCGTGGCCGCGCTGGGGCAGGCGCCGGCCTGGACGACGGCCGAGCTCGACGGCCGTGCGCCGGACGACCTCGCCGGCGTACCGGGCGACGGGCACGCCGCCGCGCTCGAGGACGACCCCGTCGTCACCGTCGAGGTGCTGCGGACCGTCATGCCGGTCTGACGGCGCCCGGTCGGCGTGCCGTGTGTGATCCACCGTCGGGCGGGTACACCGTGCCCATGACCGTCGCCGACATGATCAAGAGTCACCCCGACCTCGCGCTCGACCCCGACGCGCTCGTCGCCTGCATCGACGCCGCTCAGGCCGCGGTCACCGCCTGCACCGCGTGCGCGGACGCGTGCCTGGCCGAGAGCGACGTCACGGCCATGCGCACTGCGCGACGAGGGCGTCGCCCAGCCGCCGGAGCGCTGACCCGACGGGGCCTACAGCGGCAGCGCTCCGACGTCGGTGACCCGGACGACCGCCTCGCCGGCCTCGTCACTGGCGTCGAGGTCGACCTCGGCGCGAGATCCCCCAGTCGTGGTCGCCGGCGGGGTCGTCGAAGATCTGCCGCACCCGCCAGAGCCGCTCCGCGGCGCCTCGGGGGCTCGTCGATGAGGAGTAGGCGGGGCCGCGGGCGTCGGGGCCGGTGCCGACCTCGTCGTGCTCGTCGTAGTACGGGTCCATCGCGTCGCTGCCAGCGCTCGGCAGTGCCAGCCGGCCTCCGCGTCGAGCGCGCCCAGCTCGTCGTAGTGCTCGAGCGCGGCGAGCTCGACCCGGCGGAACAGCGCGTTGCGCACCATCACGCGGAAGGCGCGCGCGGTTGGCGGTGACCGGCGGCGGCCGCTCCGGCGGGACGCGCGCGAGGGCGGCGTCCGGCTCCGCGCCGTCACGGGTCGCGCAGCGCCTCCCACTCGTCCAGCAGGCTGGAGTCGGTCTGGCGGACGATCTCGCCCAGCCACTCGATGAGGTCCTCGAGCTCCTCCGTGCGGGCCTGCTCGGGCACGGTCTGGCGCAGCGTGCGGTAGGCGTCGGCGAGGTAGCGCAGCACCAGGCCCTCGGAGCGGGCCAGCTCGTAGAAGCTGACGTACTCGGTGAAGGTCATCGCCCGCTCGTACATGTCCCGGACGACCGACTTCGGGCGACAGCGCGTGCTCGGCCACCCACGGATGGCCCTGCCGGTAGATCTCGAAGGCGGCGCTCGAGCAGCTCGGCGAGCGGCTTCGGCTAGGTGACCGTCCTCGAGCAGCTCCATCCGCTCCTCGTACTCGATCCCGTCGCGCCTTCATCTGCGCGACGGCCTCGCCGCGCGCCTTGAACTGCTGGGCGGAGAGCACCTGGCGGGGGTCGTCGAGCGTCGCCTCGACGACCGAGACGACGTCGAGCGCGTACGTCGGCGACTCCGCGGTCGAGCAGGTCGAGCGCGGCGAGCGCGAACGGCGACAGCGGCTGGTTGAGCGCGAAGTCGGGCTGCAGGTCGACGGTGAGCCGTAGCGCCGGCCGTGCTCGTCGGGCTCGTCGAGCCGCTCGACGACGCCGGCCGCCAGCAGCGCGCGGTAGATCGCGAGCGCCTGCCGGAGTGCCGGCGCTGGCGCCGGCCGGTCCTCGTGGTTGTCGTCAGCAGGTGGCGCATCACCGCGAACGGCGTCGCCGGGCGGGCGACGACGTTGAGCAGCATCGCGTGGCTCGACCCGCAGCTGCGAGGTCAGCGGCTCGGGCTCGGCGCGCGACCAGGCGCTCGAAGGTCTGCTCGGCCCCACGACACGAAGCCCTCCGGCGCCTTCTTGCGCTGACCACCTTGCGGCGCTTCTTCGGGTCGTCGCCGGCCTTCGCGAGCGGCCGCTCGTTCTCGATGACGTGCTCGGGCGCCTGGACGACGACCGTACCCGGCCGTGTCGTAGCCGGCCCGGCCCGCGCGGCCCGCGATCTGGTGGAACTCGCGGGCCTTGCAGCGGCCGCTGCCGGGTGCCGTCGTACTTGCTCAGCGCGGTGAACAGCACGACCGTGCGGATCGGCACGTTGATGCCGACGCCGAGGGTGTCGGTGCCGCAGATGACCTTGAGCAGGCCGGCCTGGGCGAGCTGCTCGACGAGCCGCCGGTACTTGCGGCAGCATCCCGGCGTGGTGCACGCCGATGCCGTGCCGCACCAGCCGCGACAGCGTCTTGCCGAACCCGGCCGCGAAGCGGAAGCCGCCGATCAGCTCGGCGATCGCGTCCTTCTCCGCGCGGCTGGCCACGTTGATGCTCATCAGCGCCTGCGCGCGCTCGAGCGCGGCCGCCTGGGTGAAGTGCACGACGTAGACCGGCGCCTGCTGCGTCTCCAGCAGCTCCTCGAGCGTCTCGTGCAGCGGGGTCGACCGCGTAGCGAGAAGTGCAGCGGCACCGGCCGCTCGGCGTGCGCGACCACGGCGGTCGGCCGGCCGGTGCGGCGGGTCAGGTCGGCCGCGAAGCGGGTCGACGTCGCCGAGCGTGGCCGACATCAGCACGAACTGGGCCTGCGGCAGCTCGAGCAGCGGCACCTGCCACGCCCAGCCGCGGTCGGGCTCGGCGTAGTAGTGGAACTCGTCCATGACGACCTGGCCGACGTCGGCCTCGGCGCCCTCGCGGAGCGCGATGTTCGCCAGCACCTCGGCGGTGCAGCAGATGATCGGCGCGCTCGGCGTTGACGCTGCGCGTCGCCGGTCATCATGCCGACGTCGCTCGGCGCCGAACGATCTCGCACGAGCGCGAAGAACTTCTCCGACACCAGCGCCTTGATCGGCGCGGTGTAGAAGGATGCGCCGGCCCGTCGGCCAGCGCGGCGAAGTGCGCGCCGGTCGCCACCAGGCGACTTGCCCGAGCCGGTCGGCGTGGCGAGGATCACGTTCGCGCCGGAGAGCAGCTCGAGCAGCGCCTCCTCCTGGGCGGGGTAGAGCTCGAGCCCGCGCTCGGCGCCCAGGCGACGAAGGTCTCGTACAGGCTGTCGGCGTCCGCGACCGGAGGCAGCCTGTCGGCGAGCGAGCCGGCGACGGGCACCGCCGGCTGGGTCGTCGCCGAGGTCACTGCAGGTACGACTCCACCTGGGACGCGGGCTGCTCGCCGGCCGCGGCCGGGTCCTGGCCGGCCCGCCGCAACGCGTCGCGGCGGCGCAACAGGTCCCACAGCTGGTCGAGGTGCACCTCCGCCGCGCGCAGCCGGTCGCGCTCGGCCTCGCTGAGGCCGTGCCCCTGCGAGCGGAGCCGGTGCTCCTCGGCCACGGTCTCGTCGATCCGGGCCAGGATCTCGTCGTTGGTCACGGGCCCTCCTCTCGCGTGCGGCGCCCGGCCGGCGCCCCTGGGGACAGCCTGCCCCATCGGCCCGACACACCGCCCGGCGCGTGGCCGCGACCGCCGCTGCCACCGTCCGACCTCCATAAATTGTCGCATTGAGCGATTGAATGAGCGCGAAGGGTGACGGTTGGCATCGCGAGAAGGGAGGAGTCGTCTACGCTGTCGTCCGTCGACACGAGCGGACGGGCAAGGGGGCCGCCTGGCGCACCGTGGACGATCCGGCGCACCGTCCCGCCCATCCGGGGGCGGCTCGCCGGGACGGTGTAACGGCGTAGGCAGTAGCCCCGTTCATACGAACGGGGGAGGCCCCCGCGAGTGATCGGGGAAGGGTGAGCGGATGACCATGACAGCCACGGGCGAGGAGTCGACGACGGTCTCGGACACGGTCGATCTGCGGGTACCGGCGGACCCGGCCTACCTCGCGGTGTTGCGCACGGCCACGGCCGGGCTGGCGGCCCGCCTCGACCTGACCCTCGACGAGATCGAGGACCTGCGGATCGCGGTCGACGAGGCGTGTGCCCTGCTCCTCGAGCACACCTCGCACCTCGGCCAGGAGCTGCACGCCGCGTTCACCATCCACCCGCACGCCCTCGACGTCCTCGTCAAGGGGCCCGCGCGTACGCTGCCGGAGAAGAACAGCTTCGCCTGGTCCGTGTTGGAGGCCCTCGTGGGCCAGGTCGAGACCGGCGTGTCGGAGCACGGGGCATGGATCCGGTTGACGCACGTCGGGGGTCGGAGGACGTAGTGACGAAGAGCGGCGCCACGGCCCGCGAGGGCTCGACGACCGCACGCCCGTCCGAACGTCCGGCTCCCCCGGAGGCCACCGTGGACCACGAGGAGCGTCCCGCTGCCCAGGGCCACGCGGCCGAGATCGACGCCATGCTCCGCCGGCTCGCGGCGATGCCCGCCGACGACCCGCAGCGGGCCGCGCTGCGGCAGCGGCTGGTCGAGGCGCAGCTGCCGCTGGTGCACCACCTGGCGCAGCGCTTCCGCGGCCGCGGCGAGCCGTACGACGACCTCGTCCAGGTCGGCACGATCGGGCTGCTGAACGCGGTCGACCGGTTCGACCCCGAGCGCGGGTCCTTCACCGGCTTCGCCGTGCCCACGATCCTGGGCGAGATCCGCCGGCACTTCCGCGACCGCGGCTGGGCGATGCGCGTGCCCCGGCGCCTGCAGGAGCTCGGCCGGCAGGTGTCCGAGGCGCGTGAGCTCCTGACCCAGAAGCACGGCCGGTCCCCGACCGTCCAGGAGATCGCGCAGCATCTCGACGCCGACCCCGACCTCGTGCTCGAGGCGCTCGACACCGCCAGCGTCTATGCCACGGTGCCCCTGCCGAGCACCCCGGAGGAGGGCGAGATGGCCCCGCTGGGCTTCATCGACTCCGGGCTCGAGCTCGTGGAGCAGCGCGCCACCCTGCGGCCGCTGCTCGCCCGGCTGCCCGCCCGCGAGCGGACCATCCTGGCGCTGCGCTTCGTCCGCGGGATGTCGCAGTCGCAGATCGCCGCCGAGGTCGGCGTCTCGCAGATGCACGTCTCCCGGCTGATCACGCGCAGTCTCGCCGTACTGCGCGAGGGGCTCTCCGAAGAGGTCTGATCGTCGCCGAGCCGGCGACCGGCGCGCGTCAGCCGTCCGACGGCAGGACGGCGTCGAACAGGACTCCGGCACCGACACCCAGCGCCAGGGCCACCGCGGCCGCCGCGAGCCAGGGCGCGGTGGACAGGGCCGGCACCGCGACCGCGATCTGGAGCACCTGCCACACCAGGGCCGGCGAGCGGGCCCAGCGCCGGGCCCGGGCCACACCGGCGGTGACGGCGGCGAGCCCCGCCGCCAGGGCGAGCGTGGTGGCGCCCAGGACGAGTGCGCCGATCATGTCGGCGGCGTCGCCCGCGGACCGCGACGACGACGATCACGATCGCGTAGCCGGCCAGCACCAGCGCCTCCAGCGCGAGCCCGGCGGCGACGAGGGCGCGCGCCGGCGGCATGCCGTGCAGCGTGCCGTCCACCGGTCTCCTCCGTGCCTCGCATCTCCGGCCGAGGGCGCATGACCCGGGCCGCCCGGGGGAAGGGTAGCGCCGCTCGGGAACCGGGAACGGCCCGAGCGAGTTGGTCAAGAGAGCCGAACCGCCGGGGCCTCAGGCGGGTCGACACTCAAGGCGACGTCAAGTGTTTGCAGTATCTCTTGCCAGACGCTTGACAGTCCGTCAGCGCCACGTAACGCTGTGTATCGACATCGCGTTACGTGACGTTCCGTCACTGCAAGCGTTTCCACAGCACGAATTTGTAGGCAGAATCCCTTGTGAAGGCGGGCACAAGGATGTGAGGCTTGGCGTTGAGCGAACGTGGGACGCGCCGAGGCGCCCCCTGAGGGGAGTCCTGGATCCTCCTGACGGAGGAGCCGGACCCCCCGCCGAAACCCCCTGCGGCCACCACCTGTGGTGGCCGTTCCCCGAGACAAGCCCGCATGGGCAGAGGAGTGGACCACCCCATGGACTGGCGCCATCGGGCAGCATGCCTCGACGAGGACCCCGAGCTGTTCTTCCCCATCGGGAACACGGGTCCCGCACTGCTGCAGATCGAAGAGGCCAAGGCCGTGTGCCGGCGTTGCGAGGTCATGGACACATGCCTTCGCTGGGCACTCGACTCCGGTCAGGACGCCGGCGTCTGGGGCGGGTTGTCCGAGGACGAGCGCCGCGCTCTCAAGCGCCGCAACGCCCGGGCCCGCCGCGCCGGCTGAGCCGGTCGAGTCATCGACGGTGCGGCACCGCCGCACCACCTACGACCCGACGGGTCGAGGGGTCCGCTGAAGAGCACCCCTCGGCCCGTCGTTCCATGTCCTCGGGCTGCCGACGGTGACGGAGCGTCTCAGTCAGCCGCAGCGGGGCGGGTCTTCACCGTACGCAGCGTCACCCCCACCGACACCGTCGTACCGCCCTCGGGCGCCGCGCCCCAGCTGATCCTGCCGCGCAGCTCACCACTGACCAGCGCCTGCACGATCTGGGTGCCGAGACCGTCGACGCCCGGGGCGAACCCCTCCGGCAGGCCCACACCGTCGTCCGAGACGGTGGCCTCCAGGTGCCTCCCGTCGCGCACCGCCCGGACGACGACGGTGCCGCCGCCGCCCTTGAGACCGTGCTCCACCGCGTTCGTGACGAGTTCGGTGAACACGAGCGCGAGCGGCGTGGCGTTCTCCCCCGCCATCTCGCCGAAGGCCCCCTCGCGCTGCACGCGCACACCGGTCGATCCCGCGACCTCGACGGCGAGGGCGAGCGTCCGGTCGAGGACGGTGTCGAAGTCCACCGTCTCGCCGAGGGCCTCGGAGAGGGTCTCGTGGACCAGCGCGATCGTCGAGACGCGCCGCATGGCCTCGCGCAGGGCATCCCGCCCCTCCTCGGAGGGGATCCGGCGGGCCTGCAGCCGCAACAGCGCCGCCACCGTCTGCAGGTTGTTCTTGACCCGGTGGTGTACCTCGCGGATCGTCGCGTCCTTCGTGAGCAGTTCGCGCTCCCTGCGGCGCAGCTCGGAGACGTCACGGACGAGCACCAGCGCCCCGATACGCTCCCCGCCCGCCCGCAGCGGGATCGCCCGCAGCGACAGGACGCTGCCGCGCGCCTCGAGGTCGCTGCGCCATGGGGCGCGCCCCGAGAGGACGAGCGGCAGCGACTCGTCGACGGGGCCGCTCTCGTCGAGCAGCGGCGTGGTGATCTCGACCAGCGAACGGTCCGCCACGTCGCCGACGTACCCCAGCCGGTGCAGCGCGGACAGCGCGTTGGGGCTCGCGTACGTGACGCTGCCCTCGCGGTCCAGCCGCAGCAGCCCGTCCCCGACGCGGGGGGCACCGCGCCGGGGACCGGTCGGGGCGCCGGCCACCGGGAAGTCGCCGGCGGCGATCATCCGGGCGAGGTCGTCGGCGCACTGGAGGTAGGTCAGCTCGAGCCGGCTCGGCGTGCGTGCCGCGGCGAGGTTGGTGTGCCGCGCGACGACGCCGATCACGCGGTCGCCGCGCAGGACGGGGATGGCCTCCTCGCGGACCGGCACGTCGTCGTGCCACTCGGGGTCGCGCTCGCGGCACACCCGGCGCAGCTCCCACGCCCGGTCCACCTGGTCGCGCCGGCCCTTCGGGGCTCGGGTTCCCACCAGGTCGTCGTAGTAGACGGTCGGCCCGGTGCTCGGGCGGCAGTGCGCGACCGCGACCCAGCCGTCCCCCTCCCGGTCGCGCACCCAGAGCACGAGGTCGGCGAAGGAGAGGTCGGAGAGCATCTGCCAGTCACCGACGAGCAGGTGCAGCCACTCGACGTCCGCCGGCCGCAGGTCGCTGTTCGCGGTGACGAGCTCGTTCAGCGTGGGCACGCGGCCAGCGTACGGCGGCACGACGGGCGGCCCCCGCCCCCCGTCGTCGGCCCGGCGTCAGGCCGTCGCGCGCACCACCCCGCGCAGCGTGCGCAGCGCCACCGACAGCGAGGCGAGGTCGCCCTTCTCGAGCCGGGCGATCTCCTCCAGGGTGGCGGTGGCGCGATCGACCGCCGCCGCGTTCGAGCTCTCCCAGGCCTCGATCCGCTCCCCCGGCTCGCCGCTCGGCGTGCCCGTGAGCACGGCGACGGTGAGCGCCTCGAGGGCGGCGTACAGGTCGTAGCGCATCGCGGCCCGGGCGAGCGCCTGCCAGCGGTCGCCACGGGGCAGCCCGCTGATCCGGCTCAGCAGGCCGTCGACGGCGTACCGGTCGGACAGCGCGAGGTAGACCCGCGCGACCTCGAGCGGGTCGTCGCCCGTGGTGTGGGCGATCTCGGTGATGTCGAGCGACTCGAAGACGATGAGCAGGCCCGCGCCGCGCAGCGCCAGCGCCTCGGGCACGCCCTGGCGGACCAGCGCCTGCGCGTCCTCCTGCAGGGTCTTGTGCTCCCCGCCGACGAGCAGGTCGGGCAGGCGCGGCTCGAGCGCGGCCACCACCGGCGCGAACCTCGCGATCTCGGCGCCGATGTCGAGCCGGCCGGGCCGGGTCTGCAGGAACCAGCGCACCGACCGGTCGAGCAGCCGGCGGAAGGCCAGGTACAGGCCCGTCTGCACCTCGGTCTCGACCCGGTTGTCCAGCGCCTCGACGGCGCTGACGAAGTCGCGCAGCCCGAACACCTCGCGGCACACCGTGTAGGCGCGCGCCACCTGCTCCGCGTCGGCCCCTGTCTCCTCCTCGCACCTGAAGGCGAAGGTGATGCCGCCCCGGTTCACCATCTCGTTGACCAGGCAGGTCGTGATGATCTCGCGGTGCAGCGGGTGGGACTCGAGGCGGTCGCCGTAGCGCTCCACCACCCGGTGGGGGAAGTAGCTTCGCAGGGTGCGCGAGAACCACGGGTCGTCGGGCAGGGAGGACGCCACCAGGTCCTCGGTCAGGCCGATCTTCGCGTAGGCGACGAGCACCGCGAACTCGGGCGAGGTCAGACCCCGGCCCTCCTCGGCCCGCTGCGCGATCGCGGCGTCCGAGGGGAGGAACTCGAGCTCCCGGTCGAGCAGCCCGCGTGCCTCCAGCGCCCGGATGAAGCGCTGGTGCACCGTGATCATCGCGAGCGACTGCTTGCGCGCGTTGCCGAGCAGCACGTTCTGCTCGTAGTTGTCCCGCAGGACGAGCTCGCCGACCTCCTCGGTCATGTCGGCCAGGAGCTCGTTCCGCTGCTTGGTGGTGAGGTCGCCGGCCGCCACCACGCGGTCGAGCAGGATCTTGATGTTGACCTCGTGGTCGGAGCAGTCGACGCCCGCGGAGTTGTCGATCGCGTCGGTGTTCACCCGGACGCCGTTCAGCGCCGCCTCCACCCGGCCGAGCTGGGTGAGGCCGAGGTTGCCGCCCTCGCCCACCACCCGGACGCGCAGGTCGGCGCCGTCGACCCGGATCGCGTCGTTGGCCTTGTCGCCCACCTGGGCATTCGTCTCGGTGGACGCCTTCACGTAGGTGCCGATGCCGCCGTTCCACAGCAGGTCGGCCGGGGCCTTGAGGATCGCCGTGATGAGCTCGGCCGGGGTGAGCGCGCCGACGGACGCCGCCAACCCCAGCCGGGCCGCGACCTGGGGGCTGATCGGGACCGACTTGGCCGTGCGCGCGAAGACGCCGCCACCCGGGGAGAGCAGCGACGTGTCGTAGTCGCCCCACGACGACCGGGGCAGGGCGAACAGCCGGGAGCGCTCCGCGAACGAGACCTGCGGGTCGGGGTCGGGATCGAGGAAGACGTGCCGGTGGTCGAACGCGGCCACCAGCCGGATGTGCTGCGACAGCAGCATCCCGTTGCCGAAGACGTCACCGCTCATGTCACCGACGCCGACGACCGTGATGTCCTGCTGCTGGACGTCGACCCCGAGCTCGCGGAAGTGCCGGTCGACGCTCTCCCAGGCCCCGCGCGCCGTGATGCCCATCGCCTTGTGGTCGTAGCCCACGGAGCCACCGGAGGCGAACGCGTCACCCAGCCAGAAGCCGTAGTCGGCCGCGACGCCGTTGGCGATGTCGGAGAACGACGCCGTGCCCTTGTCGGCCGCGACCACCAGGTAGGTGTCGTCGCCGTCGTGGCGCACCACCCGGGCGGGCGGCTCGACCTGCCCGTCGACGAGGTTGTCGGTGAGGTCGAGCAGGCCCCGGATCAGGGTGCGGTAGCACTCGACGCCCTCCGCGAGCCACGCCTCGCGGTCGACGGCCGGATCGGGCAGGTGCTTGGCGACGAAGCCGCCCTTCGCGCCGGTGGGGACGATCACCGCGTTCTTCACGGTCTGCGCCTTGACCAGGCCGAGGACTTCGGTGCGGAAGTCCTCCTGGCGGTCGCTCCAGCGCAGGCCACCGCGGGCGACGGCGCCGAAGCGCAGGTGCACGCCCTCGACCCGCGGGGAGTAGACGAAGATCTCGTGCAGCGGCCGGGGCTGCGGCAGGTCGGGAACGGCCCGCGGGTCGAGCTTGAACGACAGGTACGGCTTGCGGTCGCCGTCCTCGCCGCGCTGGAAGGCGTTCGTCCGGGTCGTCGCCTGCACGAGGGTGAGGAACGAGCGCAGGATGCGATCGTGGTCGAGGCTGGCGACCGCGTCGAGGGCGGCCCGGATCTCCTCCAGCAGGGCGTCGGTGAGCTCCGCCCGCCCCTGCGCCTCGACCGTGAGGTCGGGGTCGAAGCGCGCCTCGAACAGCCGGACGAGCAGCCGGGCGAGATCGACGTTCAGCCGCAGGCAGCGCTCGATGTAGTCCTGGCTGAAGGTCGTCCCGATCTGCCGCAGGTACTTCGCGTAGGCGCGGAGCACCACGACCTGGCGCCAGCTCAGCTCGGCGAGCAGCACCAGCCGATCGAAGCCGTCGCTCTCGGCCGGCGGCTCCACGCCGCCTCGAACGCCTCGCTGAACAGCTCGCGCACCCGCTCGGGGTGCTCTCCCCGCCCGCTGTAGCGCAGGCCGAAGTCATAGATCCAGGCGCGGGCGCCGTCGGCCGTGTGCAGCTCGTACGGGCGCTCGTCGACGACCTCGACGCCCAGGTTGCCCAGGTAGGGCAGGACGTCGGTGAGCGAGAGCGGCGCGCGCCGGTAGAGCTTGAACCGGCGCTGGGTCTGGCCCGCGCCGACCGGCTCGTACAGGTTCATGCCGAGCGTCGCCCCCGCGCCCCCGCCGGGGCGGGCGTCGAGATCCTCCAGGCGGCGCAGGTCGGCGACCGCGACCCGCGCCGGGAAGTCCTCCTTGTAGGCCTCGGGGAAGCCGCGGCCCCACGTCCGCAGCAGCCGGGCGGCCTCCTCCTCGCCCAGGTCGGAGCGCAGCGCGTCGGCGAGGTCCTCGTCCCACGATCGGGTCGCCTCGACGAGCTCGGCCTCGAGCCCGGCGGCGTCGACCGCGGGGAGCCGGGCGCCGGCGGGCAAGCGGATGACGAAGTGCAGCCGGGCGAGCACGCTCTCGCTCACCCGGGTGCTGTAGTCGACCGTCGACGCCTGGAACGCCCGGCGCAGGATCGCCTCCATCCGCAGGCGGACGGACGTCGTGTACCGGTCGCGCGGCAGGAACACCAGGCACGAGACGTAGCGGCCGTAGTCGTCGACCCGCAGGAACAGCCGGGTGCGCCGGCGCTCCTGCAGGTGCATCACCGCGAGCACGGTCGTGTAGAGGTCGTCGACCGAGATCTCGAACAGCTCGTCGCGCGGGTAGGTCTCGAGGATCTGCAGGAGGTCCTTGCCGGAATGGCTGTCGGGGGAGAAACCGGACCGCTCGAGCACCTGGACGACCTTGCGGCGCACCACCGGGATGACCCGGACGCTGTCGGTGTAGGCGCTGGAGGCGAACAGGCCGAGGAAGCGCCGCTCCCCCACGACGGCGCCGTCGGCGTCGAACTGCTTGACGCCGATGTAGTCGAGGTAGGCCGAGCGATGCACCGTCGCGCGGGTGTTGGCCGTCGTGAGCACGAGCAGGCGCGGCTCGCGTGCCTTCGCCCGGGCCTGCGGCGTCAGCCGGTCGAAGCTCGGCGAGTTGACCTGCTGGTCGTAGCGCAGGATCCCCAGGCCGGACCCGGTCTCGGCGACCAGGCTGTCGCCGCCGTCGCGCTCGACCAGCCGGTACTCGCGGTACCCGAGGAAGGTGAAGTGGTCGTCGGCGAGCCAGCGCAGCAGGGCCTGGCCCTCCTCGACCTCCTGCGGGGCCGGGCCGGACGGCGGCGCGGCCTCGAGCTCGGCCGCCAGGTCACGGGCGCGCTGCTTCATCTTCGGCCAGTCCTCGACGGCCACCCGGACGTCGCCGAGCACGGAGCGGACGCCGTCGCGGACGTGCTCCAGCCGCTCGGGATCGGTCTCGCGGTCGATCTCGACGTGGATCCAGGACTCGATCATGCTGTCGCGCGGGTGCTCGGCGCCCGCCCAGGTCGAGGCCGAGACGTCGAGCACCCCCAGCAGCCGGCCGGTGACGTCGCGCCGCACCACGACCTGGGGGTGCACGACCAGGTGGATCCCGCGCTCCTGCCGCGACAGCTCCGTGGTGACCGAGTCGACCAGGAACGGCATGTCGTCGGTCACGATCTCGACGACGGTGTGGCCGCTGGTCCAGCCGAACTCGTCGACGGTGGGGGTGAAGACGCGCACGTTGGCGACGCCCTGGGGGCGGGCGCCGGCGAGCAGCCGGTGCGAGAGCGCCGCGCCGACGAGGTCGATCGGCTCGCGCTCCGCGAGGTCCTCCACCGGCACGTGCCGGTAGTACCTGGCCAGGAACGGCCGCAGGTCGTCGTGCTGGCGCCCGGTGCGTTCGGCAGCCTCGACCGCCCTGTCGATGATCTCGCTGCGCTCGCTGTCCTGCGCCTGCGGCATCCCACGCCTCGCTCAGCCGGTCTCGGGCGCGCGCCGTTGCGCGCCGTCCTCGCTTGGACCCTACCCCGGCCCTCCGGCGCGGCTGGGGAGGCGCCGGTCACGTGCTCGCCTAAGCTCGCGGACCGGCAGGCGCTCCGCCGGCCGACCCCTCGCGCGGCCCCGCGCCGCCCGCATCCTGGAGGATCCGTGCGCCTCACCGCGGAGATCAGCTACGCCGCGGACCCCGCGGCCGTGTTCGCCATGCTGACCCAGACGGCGTTCCAGGAGCGCAAGTGCGGGGCGACCGGAGCGCTCGAGCACGAGGTCGACATCAAGGAGTACGACGACGGGTCGGCGGTCATCCGGACCTTCCGGACCATGCCGACCGACCAGGTGCCCGACTTCGTCCGCACCTTCATCGGCGGCACCCTCGAGGTCGTCCAGGTCGACGACTGGGGCGCACCGGGCCCGGACGGCGCACGCGACGGCACGGCCGTCGTCGAGATCAAGGGCGCGCCGGTGCGGTTTGCCGGTTCGCTCACGCTGCGCCCGGGCGGCCCCGGGAGTGTCGAGACGATCGACGGCGACGTGAAGGCCTCGGTCCCGCTGGTCGGCGGCCGCATCGAGAAGGCTCTCGAACCCCCGCTGCAGGCGGCGATCCGCGTCGAGCAGCGCGAGGGCACCGCCTGGCTCGCTCACACCTCGCGGTGATCGCCAAAGGGGGAAGGCTCAGCCCATGTGCGGGTAGGTGTGCGACGTCGGCGGGACGAAGGTCTCCTTCAGGGAGCGCGTGGAGGTCCACCGCTGCAGGTTCTGCGCCGCGCCCGCCTTGTCGTTCGTGCCCGACGCGCGCGCCCCACCGAACGGCTGCTGACCGACGACGGCGCCCGTCGGCTTGTCGTTGACGTAGAAGTTGCCGGCCGCGAACCGCAGCTTCTCGGCGGCGTCGACGATGGCCTCCCGGTCCTGGGCGATGATCGACCCGGTGAGCGCGTACTGCGACACCGACTCGAGCTGCGTGAGCACGTCGTGGTAGCGGGCGTCGTCGAAGACGTGCACGGCCAGGATCGGCCCGAAGTACTCGGTCGTGAACATCTCGTCGGTCGGGTCCTCCCCGAGGATCACCGTCGGGCGCACGAACCAGCCCTCGCTGTCGTCGTAGCCGCCGCCGGCGACGATCTGGGACGACGCCGAACCCTTCGCCCGCTCGATGGCCGCGACGTGCTTGGCGTACGCACGCTCGTCGATCACCGCACCCATGAAGTTCGAGAAGTCGGTGACCGGGCCGACGGTCAGGGACTGGACGACGTCGACGAGGTCGTCCTTCATCAATGACCAGATCGACCTCGGCACGTACGCGCGCGAGGCCGCCGAGCACTTCTGCCCCTGGTACTCGAAGGCGCCCCGCACGAGCGCCGTTCGCAGGACGTCGACGTCGGCCGAGGGGTGCGCCGAGCACGAAGTCCTTGCCGCCGGTCTCGCCGACGATGCGCGGGTACCCGCGGTAGGTGTCGAGGTTCGCCGCCACCGAGCGCCACAGGTGCTTGAAGGTCGGCGTCGAGCCGGTGAAGTGGATCCCGGCGAGGTCGGGCGAGGCCAGCGCGACCTCGCTGACGGCGAGGCCGTCGCCGTGCACCAGGTTGATCACCCCGGGCGGGAGGCCGGCCGCCTCGAGCAGCCGCATGGTGAAGTGCGCGGCGAACGCCTGGGCGGGCGAGGGCTTCCAGACGACGGTGTTCCCCATCAGCGCGGGGGCCGTCGGCAGGTTGCCGGCGATCGCCGTGAAGTTGAAGGGCGTGATCGCGTAGACGAAGCCCTCGAGCGGGCGGTGGTCGGTGCGGTTCCAGACGCCCTTGCTGTTCGCCATCGGCTGCTCGGCGAGCACCTCCGCGGCGAAGTGGACGTTGAACCGCCAGAAGTCGATCAGCTCGCAGGCGGCGTCGATCTCGGCCTGGTAGGCGGTCTTGCTCTGGCCGAGCATCGTCGCGCCGTTGAGCGTGTACCGCCACGGGCCGCTCAGCAGCTCGGCCGCCTTGAGGAACACGGCGGCCCGCTCGTCGAACGGCACGGCGCGCCAGGCCGGCGCGGCCGCGAGCGCGGCGTCGACCGCGGCGCGGGCGTCGTCCGTGGTGGCGTTGCGCAGGGTGCCCAGCACCGAGCGGCGGGCGTGCGGCTGGACGACGTCCAGCGGCTTGCCGTCGCCCTCGACCTCGCGGCCGCCGATGGTGTGCGTGAGGTCGAGCGGCACGGCCGTCAGCTCGGGCAGCCGGCGCTCCAGCGCCCCGCGCTCGGGGCTGCCGGGCGCGTAGTCGAGGACCGGCTCGTTGACCGGCGCTGGCACACGGGTGGCGGCGTCCATGGCCCGATTCTCGCGCACCCGGCGCGGCCGGCGACAGCGGTGGCGGGCCCGTCTCTGCGAGGTACCGGCCGGAGGCGGTTGGATGGGCGCGTGCAGCTCGACGGCCTCGACTCCGACACGTGGGCGGACGAGCCGCTGCTCGCGGGCGTGGCGGGTCCGGCCGGGCCGGTCCGGGTGCGGGTGTGGCCGGCGCTGGAGCCGGCCGGCGGCGACCCGGCAGCGCCCGCGGCGCCGGCCGCCGCGGGCCGGGTGCGCCGCGCCCGGCCCCGTCGCGGCGAGGCGGGCCGGCCGGTGCTGCTGGCGTTCCACGGCTGGACCGACTCGGGCGAGGTGTTCGGGCCGCTGGCGCAGGCGCTCGGGCGGCGCTGGACGGTCGTCGCCCCGGACGCCCCCGGGCACGGCGGCACGCGGTGGCGGGGTGGGCGCCGGTACGTGGTCGACGACCAGGTGCCGGCCGGTGTCGCGGTACTCGACGCGCTCCCCGTGGTGGCCGGTCGCCGTGCGCCGATCGTGGTGCTCGGTCACTCGATGGGCGCGGTGCCCGCGACGGGCGTGGCCGCCGCCCGGCCCCGATCGGTGCGGCACGTGCTGCTCGAGGACCCGGTGGGCACGACGCGCCGGCGGGTGGGGCGGCTCGAGCGGCTGCGCGACGCCGTGCACCTGCAGGCGCTCGACGAGTGCGAGCGGGAGCAGGCCGCCCTCGAGCGGCATCCGGCGTGGCCGGCGGACGAGATCGGCCCGTGGGCGCGCTCCAAGGGCGAGCTCGACCTGGCCGCGCTGCGGGTGCCGGCGGTGTGGGGCGAGCCGCTCGCCGCGCGGCTCGCAGGCGTCCGCTGCCCCGTGACGCTCGTGCGCGGCCTGTCCGCCCGGGGCGGGATCGTGTCGGCCGTGGGCGCGGGCCGGGTGGTCGCCGCGTGCCGGGGCGGTTGCGACGTCGTCGCCCTCGACGCCGGGCACTCGGTGCGTCGCGAGGCGCGCGCGCCCTTCGTGGCCGCCCTGGCCGCCGTCCTGGCCAGGTACGAACCCCACTGACCCGTGATCAGGCCGGTGGCACGAGGTCGGGGATCTCGGTCACGTCGTACCAGAGGAGCTCGCTGGCCTCCGCCTCGTCGAGCGCGAACCGGGCGTCGTCGTCGCCGGCGTCGGCCGGGCCCAGGGCGGCGAGAGCGGCCCGGACCACGTCCGCGGCCTCCTCCTCGTCGACGTGCACGCTGGCCACCGACCGCAGGGGCACCTGCGACGTCACGAGGACGGCGGAGCGGAACCTCTCGTCGGCGCGCGGACGCACCTCGGCGTCGGGCACGTCGGCGGCCACGACGACCCGCCGGAGCCCGACCCCGTCGGCCGCCAGCCGCCGCAGCGACGCCTCGGCCGCCTCCGTGAACGCCGCGTACTCGAGTTCCTCGAGGTCGCCGCTGACGTACCACTCCCGGACGGCGCCCGTGACGGCGTGCCCTTCGAGCGGGGCGGCGAACGCCCCGTCCGCGTAGGCGGTCGCGAGCTCCGGCAGCGTGGTCGGCAGGTAGACACGCATCAGCCGGCCTCGGGGAGCGCGCCGGGCTCGGGACGGGGCTCGGGCGGCGGGGCGAGCCGGGCCAGCGGCGCCGGGTCGAGCAGTGCCGCCAGCGAGGTGCGCAGCGACGTCTCGAGCACCTGCCGCCGGCGGTCGCCCGACATGAGGTTCGGCCCCATCGCCACGAGGTCCTCCGGGCCGGGGCCCAGCACGGTCACCTCCGTGCCGCCGGCGTGCACCTTGGCGACCTCGCGCAGGCACCGGCGGGTGACCTGCCCACGCCAGCGCCGCTCTGCCCGCGCCAGCAACGAGGCCGGCCGGTCGACGGCGAACGACACCATCGGCGCGAGCACGAAGACCTCGTCGAGGCCGTGCCCGGCGAGCAGGTCGGCACTCGTCGCCGACCATGCCCCGCCGTCGACGTAGCGGTGCGATCCGATGGTCATCGGCGCGTACCAGCCGGGGATCGCGCAGGAGGCCATCACGGCGTCCGCGAGGTCGGCCGCCGGCGCGCGCGCGTCGCCGAACACCGTGCGATGCCCGGTGTCGTAGTCGAGGGCGACCACGCGCACGCCGCGGTGCGGCGCCCAGCCGTGCGGGACGAGCCCGGCGACGAACGTACCGATGGCGCCGAGGCTGCCGCGGCCCTCGGGCAGGAGCGCGGCGAGCACCGCCGTCGGGGGCAGCCGGTGCAGCCGCGCCGCGTTGCGCGTGACGAGCGCCGCGCTGCCGGGGTGCAGGCGCGGGCGCGGCGGGTGTGCGCCGCCGACGGCGGTGTCGTGGTCCCACGACGCGGCGGCCAGCGCTGCGTCACTGGGCCGCTCGCCGAGCTGGTGCGCGCGCAGGTCCTCGACGCTGATGCCGGCGCCCAGGAGCGCGGCCGTCACCGAGCCGGCGGACGTGCCGACGATCAGCTCGGCCTCCCGGGGGTCGAGGCCGTGCACCTCCTGCAGGGCCGTCAGCGCACCGACGAGCCAGGCCCCGCCGAGCACGCCGCCGCCTCCGAGGACGAGCCCCCAGCGCCCGCTCATGCCGCCGCCTCCAGCAGCTCCGCGAGGGACTCGACGATGCACCGGCGCAGCTCGTCGAGGTCGGGCATCGCGTCGCGGTCGCCGAGGAGGCCGTAGTGCACGCCGCCGTCGTACGACGTCAGGCCGATGCTCAGCGCCTGCCCCTTCGCGAGCGGGATGACGGGGTACGACGCGAGCAGCCGCGAGCCGTCGAGGAACAGCGGGTGCTGCGGACCGGGCACGTTGGTCACGACCAGATTGAACAGCCGGCGGGACAGCCCGGAGGCCACCCTGGCCCCGAGCGAGTGCAGTGTCGGCGGCGCGAACCCGGCGATCCCGGCGATCGCGGGCGCGCTCAGCGCCTGCCCCGCCTCGCGGTGCGCGCGTGTCTGGAAGGCGACCTGGTGCAGGCGCATCAGCGGGCTGGGCTCGCCGGTGGGCAGGTCGACGAGCAGCGACGCCACCCGGCTGCCGATCGCCCCGGCGTCGGAGGGTTCCTCCGCCTTCACGCTCATCGGCACCAGGGCGCGCACCGCACTCCCCGGGCCGACCCCCACCCCGCGTCCCAGCAGCCACGTCCTGAGGGCACCGGTGAGGGTGGCGAGCACGACGTCGTTGACGCTCGTCCCGACGTCGTCGGGCCGGCCCGGCACCCACCCGGCGCCGTGGTGGGCCCGGATCCGCCGGTAGTCCTCCAGGTCGGTGGCGAGCATCGCGAACCGGCGGTGGCCGCCGATGTCGGTGTTCAGGGGCGTCCGGCCCGGCGGCCGGGTGACCCGGCCGGCGGCGAAGGCGAGCCCGCCGAGCGCCTCGACCGCCTTGCCACTGGCCGAGAGCAGGTCGCCGAGCCCGGCCCGGGCGGTGTCGACGACCTGTTGCGGGCGGCGCAGGGTGTCGGTCACCGCGGCGGCGACGAGCTCGACCACGCTCGGCTCGGGGTGCGGCCGCCAGGTCTGCATGGGCGGCTCGTGGCCGTCCTCGTCGTCGTCGAGCACCACCTGGCCGAGGTCGACCGCGTGGACGCCGTCCACCAGGGCCTGGTGCACCTTCGTGACCACCGCGAACCCGCCGTCCTGCAGGCCCTCGACCACCACCACCTCCCACAGCGGGCGGGAGCGGTCGAGCCGGCGGGCCTCCAGCCGGGCGACGAGCTCCTCCAGCTGCGTCGGCGAGCCCGGCCTGGGCAGGGCGGAACGGCGGACGTGGTAGCTGACGTCGAAGCGCGCGTCGTCGACCCAGACGGGGTTGGCGATCCGGCCCGGGACGAACCGGACGCGCTGGCGGTACCGGGGCACGAGCGCGATGCGGGCGTCGAGGTGACGCAGCAGCCGGGCGTGGTCGAGCCCGCCGGGGCCGGGGCGGAAGACCATGACCGAGCCCACGTGCATGGGCGTCGTGCGCTCCTCGAGGTAGAGGAACGACACGTCCAGCGGCGAGAGCCGGTCGGACACAGCCCCACCTCCTGTTTCCTCGCGCCGACGATGATCCTGCCACGCGCCGCGCGTAAGGTGACGGCGGCATCCGCGCGGGTACCCCGCTCGGGCCATCACCACCGGAGGACAAGCTGTGGCATCTGTCGCACGGAGCGTGCGCGTCGCCCTCGCCGCCGCCCTGCTGACCGCGGCCGTGCTCCCCGCCCTGGCCGGGTGCGGCGGCACGGCCTCGAGCAGCACGTCGAGCGCTCCGATCAGCACGTCGAGCAGCACGTCGAGCAGCACCCCGGCAGGCACGGCCGGCGCGACCGGCACGGGTGACACGTCCGCCACCCAGGGCACCTCCACGGGCGCGGGCAGCGCGATCTCGATCGACGTCAAGGGGACGACCGTCACACCCGCGCCCGGCACGATCGACGTGAAGGCCGGCGACCATGTGACCCTCGTGATCACGGCGGACCGCAACAGCGAGGTCCACGTGCACGTCCTGAACATCGAGAAGCCGATCACCGCCGGCACGCCGCTGAGGATCACCTTCACGCCCACCCAGACGGGCGTCTACGAGGTCGAGATACACGATCCCGACCTGCTCCTGACGAAGATCGCCGTCCGGTGAGCGTGCCGGCGGGGTTGTCCCAGGCCCTCGTCGCGCACGGCATCGGCTCTCGCGAGGACCTCCCGCTCCCCCTCGGCTGGGCGATCACCGCGGCCGCCGCCGCGGTGGTGCTGTCGTTCGTGCTGCTCGGCCTGCTCTGGCGCGAACCCCGCCTGGACCACGCGGCACGGGGCCGGCCGCTGCCCGCCGGGCTCGCCCGCCTGCTCGACGCCCGGGCCTTCCGCCGGGCGCTGGCCGGCCTGGGGCTGCTCGTGGCCGCCTGGACGCTGCTCGCGCTCCTGTTCGGCCCGGACGGCGCCCTGAACCCCGTGCCGTACGTCGTGTACGTCCTCGTCTGGGTCGGGCTGGTGCCCGCCTCGGTGCTGTTCGGCCCGGTCTGGCGGCAGGTCAACCCGGTGCGGACCGTTCACGCCCTGCTGAACCGGGCCATGGGGCTCGACCCCCGGGACGGCGTCCGCCCGCTGCCGGCCGGTCTCGGCTGGTGGCCCGCCGCGGTGGGCCTGTTCGCGTTCGCCTGGCTCGAGCTGGTGTCGACCGACCCGGCCGCGCTGTCCACCCTGCGCCTGGCGATCGCCGTCTACGTCGCCGTCCAGCTGCTGGCCGCGTTCGTCTACGGCAGCCACTGGTTCGACCGCGGCGACGCCTTCGAGGCGTGGTCGGGGCTCTACGGGAGGATCGCGCCGCTGGGCCGCCGCTCGGACGGAACCCTCGTGCTGCGAGCGCCGCTGTCCGGGCTCGCCGGGGTACAGGCCTCCCCGGGCCTGGTCGCGACGGTCGCGGTGATGCTCGGGTCGACCGCCTACGACGGCCTGTCCGGCTCGACCGCCTGGCGCTCGTTCGCCCAGTCGCAGACCGTTCCGCGGCAGGTGATCGGCACGCTCGGGCTGCTCGCGACCGTGCTGACGATCGCCGGCGTGTTCGTCGTCTGTGCCGGCGCGGCGGGCCGGCTCGGCGGTCTCGGGCTGCGGGCGGCCGCCGGCGCCTTCGCGCCGTCGCTGGTGCCGGTCGCCCTCGGGTACGTCGTCGCGCACTACTACTCGTTCTTCGTCGTGGAGGCGCAGAACGCGGTGATCCGGCTCTCGGACCCGTTGGGCACCGGCGCGAACTGGCTGGGGACGGCCCACCTGCAGCCGTCGTACGCGCTCGCGACGGCCACGATCGTGGCGAACGCCCAGGTGCTCGCGATCGTCGTCGGGCACGTGCTCGGCGTGGTGGTCGCGCACGACCGGGCCGTGCGGCTGTTCCCGCGGCGGACGGCGGTGGTCGGTCAGATCCCGCTGCTGGTGCTCATGGTCGCGCTGACGTGCCTGGGGTTGTTCCTGCTGTTCTGGGGCTGACCGGCTCCGGCGGGAGGTCGAACAGGACCTCGAGCTCCTGGCGGGTGGTGGCGTAGCTCGTGTGCAGGATCCCCACCATGCCGGCGGCCACCGCCCCGGCGACGTTGTGCGGCAGGTCGTCGACCATCACGCACTCGGCGGGGTCGAGGTGGAGCAGGCCGGCGGCATGCCGGAAGATCCGCTCGTCGGGCTTGCGCATGCCCACCCGGCCGGAGATGACGACGGCGTCGAAGAGGCCTTCCCACAGCTCCTCGGGGTAGTGATCACCCCACGAGTTCGACAGCAGCGCGGTGCGCACGCCGCTCGCGCGCGCCCGGCGCACCAGCCCCAGCATGTCGTCGTCCAGGGTGGCGAGGCCGCCCAGCATGCGCCCGAGCAGCCCGCTCGGCTCGACCGGGGAGCCGTGCCGGGCCAGCTCGGCGGCGAGCGCCCGCTCGAAGTCACCGGTGCTGAGCTCACCGCGCTCGAGCCGGTGCACGGGCGAGGAGCCGGCGGGGCCGGCGTCCGCGGCCTGCTCGAGGTCGGCGACGGCCCGGTCGCCGGGCGAGGGCCTGTGCGGACCGGGCGGGGGGGTCTCGGGGCCGGCCGCGGCCGGATCGCGGCGGCCCACCCACCCGCGCATCACGGCCCTGAAGTGCTCGAAGTCCACGGCGTCGGTGCGGGCCCAGTGGCTCATGGCCTCGTCGAGGGAGGCGGTGAGCACCCCGCCCCAGTCGACGACGAGGCCGCGCAGGCGTGGGCGGTCGAGCGGGGGCGGCGGTCACGAGGACAGGGTAGGAGGCGGAGCCGACAGCAGGCGGCCGGGATCCGTCAGCAAGCGAGCGACACCGGTCGTCAACGCTGCCCAGCTACCGCGTCACGTGCCAAACTCCCCGTATGCCACCTCGCTTCCTCCTGCTGACCGACATCGCCGAACAGCTGAACGTCTCGATGATCCAGGCCCGGGCGCTCGTGACCTCGGGCGAACTGCCGGCCATCCAGGTCGGCGGCCGCGGGCAGTGGCGGGTCGAGGCGTCCGAGCTGGAGGCCTACATCCAGCGCAAGTACGCGGAATCGCGGGAGAAGACGAGCCGTCGGCGCGGGGCACCGACCGCCGAGAGTTAGCGTCGTCCACAGGCCCACCCCACCCCCCTGGACAGGCGCTCCAGGTCGTAGTTCAGCTCCCCTGTCGAGAATCAAAGAGCATCAAACGAGACCTGGGGGGTCACGATGAGAGCAACGTCCGCTGAAGGAGCAGGGCTGTGACGGCCCCGCTGACCGTGCCGCCGGCGGCTCTGCCGCGCCTCCGCCCCGTGCCGGTGGTCGAGCCGAGGGCCGCGAGCCGCGTCGTGGTCGAGGGCGACGACGAGCGTGACGGCGTGGTGAGGCCGTCGCCGCAGCAGGCGGTGCTCGTCTTCCCCGTGCCGTTCCCGGGGCCGTCGCCCGCCCTGGCCGTCGAGGTGCCGGGCGGGCGGCCCGGCGTCCACGCCTGGGCCTTGCACTTCACCCAGGCGGCGCTCGAGGTCGTGGCCGGGCTGCGAACGCCGGCCCAGCTCGTGCGGTGGACCTCCCCCGACGTGCAGGTGGCGCTGCGCCGCCGGCACGCGCTCGCCCGCCGGGCCGGCGCCCGGCCGGCCCGGAGCACCGTCAGGTCGGTGCACGTGACCCAGCCGGCGCGGGGTGTCGCGGAGGTGGCGGCCGTGGTGACGGACGGCGTCCGGCATCGCGCCCTGGCCTTCCGGATGGAGGGCACGACGAGCCGCTGGCGGGTCACGGCCCTCGAGCTCGGCTGAGCGCCCGCTGCCCCTCAGCCCCGCTTGCCGCCGCGGCGGGCGCGGCGGGCGGCGCGGTTGCTGCCGCCCTCGGCGCCGGCCGGCGCGGGAGCAGCAGCGCGCCCGCCCTCGCCCTCGGAGCGCGTCTCGACGCCGCCCTCGCCGTCGACGGTCGGCGCCGAGTACTGCAGGCGCGCGGGCCGCTGCGGCTGCACCAACCCCTTGGCGACGAGCACCGACGCGCCCTCGCCCTGGGCCTGCTCCTCCTGCGGCGGGGCCTCGACCTCGACCTCGAGGTTGAACAGGTAGCCGACCGACTCCTCCTTGATGGCCTCGGTCATCGCCTGGAAGAGCAGGTAGCCCTCGCGCTGGTACTCCACGAGCGGGTCGCGCTGCGCCATGGCCCGCAGGCCGATGCCCTCCTGCAGGTAGTCCATCTCGTACAGGTGCTCGCGCCACTTGCGGTCGAGCACCGAGAGCACGACCCGCCGCTCGAGCTCGCGAGACCTCGTCGCCCGAGGGTCTCCTCGCGGCGGTCGTAGGCCAGCTGCGCGTCGCTCGGTGAGCTCGGCGACGAGCATCTCCTGGGAGAGGCCGCTCCTGCCGCCGGCCTCCTCGAGGACCTCCTCGACGCTGATCCCGACCGGGTACAGGGTGCGCAGGGCCGTCCACAGCTGGTCGAGGTCCCAGTCGTCGGCATAGCCCCCGGCGGTCGCCTGGACCACGTAGGCACGCACGACGTCGTCGAGGAAGTGCCGGATCTGCTCGTGCAGGTCGGCGCCCTCGAGCACCTGGCGCCGCTCGGCGTAGATGACCTCGCGCTGCCGGTTGAGCACGTCGTCGTACTTGAGGACGTTCTTGCGGATCTCGAAGTTGCGGCCCTCGATCTGGCTCTGCGCGCTCGCGATCGCCCGCGTGACCATCTTGGCCTCGATCGGCACGTCGTCCGGGATCTTGGCCGCGTTGAGGAACGTCTCGACCATGCCGGAGTTGAACAGCCGCATGAGGTCGTCGGTGAGGGACAGGTAGAACCGGCTCTCGCCGGGGTCGCCCTGACGGCCCGACCGCCCGCGCAGCTGGTTGTCGATGCGGCGGGACTCGTGCCGCTCGGTGCCCAGCACGTACAGACCGCCCAGCTCGATGACCTCGTCGTGCTCGGCGGCCACCGTCTCCTGCATCTTCTTCAGCACGTCGGGCCACGCGCTCTCGTACTCCTCCGGCGTCTCGACCGGGTCGAGGCCCCGGCGCTGCAGCTCGGCGACCGCCATGAACTCGGCGTTCCCGCCGAGCATGATGTCGGTGCCGCGGCCGGCCATGTTGGTGGCCACCGTGACGGCGCCCTTGCGGCCCGCCTGCGCGACGATCGACGCCTCTCGCGCGTGCTGCTTGGCGTTGAGCACCTCGTGCCTGATGCCCCGCTCGCGCAGCTGCTCGGCCAGGTACTCGCTCTTCTCGACGCTCGTCGTGCCCACGAGCACCGGCTGCCCGTGCTCGTGCCGCTCGGCGATGTCGTCGACGACGGCGTCGAACTTGGCGACCTCGTGCTTGTAGATGAGGTCCTGCTGGTCGGCGCGCACCATCGGGCGGTTCGTCGGGATCGACACGACCCCCAGCTTGTAGATCGACATGAACTCGGCGGCCTCGGTCTGCGCCGTGCCGGTCATGCCGGAGAGCTTGCCGTACATGCGGAAGTAGTTCTGCAGGGTGATCGTCGCGAGGGTCTGGTTCTCGCTCTGGATCTGCACGCCCTCCTTGGCCTCGATGGCCTGGTGCATGCCCTCGTTGTAGCGGCGCCCCTGCAGCAGGCGGCCGGTGTGCTCGTCGACGATGAGGACCTCGCCGTCCATGACGACGTAGTCCTTGTCGAGCTTGAAGAGCTCCTTGGCCTTCACCGCGTTGTTGAGGAATCCCACGAGCGGGGTGTTCACGCTCTCGTAGAGGTTCTCGATCCCGAGGTAGTCCTCGACCCGCTCGATGCCCGACTCGAGGATGCCGACCGTGCGCTTCTTCTCGTCGACCTCGTAGTCGACGTCGCGCTTGAGCCGCTCGGCCATGCGCGCGAACTCGGTGTACCACTTCGTCGGCTGATCGGACGGGCCCGAGATGATCAGAGGCGTCCGGGCCTCGTCGATGAGGATCGAGTCGACCTCGTCGACGATGGCGTAGAAGTGGCCGCGCTGGACCATGTCGTCGACCGTCCACGCCATGTTGTCGCGCAGGTAGTCGAAGCCGAACTCGTTGTTGGTGCCGTAGGTGATGTCGGCCGCGTACTGCACCCGCCGCTCGTCCGGCGTCATCTGCGACATGATGCAGCCGACCGTCAGCCCGAGGAACCGGTAGACCCGGCCCATCAGCTCGGACTGGTACGACGCGAGGTAGTCGTTCACCGTGACGACGTGCACGCCCTTGCCGGCGAGCGCGTTGAGGTAGGCCGGAGCCGTCGCGACGAGGGTCTTGCCCTCGCCGGTCTTCATCTCGGCGATGTTGCCCTGGTGCAGGGCCGCGCCGCCGACCATCTGGACGTCGAAGTGCCGCTGCCCCAGCGTGCGCTTGGCGGCCTCGCGGACGGTGGCGAACGCCTCCGGCAGCAGGTCGTCGAGCGTCTCGCCCTCGGCGAGGCGGGCCCGGAACTTCGCGGTCTCCTCGCGCAGCTCGGCGTCCGTGAGCCGGACGAAGTCCTCCTCGAGTGCGTTGGCCTGCGCCGCCAGCCCCTCGAGCCGCTTGAGGGTGCGGCCCTCGCCCGCGCGCAGAAGCTTTTCGACGATCTTCACCACAGCGACGTCTCCCAGCACTCACCCTCGTGACCCGCGGCGCACATCACGCCGCACGTCGGGCACGACGAATCAGGGCGACCGAAGGTGCCCGTCAGGCCATGGTAGACACTCCCGCGGCCCCCCGGCCGCGGCCGACGTGCCGCCGCCATCCAGGTCCGAAAGGGTGAGCCCATGCACCTGCCGCCGTACGCGCCGACGCTCACCGACGGCGTCGTCACGCTCCGCGCGCACCGCGAGGACGACGTCGACGCCACGGTGGCGCAGTGCAACGATCCCGAGAGCATCCGCTGGACGACGGTGCCCGTGCCGTACGAGCGCCGGCACGCGCGCGAGTGGGTCCGCAGCCGGGCGGCCGAGTGGGTGCAGGGGCGCTACCTGGCCCTGGCGGTCGAGGCCGGGGGCCGGTTCTGCGGCACGGTCGACCTGCGGCCGGACGGCGAGGGCGGCGCCTCGGTCGGCTACGGCCTCGGGCCCTGGGCGCGCGGCCACGGGCTGATCGACCGCGCGCTGCGGCTGATGCTGCCCTGGGGCTTCGACGTCCTGGGCCTCGAGGTCGTGCACTGGGCGGCGCTGGCCGGCAACTGGCCGAGCCGGCGGGCGGCCTGGCGGGTCGGCTTCAGGGTGGAGGGCACGCTGCGCAGCCGGCTCGTCGTGCGTAGCGAGCGGTGCGACGCGTGGGTGGGTTCCCTGCTGCGCGGCGAACCGCTGGCGCCCGCGACGACGTGGCTGCGCGCGCCCGTCCTCGAGGCCGGCCCCGTCCGCCTGCGCCCCTACCGCGCCACCGACGTCCCGCGCATCGTGCAGGCCTGCGCCGACCCGGTGACCCGCCACTGGCTGTCCCGGCTGCCCGACCCCTACACCCCGGACGACGCCCGGGCGCACCTCGAGCACCAGGCGGAGCAGGCCGCCGAGGGCCGCGCGCTGCAGTGGGCCGTCGCGGCGGCCGACGACGATCGGCTTCTCGGCGAGATCGCCGTCTTCGGCACGGCGCCGTCGACGCGCACGCTCGAGGTCGGCTACTGGACGCATCCGGCCGAACGCGGCCGGGGTGCGATGACCGTCGCGCTGCGGCTGGCGGCTCGGCACACCCTGCTCCCGCAGGACGTCGGGGGTCTCGGCCGGGCCCGCATGGTCCTGCGGGCGGCCGCCGGGAACACCGCCTCGCAGCGGGTGGCCGAGCGCGCCGGCTTCCGGCGGACCGGTGTCGACCGGGGGGCGGAGCTGCTCGGCGACGGCAGCGTCGACGACCTGGTCCGCTTCGACCTCCTCGCCGACGAGCTGCCCGCCGTCTGAGCCGGGCGGCACCCCTGGTCAGGCAGCCCTGGTCAGGCGGCGCGGGTCACCGCGTGCAGGGCCGGGGCCAGGTCGCCACGCGGCTCGACGGCGACCGCGTCGAGGCCGAGCCAGTCCGCCGTGAGCGCCAGCTCGGCCGCGAGCTCGGCGGCCACCTCATGGTGGCGGGGGGTGCCGGGCCCGACCCGTGGCTCCGCCCAGGCGGCTCGCACCCGCAGCAGCCCGCCGCCACCCGCCGCACGGTCGGACTTGAGGTCGACACGGGCGAGGAGCTCGTCGCCCAGCAGGAACGGCAACACGTAGTAGCCGTGCACGCGCTGCTCGGCCGGTGTGTAGATCTCGAGCCGGTAGCGGAAGCCGAAGATCTCCTCGGTGCGCTCGCGCTCCCACACGAGGGAGTCGAACGGGCTGAGCAGGGCGCGGGCCCGCACCCACCGCGGGAGCCGGGCCGCCGGGTGCAGGTAGGCGGGCCGGCGCCAGCCGTCGACCGTGACCGGGACGAGCTCGCCGGCCTCGACGAGCTCGGCCACCGCGGGCTTGGACTGCTGCGGGCGCAGCCTGAAGTAGTCGCGCAGGGCCCGCTCGGTGGCGACACCGCAGGCGGCCGCCGCCCGCCGCACGAGCTCGCGGACGGCGTCCGCCGGGTCGGGGTCGGGCGCCGAGGCCACCTCGGCCGGGAGCACCCGCGCCGTGAGGTCGTAGCGGCGCTCGAACTGGGGCGTCCGGCCGGCGCTCGAGATCTCACCCGCCCAGAACAGGAACTCGACGGCGCGCTTGGTGCGCGACCAGTTCCAGCCCCAGCCGCTGCGTTCGCGCGGGGCCGCGGCCTCGAGCCGGCGCTCGATGTCGAGCGCGGTCAGCGGGCCCTGCGCCGCCACCACGGCCCGGACGTCGCCGAGCAGGGCCGCGTCGCTCGCCGCGCGGAGCATGCCGCCCCAGGCCTCGTCGCGGGCCCGGGCCATCCGGAAGCGCAGCAGCCGGTGCGTGGACGGCGCCACGAACGACGCCTCGTGCGCCCAGTACTCGACGAGGCGGCGCGGTGGCCTGGCGGCCACGCGGTCGAGCAGGGCCCTGTCGTAGGGGCCCAGCCGGCTGAAGGCGGGCAGGTAGTGGCTGCGGCAGAAGACGTTGACCGAGTCGATCTGCAGGACCGCGACGCGGTCCACGAGCCCCTGCAGCTGTCGCACGCCGACAGGCCCGGCGGGGCGGGGCACGGCGAAACCCTGGGCCGCGAGCGCGACGCGGCGGGCCTGGGCAGCGCTGAGGCGTTCGACGGGCACTGCTCCTGGGCCCGGGCTCAGCCGACCTTGAGCCGGATGACGCCGTAGCTCCACCCGCGGCGCCGGTACACCACGCTCGGGCGCATGGTCTCGGCGTCGACGAAGAGGTAGAAGTCGTGGCCCACGAGCTCCATCTCGTACAGGGCCTGGTCGAGCGCCATCGGCTCGGCGTCGTGGTCCTTGGTGCGGATGACGACCGGGCTCGCGCCGTCGAGCTCGGCGCCGTCACCGTCGAGCTCCGCCGCGTCGAACTCGGCGCCGTCCGCGGCGGCCCCGTTCAGGGCCCCGTTCAGCGCACCGTTGCGCGGGGCGGTGTCGCCGGCGCGCAGCGAGGGTGGCGTCTGGCGACCGTGGTGGACCTTGCGCCGGTCGCCGTCGCGCCGGAGCCGCTCCAGCAGCTTGGCGAACGCGAGGTCGAGGGCGGCCGCCGGGTCCTCCGCGCTGGCCTCCGCGCGGATCACCGGGCCCTTGCCGCGGACGGTGATCTCGACCTTCTCGCACTTCTGCGACTGCCGCGGGTTTCGCTCGTGGGACAGCTCGACGTCGGTCCGGTGCGCCTTGGGGGCGAGCTGCCCGACCTTGAGCAGTTTCTCCTCGGCGAGACGCCGGAACCGCTCGGGAACCTCGGTGTGACGGCCACTGACCACGATCTCCACTGCTGGACCTCCCATTCCTCACTGCTCGGGTGGTCCTCTCCACGCTAGTGCAGGACCGGTCCTCGCGTCTGCGGACGTTCGGCCCCCGTCGGGGGGTCCAGGCCACCGCCGCGACGCCGGCCACGCGGGCGCCTCCCGCGCGCAGCACCGCGCACGCCTCGGCCGCGCTCGCGCCCGTCGTCACGACGTCGTCGACCACGACGACGAGGCGTCCCGCGGGTCTGGCGCCGGGCCGCAGGGCGAACGCACCGGTGACGTTGGCGCGGCGCGCGGCCGCGCCGAGGCCAGCCTGGTCGGCCACCCGGCGGCGCTGCCGGAGCATGCGCGCCACCTCGGCGGGCACGCCTGCGCGGGCGAGCTCGCGGCGGGCGGCGCGGGCGAGCGCGGCGGCGACGTCGGTGCCGCGGGCGCGCAGCGCGGCGGCCGACGAGGGCACCGGCACGAGCAGCACGACGGCCCCGGGCGGCGCCCCGCCGCACGCGGCGAGCAGGGCCGCGACCGACGCCGCGAGGGCACCGCCGAGCGGGCGGGTGAGATCGAGCCGGCCGCGGTCCTTCCAGGCGACGACGCACCGGGCGACCGGGCCCTCGTAGCGCGCGCAGGCCCAGACGGGGGCCGGGACGGCGACCGCGACCGCCACCGGCGGGACGCGGAGGCGGGAGCGGCAGGCGGGGCAGAGCGCGGCGTCCGCGGCCGAGCAGCCCGCGCAGTCCACCGGGACGACGAGGCCGAGCAGCGCCTCCGCGCCCGAGCGCACGGCCCGCAACGGCGCCCGGGCGGCCGGGTGAGCGGGGACGCGAGCGGGAGCCCGGGCGGCGAACGGATCTCGCATCGCCCCACCGTGAGCCCGCGGGCGGCCGTCCCTCACCCGGCGCGGCGTCGGCTGTGGACGACGCGGCGACGCGGGCCGCCTGTGGACGACTCGTGCGCCGCGCGGGCGTCAGCCCGGCAACGTCGGATCGTGCAGGTTGTCGATCACGCGCCACCCGCCGAACCATCGCGCGTAGGACTTGCCGCTCCTGGTCCTGACGAAGAGGTCGACGAGGTCGACGCCCACCGCGAGGCCGACGGCGTCCGGGGGCACCGGGTCGGCGACGGCGAGGGTGGTGGCCCCGCCCACGCTGACCTGCCACGCGAAGATGTGCGCCGGCACCGCCGCGGTCGCCGCCAGCACGACGACCTGCTGGGCGTCCTTCCAGCCGGCGTCGACGACCGAGACGGCGTCGGGCATGAGATCCAGGGCGCCCGGCTCCAGCCCCTGCGGCCGGCCGGTCGCGTCGCGCCGGACCCCGGCGACGACGACCTGGGTGCGGTTCCCGCGGCGCAGGACGACCAGGGCGCGCGCACCCTCGGGGCTGATCCGCAGCGAGAGCACCCGGGCGCCCGCGAGCCACGACGCATCGACCCGGGCGGGGCCGCGGTTCAGGCCGCCGACCGTGAACGAGGCCTTCGGGAGCGAGGGCACCGACCAGATCCACCCCGCCGCGTCCACGCTCGGTGCCGTGAGGTCCGTGCCGCGGACGACGACGACGGCGGGCTTGCCGACGCCCGCGGCGAGCACCTGGGTGCCCTTGGCCGCGAGCACGGCGAAGACCGTGCCGCCGGCGTCGGTGGCGGGCAGCCGGATGCCCGGCTGCGACAGCGCGTCGAGGAGCGGCCGGGTGGTGCAGACCGTGCCGGCGAGGAGCTGCCCGACGTGGTCGTTGTTGAGGCACAGCGGGGGCTGGGCGAGCGAGGTCTCGAACCGGTCCAGCCGCTCCGCGCGGTCGCTGGCCGACTCGGTCTGCACGCCGGGTGCCGACCCCGGCGGGACGTCGTACCGCGCTTGGTCCTGGGTGATGACGACGTCGTCGATCGGCGGCAGGCCGAGCCCGTCCAGCGCCTTCACCGTGGCCAGGAGCTGCGCGTGCAGGAGGACCCGCTGCGGCGGGGTGGCGTTCCGGGCGGACCGGGACAGGTCGACCCGCATGGTCGAGCCCTCGATCCGGACCGGCGCGAGAGCAGTCATCGAGGTCCCCGGCGCGGCCCCGGTCGTGACCGCGTTCCGCAGCCATTCCACGGGCCCCCCCAACAACGCCGCGATGACGAGAGCGGCCGTCGCGGACGGCTCGGCGAGCACGGGGAACCAGCGCAGGTCGGGCACGAGCGCGGTGCCGCCGGCGTCGGGGAAGTACAGGGGGGCCGACCGGAACCCGTTCCGGAACACGGCCGTGGTCAGCATGAGCCCGTCCGGCGGGTCGGTGATGCGCCAGTCCCCGTGGCGGGCGACGAGCCCCAGGGTGACGACCTTCTTCGCGCCCTCCCCGGTGACCGAGGTGTAGACCCCGCCGAGGTCGACCCGGGCCAGGACCGTGGCGGTGATCCGCACCCGTGTCGTGGTGCCGTCCTCGAGCCGGCTGGAGCCGCCGGAGGGCGCGGAGCGGCCCGCCCCCGGGGTGGGCGACGACGCCGGGGCCGGGGGCGTGACCGGCGCGCCACTGGTCGCCTCCTCCTGGACGGAGATCGAGTCGTCCGCCACGACGAGGACCGGTGCCTCCGGGCGCCACTCGCTGTCGGGGACCAGGTACTCGCGAGCCACCTGATGGTCCTTGCCGAAGTCCGCCCCCGCCTGCAGGAACCCGCGGACGACGGCCTCGGGTGACTCCTCGTGCTGCGGCGGGGCACCGAAGAGGATCTGGGGCGACCGCGCCGCGAGCGGGCCCGCGGGGGTGACGGGCCCCTCCTGCGGGACGCCGGCGCACCCCGCCAGCACGGCCGTGAGGAGGGCGCCGAGAACGGCAAGCCAGGGTGCACCCCCGGGCGGGAGGACACGCTTCGTCCCGTCCGTCCCGCGGCCTCGCGCATGCCGCACCCCGGCAGGCCCGTCCCCCGTCACGCCTGTGCCTCCATCGCCGCGGCCTCGACGGCCGCCTCGTCACCACCGGGGTGACGCCCGAGCACGTCGGCGACGGCGGCCACGACCGCCGTGCCGTCGCTGGTGGCCGCCACGGCGACGGCTCCCTCGCCGCGGGCGGCGTCCTCCGGCACCAGCGGGAGGGGCGAGCCGGTCAGCTGGCCGCCGGCCCGGCGCGGCAGCGTGAGCCGGAAGTTCGCGCCCTCGCCCGGCTCGCCCCAGACCTGCAGCCAGCCGCCGTGCAGGTGCGCGTCCTCCAGGGCGATGGCGAGGCCGAGGCCGGTGCCGCCGGTGGCGCGGGCGCGGGCGGGGTCGGCGCGCCAGAAGCGGTTGAACACCATGCCCAGGTCGGACGGGCGCAGGCCGACGCCGTGGTCCCGGACGCCGATCGCGACGGCGTCGTCGTCACCGGCCAGCCGGACGACGACGGGCCGCGACTCCGAGTGCTCGAGGGCGTTGCCGAGGAGGTTGCGCACGATCCGCTCGACCCGCCGCGGGTCGACCTCGGCGACGGCGTTCGCCCAGCCGCCGACGACGTCCACCCGGGTCTCCTGGCGCTCGGCCAGGGGCTGCAGGTCCTCCACCACCCGGTCGACGATCTCGCGCAGGTCCACCGCCTCGGTGTCGAGGACGGCCGCGCCCGCGTCGAAGCGGCTCACCTCGAGCAGGTCGGCCAGCAGGGCCTCGAACCGGTCGAGCTGTGCCTGCAGGAGCTCGGCGCTGCGGCCCAGGGCGGGCTCGAAGCTGTGCCGCGACTCGTACATGACCTCACCGGCCATCCGCAGCGTGGTGAGCGGGGTCCGCAGCTCGTGCGACACGTCCGAGACGAACCTCCGCTGCACCCGCGACAGCTCCTCGAGCTGGTGGATCTGCCGCTCCAGGCTGGCGGCCATCTCGTTGAAGGCCCGGCCGAGGCGCGCGAGCTCGTCCTCGCCGCGCACCCTCATCCGCCGGTCGAGGCGGCCGGAGGCGAGCTGCTCGGCGATGCGCGCCGCCTGCCGGACCGGGGCAACGACTCCCCTCGTGACGACCCAGGCGACCGCGCCGATCAGCAGGATCAGCGCTACGCCGCCGAAGATGAAGGTGCGCCGGACGACGTCGACGATCTGCACCTCCCGGTCCAGGCTGTAGACGAAGTACAGCTCGTACCGGCCGCTGGACAGCCCGAGGTCGAGCAGCCCGCCGACGGCGATGGCGCGCACCGTGCGGCCGTCGAGGGTGGCGGTGAAGACCTTCGACTGCTGCTCCTGGGGGTGCGCGACGACCGACCGGCGCAGGTCGCCGGGGATCGACGCCGGTGCGAAGCCCGGGCTGCTGCGGTCGACGATCGCTCCCCCGGGCGAGTTCAGCGCGCGCTCCAGGATCACGTACCGGGTCGGCTGGTCGGCCGGGCCGGCGAGGGTCTCGACGGTGTCCTGGATCTTGCTGTCGAGGTCGCTGCGGCTCGCGGTCGGCAGGCTGAGGTAGTAGGTCTCGGTCGTCGCGAAGTCCTGCTTGGACTGCGCGACGACGGCCTTCTGCCGCGAGGACACGATGTCGTCGCTGATCCGCGACAGCAGCGACTGGCCGACGAAGAGCACGACGAGGATGCCCAGCACCACGGTCGCCGACACGACCCGCAACTGCACGGACCGCCGCCAGCGCCCGAGCACACCGCCGACGACGAGGCGCACGGGCGCCCGGAGAGCGCGCGGCACCACCCGGCTCGCCAACGGCCGGGCCCGGTGGGCGAGGGTCGTCACCACGGGCTCCGTGGAGTCACTAGGCGGGCCCGGCCTTGTAGCCGACGCCGCGGACGGTCACCACGATCTCGGGGCGCTCGGGGTCGCGTTCGACCTTGGACCGCAGACGCTGCACGTGCACGTTAACGAGCCGGGTGTCCGCCGCGTGCCGGTAACCCCACACCTGTTCGAGCAGGACCTCGCGGGTGAAGACCTGCCAGGGCTTGCGGGCCAGGGCGACGAGCAGGTCGAACTCCAGCGGGGTGAGCGCGATGACCTGCCCGTCGCGGCGGACGGCGTGCCCGGCCACGTCGATCGACAGGTCACCCATCTCGAGCACCTCCGGCGCCGGGTCGTCGGTCCGGCGCAGCCGGGCCCGCACCCGGGCCACGAGCTCCTTGGGCTTGAACGGCTTGACGACGTAGTCGTCGGCGCCGGACTCGAGGCCGAGCACCACGTCGACGGTGTCGGTCTTCGCCGTGAGCATCACGATCGGCACGCCCGACTCGGCCCGGATCTGCCGGCAGACCTCGATCCCGTCCCGCCCCGGCAGCATCACGTCGAGCAGCACGAGGTCGGGGCGGCTGGCCCGGAAGGCCTCCAGCGCCTGCGAGCCGTCGGGGCAGAACGAGGTGTCGAAACCCTCCCCACGCAGCACGATGCCCAGCATCTCGGCCAGCGCGGTGTCGTCGTCGACCACCAGCACACGTCCCTTCATGCCCACATGGTGACATCGCTACGGCACCGAACGGTGCGGGGGCCAGCGTGAAAGACTGCGGGCGGGTGTCGCCACCGGGGCGCGAGGAAGGCGGGGACGGATGACGCAGCCGCCTGCCGGCGGGCCGGGCGTGCCGCAGTGGCGCTCCCCCGGCGACGAGCCGCCCGCCGCGGCCGGGGGCGGCTGGGGCGCCGTCCCCCCGCCCGCCTGGGGCGGCGGCGGCCCCGCGCCGGGATGGGCGCCCCCGTCCCGGCCGGCCGTCGGCGTCGTGCCGCTGCGGCCCCTGACCGTCGGCGAGATCCTCGACGGCGCGTTCCAGGCCGTGCGCGCCAACGCCCGCACGATGGTCGGCACCTCGGCGGCCGTCCTCGCGGCCGTCACCGTCCTGTCGCTCGTCCCCCAGGCGCTCGTGCTGCACGGGCTCGCCGGCAACCCGCTCTTCTCGCAAGGGGCGAACCCCTCCCTGCAGGACGCTCTCGACGCCGGGGCGGGGCTCCTCGAGGCCAGGATCGTGCCGCTGGTACTGACCTACGTGGCCACGGTCGCGCTCGACGCGATGCTCGTCGTGCCCGTCGCCGAGGCCGTGCTCGGCCGCCGCATCAGCGCCGGCGAGATGTGGCAGCGCTCGCGCCGGCGGCTGCTCGCCGCGATCGGCCTGTCGCTGCTGATCGGGCTCGCGCTCGTCGCTGTCGTCGTGGCACTGCTCGTGCCGGGCCTGGTGGCCCTGGCCGCGGGTGCCGGCGATCTCGGAGCCGTGCTGCTGCTCGCCGGCGCGGTCGGCGGCCTCGTCGTGGCCGTGCTCGTCGGGGTGCGCTGGACCCTCGCGGCGCCGGCGCTCGTGCTCGAGCAGGCCGGCATCCGGACGGCCATGCGCCGTTCGTGGCGCCTCGTCAACGGCAGCGCCTGGCGGGTCTTCGGGATCCTGCTGCTGTCGGGGATCATCGTCTACATCGGCCAGGTCGTGATCTCGGTCCCCACCAGCCTGCTCGCCGGTCTGCCCGCGGCGGGGCAGGCCTCGCAGTACTCCAGCCTGCCCGTGACCTTCGCGGAGCTGCTCATCACCGGGGTGGGCACCATCGCGGCCGGCGCCGTGTTCTACCCGTTCAGCGCCGCCGTGACCGCGCTGCTGTACATCGACCTCCGGATGCGCCGCGAGGGGCTCGACGTGCGGCTCGCGCAGAGTGCCGCCGAGGCCGGCCCGCGGGCGTGAGCATCGCCGAGGTCCCCGTGCTCCCCGACCCGGCCCAGGCCCGGGCCTGGGCGCGGGAGGAGCTGGCCGGCCCTGGGTACGAGCGGCCGGGGCTGGTCCGCCGCGTCATCGGCTGGGTCGTCGACCGGCTCGAGCAGATCCCGCTCCCGCACGGCACGGGGACAGCCCTCACCGAGGTGGTGGCCCTGCTCGTCGTGGTCGTGCTCGTCGTCTGGGCCCTGCGGCGCGCCGGCGGCCCGTTCGCCGCCCGGCGGGGTGCCGGTGCCGGCGAGGTCTTCGACGCCACGGCTCTGACGGCGGCGGCGCATCGGGCCGCGGCGGAGCGCGCCGCGGCCTCGGGTGACCTGCGCACGGCCGTGCTCGAGCGCTTCAGGGCGGTCGTGCGCGAGCTCGAGGAGCGCGGCGTGATGCCCGAGCAGCCCGGTCGCACCGCGGGCGAGGCCGCCGCAGCCGCCGGTGCCCGCCTGCCCGCGCTCGGGCCGGCGCTGGCGCGAGGGCGCCCGGTCGTTCGGCGACGTCCGGTACGGCGGCCACGAGCCGACGGCGTCCGGGTACGAGGCCCTGGTGGCGCTCGACGCGCAGGTGCGTGCCGCCCGGCCCACGGCCCCGGTGCCGTCATGACGAGCACCGCTCCCGGCACCGGGCCGGGCACTACCGTGGGTGCGCCGGCGCCGTCGCGGCGGCGCCGCGCCGTCTTCCCCGTGGCGATCGCGCTGGCCGTGCTCGTGGCCGCGGCCGTGGCCGCTGTCGCCTCGTCGGGCACCAGCAGCGGCGACCTCGACCCCGACTCCGGTGCCCCCGGCGGCAGCCGCGCGGTGGCGCGGATCCTGACGCGGCAGGGGGTGAGTGTCACCCGTGTCGCCGACGCGACCCAGGCCGCCCGGCGCGTCCGGGCCGGGGGCGCTCTCGTCGTCGTGCACACCGAACTGCTGTCGCCCGAGGCCCTGCGGTCCCTGCGCGGCTCGGCGACGCGGCTGGTGCTGGTGGAGCCCGACGCCACCGCGCTCGAGGCCATCGGCGCCACGGACGTACGGGCCGACGGCGTCGAGGCGGCGCGCACCGTGCCACCGGAGTGCTCCTCGACCGCCGCCGTGGGGCCGGCCCGGGCCGGCGGGACCGTCTACGTGGCCGAGGGGCCGGACGCCGTCGTCTGCTACCCCGACCGCGAGCATCGGCCGCGGACGGGCTCACTGGTCGAGCTCCCCGACGGCACCGTGCTGGTCGGGCAGGCCGACGTGCTCCGCAACGCCTACCTCGACCAGGACGCCAACGCCGCGCTCGCGCTGCGCCTGCTCGGTGCCTCGGCCGACCTGGTCTGGCTCGTCCCCGACCCGCTGCGGGCCGGCGACGCCGGGCCCGCCTCGCTGCGGGACGTGGCTCCGCCCGCCGTCGGCTGGGTGGTGGGCTGGCTCGCCGTCGTCGTCGTGCTCGCGCTGCTCTGGCGCGCCCGCCGGCTCGGGCCCCTCGTGCGCGAGCCCCTGCCCGTGGTCGTGCGCTCCGCCGAGACGCTGCAGGGCCGGGCCCGGCTGTACCGGCGCGCCCGTGCGACCGGCCGCGCGGCCGCCACCCTGCGGACCGCCGCCGCACGCCGCCTCGCCGCCCGGCTCGCCGTCGACCCCGAGGCGGGCCCGGACGCCGTCGTCGTCCGGGCGGCCGAGGCCGCCGGCACCGACCTCGACGCCGTCCGGGCGCTGCTGCTCGGCCCGCCCCCGCCCGACGAGCGGGGGCTGGTCGCGCTGGCCGACGCGCTCGACGACCTCGAACGCCGCGCCGGCGGGCCCCCCGGGCCGGCCGCCGGGACTTCTTCGAACACCGCTCCGACCACTGCTCCGACGCCCAGGGGGGCCGACCGATGACCGAAGACCACGTCACCGTCCAGGCACCGGCCGAACCGGTCGCCGAACCGGCCGCCGAACCGTCGCCGCCGAACCGTCGCCGAACCGGTCGCCGCCGAACCCGTCGCCGCCGAACCCGTCGCCGCCGAACCGGTCGCCGCCGAACCCGTCGCCGCCGAACCCGTCGCCGCCGAACCGGTCGCCGCCGAACCGGTCGCCGCCGAACCCGTGTCCGCCGCACCGGTGGACCCGGCGGACGTGGCCCGCGCCGCCCTCGGCGCCGTCCGCACGGAGGTCGCCAAGGCCGTCGTCGGGCAGGACGCGGCCGTCACCGGGCTGGTCATCGCCCTGCTGTGCCGCGGCCACGTGCTGCATCGAGGGCGTGCCGGGCGTCGCCAAGACGCTGCTCGTCCGCGCCCTCGCCGCCGCCCTGCGGCTCGACACCAAGCGGGTCCAGTTCACGCCCGACCTCATGCCCGGCGACGTCACCGGCTCGCTGGTCTACGACGCCCGCACCGCGGAGTTCGACTTCCGCGAGGGGCCCGGTCTTCACCCAGCTGCTGCTCGCCGACGAGATCAACCGGACGCCGCCCAAGACGCAGGCCTCGCTGCTCGAGGCGATGGAGGAGCGCCAGGTCAGCGTCGACGGCCTGCCACGCATGCTGCCCGAGCCCTTCGTGGTGGCCGCGACCCAGAACCCGGTCGAGTACGAGGGCACCTACCCGCTGCCCGAGGCCCAGCTCGACCGCTTCCTGCTCAAGGTGCGGATGCCGCTGCCGCCCCGGGAGGCCGAGCTCGAGGTGCTCGGGCGGCACGCCGCCGGCTTCGACCCGCGCGACCTCGCGGCCGCCGGGGTGCGGCCGGTGGCCGGCCCGGAGGACCTCGCCGCCGCGACCGCCGCCGTCCGCCGGGTGGCGGTCTCCCCCGCCGTGATGGGCTACGTGGTCGACGTCGCCCGGGCGACCCGGGTGGCCCCCTCGGTCGCGCTCGGGGTGTCGCCGCGCGGCGCCACCGCGCTGCTGGCGACGAGCCGCGCCTGGGCCTGGCTCTCCGGGCGCGACTACGTCACCCCCGACGACGTCAAGGCGCTCGCCCGGCCGACCCTGCGGCACCGGGTGCAGCTGCGGCCCGAGGCGGAGCTCGAGGGCGTGACCGTCGACGCGGTGCTCGAGACCGTGCTCGCCACCGTCCCCGTCCCCCGCTGAGGCGGTGGAGCCGGAGCCATGGCACTGACCGGGCGGGCCGTCGCTGCTCGCCGCCCTCGGCGTCGTGCCGCTGGCGCTCGCGCCGGGCTGGGGCACGCTGCTGGGCTGGGCGGCGCTCGTCCTGCTGCTCGTGCTCGTCGACCTCGCCGCCGCGGGGTCGCGTGCGGGCGCTCGGGTGACGCGCGAGCCCGCGCCCGCGGTGCGCCTCGGGGAGGCGGCCAGGGTGGGCTTCGTGCTGGTCAACACCGGTCGCCGCCGGGTCCGCGGCGCTGGTCCGGGACGGCTGGCCGCCGTCCGCCGGCGACGTCGAGCCGCGCCACCGCGTCGACCTGCCGGCGGGGCAGCAGCGGCGGGTCGTCACGACGCTGCGGCCGACCCGGCGCGGGGACCGGCGCACGCGAGCGGGTGACGGTCCGCAGCCTCGGCCCGCTCGGGCTCGCCGCGCGGCAGGCCTCGCTGACCGCGCCCGGCGCCGTCCGGGTGCTGCCCGCCTTCGCGCTCGCGCGGCACCTGCCCGGCAAGCTCGCCCGGCTGCGCGAGCTCGACGGGCGGTCCAGCGTCAGGGTGCGCGGCCAGGGCACCGAGTTCGACGCGCTGCGCGACTACGTCGACGGCGACGACGTCCGCTCGATCGACTGGCGCGCGTCGGCGCGGCGGCAGTCGCCGACGGCTCGTGGTGCGCACGTGGCGGCCGGAGCGCGACCGGCACGTCGTCCTCGTGCTCGACACCGGCGCGGACGGCGGCGGCCCGCGGTCGGCGACGCCCCGCGGCTCGACGCCGCGATGGACGCCGCGCTCCTGCTCGCGGCGCTGGCCGCCCGGGCGGGCGACCGCGTCGACCTGCTGGCCATGGACCGCCGGGTCCGGGGCCGGGTCGAGGCCGCGCCGCCGCACCGCGCTGCTGCCGGCGCTCGTCGCACGCATGGCCCCGCTGGACGCCGACCTCGTCGAGGCCGACTGGGCCGCGCATCGTGGGCGCCGTGCTGACGCGCGGCCGCCGCGCGGTCGCTCGTGGTGCTGCTGACCACGCTCGACTCCGCCGCCGCTCGAGGAGGGCCTGCTGCCCGTGCTCCCGCAGCTCGCCGCGCCGGCACCAGGTCGTCGTCGCGTCGGTCTCCGACCCGCGCGGTCGCGGCGCTGGCCCGCGGCCGCGGCGACGCCTACGCGGTGTACGGCGCGGCCGCCGCGGAGCGCGCCGTGCATGGAGCGGGCGGCCGCTCGCGGCGGAGCTGGGCCGCCTCGGCGCCGACGTCGTCGAGGGCTCGCCCGACGACCTGCCGCCCCGGCTCGCCGACCGCTACCTCGCCCTGAAGGCCGCCGGCCGGCTCTGACTCCGCCCCCTATCGCTCCCTCTGTCCGCCCCGACACGCTGGCACCTCTACCCGGCCGCGCCTCCTCCCTGCGCGCTGATCATGCAATCTCGGTCCGATCATGAACTCGCGTAGGGGCATGACGTACCCGGACCCGTCGCGGTCGCCGCATGATCGGACCGGTTTGCATGATCGGACCGGTTTGCATGATCGGACCGGTTTGCATGATCGGACCGGTTTGCATGATCAGCGAGAGGTGGGGGGTCAGCGAGAGCTGCAAAGAGATGGGGGGGTCAGCCCGCTACCGGGAGGGTGTCGCCGGCCAGCTCCGGCCGCACGTCGCCGGTCTCTCCGGCCAAGGCCGCGCGGCGGCCGAAGATCGCGACGTACCCGACGAACGCCCCCCACACCAGGGCCCCGATGCCGATGCGCGCCCAGGTCGGCAGCGGGGACGGGGTGACGAAGGCCTCGAGGACGCCGGAGACGAGCAGCACGACGACGAGCCCGAGCGCGACGGTGACCATGGAGCGGCCCTCGCGCGCCATCGCCTGCCCACGAGGCAGCGGCCCCGGGTCGACCCAGGCCCAGAAGAGGCGCAGGCCGGCGCCGGCCGCCACGAAGACCGCCGTCAGCTCGAGCAGGCCGTGCGGCAGGATCAGCGCGAAGAACAGGTCCAGCCGCCCGTTCGCCGCCATCAGGCCACCGAGGCCGCCGATGTTCACGGCGTTCGAGAAGAGCACGTAGACCACCAGCACACCGGTCACGCCGAAGGCGATGCACTGGGCCGCGACCCAGGCGTTGTTCGTCCACACCTTCGCAGCGAAGCTGCCCGCCGCGTACTGGCGGTAGTAGTCGGAAGTCGTGCTGCACCAGCTGCTGGACGTCGACCTGCCGGCCGAGGACCGCCTGCACCTGCCGGGCGCGTCGCGATCCACCACCGAGGGCGCAGGCCGACACGCACGAGGGTGAACGCGAAGGCGCCGAGCGCGGCCCAGCGCGCCCGGTAGACGGCCGCCGGGAACGAGACGGTGACGAACCGGGCGAGCTCGCGGCTCCACGGCTCCGAGCCGCCGGTCACGGCGGCGCGGGCGTGCGCCACGAGCCGGGAGAGCCGCGCCACCAGCGCGGGGTCCGCGGCGCCGGACCGGACCACCGACAGGTGCGTCGCCGGCGCGCTGGTACAGCTCGACGAGCTCGTCGGCCTCGGCGGCCCCGAGCCGGCGCCGGCGCAGCAGCTGCTCGAGCCGCTGCCACTCCGCGGCGTGCACGGCGGCGAAGGCGTCGAGGTCCACGGGGTCAGGCTACGGCCGCGTGCCCGGCCGGCCGCCCCCGTACCCTGACGCGGTGAGCACGCCCACGCCGGCGCCGGCCGGCCGCCTCGACCTCCCGGCGGAGATCGTCACGGGCGAGGCCGTCGCGCTCGACCTGCGGCCGGCGTCGTTCGCGACCCGCGCCCTCGCGGTGCTCCTGGACCTCGTCGTCATGGTCGCGACCGGGATCGTGCTGCTGCTGGTCCTCGGCAACGTGCTGCCCGCCCTCGACCCCGCCGCCGACCAGGCGATCGGCGTGCTGGCGATCGTGGCAGTGCTCGTCGGGCTGCCCGGTCACGGTCGAGACCCTGACCCGCGGCCGCTCGCTGGGGAAGCTCGCCGGAGGCCTGCGGGTGGTCCGCGACGACGGCGGCCCCATCCGGATGCGGCACGCACTCGTGCGCGCCCTGCTGGCGGTCATCGAGATCATCTTCAGCCTCGGCAGCATCGCGCTGATCACGTCGCTGCTGAACGTGCGCGGCAAGCGGCTCGGCGACCTGCTCGCGGGCACCTTCGTGCTGCGCGAGCGGGGCGGCGCGGCCGCCGTCCCGCTGCCCGGGATGCCGATGCACCTCGCGACCTGGGCGGTCGGCGCCGACATGGCCCGGCTGCCGGACGGCCTGGCCGTCGGCGCCCGGCGCTTCCTGGCGGGGGCGCCGGGCCTGCACCCCGCCTCGCGCCACCAGCTCGGCAGCGACCTCGCCGCGCAGGTCTCCCGGTTCGTGGCGCCGCCGCCCCCGCCGGGCACGCACCCCGAGGCGTTCCTCGCGGCGGTTCTCGTCGAGCGGCGACGGCGCGACCACGAGCGCCTCGCCCGGCTCGAGCACGCGCGCGCCGCCCGGCTCGGCGAGCGGAGCCGGGCCGCGGTCCTCTCGCCGACCGCGACCCGGCTCCTCGGGGACCAGCCCCTTGCAGTACCCGCCCGCTCAGTACCGGTAGTGGTCCGGCTTGTACGGGCCCTCGACGTGCACGCCGATGTACTCGGCCTGGTCCTTGCTCAGCTGGGTGAGCTTGACGCCGAGCGCGTCGAGGTGCAGGCGGGCGACCTTCTCGTCGAGGTGCTTGGGCAGCACGTAGACCTCGCCGGGCGTAGGTATCGTCGGTCTTGGTGAAGAGCTCGATCTGGGCGATGACCTGGTTGCTGAACGAGTTCGACATGACGAAGCTCGGGTGCCCGGTGGCGTTGCCCAGGTTCAGCAGGCGGCCCTCGGACAGCACGATGACCGAGTGGCCGTCGGGGAACCGCCACTCGTGCACCTGCGGCTTGATCTCGGTCTTGACGATGCCCGGGATCTTCGCGAGGCCGGCCATGTCGATCTCGTTGTCGAAGTGGCCGATGTTGCCGACGATCGCCTGGTGCTTCATCCGGGCCATGTCGGCGGCGGTGATGATGTCCTTGTTGCCGGTCGCCGTGACGAAGATGTCGGCGGTCTCGAGGACGTCGTCGAGGGTCGGTGACCTGGTAGCCGTCCATCGCGGCCTGCAGCGCGCAGATCGGGTCGATCTCGGTGACGATCACGCGGGCGCCCTGGCCGCGCAGCGACTCGGCGCAGCCCTTGCCCACGTCGCCGTAGCCGCGCGACACGGCGACCTTGCCGCCGATGAGCACGTCCGTGGCGCGGTTGATGCCGTCGACGAGCGAGTGCCGGGTGCCGTACTTGTTGTCGAACTTGCTCTTGGTGACCGAGTCGTTGACGTTGATCGCCGGGAAGAGCAGGGTGCCGGCCTTGGCGAACTCGTAGAGCCGGTGGACGCCGGTCGTGGTCTCCTCGGTGACGCCCTTGATGCCGGCGGCGGCCCGGGTCCAGCGCTGCGGGTCGGCGGCGAGGCTGCGGCGCAGCGTGTCGAGGATGACCGCGTACTCCTCGGTGTCGCCCTCGGCGGCGGCCGGCACGGCGCCGGCCTTCTCGTACTCGACGCCCTTGTGCACGAGCAGCGTGACGTCGCCACCGTCGTCGAGGATCATGTTCGGGCCGCCCTCGGGCCACGCGAGCGCCTGCTCGGTGCACCACCAGTACTCCTGCAGCGTCTCGCCCTTCCAGGCGAAGACGGGCACGCCCCGCGGGTCGTCGAGGGTGCCTTCGGGGCCGACGGCGACCGCGGCGGCCGCGGCGTCCTGGGTGGAGAAGATGTTGCAGCTGGCCCAGCGGACGTCGGCGCCGAGGGCGACGAGCGTCTCGATGAGGACGGCGGTCTGCACGGTCATGTGCAGCGAGCCGGTGATGCGGGCGCCGGTCAGCGGCTTGGTCTCGCCGAACTCGGCGCGCAGGGACATGAGGCCGGGCATCTCGTGCTGGGCGAGGCGGATCTCGTGGCGGCCGGCAGTGGCCAGGGCCAGGTCGGCGACCTTGAAGTCGGTGAAGTCGGGCATGAGGAACCTCTCGTGGGGACACGGATCGAAACCGGCGGCGTGGATCGCCGCGGCGCCGATCCGGCGCGGCCCCTCTGGGCCTGCGGCATCACCCACGCCGGAACGTGCCCAGTCTAACGAGACCTGGCCGTAATCCGATACCGCAGCGGGCGGTCGGCCGCCACCATCGCAGGGTGACCACGGGCCTCCTGACACCGCTGGGCGCGGGGGCCCTCGCCGGCCTCGGCGTCGCCCTCCCGCTGGGCGCGATCGGGGTGCTGATCGTGCAGGAGGGGATCAACGGCGGCTGGCGACCGGCAGCTGCCGCCGGCACCGGCGTGGCGATCGTCGACGGCGGCTACGCGGTGCTGGCCGTCGCGGCCGGTGCGGCCGTCACCGGCGCTCTCGCCGGGCGCGAGCGCGCCGTCCAGCTGATCGGCGCCGTGGTGCTCCTCGCCGTGGCCGCGCGTGGTCTCGCCGGGCTGGCCCGCGGGGCACGGACGGCGTCCGCGCCGCCGGACGCGGTGCCGCACGCCCGGGTCCTGCGGCGGTTCGTCGCGCTGACGGCGGTCAATCCGATGACGGCGCTGTACTTCGTCGTGCTGACGGCCGGGCTCGGATCGGTCGTGCGGGGCCCGGCTGCCGGCGCGGCGTTCGCCCTGGGCGCGTTCGTCGCCTCGTGGGCCTGGCAGCTGACGCTCGCGGGCGCCGCGGCGCTGGCCGGCCGGCGGCTGCCGCCGTGGTCACGCCTGGCGACCGGGGCCGCGGGCTACCTGCTCGTCGCGGGGTACGCCGTCCGCCTCGCCCTCGGCTGACACCTCACGCGCGGCCTCCGCCTCGCGCCCGGCCTCGGCCCGGCGCCGCCGCAGGTGCCAGACGACCAGGGCCACCACCACCAGGGCAGCGGTGGCGAGCGCTCCCCCGACGCCGATCCGCTGCGCGACGACCTCGTAGGAGTTGCCGGCCAGGTAGCCGACCAGGCAGAAGGTGATGCCCCAGACGATGCCGCCGATCGCGTTCCAGACCAGGAAGCGCCGGTAGGGCATCCGGCTCACGCCCGCCAGCCCGGGCATCACGGCCCGCAGGAACGCCGTCCAGCGGCCGAGGAAGACCGCGACCCCGCCGCGCTCGCGCAGGAACGCCCGGGCGCCGTCGAGCCTGGCCTCGTGCCGGCGCAGCGGGCGCCAGCGCAGCACCCGGTCGCCGAAGTGCCGGCCGACCTCGAAGCCCACGCTGTCGCCGACGATCGCGCAGACGACGACCAGCACGATCAGCCCCGGCAGGTCGACCTCACCCCGGGAGGCGAGCACCCCGCCGAGCATCACGGCGGTCTCCCCGGGCAGGACGAAACCGACGAAGACGGCCGCCTCGCCGAAGACGAGGAGGCCGACGAGCACGTACACCAGGGCCGGCGGCGCCGACAGCAGACCGTCCAGCACCACCTCATCATCGCAGCCGTGGATGCGCGCTGTGGATGGCCGCAGTGCCGTTACGCGGTGACGTGGGAGGATGCACGCCGTGTCCGACGCAGGCCTCGACCTCGCCCGGGTCGAGCGGCAGGTCGAGGTGTTCTTCGCCGAGGGCGGCCAGCCCGGCCTCGCCTACGGGATCGTCCGGCACGGCCGGCTGCTGCACGCCGGCGGTCGCGGGGTCGCGGCGCTGCCCGCCGGTGGCGACCAGCAGGTGCCCGGGCCCGACACCGTGTTCCGGATCGCGTCGATGACGAAGAGCTTCACCGCCGCGGCCCTCCTGCTGCTGCGCGACGAGGGGATGCTCGCGCTCGACGACGAGGCCGCCCGGTACGTGCCCGAGCTGGCCAAGGTCGAGCTCCCCACCGCCGACGCGCCGCCGATCACGGTGCGCACGCTGCTGACCATGGCCGCCGGTTTCCCCACCGACGACCCGTGGGGCGACCGGCAGCAGGGGCTGCCGCTCGAGGACTTCGCCCGGCTGCTCGAGGGTGGCCTGAGCTTCGCGTGGTCGCCGGGCGTGGCCTTCGAGTACTCGAACCTGGGGTACGCGCTGCTCGGCCGGGTGGTCGCGGCGGCGGCCGGGCAGGACTACCGGGACGTCGTCCGCGAGCGGTTGCTCGTGCCGCTGGGGATGGCCTCGACGTGCTTCGAGGCGGGTGACGCGCCGGCGGAGCACCTCGCGCGCGGGCACGCCCGCACCGGGCAGGGCTGGCAGGAGGTGCCGTTCGACCCGTACGGTGCGTTCGCCCCCATGGGCGGGCTGTTCAGCACGGTGCGCGACCTCGCCCGGTGGGTCGGGGAGTTCACCGACGCCTTCCCGCCGCGTGACGACCCCGACAGCGGGCACCCGCTGCGACGCGCCTCGCGTCGGGAGCAGCAGCAGCCGTACCGGGCCTTCCTGGCGCGGCTGACGACGCCGTCGTTCGACGAGCCTCCCGTGCTGCGCTCGGCCGCCTACGGGTTCGGGCTCGTCGTCGAGGCGCACCCGCGGGGGGCGTTCGTCGGGCACTCCGGCGGCTACCCGGGCTTCGGCTCGCACATGCGCTGGCACCCGGACTCCGGCCTGGGGGTCGTCGTGCTCGCCAACGGCACCTACGCGCCGGCGTACGTGCTGTCCGAGCGACTGCTCGACACCGTGCTCGAGGGCTCGCCCGCCCCCCGGCCGGCCCAGCCCTGGCCGGCGACCGAGGCAGCCGCCGCCGACGTCGAGCGGTTGCTCGCAGGCTGGGACGACGCGCTCGCGGAGCGGCTCTTCGCGGTGAACGTGGACCTCGACGAGCCGCTGCCGGTGCGGCGAGCCCGGATCGAGCGGGCCCGCCAGCTGCTCGGGCCGCTGGCGCCCGACCGCAGTGCGCCGGTCGAGCGGGCCACGCCTGCCCACCGCGCCTGGTGGCTACGTGGTCCGGGCGGCCGCCTGCGGGTCGAGATCCGCCTCACGCCGGAGCTGCCCCCGCGGGTGCAGACGCTGAACCTGCAGGTCGTGCCGCACCCGTCGGACACCCTGCGGTACGCGATCACGAGCCTGAAGTGGGTGATCAACAGTGCGCTGCCACAGGTGCCGACGCTGCTGGCCCTCACGGACGACGTCGACCAGGCCGCGCTGACCCGCAGCCTGCGACTGGCGCAGGCGTGGAGCGGCGGAGTGCACGAGGCCGACGTCGTCGGCGGGGACGGCGTGTCGGAGACGTCCGTGCGTCTGCGCGGCGTGCGCCGCGACGTCGTGGTCACGGTCCGCCTCGCGGTCGGCGGCCCCTACGCACCCGACGGCTCCCCCCGCGTGCGCGCCGTGACGATCCGCCCCTACTCCCCCACCGGCACCGAGTAACCCCTCCCTCCCTCCCCGCCCGTCCCTAACCCCTCCCCCACTCTCTCGCTGATCATGCAATCCGCGTCGATCATGCAATCCGCGTCGATCATGTTGGTCCTGTGACCTGGATCGATCAAGTCCGCTGCAGTGATCATGCACGGCGATCATGCCATTCGACCGGGTCCTGCCTGCGTGACGCTCGTTCGTCACCATCGGTAAGCGGCTGCGACCTGGCGCTAACGCGGCCTCCGAACTGCCGGAGCACGTTCGCGCGACATGATCGACGCGGATTGCATGATCGACGCGGATTGCATGATCACCGCAGAGTGTGTGCTTGCCGACGCCATTCATGATCGCCGCAGCGTGCATGATCGTGGGGGAAGGGGGTCGGGGGCAGCCGGCCGGGGGGGTGGTCAGTCCTGAGCGACGGCGCGGCTCTGGGGGGCGGGGCGGCGGATGTCGGGTTCGAGGTAGATCACGTGGGCGAGCGGCTCGACGGCGCGGACCCGGCGCTCGGCCTCGTCGATCGCCGCGGCCACGTCGGCGGCGGACTCCGAGGCGTGCACGGCGATCTTGGCCGCCACCAGCAGCTCCTCGGGGCCGAGGTGCATCGTCCGCATGTGGATGACCGACTCGACGGCGCCGCCGACCAGCGCCTCGCGGATCCGGGCGACCGAGTCGGCGCTGGCGGCCTCACCGATGATCAGCGAGTTCATCTCCAGCCCCAGGACGATCGCCACGGCGACCAGCAGCAGGCCGATGAGCAGGGTGCCGGCGGCGTCCCAGCGGCCGTTCCCGGTGACGAGCGTCAGCGAGACGCCGAACAGGGCGAAGACCAGGCCGAGCAGCGCCGCCGAGTCCTCCAGCAGGACGACGGGCAGCTCGGGGGCCTTCGCCGTCCGGACGTACTCGACCCACGAGCGCGAGCCGCGGGTCCGGTTCGACTCGACGACGGCCGTCCTGAAGGAGTAGCCCTCGAGGCCGATCGCCACCAGGAGCACGACGAGCGGCACCCACCACCAGCGACCCTCGATCGGCTCGGGGTGCTGCCACTTGTGCACGCCCTCGTAGATCGCGAAGAGGCCGCCGACGCTGAAGAGCACGATCGACACCAGGAACGCGTACACGTAGCGCTGCCGGCCGTAGCCGAACGGGTGCTCCTCGTCGGCCGCCCGCGCTGCCCGGCGGCCGCCGATCAGCAGCAGCAGCTGGTTGCCGGAGTCGGCCACGGAGTGGATCGACTCGGCGAGCATCGAGCTCGACTGCGTCAGCAGGAAGGCCACGAACTTCGTCAGGGCGATGCCGAGGTTCGCCCCGAGCGCCGCGACGATCGCCCGCGTGCCGCCCTCGGTCGACACGTCAGCGGGTCCGGTCACGCAGGTCGGCGACGTGCGGCGACGTCAGCGGGTCGACCCCGCCGGCGAGCGCCAGGTATACCGCCGCGAAGTCGGTCAGCGCGACCAGGTCGGCGAGGCGCTCGAGCGGGTGCCCGTCGTCCGCGGTCGCCTCGCTGACCCGGACGCCGGCCTCCTCGGCGGTCAGCCGCACCGCGTCGGCCGTCCGGGACGTCTCGAGCCAGGAGCCGTCGGGCCGGTCGACGGTCGGCTCCGCGTCCCGCAGGAAGAGCAGTCGCAGCCGGGCGCCGGTGGGGTCGTCGAGGAAGGGGTCGTTGAACACGTCGCCGGGGCGGGAGGCGAACGGGCCGCCGAAGGTCGCCACGACGTCGCCGGCGTCGTCCGGCAGCGCCCCGCGCATCGCCGGCACCCGGGCGGTGCGGGCGAGCATCGACACGGCGCGGGTGGCCGCGACGCCGGTCATGTCACCGTCGCCGAGGACGACGGGCACCGTGCCGGCCAGCTCGAGCGCCAGCGCCTTCGCCGGGTTGACGAACGCGTCCGACGACGGCCGGTACGTGGTCGCGTGCGTGTCGAGCCGCTCGGCGACGCGGTTGAGCAGCGGGGCGGAGGTCTCGACGAGCCCGAGCTCGTAGGCCGCCACCAGCACCGGCGTGAGCAGCGCCCACAACGCCATCCGCGAGGCGCGGGCCGCCGGCGTCGCGGGTGGTGGCACGGGGACGTGCACCCCGCCGGTCTGCACGGCCACCTCGGCCAGCGGCGAGCCGGGCATCCCGACCGTGAGCAGGCGCGCCCCGCGCCGCGCCGCCTCGGCGGCGAGCCCCACCGGCCCGGGCGCGCGCCCCGACATCGACACGGCCACGACCAGGTCGAGCGGGCCGACCCATCCGGGCAGGGGCAGGCCGCGGCGCACCGAGAACGGCACCGGCGAGGCGGTGCCGGCGAGCATGGTGAGGACCTCGCCCACGACGGCCGACCCGCCCAGGCTGGCGACGACGACCGCGCGCGGGCGGCCGTCGCGCACGATCCGCGTGATCTGCGCCTCCTGGGTCGCGGTCAGCGCCGTGCGCACCTGCGCGCCGGCGCTCGCGAGCGCCCGCAGGCTGCCCGAGGGGTCGGCCGCCGCCAGGGCGTCGGCGTCGTCGAGGAGGTGCTCGTCCAGTGCCACGCGTGGCCTCTCCAGCTCGTTCAGACGTCGGTGCGCGTGCGCGCCTCGTCGACGAGCAGCACCGGGATGCCGTCGTCGACCCGGTACGCCAACGGGCAGGCGGAGCACTGGAGTTCCTGCGTGCCGTCGGGCGCTGTCCCGTCGCGCAGGGTGCCGCCGCAGGAGGGGCAGCGCAGGATCTCGCGGAGCCAGGGCTCGATCGTGGTCACGAGCTCCATCCTTGCTCATCACGGTCGTCCGCGTCGTCCGCCTCGTCCGCGCCGCGCGCCGGCCGCCCGTCGACCAGGGTGAGAACCGCGCCGGCCGACAGCGGCGACGGCCGGGATGTCAGGCACGGACGAGGGCGAGCACCTCGTCGCGCAGCCGCGCCATGCCGGCGGCGTCGGCGGCCTCGGCGTTCAGCCGCAGCAGCGGCTCGGTGTTGCTCGGGCGCAGGTTGAACGACCACATCGGGGCGGCGGGGTGGGCGACGGTCAGCCCGTCGAGACGGTCGACCTCGACGCCCGGCCGGCCCGCGAACGCCGCCTCGACGCGGGCGGTGGCCCCGGCGACGTCGTCGACGCGCGAGTTGATCTCACCGCTGGCCACGTACCGCTCGTCGCCCGCTGCCAGCCGGGACAGCGGCCCGGCCTGCTCGCCGAGCGCCGCGAGCACGTGCAGGGCGGCGAGCATGCCGGTGTCGGCGAACCAGAAGTCGCGGAAGTAGTAGTGCGCGGAGTGCTCGCCGCCGAAGACGGCCTGCTCACGGGCCATCTCGGCCTTGATGTACGAATGCCCGACACGGGTCCGGACGGCCCGGCCGCCGGCCTCGGCGATGGCCTCGGGCACCGCCCGCGAGGTGATGAGATTGTGGATCACGGTCGCCGGGCGGCCGGCGGCCAGCTCCTTGGCGATCTCCCGCCGGGCGACCAGCGCGGTGACCGCCGACGGCGACACGGCGTCGCCGCGCTCGTCGACGACGAAGCACCGGTCGGCGTCGCCGTCGAAGGCCAGCCCGATGTCGGCGCCCTCGCGGACCACGGCCGCCTGCAGGTCGCGCAGGTTCTCGGGCTCCAGCGGGTTCGCCTCGTGGTTGGGGAAGGTGCCGTCGAGCTCGAAGTACAGCGGGACGACGTCCAGCGGCAGGGCGGGCAGCCCCGCGGCGGTCCCCAGCACCGCGGGCGTCGTGAGGCCGGCCATGCCGTTGCCCGCGTCGACCACCACCCGCAGCGGGCGGACACCCGCGAGGTCGACCAGCCCGCGCAGGTAGGCCGCGTAGCCGGCGAGCAGGTCCTGGCTGGTGATCGTGCCCCTGGTCGCCGCCGGCACGAGCGGAGCCGCCGTCCAGCAGCTCCTGGGCGCGGTCGCGGATGCGGGCCAGGCCGGTGTCCCCGCTCACGGGCCGGGCCCCTGCCCGGCACAGCTTGATCCCGTTGTAGGCGGCGGGGTTGTGGCTGGCGGTGAACATCGCGCCGGGAGCGTCCAGGGCACCGCTGGCGTAGTAGAGGCCGTCGGTGCTGAGCCAGGCCCGGCCAGGACGACGTCGAGGCCACGGCCCGCACGCCCTCCGCGAAGGCCGCGAGAGCTCCGGCGAGCTGGGCCGCATGTCGTGCCCGATCACGACCCGCGAGGCGGGCGGGCGACCTCCTCGGCGAAGGCGGCGCCGAGGGAGCGGGCGACGTCGGCGTCGAGCTGCTCGCCGACGAGGCCGCGCACGTCGTAGGCCTTGACCAGGGCGGTGAGGTCGTGGCGGCGGGCGGCGGGCGGCTGGGAGGTCGTCTGCACGGTGAGCCAGGCTAGCGAGCCCGGGCCCTCACCGCTTGCGAGTCCGCTCGAGGACGGCCTCGACGGCCAGCGGGCCGCCCGCGTGCTCCCAGGTGCGGTGCTCGCAGTGGTGGCAGGACGTGAAGTCGACCGGGGTGCCGTCGGTGAGGTTCATCGCGAGCCGCGTGACGTGCCTGCTGCCGCACTCGCGGCAGGCCGCCCCGTCGCGGTGGTCGGGCTGCGTCAGCGAGCCGAGCGGGACGGCGGGAGCCTGGTGGCGCTGGCGCTGGGCGGGGATGCGGACGGCGGCCATGGCGGGCTCCTCGGGATCGCGGGTGCTGACCCGAGATCTCTCGGCCGTGCGGGCCGCCGGGTTGAATCCGCGGCGATTCCGGCGCTAACCGGGCAACGCCCGCGCCGGCGGCGTCAGCTGGGGTCGCGCAGGACGCGCAGGTGGCCGCGCCGGCCGACCTCGACGCCGGCACCCTCGAGCGCCGCGGGGACCGGCTCGGGGGTGCGCGGCCGGGCGGCCTCGCGGACGGCGTCCGCGAGGGCGAGCAGGTCGTCGTCCGACGGGCGCGGCGGCACCAGGTCGGGGGCGAGGCGCACGACCTCCCAGCCGCGGGGGGCGGTCAGCCGCTCGGCGTGCTCGGCGCACAGGTCGTAGCAGTGCGGCTCGGCGTACGTCGCCAGCGGGCCCAGTACGGCGGTCATGTCCGAGTAGACGTAGGTCAGGGTCGCGACCGCGGCGCGGCCGCAGGCCGTCCTCGAGCACCTGCGCACACCGCCCACAGGCGTGGACAGTACCCCCGGCCCAGGCGCGGGCGTACCAGGCACGCCGGTCAGCCGCCGGGCGTCGGGGCCAACGTTCGAGGCGGGCGGCTTCGCCAGCGCGACCTTCGCGCCGTAGCTGTCGAAGTCGACGTGCTGGCCGACCCTTGCCGTAGCCGATCCGCACCGGGTAGGGGGTGCCGTCGAGCGCGACGAACACGTCACCGGACGAGCCGCCGTCGACGAGCAGGTCGACGACCCGCCGGCCGTTCACGGTCGAGATCGAGCCCTTGGTCACCGTGCCGGTCGGCGCGAGCGCGGGCCCGAACGCCTTGCCGCGTCCGTCAGGGCGAGGAACAGCGTCAGGCGGCCCGGTTGCTCGAGGTCACCGAAGTACTTCCCGGCGTAGCGGCGGGCGGCCTCGGCGCTGCCGGTGGCGGCCCGCAGCGAGGCGGCGTCGAGCAACGTAGGCGGCGTTGCCGACGCGCACCAGCGTGAGGCGGCCGCCCTTGCTGGCGACCGTGCCCACGGCACCCCGGCCCTTCACGAGCCGCAGGTCGAGGGTGTACGAGGTCCCGTCCGTGAGCAGGACGCCCTTGGCGTGCACCGACGGCGCCGCCAGGAACGCGGCGCGGGCCGGCGCCAGGATCTCGTCGGCGGACGCCTCGGTGAGGTCGACGGACGCCGACGGCGGACGCCGGACGCCGAGACCGATCCGGACGCCGCGGGCGACGCGCCGGCCGACGATGACGGGCCCGGCGCGATGCCACCCGACCCGCCGGAGGATGCGCCGGAGCAGGCGGTGAGCAGCGTCGCCAGGGCCGCCGCGGCGGCCAGGACCCGCACCCTCGTCATCCGCGTCACGCTCCCCGGAACGGCGACCACCTGGGACGCCGGCGGTGCCTTGACGACGACGGGTGCGCCGTACTCCGTGAACGTCAGGCCCGCGCCCTCGGAGGTCGGCCCGCTGATCCTGACGGGGTATGCCGGCCCCTCGAGGCTCACGTCGAGCGTGCTGCCGTCGCTGTCCTTCAGCTCGACGACGCGCCGGCCCCCGACCGTGACGACGGTGCCCTTGCCCACCGCACCCGCCGGCTTGAAGGCGCCCTTGGCGAAGCTGGCGAAGTCGGTGAGCTCGAGCAGGCTCGCGAAGTCCTTGCTGGACGAGGTGACCTTCAGCCACTTGCCCGCGAGCTGCTGCACGGCCGAGGCAGGCATCAACCCGGCGTAGAAGGCCTTGCTGCCGCGGATGTAGGCGGCCTTGCCGACGCGCGTGAGCTCGAGGGGCTTCCCGCCGACCGCGACCGACCCCGTCGCCCCGACCCCTCGCCTCAGCCGCATGTCGAGCGTGACCGCCTGGCCGGCCTGGCCGAACGTGCCCTTCAGGTGCACCGACGAGGCCGAGGCGAAGGCCTTCTGCGTGGCGGCGAGGATCTCGTCGGCCGAGGCGCCCTCGAGGCCGGCCGCCGAGGCCGCGGGCGCGGACGCCGCCGGTGACGGGGTCGCCGCCGGGGCGCTCGCCGCGGCGAGCCCCTGGGTGGGCGGCCGCACCCGCTGCCCCGCTCGAGCCGCCGCAGGCGGCGAGCAGGGCGGCGGCACCGGCAGCGGCGGCGAGGCTGAGGGGCAGGCGCATGACGGGCGGGTCCTCCGGGGAGCGGCGGCTGACGGCCGCGCACGTGCGCGCCCGGTTCGTTCGGTTCCTCCGGGAGGTTCGTTCCGGGAGGTTCGGTGGGCCAGCCTAGCCGCCGGTCTCAGGAGCCGAGGCCGCTCCCGGTGAGCTTGGGGGTCGGCGGGGCCACCAGCGGCACCGGCTGCCCGTAGTCGGTGAAGTCCAGGAAGACGACCTGGCCGTTCGCCAGCCCGTCGAGCCGCAGCGGGTAGGCAGGGCCGGTCGTGGCCACGTACACGGTGCTGCCGGTCCGGTCCCGGACGGCGACGGCCGCGCGGCCGCCGATCGTGGTGGTGGCACCGACGACGGCCGGCTGGGCGGGGTCGGGCAGCACCGCCGCGAAGGTGGCGGGGAGGGTGAAGGCCGTGAACGCGCCGAAGTTGCCGTTGGTCGCGGTGGTCTTGACGAAGGAGCCGACCAGCTGGCGGGCCTGGGCCGGGTCGCCCGTCACCGACTGCCAGAAGGCGAGGTCGCCGCCGACGTAGGCGACGTCGCCGATCCGGACGACCTGGACGGTCTGGCCCGAGGTCTTGATCGTCGCGGTGCCGCCCCGCTCGCCGGCGAGCCGCACGTCGACGACGTACGCGTCGGCACCGCGGACGGCGGTGCCGGTGACGTGCACGGACGGGGCGGCGGCGAAGGCGTCGTGCGCCGCCTGCAGCCACTGCTGACCCGTGATGCCGGCGGCGGTCGACCCGGACGGCCCGGGCTGCCCGGTCGACCCGCTCGGGGTCGGGGCGCCGCTGGGCGACGCGTCCTGCATGCCACCGCGACCGCGGGTGGGCCCGTCACCGGGCAGGGACGCGCCCGCGAGCCCGGTGTCGGTCCCGCAGGCGGCGAGCATCGCCGCGGAGGCGGCGAGCAGGCCGACGACGAGCAGCGGGGCCGTCACGGCGCGCAACCGAGGCACCGCCATCACCCTTTCCGTGCGCCGACGAGGCTCCCGGCGATCACCCTAGGGCGTGCACGGGGAGATCGCCGGGAGGCATGCCGTGACTCAGCGTGTCGTGGCTACGCTGGTCGTCATGCCACGCCGGCCGAACCAGCCGCAGCCCGCCGCGGCGCAGGCCGTTCCCACCCGCCGACGGCGGCGGGACCGGCACGGGCGCGGGTTGCGCGGCCCGCTCGTCCCGCGCGAGGTGCCGGCCTGGCGCAGCCGCCGCGACCGCTTCGACGACCGCGTGCTCGACGCCGTCGAGCGGCTCGAGCAGCGCTGGGCGCGCGAGCTGCAGGACGTCGAGTTCGCCGTCGAGGACATCCCGCCGAGCGACCCGGCCCCGTGGGAGCACGGCGAGGTGCCGCTCGGCCGGTTCTTCCCGGCCGAGGGTGACCTGCCCGCCCGGGTCGTCGTCTACCGCCGCCCCGTCGAGAGCCGCGCGCCCGACGGGCCGGAGGTGGGCGCGCTGGTGCACGAGGTGGTCGTCGAGCAGGTGGCCCACCTGCTGGGCCTCACCCCCGAGCAGGTCGACCCGAGCTTCGGCGACGACGGCGACTGAGCCGGGCGCGACTGGGTCGACCGGTGCGACCGGTGCGACGTCAGCGCCGCGCCCCCAGTGCCGGGTCCTCGGCGACCCGGGGCGCGACCCGCGCGGCGGGCGTCGACGGCTGTACGGGGAGCACCCCCACCAGCGCGCCGGCCGGGTCGGGCAGCTCGTAGACCAGGGCCGCGTGGGCGGCGCCGTCGGCGTGCAGGGCGACGGCCGTGGTCAGCGCGCCCAGCCCGAACACCACGGTCGAGCCGGCGGGCACCTGGACCCGGCCCTGGTGCAGCCGCTGGCCGCGGGAACCGACCTCGCGCACCACCACCGACGCCCCGAACGGGGCGGCGAGCGACAGCCCGACCTTCTCGCCGGCGCCGGTGCGCGGCACGGCCGCGACGGCGTCCCCCGACAGCGCGCCGGTCGCCGCCGCCCAGGCGACGTCACTGGGAGCGAGGCTGAGCAGGCCGGCGGGGCGGCCCGAACGCACCACCTCGGCACCGGCGAGCACCGGCACGTCGGCGTCCACGATCGCGGCGTAGACGCCGGGTGCGACTCCGGTCAGCGGCACGTCGGCGACGCCGCCGGCGGGCACCGTGACCACGCCGCCGGCGGGCAGCGGTACGTCGCCGAGCTTCCCGGACAGGTGCACCGTCACGACGGCGTCCGCGCCCGGCGGCGCGACGACGCGCACCACCGGCGCCGGCGCGGCCCCGGCCCCGGTCGTCCCAGGACCACCCCGGGGACGACGGCGTGCCGCGACGGCGCGGCCGCCGCGACGACGTCGTCCACCCCCGCCGGGGTCGCCCCGCGCAGGTAGCTGTCGTGCAGCACCGGCGCGATCCGCCCGCTGCGCGCGACGACGTGGACGGCGAGGCGCTCCAGCCCGGGGGCGAGGGCGTCGAGGAGCACCGCCCGCACCCGGCCCGGCGCCACGACGAGGCCCCGCGCCGTGGGCAGCGGGACCGGGCCCGACGGGCCGGACACGAACACGTCGACCACGGCCGGGGCGGGGGTGGGGTTGGCGAGCAGCAGGCGCCCGCGCCGCCCCGGCACCGTGCCGCCGCCGACCAGCCAGGCGTCGGTGACCGCCGTGGGGCAGGCGCCGGTGACCAGCCCGCGCAGGTCGCCGGCACGGGCGAGGGTGACCTGCGCAGCGGCGAGCAGGGCTCCCGCGCCGTCGCTCGTGACCCGCTGCGGGCGGAGCGGGCGCGCCCCGGCCACCACCTCGCGGACCCCGACCCCCGCCGCGCCGAGGACGACCGCCCGGCGCCCGGCGGTGGCCCCCACCGGGGCGGCCAGCGGCTCCAGCTCGCTCGTCGCGGCGCCGGGCCCGGTCGCCGCGACCGCCACGGTGAACGACCCCGGCACCGGCACGGCACGGGCGCCGTCGGGCACGACCAGGGTCTCGGGGCCGGGGCAGGCTCAGGGCCGCGGTGGCGGCCGGGACGGCGAGGCGGACCGGCGCTGCCGGTGCCGGTGGCGCGGGAGCGTGCGCCGCGAGTGCGGTGCCGCCGACCCCGAGCGCCAGAACCGCTCCCGCGCCGCCGGCTCGCAGCAGGGCGAGGCGCACGCCGGCGCCGATCATGACCGCCTCCCGGGCCGGCGCAGCAGCCGGCGCGCCATCCGGCGCAGCAGGCGGCGCCGGCGCAGGCGACGCAGCGGCGGCCCGACGTACAGCGGGCGGGCGGCGTCCTCGGGGTGCTCGTCGTCGTCGTACACCCGCGGGACGGCCGCCGGCCGCAGGTCGTCCGGCGCCGGCGCGGGGCGGGGCACGGGCCGGCTCGGCCGTGGCGGGGGCGGCGGCGCCCAGCGCCCGCGCCGTCGAGGCAGCGGCAGCGCGAGGAGCAGGGTGACGGCGAGAGCGGCGCCGCGGCCCGGCAGCGTGAGCGCGAGGCGGCCGTCGGCGCGGGTCACCTCGAGTCGGCCGCCGGCGGCGGGCAGCACGAAGCCCTGGGCCCAGCCGTGCTCCACCGACGGTGTCAGCGCAACGCCGTCGAGGGTCGCCCGCCGGCCGGGGTCGTACCGCTCCGCGAGCACCACCCGGCGGCCGGCCGCACCCGGCGGGAGCTGCGCGTGGACGGCGTCCGCGGCGAAGGGCAGGGCCAGCTCGGCGGCGCCGTCGGGCCCGACCACGACGGCGCGGGCCGGGCGGGCGAGCGCGGAGCCGGCGGGCGGCTCGACCCGCCAGAGCAGGGCGCCCCGGGTGTCGCCGAGGCGGGTGAGGCCGGGGGCGGCGTCGAGGGCGAGCACGGCACCGGCGTTCGCCGGGGACAGCAGGACCACCGAACCGACGGCGAGATCCGCGAGCGCGCGGGCGCTCGTCGCGCCCCCCGCCGGAGAGGAGCTGCCCCAGGACGGGCAGCACGACGGCCGCGTCGCGGGCTCCCGGGTCGCCGGGACGTGCCGCCAGTGCGGCGGAGGCGTCACCGAGGACCGGGCCGGACCCGGTGGCCAGGGCCCAGCGGATCCGCGGGTCGCCGGGTGGATGGGCGTCGACGGCGACGACCAGGGTGCGGGTGGCGGCCGGCCCCAGCCCCTCGGCGGCGGCGACCGCCGGGAGGGCTGCGGCGAGGGAGGTGCGTGGCGCGGGCGCGAGCGGCGGCGCGGCCGCGAGCACGGCCGCGGGGGCGGCCAGCGCCGGTACCGCTGCCAGCGCCACCGCCAGCCGGGCGGCCCGCGGCCGGCCGGCCCGGCGGGCCCGCCCCGCGAGTGCCTGCGCACCGACCAGCCCCGCTGCGCCCAGGCCGGCCAGGGCGAGGGAGAGGCAGGGCCCGGGGACGCCGCCCGCGGCGGCGCCCTGGATCCGGACGACGGGCACGGCGAGGGCGGCCGCGGCGCCCGCCAGGCCGGCGGCGGCCGCCCACCAGGCCAGCAGGGCGGCACCCCCCGCGCGCCGCCGGAGCGGACCGAGCAGGGCGGCCAGGGCCAGCGGGGCCATCGCGGCCAGGGCGGGCCACCAGCCGATGGCGGCCCAGAGGCGCGCGGCGTCGACCGGGCCCGCGCCGGGGCCGGGGGCGGCCGCTGCCGCCAGGGCCGGGTCCGCGAGCAACAACCGGGGAGTGCGCGCGACCGCGACCCACCACGGCAGGAGCACGAGAGCGGGGATGCCGGCGGCCAGCGCCAGCCGGGCCGGCCGCCGGCCCGCGAGGCCCGCGGCCACGAGCACCGCGCAGACCGGAGCCGCCAGCGCGGGTGCGGCCGCCAGCAGCGCGACCAGGAGCAGGCCGAGGCGGGCGACCGCGGCGAGCGGGCGGCGGGCGCGGGTGAGGCCGGCGGCGGGTACGAGGGCCGCCGCCGTGAGCGGCAGCAGAACGTGCGCGAGGACGGCCGCGGGGCGCCCGTCGGCGACCGCGGCCAGCAGCGGCGGCGCGGCGGCCCAGGCGAGGGCGGCCCACCAGCGCAGCGCGCGCGAGCGGGTGAAGGCTGCGGCGGCCGTCCAGCCGGCCAGGGCGGCGAGCGGCAGCGCAGCGAGGAGCAGGAGGCGGACGGCCCGGTCGGGGTCGCCGACGACGGCGCCGAGGGCGGCGAGCAGGCCCGTGAAGGGGTCGGCCTCGGCACGGGCACCCAGGCCCACGGTGCGCCACGTGGTCGTCGCCGCGGCCCAGAGCCGGGCCGCGGAGTCGGGTGCGGGCAGCAGCCAGGGCCCCACCGGTCCGGACCGGCCCAGGACGAGGTCGCGCTCGAGCGCGAGGCCCGCGGCCGCGGCGACGGCCACCGGGCCGGCGGCGGCCGCGGTCGCGCGCCCGGCCCCGGCGAGGGCTCCGGTCGGCCCGGCGGCGGCCCCCTCGGTGGTCGCGGCCGGGGCGAGCCAGGCGCGGGCGATGTCGTAGCGCTGCCGCGCGAGGAGGCCGGCGGTGGGGCGCAGCCGGCGCAGCACCGTGCCGGGCACCTGGCGGGCGCGGCGGGACCGCCGGCGGGTGCGGCGCCAGGCGAGCGGGCGGGCGAGGGCGTCGGCCGTGGCCGCGAGCTCGTCCGCGGCCGCGGCGCCGTTGCCGGCCGCCAGCAGCAGGCCGGCGCGCAGCGGCGCGGCGAGCGCCACCGCGACGATCGCGACCGGCAGCAGTGCCCAGGGCGCGGCGGCGAGCCGCAGGTGCAGGACGGCGGCGCGGGCTGCGCGGCGGGGCGGCCGCCGGCCGGCGCGGGCGACGACGGCCGCCGGCACCACGACCACGCGGTACCCGGCGAGATGGGCGCGGCGGCACAGGTCGAGGTCGCCCGCGACCCAGGCCGGGCCGGGGTCGAGCCCCGGGTCGAGACCGTGCAGGGCGTCCCAGACGTCGCGGCGCACGAGCATCCCCGCACCGCTGACCGCGAGGACGTCGCTGCGCCCGTCGTGCTGGCCCTGGTCGACCTCGTCGCGGTCGACGCCGGTCACCCGCAGCCCGAGCGGCGACGCGGTGAAGCCGACGTCGAGCAGCCGCTGGTCGTCGTCCCAGCCGACCTGCTTGCAGCCGGCGACACCGACGGAGGGAGCGGTCTCGACGGCCAGCAGGAGCTGCTCGAGGGCGTCGTGGGCGGGTGCCGCGTCGTGCGGGAGGAGCCAGAGCCACTCGACGGCGGCGGGCGGCGCCGCGGCGCCGTCCTGACCCGCGGGGAAGCCCGACGGGTCGGCGTGGGTCAGGGTGGCGGACGACCGGAGCGCGAGGACGGCGTCGACGGCGTCCGCGGCGGTGGCGGCGCGGGGCAGCCGCAGCACCGACAGGCCGCCGACGGCGGCGAGCAGGGCGGCGGAGTCGTCGCGGGAACCGAGGTCGGCGCCGGCGAGGGCGTCGGGCCGGCGGGTCTGCGCGGCCAGGGCCGCGAGGACGCGCGGCAGGCGATCGGCGCCGTCCCGGGCGAGGACGACGGCGACGACGTGTGCCCGGGGCGTGTGCCGGCGGCGACCGGCGGGGCCCGCGAGCGGCGCGAGGTCCGGGAGGGAGGGGGTGGGCTCACCGGCGAGGTCGAGAGTCACGACCACGCGGGGCCCCCGGCTCAGACCGCGTGCTTCTTGACGCGGCGGCGTTCGCGCTCCGACAGGCCGCCCCAGATGCCGAAGCGCTCGTCGTTCTCGAGTGCGTAGTCGAGGCACTGGACGCGGACCTCGCACGACAGGCACACGCGCTTGGCCTCGCGGGTCGAGCCGCCCTTCTCGGGGAAGAACGCCTCGGGGTCGGTCTGGGCGCAGAGCGCCCGCTCCTGCCACTCGAGCTCGCCCGGCACCTCGTCGCCGTCGGCCTCAGCCGGCTGCGACCCCTTCAACGCGATCAGAACGAGCTCTTGCATCGGTGCCTCCTCGACCCTTGGCTCCTGGCGGAGCCCCCCACGGTGTGTGACGGCTCGACACTGTACGTGATGGGCGCGGGCCGACACCAATGGAATTACACGTGTGTCGTACTGACCCCGTCAAGCGCAGACGTGCTATTGATCCACCCCACCACGCCCCGGTTGCCGGCCTCTGTCGCGAAAGGGGGCTCGACACGCCGGACGAGACCTCGCTTTGGCGACAGAGGTCGCATGAAGGGTCACGGTGGGCCACTTTCGGGGCCTCGCCCGGGGCCGGACGGAGTGGCTGACAGGATGCCGGGCATGCGCATCACGGCACTGGCGGGCGGCGTCGGCGGGGCCCGCTTCCTGCGGGGCCTGCTGCACCATCTGCGGGCGGGCGGCGACGCGCTGCCCGACGGCACCGAGGTGACGGTGATCGGCAACACCGCCGACGACATCACCCTGCACGGGCTGCGCGTCTGCCCGGACCTCGACACGGTGATGTACACGCTCGGCGGGGGCATCCACGAGAGCCAGGGCTGGGGCCGCGCCGACGAGCGCTTCACCGCCGCCGAGGAGTTCAAGGCCTACGGCGAGGGGCCGGACTGGTTCACCCTCGGCGATCGCGACCTCGCGACCCACGTCGTCCGCACCCGGCTGCTCGGGCAGGGCCGCACGCTCTCGGAGGTGACGGCGGCGCTGTGCGCGCGGTGGGGGCTCCCCGGTCTGGGCGTGACGCTCCTGCCGATGAGCGACGACCGGGTCGAGACGCACGTCGAGATCGACGACCCGTCGGCACCCGGCGGGCTGCGCGCCGTGCACTTCCAGGAGTGGTGGGTCCGCCTGCACGCCGCCGTCCCGGCCCGGCGCATCCTCGCGCTCGGCGTCGAGGGTGCCCGGCCCGCGCCGGGGGTGCTCGACGCGATCCGGACGGCGGACGTCGTCCTGCTGCCGCCGAGCAACCCGGTGGTGTCCATCGGGACGATCCTCGGCGTCCCCGGGGTCCGCGACGCGCTGCGCGGGACGCGCGCGCCCGTGGTCGGGGTCTCCCCCATCGTCGGCGGCGCGCCGGTGCGCGGCATGGCGGACGCCTGCCTGACGGCGATCGGCGTCGAGACCACCGCCGGCGCCGTGGCCGGCCTCTACGCGGACCTGCTCGACGGGTGGCTGGTCGACACCGCGGACTCGGCGCTGGTCGCCGCCTCGGAGCCCGGCCCGGCGTCCGAAGGACGTCCGGTCGTGCGGGCCCGGCCGCTGCTCATGACCGACGTCCCCGCGTCGGCGGCGATCGCCGCCGACGCCCTGCGGCTGGCCGGCGAGCTCGTGCCCGCCGCCTCCCGATGACCGGCCCGTGAGCCCGCTCGAGGCTCCCGCCGCAGGCCCCGCTGCGTGCCTGGGGCCTTGACGGCATCGGCGAGGTCGGCGCCGGGGACGACCTCGCCGGGGTGCTGCTCGCCGGTCTCGCCGCGACCGGGCTCGAAGCTCGCCGACGGCGACGTGTTCGCGGTGTCGAGCAAGGTCGTCTCGAAGGCGCTCGGCCTGACGGTCGCCGCGCCCACCCGCGACGGCGCGATCGAGGCCCAGACCGTGCGCGTGGTGGCCGAGCGGGTGACGCCGCGCGGGGTGACCCGGATCGTCGAGGCGCGGTCCGGCCCGGTGCTCGCCGCGGCGGGTGTCGACAACTCCAACGTGGCCCCCGGCACGGTGCTCGTCCTGCCGCCCGACCCCGACGGCGCCGCGCGCGACCTGCGGGCGGCTCTCGCCGCGCGCACCGGGCGGACGGTCGGCGTCGTCATCACGGACACGATGGGGCGGCCGTGGCGCGACGGCCAGGTCGACGCCGCCCTCGGCGCCGCGGGCGTCGCCGTCACCGACGACCTGCGGGGGGGCACCGACGGGTACGGCAACCCGCTCGAGGTGACCGTCCGCGCGGTGGCGGACGAGCTCGCCGCCCTGGCCGACCTCGTCAAGGGCAAGCTCGACGGCCGGCCCGCCGCTCTCGTGCGCGGGCTCGGCGCGCTCGTCACGCGACGAGGACGGCCCCGGGCGCGTCGGCGCTGCTGCGGACCGGCCCGCAGGACTGGTTCCGGTACGGGCACGTCGAGGCGGTGCGCGCGGCGGTGGGCGTGCCGCCCGGGTCGCCGGACGCACCGCTGGTGCCGGTCGGCCCGACGCCGCCCGCCGACCGGCTGGCCCGCGCCGTCGCCGTCGCGCAGGCCTCGCCGCACTGGCCGATCGCGCTGGCCGTCGAGGTCCACCCCCTGGACGTCGCCGGCGACGGCGCCACGGCCGAGGTGCTGCTGCCCGCGGGTGCGACCGGCGGCGCCGGGGCCGCCGTCCTGCTGGCCGCCGGGGCGCTCGCCCAGCGGATCGCGGTGCTCGCCGCTGCCGAGGGTCTCGACGTCGTCCTCGAGCCGCCGGCCGGCGACGGGCGGGTCGTCGTCCGCGCGTCTCAACATCCCGGGGGTACCGACCCGTCTCAGAGGTAACCGACGGAACGAGGGCGACATGGAGTTCGAGGAGTACGTGGCGGCCCGGGGCCGTGCGCTCGAGCGGTACGCCTTCGTGCTGGCCGGCGACCGGCAGCGGGCGCAGGACCTGGTGCAGACCGCTCTCGTCAAGGCCTACCGGCGCTGGCGGCACGTCGGGCGCACCGAGCACCCCGACGCCTACGTGCGCCGCATCGTCACGACCACCTACCTCGACTGGCGTCGCCGGCGGGACAGCACCGAGCAACCGGTCGCCGAGTTCCCCGACGAACCCGCGGGCGACGGCGACCCGGCCGACCGCGTCGCCGGGCGCGACGAGATGGTGCGGGCCCTCGCCCGGCTCACGCCCCAGCAGCGTGCGGTGCTGGTGCTGCGCCATTACGAGGGGTACGACGACGCCGCCATCGCCGCCGTCCTCGGCTGTGGCGAGGGCACGGTGCGCACGCACGCCAGCCGCGGGGCCCAACGCCTGCGCGCCGCCCTGCTCGGCACCCACCTCACCGAGGAGCCACGATGACCGACCTCGACGACCTCCTCCGCCCCGCCCTGCACGACCTCGCCGAGCAGGCGCCGCACGATCCCCGGCTCGCCGAGCACGTCCGGCACCGGGCCCGCCGGGCGCGGACCGTGCTCGGCGGCTGCGTGGCCGCCGGCCTGGCCGCGGCGGCGGTCGGCGGCGTGGCCACGGCGCGGGCGCTGGCTCCGCGGCCGGCCGGCGGTTCGCTCCCCGCAGCGCCGAGCCCGGGCGTCACGCCCGTGCCGGCCTGTCACTCGGGCGTGAAGAGCGCCGTCCTGCCCGTCTGGGCCCGGGCCGGCTTCAGCGACCCCGAGCCGGTCATCCCCTACGCACGCAGCACCAGCGGCGACGTCGTGGCGGTCCTCTTCGGGTCCCTGACGGCACCCAGGACGCCGGGGACGGGTAACAAGGTGCTGTGGGTGTGGCGTCAGTACCCCTCGACGTCCGAACCCGTGCGGCTGACCGCCCGGCTCGGCGGGACCGGCCCGGCGGTCACGGCCGGCCTGCCGTGGCCCGTCGGCCCCTCGGGCGTCGACCTGCCGAGCCCCGGCTGCTGGCGGCTGACCATCACCTGGCCGGGGGGCCAGGACAGCGTCGACCTCGACGTGGCCCCCGGACCGTCCGGATCCCCCTCGACCCGGTAGGGGGAGCCTCCGACAGGTGGGAAGCGGCCCCGGATCCGTCAGCGCGGGACGCGAGGCAGGTGCGTCGGGAGCGTCATCCGCGGTGCGCGCCGGGGCCGCTCGACGCCCGCCAGCTCGAGCAGACGCTGAACCCGGTACCGGTGCCCGCGGTAGCGCTCGACCAGCTCCGCGCAGCCGGCGTCGTCGAGCACCTCGCCGCACAGCGCGAACGAGACGTTGCGCGACACGTGGAAGTCGGCCCACGAGAAGGCGTCGGCGTCGCCGTGCGCGCGCTGGCGGATCTCGGCGGCCGTCCACACGCCCACGCCGGGGACGGTGCGCAAGGCCCGCGCCGCCTCCTCCCCCGGCAGGTCGACGGTGCGCTCGAGCCGGTGCGCGACGACGGCCGCGGCGAGCACGACCCGCCGGCGCTGCTCGTCGACCCCCGCGCGCAGCCAGTCCCAGGAGGGGATCGCCGCCCACTGCTGCGGCGTGGGCGGCACCCGCATGCCCGCCGCGAACAGGCCCGCGACCCGCGCGGGGCCCGGCGCGGGCTCGCCGTGGTCCCGCACGAGCATCCGCCAGGCGGCGTGCGCCTCGCCGCCGGTGACGCGCTGCTCCAGCGCGGCCGCGGCGAGCGCCTCGAAGACGGCCACCGTCCGGGTCACCCGCCAGTGCGGGTGGGCCCGCCACGCGGCCACCAGCGCGGGGTGCTCGGGCGAGGGCGCGAAGCCCGAGGGGTCGTCGCCGGCACCGAGCAGGGCGGGCACGCCGTCGAGGGCGACGTCCGCGCCGGGGCCCCAGGCATGGGCGTGGACGGCTCCCTGCGCCGCCCGCGGCTCGAGCCGGAGCAGCACCGGGCCGGCGGCGTTGCGGGTGGCGCGCCAGACGACGCCGTCGCGCTGGACCCGCAGGCACGGGTCACCTCCGCCGCGGCGCAACGCGGACAGCGTCGAGCCCGACCGGGACCGGCCGCCCGGGAACCCAGGCACGGAACCCGGGAGCCTGCTCGGTCGTCACCTTCAGCAGTGTGCCTCGTTCCGTAGACTCAGCGGCGAGAGTGCCCGAGCCCTCGGCACCCGGCGACCTCCGGTAGCCGGCCGCATCCAGCAGGAGACCTCCGTTGGCGAAGACCGCCGAGAAGAACCGTAAGGCCCGCGTCGAGGAGATGCGCAAGGCCCAGATGGCCGCAGAGCGCCGGCGGACCATCCTGGTGGTCGGCGCGGCCGTCGTCGCCGTCATCGTGCTCGCCGCCGTGGTGTTCAAGGTCGTTCGCGACGCGCAGGCCGAGAAGGACCCGGTGAGCGTCGGGGTCACCGCCGCCGCCGCGTCCTGCGACGCCGTGACGAACGACAAGCCGAACGGGCAGCAGGTGCACGTCGGCCCGCAGACCGACAAGCCCGACGTCACCAAGGTGAAGTACACGACGGTGCCCCCGGCCTTCGGCGAGCACTTCGTGTCGCCCGCCTACCCGTCGCTGCCCTTCTACACGCAAGGACGACCGGCCTCACATGGAGACGCTCGTCCACAACCTCGAGCACGGCTACACGTTGCTCTGGTACACGTCCTCGACCCCGCAGGCCCAGGTCGACCAGCTGAAGAAGCTCGCCGACAACGTGCGGGCGATGCCCGAGACCGGCGGCAAGTTCATCGTCAGCGCGTGGGACGACAGCTACGGCGCCTTCCCGGCGGGCAAGACCATCGGGATGTCGCACTGGGGCGCGAGCACCGCGCACCGCCAGCTGTGCGGCACCGTGTCGGGCGAGGCGATCAAGGCCTTCGTGACGGCGTACCCGGCGACGGACGCTCCGGAGCCGAACGCCGCTTGAGCTGCGGCTGGGGGTGCTCGGCATCGCGGCGGCCCGCCGTGTAGCCGAGCGCCGCCAGCATCAGGTCGGCGGCGGTGAAGAGCACCCGCGACAGGAGCACGACCACGACGACGGCGCCGGGGTCGAGCACCCCTGACAGCAGCGCGGCGAGGGCGACCTCGCGCGCTCCCGCCCCCGCCGGCGCCACGACGACGACCAGGCCGATCGCCCAGGCGAGCGCGTACCCGCCGGTGGTGAGCGCGTAGGTGCCCCAGGTCGCCGGGGCACCGAGCGGCACGGCCAGCAGCCAGACCTGCAGCCCCGCGAGCCCCCACGCGAGGATCGCCCAGGCGCTCGTGATCACGGTGCCGCGCAGGGAGGTCCACTGCTCCAGCGGATCGCGGCCGAGCACCTTCAGCCCGCGGTCGAGCAGCCGCCCCAGGATCGCCGGGTGCAGCAGCGCGAGCGTGGGCAGCACGAGCACCGCCGCCCAGCGGACGCCGGCGCCCGACCCCTCGGTCCGGGTGAAGGGCAGGGTGAGGAGCACGACGACGAGGGCCGTCGCGCCCGACAGCAGCAGCAGCACGAGCGTCGCCGCCGCCGTCAGCCGGCGCGCGACGTGCCGCTTGGCGAGCTCCGCCTGCACGACCAGCGGCCACAGGCTGCCCGGCACGTACTTGCCGATCTGCCCCACGAAGAAGACCCGGGCCGTCAGCCCGAGCGGCAGCCGGGCACCGAGGTCGATCACCAGCGCGCGCCAGGCGACGCCGACGACCGCCAGGTTGGCCAGCGTGACCACCGCGGCCGCCACCAGCCAGACCGGGTCGAGCCGCCGGGCCGCGACGACGACGGCGTCCCAGCGGGACCAGAGCGCCCAGACCGCGAGCCCGACGGCGACCACGACGAACCCGATCCGGACGACCCGGTTCTGGGTCACGCGGGCCGCGCGCCGCCCCAGCGTCGTGAGCCTGCCCACCAGGCTCATCGTGCCCCCTCGACCAGGCCCGGCAAGCGGGCGGCGGCAAGCGCCCTGCGCGGTGCGCGTGGTGTGTGCCGGGACGCCACGCACGTAAGGATGCGTCGGACCGGCCACGTCGCTGCGCATGACCGCGAGGTTATCGGCGGTGCCGGGGCGACCGCCGCCGCGGACGCCGCCCGGCTACCCTGCACCGGTGCGCTGGCTGGCGATGGGGACCTACGACGTCGACCGCCATCCCCGGGTCGGCGTGCTCCTGGAGGGCCTGACCGCGTGGGGCGACGAGGTGGCCGAGGCCGACGAGCCGCTGCCGCTCGACACCGCCGGCCGGGTCCGGATGCTCCAGCAGCCCTGGCGCCTGCCGCTGCTCGCCGCCCAGCTGGCCCGCTGCTGGTGGCTGGTGGCGCGGCGGGCGCGGCGGGAGGCCCGCCGGGGCCGGCCGGACGCCGTGCTCGTGGGCTACCTCGGGCACTTCGACGTGCACCTGGCCCGCCTGCTCTTCCCGCGGACCCCCATCGTGCTCGACCACCTGGTCTCCGCGGCCGGGACGGCCGCCGACCGGGGCCTCTCCCGCGGCGCCCGGGTCCGGCACCGGCTGCTGAGGGCGATCGACGCCGCGGCGCTGGCCCGGGCCGACGTCGTCGTCGTCGACACCGCCGAGCACCTCATGCCCTGCCCGAGGCGGCACGCGGACGCGCCCTGGTGGTGCCGGTGGGCGCGGCGCGGGCGTGGTTCGAGGCCGGTCGCGCCGAGCGGGAGCCCCGAGCGGGCGACGTACCGCTGCGGGTGGTCTTCGCGGGCCTGTTCACGCCGCTCCAGGGGACCCCGGTGATCGGGGCCGCCCTCGCCGGCCTCGCCGGGGAACCGGTGCAGGTGACGATGATCGGCAGCGGCCAGGACGCCGCCGAGTGCCGCCGGCTGGCCGAGCCCAACACCGCGGTGACGTGGCGGGAGTGGGTGCCGGCGGACGAGCTGCCGGACGTGGTCGCGGGTCACGACGTCAGCCTGGGGATCTTCGGGACCACGCCGAAGGCGCTGGCCGTCGTGCCGACGAAGGTCTACCAGGGCGCGGCGGCGGGCTGTGCCGTGGTCACGTCGGACACCCCGCCGCAGCGGGCGGCGCTCGACGGGGCGGCCGTGCTCGTCGCGCCGGGTGACGCGGGCGCACTCGCGCAGGCGCTGCGGGCGCTCGCCGCCGACCCCGGCCGGGCCGCGGCCCTGGGGGCGACGGCCCGGGCCCGGGCGGAGCAGGCCTTCGGCCCCCGGGCCGTGGTCGCCGCCCTGAGAAGCCATACCCAGATGCTCGTGGAGACCGGCCGATGAGCACGACCCTGCCTCCCCTGCCGCCGTTGACGGCCCGGGCCACCCTGCGCTGGGCCGTCGTCGGCCCGCTCGTGGCGTCGCTCGGCCCGGCCACCGTGCTCGAGCTCGGCTGCGGCCAGGGCGCCGCGGGAGCGCGGCTCGCTCGGCTGGCCGCGTACACGGGCGTCGAGCCCGACGAGCAGTCGTGCGCGGTCGCCCGGGCCCGGATCGAGCCCGCCGGCGGCACCGTCGTCCAGGGCGACCACACCGCGCTCCCGGCGGACGCCCGCTTCGACCTGGTGTGCGCCTTCGAGGTGCTCGAACACCTGGAGGACGACGCCGGCGTTCTGCGCGAGTGGCTCACGTTCGCGGCGCCGGGCGCCCACCTGGTGGTCTCGGTGCCGGCGTGGCCCGACCGGTTCGGCCCGTCGGACGACCTCGTCGGGCACTACCGCCGGTACACCCCGGCGAGCCTGACCGCCCTGCTCGAGGGGGCCGGCTGCGCGGAGGTCAGCACCCGGCTCTACGGGTGGCCGCTCGGATACCTGCTCGAGGCCGTCTCGAACCGGGTCGCCGCCCGGCGGCTGGGTGCGGCACCGAGCACCGCGCAGGAGCGCAGCGCCACGTCGGGGCGGTTCCTGCAGCCGGCCCGGTCGGCCGCGGTGCTGCGGGTGGGCACGGCCCCGTTCCGGCTGCTCCAGGACGCGGTGCCCGGCCGCGGCATCGGCCTCGTCGCCGTCGCGCGGGTGGGGCAGCGGGACGGGTAGCAGGTCGGGCCCCCTCGGGGGCAGCTCCGAAGCGGTGCTGGGGCGGGCGGGATCAGGAGCGGGCCGGCCAGGGGGCCGTCCACACCTCGACGAGCAGGGGCACGGTCCGGCCCGCCGGCCGGGTCAGCCGCCGGGGCTCCTCCCTCGTGACCACGTGGGTCACCCGGGTCGGCCGCACGCCCAGTTGCCGCATCAGCGGCGGGCCCTCGCGGGCAGCGCGCACGTCGCCGGCGTCCGCGTCGTCGGCGGCGAGGACGACCAGCCGGTGACCGGCGCCGGCCGCCAGGGCGGCCAGCCGGTCGAGGGAGCCGGGCAGGTCGGCACGGGGCACGAACAAGGACGCCGCCGGTACACCGCACACGCCCCGGACGACCTGGGGCCACTCGTTGGTCGCCCGGGTGGAGCCGCCGGCGGCGGAGGGCAGGGCGACGACGACGTCCGACGGGGTGAGGCCGGCACAGACGTCGGCGACGGCCCGCGCCTCGCCGCGCTCGGTCGCCGACCCGGCGACCGGCACGGTGGCCAGCAGCGGCGGGACCACCAGCACGGCGACGCCGGCCACCGCGGTCAGGACGAAGACGGGCGCGGGGGCGCGCCGGCGGGCCTTCCGGACGGCCCACGCCACCGCGGCGACGGCGGCGAGCACGACCGAGGGCAGGACGGTGACGACGAGGCGCCGGTCGGCCCACGGGTGGTCGGGCGTGATGCCGGGGCGGTAGAGGGTCAGCAGGGTCGAGCCGAGGCCGACGCCGGCGGGGACGAGCCAGCTGGGCGGCCGCGTCGCGGCGTCGCGGGCGACCCACCAGCGGGCGGCCAGCACGCTCAGCACGGTGAACGCGGCGGCCGCCAGGACGATCGCCGGCCAGCCCAGCGTACCAGCGCCACCCAGGTCAGGCTCTGCTCGGCGTAGGTGCGGGCGCCGTCCACGGGCAGCCCCTGCTGGCGCTGCAGCGAGGCCACGTAGGGCGCGGCCGCGTCGCCGGCCGGCCCGCGCGAGACGATCAGCGCCGGCCGGACGGCGAGCGCCAGCCCACGCGAGCGCGACCAGCCCGCCGCAGATCCACGGCAGGGCGAGTGCGAGGCGCCCCGGCGGCCGGGGCCGGGCCGGCCGGCCGGCGGCGCGCCGGCGCGCGACGGCGAGCAGCAGCGCGCTCAGGGCGGTGACGACGACGGCGAGGGCGACCAACGGCAGCAGGGAGCTGCGGTTCAGGTCGAGGTAGGGCCGCGAGAACGCCACGGCCGGGACGGCCGCGAGCAGCGTGCCGCCGAGCGCGCCCAGCGCCATCGGCACCGCCGCCCGCGACCCGCGCAACGCCAGCAGCGCGCACAGCGGCAGCAGCAGCACGATCTCGCGCAGGGAGTCGATCCGGACGAGCCCCGCCAGGCCCGCGAGCGCCCCCGCACACCAGCCGAGATCGGTGCGGTCGCGCTCGACGGCGTCGACCGCCAGCGCGGCGGCCCCCAGCACCAGCACCAGGGCGGGCGTCTCGCTGAAGGTGGTCCGCGCGAGAGCACGATCGGCTGCGCCAGCCCCAGGGCCACCACGGCGAGCGGGGCCCAGCGCGGGCCCACGGTGCGGGCCGTCAGCGAACCGGCGGCGAGCAGCGCCAGCCCGCCGAGCACGGCGGGCATGACCAGCAGGCCCGTCCAGCCCCCGGTCAGCCACCAGCCGAGCGAGAAGACGGCGGGTGCGCCGGGGAGGAACTGCGGGACGACCGCCACGCCGCCGGCGGTCGTCTCGAAGAAGCCCGGGCTGGCGAAGGTCAGGCCCGGGACGTCGAGGGCACCGGGGCCGCCGAACGCCGCGAGCGAGGGGTCGACGGGCAGCCCGTGCCGGGTGGCGAGCCAGTGGGCGAAGAGCGCGTAGGAGCCGCCGTCGCGCCGCAGGACGACGTGCTCGCCATGGGTGATCGCCGTCCAGGCCGCGAAGGCCAGCGCGGCGGCGACGGTCGACGCCGTGGTCCACACCGGCACCGGACGGGTCGGCACGCGGAGCAGCAGGCGCCAGCCGGCGGCGAGGAGCACGGCGAGCACCGGGACGGCCACCAGCGGCCGCCACAGGTGCATCGGCGCGAGCACCACGGCCGCCACGGTGACGGCGAGGACGGCCGCCGCCGCCGCGGGCCCGCCGCGCCACAGGACGAGCCCGGCGATGCGTTCCCCCCGCAGCGTCGGCGTTTCGGCCACGGTCGTGGACTCCTACAGGTGCGCGGCGAGCTGGCAGGGGGACGGTATCCCACGCGGCCCCGCCGGCCCGTCATGGCTGGAAGCGGTAGCCCATGCCGGGTTCGGTCAGCAGGTGGCGCGGCCGCGAGGGGACGGGCTCGAGCTTGCGGCGCAGGTGCTTCATGTACTGGCGCAGGTAGTGCGTCTCGCCGACGTAGGCGGGCCCCCACACCTTCTGCAGGAGGCGGCGCTGGGTCACCAAGCGGCCGGGGTGCGTGAGCAGGACCTCCAGCAGCTGCCACTCGGTCGGCGTGAGGTGGACGCTCTCCCCGGCCCCGTCGGCGTCCTCCACCCGCCGGTCGGGCAGGTCGACCAGCCAGCGCCCCACCCGGACGGGCTCGGCCGGCTCGGGCTCGCCGGCCCGGCGGGAGATCGCCCGGACCCGGGCCAGGAGCTCCTCGAGGCTGAACGGCTTCGTCACGTAGTCGTCGGCGCCGGCGTCGAGGGCCTGGACCTTGGCGGCGCTCTGCAGCCGCCCCGACAGGACGAGCACCGGAACAGCCGTCCACGCACGCAGGGCGCGGACCAGCTGGACGCCGTCCATGTCGGGCAGACCCAGGTCGAGCAGCACGAGGTCGGGGTGGACGGTCCGCGGCCGCCCGGAGGGCCTCCGCGCCGGTGGACGCCGTCACCACGTCGTACTGCCGCGCGCGCAGGTTGATCCGCAGCGCGCGCAGGATCTGCGGCTCGTCGTCGACCACCAGGACGCGGATCACGCGGGTCCGATGCGCGCGGGTTCGGCGGCAGGCAGCACGACCGTCATCGTCAGCCCCCCGCCGGGGGTGGCCTCGGGCGCAACGTGCCCGACATGGCCTCGACGAGCCCGCGGGACAGGGCGAGGCCCAGCCCGACCCCGCTGCCGTTGTCACGGTCACCGAGCCGCTGGAACGGCACGAAGATGTCGTCCCAGCTCTCCCGGGGCACGCCCGGGCCGGCGTCGACGACGCGGAGCTCGACCTGCCGGCCGAGGCTGCTGGCCGTGACGACGGGCGGCCGGCCCGGCGGGCTGAACCGCAGCGCGTTGGCGACCAGGTTCGCGATCACGCGTTCGAGCAGGGCGGCGTCGGCGATCACGTCCGGCAGGTCGTCGGGGACGAGGATGGCGACGTCCCGGGCCGCGGGGCCGAGGGTGTCGATGGCCGCGGGGACCACCTCGGCGACCCCGATCGGCTGGGGCGACAGGGCGAGCGCGCCGGCCTGCAGGCGGCTCATGTCGAGCAGGTTCTCGACGAGGTCGCGCAGACGCTCGAGCGACTCCTCCGCGGTCGCGAGAAGCTCGTCGCGGTCGTCGTCGTCGAAGGCGATGTCGGGCGAGCGCAGGCTGCTCACGGCGGCGGTCGCGGACGCGAGCGGCGTCCGCAGGTCGTGGCTGACGGCGTTCAGCAGGGCGGTGCGCAGCCGGTCGACCTCGCCCAGGGTGCGCACCTCGGCGGCCTGCTCGGCGAGGCGCTGCTGGCGCAGCGCGACCGCGGCCTGGGCGGCGAACGCCTCGACGACGCGACGGTCGGCGGCGGCCAGCGGCCCCCCGCAGAGGACGAGCACCAGCCCCTCCTCGACGCGCACCTGGCGCACTGCCGTCCTCCGGCCTGGCCGCCGACACGGCGCCGCTGCTCGCCGCGGCGTGCCACGAGCCGGCGGCGTCCGCCTCGAGCAGGGTGACGCCGACGAGCCCGAAGGTCTCGCGCAGCTGCTCGAGCAGGGCCTCGAGCGGCCGGCGGCCGCGCAGCACGCTGCCGGCCAGGGTCGAGAGGGTCGCCGCCTCGGCGCGTGCGGCCGCGGCCTCGCGGGTGCGGCGCGCGGCGAGGTCGACCACGGCGCTCACGGCAGCGGCGACGACGACGAAGGCGAGCAGGGCGAACACGTTCTCGCGGTCGGCGATGGTGAAGCGGTGCACGGGCGGGGTGAACCACCAGTTGAGCAGGGCGAACCCCAGCACGGCGCCGGCAAGCGCGGGCAGCAGGCCCCCGACGAGGGCGACGGCGACGACGGCCACGAGGAAGGCAAGGATGTCGCTCGGCAGCGACAGCTCGCCGCCGAGCCGGAGCAGGACCGCAGTGAGCAGTGGCAGCCCGGCGAGGGCCAGCGCGAAGCCCGCGGCCTGGCGACCGACGGAGAGGCCGGCGGAGCGGCGGCGCCGCGGCCGGGGGGAGCCGTGCACCTCCTCGTGGGTGACCAGGTGGACGTCGATCGCTCCTGACGCCGCGGTCGTCGTCACGCCGACGCTCGGTGACAGGGCCTGGGCGAGCCGGCCACGCCGGCTGGCCCCGAGCACGAGCTGGGTGGCGTTGACGCCGCGGGCGAAGTCGAGCAGCGCCGGCGGCACGTCGCCGCCCACGACGAGGTGGTAGCTGCCGCCGAGGCTTTCCACGAGGGCACGCTGACGGGCCAGGTGGGCGGGGTCGCCGCCGGTGAGCCCGTCGTTACGGGCGACGTGGACGGCGAAGAGCTCCGCGCCCCTGCTTCGCGCCGCGATCCGGGCCGCCCGGCGGACCAGGGTGTCACCCTCGGGCCCTCCGGTGAGGGCGACGACGACCCGCTCACGGGTCTCCCAGGTGGCGGCGATGCCGTGGTCCCTGCGGTACCGGTCGAGCTGGTCGTCGACCTCGTCGGCGACCCACAGCAGCGCGAGCTCGCGCAGAGCGGTGAGGTTGCCCAGCCTGAAGTAGTTGCCGAGCGCGGCGTCGATCTTCTCGGGGGCGTACACGTTGCCGTGGGCGAGCCGGCGACGCAGGGCCTCGGGCGCCATGTCGACGAGCTCGATCTGGTCGGCCTGCCGGACGACCCGGTCGGGCACGGTCTCGCGCTGGACGACGCCGGTGATGGCCTGGACGACGTCGTTCAAGGACTCGAGGTGCTGCACGTTGACCGTCGTGATCACAGTGAGACCGGCTTCGAGCAGCTCCTCGACGTCCTGCCAGCGCTTGGCGTTGCGCGACCCCGGGGCGTTCGTGTGGGCGAGTTCGTCCACGAGGACCACCTCGGCCCGGCGGGCGAGGACGGCGTCGACGTCCATCTCGGGCAGGGTGGTGCCGCGGTACGCCACGGCGGCGCGGGGCACCACCTCGAGGCCCTCGAGGAGCGCCGCCGTGTGCGGGCGACCGTGCGTCTCGACGTACCCGACGACGACGTCCGTGCCGCGCTCGAGCCGCCGCCGGGCCTCCTCGAGCATCGTGTAGGTCTTGCCCACGCCGGGCGCGGCGCCCAGGTAGACCCGCAGCAGGCCCCTGCTCACGTCGTCAGTCTCCGCCGTCAGCCGCGGTACGGGTAGCGCCGGTCGAGGTCGAGGTTCACCTGCAGGACGTCGACGACCGGCTCCCCCAGGAAGCCCAGGCCGCGGCCCGCCGTGTGCGCTTCGATGACCGCGAGGACCTCGCCGGCGGGCACGCCACGCGCCCTGGCGATCCGCGCCGCCTGCAGGCCGGCGTAGGCGGGGCTGATGTCGGGGTCGAGACCGCTGCCGCTGGCGGTGACCGCGTCGGCGGGGACGGCCGGCGTCGACGGCGCGCCGCCGCGCACCGGCGTGACCACGGCCCGCGAGTAGTCGGCGCCGAACCGCGCGCACTCCACGGGGACGCCCTCCCAGCTGGTCACGAAGGGTGTGCCGGGGCAGGCCTCGTTCAGGCTGACGACCCTGGTGACCGGGCCGCTCAGCCCGTCCCGGTGGAAGACCCCGAGCACGGCGCCGGCCCCGCCGGCCGTGCAGTAGGGCCTGCTGCCGTCGACACCCTCGAGCTCGCCGACCGCCTTGCTGCGGGCGCACACCTGGGTGAGAAGGCTCCGGCTGCCCGTGCTGTCCTTCGCGGTGGGGTCGGGCAGGATGTCGACGATGCTCTCCGGGCCGAGGTTCGACGCACCGGTCGCCGTCGGGTCGTAGCCGGCGGCACCGGCCGCGGAGGGGCGTGACTGCAGGTACTGGACGAGCGGGCTGCCGCCCCGGTCGGTGAACGACTGGCCGAGCTGCCGGCTTCCGACGGGACGGCCGGCGACGATCACCAGTGAGCCGCCGGCCCGGTCCTTCAGCCCGGGCAGCTGCGCGACGGCGGTGATCACCAGGGGGTAGGCGACGCCGGTGACGAGGGTGAGCACGGCCAGGACGCGCACGGCGGTGAGGTGCTGGGCGAGCCAGCTGGGCAGGCGCATCACGAGATCCCGGGGACGACGGAGAGGAGCAGGTCGATGATCTTGATCCCGGCGAACGGGGCGATGATGCCGCCCAGGCCGTAGACGAGCAGGTTGCGGCGCAGCATGGCGCCCGCGTCGCCGGGGGTGTACTGGACGCCGCGCAGGGCGAGCGGCACGAGCGCGACGATGATCAGGGCGTTGAAGATCACCGCGGCGAGGATCGCCGTGGTCGGGCTGTGCAGGCCCATCAGGTTCAGCCGGCCCAGGCCCGGGTACACGGCGGCGAACATCGCCGGGATGATCGCGAAGTACTTGGCGATGTCGTTGGCGATCGAGAAGGTGGTCAGTGCCCCGCGGGTGATGAGCAGCTGCTTGCCGATCTCGACGATCTCGATGAGCTTCGTGGGGTCGGAGTCGAGGTCGACCATGTTGCCGGCCTCCTTGGCGGCCGACGTCCCGGTGTTCATCGCGACGCCGACGTCGGCCTGGGCGAGGGCGGGCGCGTCGTTGGTGCCGTCCCCGGTCATCGCGACGAGCTTGCCGCCCCCCTGCTCCTTCTTGATCAGGGCCATCTTGTCCTCGGGGGTGGCCTCCGCGAGGAAGTCGTCGACGCCCGCCTCGTCGGCGATGGCCCGGGCGGTGAGCGGGTTGTCACCGGTGATCATCACGGTGCGGATCCCCATCCGCCGCATCTCGTCGAACCGCTCCCGCATGCCGGCCTTCACGACGTCCTTGAGGTGGACGACACCGAGGGCGCGCGCCGGCTCGCCCGCCCGCCGGACGGCGACCACGAGAGGCGTGCCGCCGGCCGCGCTGATGCCGTCGACGACCCCGTCGATGCCGCTCTCCGCGGTGCCCCCGTGCTCGCGGACCCACCGAGAACGGCAGCGGCGGCACCCTTGCGGACGACGAGACCGTCGAGGTCGACCCCCGACATGCGGCTCTGCGCCGTGAAGGGCACCCAGGTCGCGGCGAGCAGCTCCCCCGGCGCGCGCTCGCGCAAGCCGTACCGCTCCTTCGCCAGGACCACGACGGGATCGGCCCTCCGGGGTCTCGTCGGCCAGGCTCGACAGCTGGGCCGCGTCGGCCAGGTCGGCCTCGTCGACCCCGTCCACGGCGATCAGCTCGCTCGCCTGCCGGTTGCCCAGCGTGATCGTCCCCGTCTTGTCGAGCAGCAGGGTGTCGACGTCGCCCGCGGCCTCCACGGCCCGGCCGGACATGGCCAGCACGTTGCGCTGGACGAGCCGGTCCATGCCGGCGATCCCGATCGCCGACAGCAGCGCGCCGATGGTCGTCGGGATCAGGCAGACCAGCAGGGAGATCATCACGATGCCCGTGACGCCCTGGCCGTTCAGGGCCTCGGTGTCGGGGGCCGCCGCCTGCTGGGCCTTGCTGAAGATCGCGAGCGGCTGGAGGGTCGCCACCGCCAGCAGGAAGATGATGGTCAGCGCGGCCAGCAGGATGTTCAGGGCGATCTCGTTCGGGGTCTTCTGCCGGTTCGCGCCCTCGACGAGGGCGATCATCCGGTCGACGAAGCTCTCCCCCGGCTTCTGGGTGATCCGCACGACGATCCGGTCCGAGAGCACCCTGGTGCCACCGGTGACCGCCGAGCGGTCACCGCCCGACTCGCGGATGACGGGCGCCGACTCGCCCGTGATGGCCGACTCGTCGACGCTGGCGATGCCCTCGACCACGTCGCCGTCGCCCGGGACGATCTGACCGGCCTCGACGACGACGACGTCCCCGAGACGGAGCCGGGTCGCGGGCACCTCTGCCTCTTCCACGCCGACGGCGCCCGGCGTCCAGCCCGTCAGGCGGCGGGCGGTCGTCTCCTGGCGGCTGCGCCGCAGGGTGGCCGCCTGGGCCTTGCCGCGGCCCTCGGCGACCGCCTCCGCGAGGTTCGCGAAGACGACGGTCAGCCAGAGCCAGACCGTGATCGACCAGGCGAACACCGTCGGGTGGATCACCGCCAGCACGGTGGTCCAGACCGAGCCGACCTCGACGACGACCATCACGGGGTTGTGCCACAGCGTGGCGGGGGTCGAGCTTGCGCAGGGCGTCGGGGAGCGAGCGCAGGATCAGCGGCGGGGGCCAGCAGACCGCCACCGACGCGGCGGCGGTCCGCGTGGCTCCGTGCCGGCCCGGCTCATCGCAGGCCCTCCGCGAGGGGGCCCAGAGCCAGGGCCGGCAGGAAGGTGAGCGCGACGAGGATCACCGTCACCCCCGCGACCATCCCGACGAAGAGCGGCTGATGCGTGCGCAGCGTGCCGGCGGAGACCGGCACGGGCCGCTGCGCGGCCAGCGACCCGGCGAGCCCGAGCACCAGGACGATGGGCAGGAAGCGGCCGATGAGCATGGCCAGTCCCAGCGAGGTGTTGAACCAGGTCGTGTTGACGCCGAGGCCCGCGAACGCCGACCCGTTGTTGTTGCCGGCCGAGGTGTAGGCGTAGAGCACCTCGGACAGTCCGTGCGGCCCGGTGTTGAGCATCGCCGCCCGCGCCGACGGCTGGGCCATCGCCGCGGCGGTCCCGACGAGCACGATGGCGGGCGTGATGAGGAAGTACAGCGAGGCGAACTTCACCTCGCGGGCGCCGATCTTCTTGCCGACGTACTCCGGCGTGCGGCCCACCATCAGCCCGGCCACGAAGACCGTGATCACGGCGAGCACGAGCATCCCGTAGAGACCCGAACCGGTGCCGCCGGGGGCCGACCTCGCCGAGCATCATGTCGACGAGCGTCACCATCCCGCCCAGCGGCGTGTAGGAGTCGTGGAACGAGTCCACGGCGCCGGTCGACGTCAGTGTGGTGGCCGCCGCGAACGTCGCGGACTGGGGCACGCCGAACCGTGCCTCCGTCCCCTCGGTCGCGGCGCCGACCGCCTGCGGGACGGTGCCGCCGTGCGCGGTCTGCAGGAGGTTGACCGAGACGACGGCGAGGATCGCCAGGACTGCCATCACGGCGGCGATGGCGTAGCCCTGGCGGTCGTCGCGCACCATCCGCCCGAACACCCGGGGCAGACTGAACGGGATCACGAGCAGCAGGAAGACCTGGAGCCAGTTCGTCCACACGGTGGGGTTCTCGAAGGGGTGGGAGCTGTTGGCGTTGTAGAAGCCCCCGCCGTTCGTGCCGAACTCCTTGATGATCTCCTGGCTGGCCACCGGCCCCCCGGTGACGTGCTGGGCCGCCCCCGCCAGGGTCGTGACGTCGGTGCCGCCGGACAGGTTCTGCACCATGCCGGCCGCGACGAAGACGACCGCGCCGACGACGGCCACCGGGAGCAGCACCCGGAGGCAGATGCGGACGAGGTCGACCCAGAAGTTGCCGAGATTGCCGGTCGTGGTCCTGGCGAAGCCCCGGACGAGGGCGAACGAGACCGCGATACCGACGGCCGCGGAGACGAAGTTCTGCACGGCGAGGCCCGACATCTGCACGAGGTGGCCCATCGTCGACTCGCCGGAGTACGACTGCCAGTTCGTGTTCGTCACGAAGCTGGCGGCCGTGTTGAAGGCCTGATCGCTCTTCACCGCCGGGAGGCCGAGGCTGAGCCATAGATGGTCCTGCAGGCGCAGGAACGCATAGAGGGCCAGCACGGACACCAGCGAGAAGGCCAGCACGCTGCGCGCGTAGGCGGCCCATGGCTGCTCGGCGTCGCCGTCGACCCCGACCAGCCGGTAGACGACCCGCTCGGGCGCGAGGTGATGCGACGAGGTGGCCACGCGGTGCAGCAGGTCGCCGACCGGACGATAGGCAAGGGCCAAGGCGAGCGCGAGCGTGACGACGAACAGGGCACCGGCCGCGGACGTCGACATCAGAACCGCTCAGGGAAGATCAGCGCGAGCACGAGGAAGACGATCAGCGCCAGCGCGAGCACGAGGCCGACCACGTTGTCAGCGCTCACAGCCGCTGCGATCCCCGCACGACGAGCGCGAGGACGGCGAAGGACACCACCGTCACGAGCACGAACAGCACGTCCGACACGAGTTCGAGCCTTCCTCCTGGCCGAGGCCGCCACGCTCCCGCGGAGCCGTAGGCCTCGCCGCACCCTGCGGCGCGCCCATCAGATCGCGGCGCCGCGACCCCGCCAAGCGCCCTTCACGCCTCCTTCACGGTCGGGCGGCTCACCTTGACGCCATCAGTACGCGGGCGGGCCCTCCGCGTACTGATCGCGTATGCGTTCGGGCCCCTGGCGTGAAGGACGCGTGAAGAGGGCTGTCATCCACGCCGCCACGGGCGTGCGATGGAGCGGAACGAGCGGCAGGAGGCCGGCATGCACCACCAGGTGAACGGGCTCAGGAGCGACCGGGCCGACGAGCCCGAGGTCGAGCGGGCCATCGGCGCCGTCACGGGCGGCGTGCTCACCGTCGTCGCCTGCTTCGCCGCCGCCCTCGTGCCCGCGGCCGACCCCTCGTGGCGGCTCGCCGTCGTGGCCCTCGCGGTCGGGGTCACCGCGGCGATGACGGGAGACCTGACGGCCATGGTCGTCGTGGCCGTCACGGCGTTCCTGCTCGTCGACGGCTTCCTCGTCGACACCCGCGGCCAGTTGGGCTGGCACGGGCAGGACGACGTCCTGCGGCTGGGTGCCCTGATGGCCGCCGGTCTGGCCGGGCTCGGGCTGCACCGGCTGAACCACCTGGGTCACAGTTCGTGACGGGGGCCGAGCGGCCTCGGTCACCGGGGCCCGACAACCGCGCACGTCAGGGACGCGTCAAGACGACCCGGGCGTGCGTAGGGGACGCGGAAAGACGGGCGGAGCCGGCGCCGGTCGGTGCTGAGCTGACCTCATGACCACCGATCAGAGGCCGGCGCCGGCACCGCGCGACGCGGCGGCACCGGCCGTGCCCCGCGGGCCGGTCCACAGCGGCGGCCGGGCGGCCCTGCTGCTCGGCGCCCTCGGGATCGTGTACGGCGACATCGGCACGAGCCCGCTCTACGCGATCCAGACCGTGTTCGGCATCGACGGCGGCGCGGTGCGCCCGACCGCGGACGACGTCTACGGCGTGATCTCGATGGTGTTCTGGTCGATCACCCTGATCGTCTCGGTCAAGTACGTGCTGTTCGTGCTGCGGGCCGACAACGACGGCGAGGGCGGGGTGATGGCCCTCGCGGCACTGGCGCGCCGCTCCCTGGAAGGGACGACCAGCCGGTGGGCCGGCGCCGTGCTCGTGCTCGGAGTGCTCGGCGCGGCGCTCTTCTACGGCGACAGCGTCATCACCCCGGCGATCTCCGTGCTGTCCGCGATCGAAGGCCTGGAGGTGCCCGCGCCCGGGCTCGCCGACCTCGTCCTGCCGCTGGCGACGGCCGTCCTGGCGGCGCTCTTCGCCGTCCAGCGCTGGGGCACCCATCGGGTCGGGAGCCTGTTCGGCCCGGTGATGGTGGTGTGGTTCACGGCGATCGGCGCCGCCGGGCTGGTCGAGGTGGTGCGCCACCCAGGCATCCTGCGCGGGCTCTCACCCACCTACGCCCTGGCGTTCGCGGCGGCCCGGCCGGGGACGGCCTTCGTCGCGATGGGGGCCGTCGTGCTGGCCATCACCGGCGCCGAGGCCCTCTACGCCGACATGGGGCACTTCGGCGCCGGACCGATCCGGCGGGCGTGGTTCGGCCTCGTCTTCCCGGCCCTGACCCTCAACTACCTCGCGCAGGGCGCGCTGATCCTGCGCGACCCCTCGACCCGCAGCAACCCGTTCTTCCTGCTGCTGCCCGGCTGGGCGCAGCTGCCGATGGTCGCGCTCGCGACGGCCGCGACGGTGATCGCCTCACAGGCCGTCATCTCCGGGGCCTTCTCGATGACCCGCCAGGCCGTCCGCCTCGGCTTCCTCCCCCACCTGCGCATCCGGCAGACCTCGGGGCGCGAGTACGGCCAGATCTTCGTGCCCGCCGTCAATGCCGGGCTGTTCGTGGCCGTGCTGGTCGTCGTGCTCGCGTTCCGGTCGTCAGCCCGGCTCGCCACCGCGTACGGCGTGGCCGTGACCGGCACCTTCCTCATCACCACGACGCTCGTGCTCGTCGTCGCCAGGATCGCCTGGCGCTGGCCGACGTGGCGGATCGTGCTGGCCGGCGCCGTCTTCGGGGGCGTCGAGCTGACCTACTTCGCCGCGAACATGACCAAGGTGTCACACGGCGGGTGGCTCACCCTGCTGATCGCCGCCGTCGTCTTCACCGTCATGGTCACGTGGCAGCGGGGCCGCCGGCTCGTCACCGAGCGGAGGGCGCAGCTCGAGGGCCCGCTCCTGCCGTTCATCGAGCGGCTGCGCGAGGCCGACGTCGTCCGCGTGCCCGGCACCGCCGTCTTCCCGCACCCCGACGCGAGGACCACGCCGCTGGCGCTGCGTGCCAACGTCCGGCACAACCACGTGCTCCACCGCCGGGTGGTCGTCATCTCGGGGCACACGGTGAACGTGCCGCACGTGCCGTGGGAGGAGCGGCTCACCGTTCGCCAGCTGGGCGACCCCGCCGACGGCCTCGTCCACATCGATGCCCGGTTCGGCTTCCAGGATCGCACCGACTTCCCCGAGGTCCTGCGGCGCGCGACCCTGCTGGAGGCCGGGCCGCCCCCCGACGCCGACCTCGACCCGACACTCGACCCCGAGCTCGCCTCGTACTTCGTCTCGCGCATCACCCTGCACCGCACCGACCTGGCGGGGATGGCGGCCTGGCGCAAACGGCTGTTCGTCGCGCTCGCGCACAACGCGCCGAGTTCGGCCGAGTTCCTCGGCCTCCCGCAGGATCGGACGGTGGTGATGAGCGCGGAGGTGGACGTGTGAGCGACGGCACGGGATGCGTGGACCGGCTGCCGACCCGCCCGGACGACGACGCCGACCGTTGACGGCCCGCCGTCTCGAGGCGTCTAGCCTCGACCGGTGAGCGCGATGATGCCCCGCACCGTGCCCGCGCTGCTGCGGCAGCTGCTGGCCGCCGACCCGGGCCGGCCCCGGCTGACGTGGTACGGGCCTGGTGGCGAGCGCGTCGAGCTCTCCGCCCGCACCCTCGACAACTGGGTGGCGAAGTCGGCGAACCTGCTCGTCGAGGAGTTCGACGCCGGGCCCGGATCGCGGGTCGGCGTCCGGCTCCCCCCGCACTGGCGGACCGCGACCTGGCTGCTCGCCACCTGGTCGACCGGTGCGTGCGTGGTGGCCGACCCGGCGGGCGCGGCCGGCCTGCTGCCGGACCCCACCCCGGACGTCGTCGTGACGTGGGACCCCGCCGCCGCGGTGGCGGCCGGCGTCGAGGCCGCCACGATCGTCGCGGTGGCGCTGCCGGCGCTGGCCACGGGTTTCGGCCCGTCGCTGCCCGCGGGCGCGCTGGACGGCGCGGCGGAGGTCCGCACCCGGGGCGACGTCTTCGTGCCGCTGGTTGCTCCCGCGCGCGGCGACGAGGCGCTGGCGGTCGCCGGCGGGCCCGTGCTCGGCCACGACGAGCTCCTGGCGACGGCGGCCGAGGCCGCCCGCGCCGGCGGGCTGGGGGCCCGGCCGCGGCTGCTGACGACCGGAGGCCCCGACGCGGCGGTCGAGGCCCTGCTCGCACCGCTCCTGCTCGACGGCTCGGTCGTCCTGCACGCGCCCGGGCTCGATCCGGCCGAGGTCGAGCGGATCGCCGCCCAGGAGCAGGTGACCGACCGGTCGCTACGGTAGGGCGGGTGACCGGACCAGCACCCCAAGGCGGCAAACGCCCTCCGGCGCCGCCGCTGCCACCGCGGGCCTGGCTGCGCTGGGACCGCGTCGAGGGCATCCTCGACGAGCTGCGCCCGCGCACCGTGCTCGAGATCGGCTGCGGCGAAGGCGCCTTCGGGGCGCGGCTCGCGGCCCGGGCCGAGTACCTGGGCCTGGAACCCGACCCGGGCGCGTACGAGGTCGCCCGGGCGCGGATCGAGCCGCTCGGCGGGCGGGTCGTCAACGGCACGCACGAGGCGGCACCGCAGGGCGCGGGCTACGACCTGGTGTGCTTCTTCGAGGTGCTCGAGCACGTCCGGGACGACGCGGCGATGCTGGCGGCCTGGTCGGCCTTCGCACGACCCGGGGGCCACGTGCTGCTGTCGGTGCCCGCGTTCGCGGACCGCTTCGGGCCGATGGACGTCCATGCCGGTCACTACCGCCGGTACGACCCGGCCGAGCTGCGTGCCGTGCTGCTGGCGGCCGCGCTGGAGGAGCCGCGGCTGGTCGCCTACGGGTGGCCGTTGGGGTACGTCCTCGAGGTGGTGCGCAACCGGGTGGCCGCCCGCACCCTGGCGCGCCTGGGCGGGACCCCGACCCCCGAGGAGATGACGGCGGGCAGTGGGAGGGTGCTGCAGCCGAGCAGTCCGGCCGCGGCGGCGGCCATCGCGGCGGCGACCCTGCCCTTCCGTTACCTGCAGCGGGTCAGCACCACGCGGGGCACCGGCCTGGTGGCCGTCGCCCGCCGGCCCTGACGGCCTTGTCGCGCTGTCGGCCCCCACAGGCCCGACGGGCCCGATCAGGCGTGCTGCAGCCGGGTCACGACGGCCGGCGGGATGCTCCCCGCCCCCCCGAAGACGCGCAGCCGGGCGAGACCGGGCTGGCGCTGCAGGAATGCGAGCGTGGCTGCCGGAGCCTGCGCCGGGCCCGCGTAGAGCACCGGCAGGCCGAGCGCGGCGGCGACGACCGCGTCGCCGAGCTGCCGCAGCCCCGGTGAGGCGATGGCGACCACGGACGCCGCGGGCGAGCGGCCGAGCGAGCGCACCAGTGCGGCGGCCGCGACGGCCGGGTCGGCGGGGGTGGCGGGCGGCGTCCCGGCCGGAACCCCGGTGGGGGCGGGCGTCGGGGTGACCGTCGGGGTGCCGACGGGCGTCGCCGCCGGGGTCGCCGCCGGGGTGGGCGTCGGGGTCGGCGCCGGCTGGGGCCGCACGAGCAGCAGGGGCCGGTCGGTGGCGGCGGCGACCGCCGCGGCTGCGGCCGCGACCGGCAGCGAGGCGTTGTCGCCGGGTGCCGTGAGCGCGGACCCCGCCGCGGTGCCGATCCGCTGGGCGACGAGGGCCGCGGTCGCGTACCGGTCGGCCCCGGCGATCCGGGTGACGGTGGCCGCGGGGCCGCCCACGGTGGCCAGGACGGCGTCGGTGAGCGTGTCGGCGCCCCCCACCGCGATGACGTGCGCGACCGGGTGCGCCGCGATCCACGCCGCGACGGCCGCGGGCACCGCGTCGTGCGCGACGAGCAGCAGCGGGGCGTGCAGGTGGTGGGCGAGCGGCGCCGCGAGGACGGCCTCGGCGCTCACCGGGTCGCCGGCGGCGACGACCACGGTGCCGTCCTTCGCCGGGGCGGCAGCCGTGACCGCGACGGCGTACCGGTCCGCGCCCGCCGTGCGCGCGGCCGGCCGGCCGAGCCAGCGCGAGGGCAGCGTGAGCAGGCCGGCCAGCCGGCCCCCCGACAGCCTGGCGGTCCGGCCCGACGACGACGTGGCCACGGCGGTTCGCACGCTCCCGCCGGCGGTGCGGTCGGAGAGGTCCAGCGCGACGACGTCCGGCAGGCCGAAGGCCGCGGCGACCTGCTTCTGGGTGCGGGTGCGTGACCAGCTCGCGAGCGGGTTGGCCGGCCGCGAGCTCCACGGGTCGGCGACGCTGCGCAGGTACGGCAGCGGGTTGGCCCAGACGTCCTCGCTGTTCTCGGTGCGCCCGCCGTCGGAGGAGAAGTAGACGGCGTCGATCGGGGTGCCCCGGTAGGTGACGACCCTGCCGGTGACGCTGTTCGGCGCCGTCGCCCGGACGGCCGCGGCCCAGCGCGCGCCCCAGGTCGGCTGCCCCTCGCGATCCCAGCCGTCGTAGACCTGGCTGCGGGTGTCGTCGTAGACGTGGCAGTCGCACCAGCGCGAGACGCCGCCGGTGAGGGCCTTGTAGGCGTAGGTGCGTGCGGCGATGGCCTGCGCCTGCAGCGCGGCGGGCGCCCACGAGGCGGGCACCTCGTCGATGCCCTTGAGGTACTCCTCGTGCAGGCGCAGCACCTCGACGACGTTCACCAGGCCGAGGACGGCGGAGATCTCGAGCCGGCCCCAGCGGTAGTGGGCCCGGGCGCCCTGGACGGCGACCACCGTGGCCGGGCCGGCCAGCTCGCGGGTGCCCTGCCAGCGCACCGTCGCGCGGCTGCCCGTGACGGCGGTCGACCGGCCGCGATGGATCAGGGTGAAGCGCAGCCGGGTACCGCTGGAGGCGACCGTGAGCACGTCGCCGACGACGCCGCGCAGGGCTGTCGTGCCGCCCGTGCGTGCGACGACGACGGTGAAGTGCCCGCCGGCGGCCTCGTCGCTGCTCGTCGAGATCCGGGTGCTCTCCTTCATCCCGAGCACCTGGACCCGCAGCAGCGCGGCGTCGCGGACGGGGGCGAGTGCCGTTCCGGTGTAGTACGACGCCAGGATCTGGGCGGCAGAGCGACCGGCCCTGGCCTGTGCCTGGGCGCCGTACTGCGACATCCCGACGCCGTGGCCGTAGCCGCCGCCGCCGAGGACGAAGGACGGCGGGAGGGCCGCGGCGGCGGGGACGGGCACGGCCGGAACGTCCGCCGCGAGGGCCGGCTGCGCCGGTAGGGCGAGGGACAGGGCGGCCGCAGCTGCCGCGACGAGCGCGGGCAGGGCGAGGCCGGGGCGGCGGGTCATCGGGTCTCCACCTTCGACGTGGTCGTGCCGGCGGCCGGGGGGGCCTGCAGGGTCAGGGTGGCCGTGGTCAGGGCGGCGAACAGCGGCGTGGGCACCTGCGCGGCGCCGCCGAGCACCCAGGTGGCGTGGGCCGGCCGGCCGGCGAACCAGCCGGCCAGCCCGGCGGTCACGACACCCGGGAGGAGCAGCACGGGCCGGCCCGCCGCCGAGGCGGCGACGACATCGGTGACGGCGCCGTCGCCCGCTGCCGCGACCCAGGCGTCACCCGGCGCGGCCGCGGGGTCCGCGGGCAGCGTGCGGGCCAGTGCCAGGGCGGTCCCGGCCCGGCCGTCGCCGCTGACCCGGGTCCAGCTGCGCACGCCGAGGGCGGCCAGCCCGCGCAGGGCCCGGTCGGGCACGGCGGCCGGGCCGGCGACGACGGTGGCCGTGGTGACGCCGAGCAGGCGCAGCGTGGCGGCGGTCTCTGCCGGCACGCCGCGCGCCGTCACGAAGAGGACGGGACGGTCGGAGGCGGCGGCGGCCGCGCCGGCGGTGACGGCGTCCGGGAGCCCGGGCCGGCCCGCGGCGACGAGGACGACCCCGGTCGGCACGGGCGTGCCGGGTGGGCGCACCACCGCCGCGAGGGTGCCGGCGACGGCCGCGGCCGTGCCCGCCGCGGTGGCTCCCGCCACTCGCTGGACGGCCGGGATGCCGAGTGCCCTCAGCGCGTCGGCGACGGCGGGGCCGACCGGCCCCACCCCGCCGACCACGACGACGCGGGTGGTGTGCCGGCGCAGCAGATCCGCGGCGACCGCCGGGGCGAGCCCGTCGGCCGGGGTGACCAGCAGCGGCGCGCCGAGGGCGTGCGCGAGCGGGGCGGCGACGACGCCGTCCGTGCCCACCGCACCGGTGCCGACGAGGACGGCGGTGGTGGCGCTGGGGGCGACCACCCGGCCGACCGCGACAGCGCGGGCGACGGCGTCGGCGCCCTCGGCGGCGGGCACCCGGCGGACGGGGCAGGTGCCGGCGGGGGCGGCGTCCGTGGGCAGCACCTCGATCGACGTGGTCCACGTGGGCACCGCGCCGACCGGCGAGCGGGTGTTCAGCGCGAGCTGGTAGAGGCCGGGCGCGACGGGGACGCCGTGGGCGTCCAGCAGGTCCCAGCTCGCCGAGAGGCGACGGGCGGCACGACCGGAGAGCGTGCGGACGGGGGCGCCGCCGCAGGCCGGCGCGACGGTGAGGGTCCACGTCTGGGTGGTGGGGATCGCGGCGTCGAGGACGACCGGCGGGCCGCCCCAGGTCGCGGTGGGCGCGGACAGCTCGGGGCCGATCAGGCCCGGCGTGAGCAGGGCGGCCACCCTCCGGCGCAGCCACGGCATGAGGGCGTAGAGGGCCTCCCCGGGGCACTCCGTGCTGTCCACGTCACGGTGCGCGGACAGGGCGGAGATCCGCACGGCGCGGCCGGCCGGGTAGGGCGTGTAGGGGCCGCCGGCCGAGGTGAGCGTGACGCCGGCGCGCGGGTTGATCCCGTACGCCGCGGCCTTCCAGGCGAGCACGCCGGCGAGGGCGTCCAGCGCGGCCTTCGGCGGGGCCTGCGCGACGAAGGTGCCGAGCACGCAGATGCCGAGGCTGTCGGTGTTGAAGCCGCCGGTGTGGGCGCCCATCACGGCGGCCGTGATGCTGCCCCGGCGACCCTCGAAGACGCGCCCGTAGCGGTCGACGAGGAAGTTGTAGCCGATGTCGTTCCAGCCGCGGACCTTCGTGTGGAAGGCGTAGATCGCCCGGACCTGCGCGTACGCCTGGACGCGCGAGTAGCTGTTGATCGTGTCGGTGTGGTGCACGAACAGCGCCCGCACCCGGGCGTTGACGACGGGCGTGCCCTTGACCAGCCGCTCGTCGGCGCCCCACTGCTGGCGCGTGATGATCGCGGGCGTGCTCGTGGCGGCGGCCGCCGAGCCGGGCGGCGCCGCCGGGCCCGCGTCCGCGGCGGCGCGGCCGCCGTCGACGAGGTCGACGCGCAGGCCACCCGGGGGGGTGCCGGTGGCGGTGTCGACCCGGACCTGGACGGCGTCGGCGCCGCCGGTGAGCAGTGGTGCGGTCGCCTTCGGGTCGGACCCGCCGGCGCCCTCGGTGCCGGCGTCGGGGCCGTCGTCGCCGGCGTCCAGGGGCTCCCAGCCGGTCCAGGTGCCGCCCTCGCGGACGCGGACCTGGACGGCGGTGCCCGGCTGCGATCGCTGCCAGCTGACGGCGACGAGATCGAAACGGCCGGTGCCGGTCGCGGCGGGCGCCAGCGGCGCGGTCAGCACGGCGGGCCGGCGCCCGGGCGCGAGCGCGTCGGCCAGCGTGCGTGGCAGGGCCCTGCCCCCTGGGAGCAGGCGGGTCGCACGCAGGGCGGACGGGTCGACGCCGGCCACGGGCAGGGCCCGCAGGCGCGGCGCGACGGGGGCGGCGCGGCGGCCCGCGCGTGGGGGACGGTCGGGAGGAGGACGAGCGCCGGCGCGAGGGCTGCGGTCACGGTCACGGTGGCGGCGAGCTGCAGGGGCCGGAGTCGCATCAGGTTCCGTTCGGGGCGTCGGTCCCGGACGCTGCTCCGGGCTGTCGGCGTACGAGGGCCTCATCGGCGCTGCGGCTGCCGGACTGGAGTCCCCCGGACGGAGCAATCGAGGCGCCGCCGGCCTCACCCGGGAGGGCGTACGCCCGTCACTGCCTGTCCTCGTTGCTACTCACGGTAGAGGTTGCTCGCAGTGGGTCACCCGTATCCCCCGCCGGACCCTCCGGACGGCTGATGCCCCGCCCCGGCTAAAGTGTCGAGCGTCCGGATCGTGACCCCAGGGGGCTTGATGCGTGTGCTCGGGCGGTCGCGCCTGCGCCACCGCGCGCCGCGGGCCGTCGTCGCGACGGCCCGGGGGAGCTTCGTCGTGGCCCTGCCCGAGGCGCCGGACGGCAGGGTGCCCGGGCCGCTCAGGCTCCCGCTGATCCACGGCGCCCCGCGCTGGGGCATCTCGGGCGACGACGCGTCCGCCTTCCTCGCCGCCCTCGACGTCGCCCCGCCGGGAGCAGTCCTCGACGTCCAGCACTGCGGCAGCGACAGCGGGATCCACGCCCTGCTCGCGGCCGCCTACAGCACCCGGCTGGTGCGGGCCCTGGCCCCCGACGGCGAGCGCGCGCACACGACCCGGCAGGCCGCCGCCACCAACGCGCTGCCCGTCGTCGTCGAGGAGCGCCCCCTCGCCCGCGGGCCCGGCGGCCGGGGCCCGGCCGAGACGCTCGACGCGTACGCCGCCCGCACCGCCCTCGAGCCGGCAGTGCTGCGCCTGGCGGAGGGGCGCGGGGCCGTCGCCCTGCTCCAGGGCGCGCGCGAGCTGCTCACCCGGCGCCGTCCGTGGGTGGTGCTGGCCGGGGTGCCGGGGCGCGCGCAGGCCGAGGCCCTCGACGCCGCGGCGGAGCTGGGCTACCGGCGGGTCGCGCCCGGGGTGCTGGCACCCGACGCCGCGATGGAGCCCGCCTACCGCCGCCGCCTCACCGCCTGGCAGTCGGCGCTGGCAGACCGTCCTGCCGTCGACGGGCCAGTCCCTCGGGCAGACCGTGACCGACCCGCCGAGCGGCGCGATCGCGCCGCCGGCCGTCATCGACCTGCGCGACTGCGAGGGCGTCGTCAGCTGACGGGCATGCCCGCCTGCACCGCGGTCGCCCAGGCCTCGACCGCCAGGCGCAGCGCGGGCAGCGGCACGCCGCCGCTGTCGAGCACGGCCGCGTGGAACCCGGCGAGGTCGAACCGCTCCCCCAGCCGTTCGCGGGCGGCGGACCGCAACCGCAGGATCTCCTCGAAGCCGGTGTAGTACGCCAGGGCCTGGCCCGGCCACGCGATGTAGCGGTCCACCTCCGAAGCGACGAACGCCGGCGCCATCGGCACGTTCTCGGTCATCACGCCCGCCGCATGCGAGCGGCTCCAGCCGAGCGCGTGCAGGCCGGTGTCGACGACGAGCCTCGCCGCCCGGAACATCCGCGTGACGAGCGCCCCGAGCAGCTGCTCGTCGCTGGAGTAGAGCCCCATCTCCTGCGCGAGGAGCTCGGCGTAGAGGCCCCAGCCCTCGGCGTGCACCGTCACGACGCCCAGGCGCTGCAGCGCCGGCAGGTCGTGGCGGGTGAGCATCCGCTCGAGCTGCAGATGATGCCCGGGCACGGCCTCGTGGTAGGCGACGGCCTCGAGGTCCCAGCCCGCGCCGGCGCCGAGCTGGTCGACGTTGAACCAGTAGGTGCCGGGCCTGCGCCCGTCGGGGGTCGGCGGCGTGTAGTGCGGGGGCATCCCGGCGCGGCCGAGGTGTGCCGACATCGGCTCGACCCGGCACGGCGGCGGCAGCGGCGCCGCGAACCAGCCGGGCAGCGCGGCCTCGGCGCGGGTCACGGCCGCGCGGGCGGCCTCGAGGGCGGCCTGCGCCTCGACACCTGCCGACGACGCCGCGGCCGCGGCGCGCACCGCGTCGAACCCGTCGAACCCGAGCCGGCTCCCCACCTGCTCGATCTCACCGCGCAGGCGGGCCATCGCGGCGAGGCCGGTCTCGTGCAGCGCCTGCGGCGTCAGCGGCAGGCTCGTGTGCACGAGGACGAGCTGCCGGTAGGCCCCCTCACCGCCGGGCACGTGCACCAGACCCGGCCGGTCGTCCCCGCGGCCCGCGGGGAGCAGCTCGGTCACCACGCCGCGGTAGCGCTCCAGCGCGGGCCGGACCACCTCGCGGACGGCGCCGGCGAGCTCGGCGCGCCAGCCGGTCTCGCCGCTCCACGGCTGCCCGCCGGGGCCGGGCGGCGCCGGGACCGTGGCCAGCGCGTCCTGCTCCGGATCGCTCGCCAGGTAGCCGTCGAGCATGCCGACGGTGCGCCCGACGAGGGCGACGACGGGGAACCGGCCGGCCGCGGCCCCCTCGCGCAGCCGCTCGGCGCAGCCGTCGACGTACCCGCCGAGCGCCCGCACCCGGCGCAGGTGGGCCTGCGCTCCCGCCTCGTCCGCGGGCGCGGTGACGGCGGCCGCCTGCAGGATCGTCCCGAGGCCCTCGCCCTGCGGGCTGACCGTGAACTCGGCCAGCCCGGCGTCGAGCTCGGCGACGAGGCTGCGCGCGCCGTGCTCGAGGGTGGCCAGCGTGACCGCGTCGGCGGCAGCCGGCGCGGCGGCGTCGACATCGGCCGTCCGGGCGAGGATCGAGGCCGCGGCGGCCCGGAACCGGCCCTCGCCGGCGCGGGAGACGTCCGGCACCCGGTCGTCGTGGCCGGTGATGCCGAGCATCGTGGCCGCGAAGGGGCTGATCTCCCAGCGGAGCCCGTCCAGCTCGGCCGCGAGGGCGAGCACCTCCTCCCGCGGGCTGCCCGGCCCCGCGCCCGTGTCGCCCATCCCGCTCACACCCCGCCGATGACCCGCCGGGTGACGCCGGCCCAGGCCGCGGCGTCGGTGACGCGGCGCCCGTCGACGAGCGTCCGCACCCCGGGGACGTCGTCCGGCGTCAGGTCGCGGTACTGCGCGTGGTCGGCCTGGACGACGACCGCGTCGGCCTTCTCGCCCAGGTGGAAGGGCGTGAAGCCGAGCCGCTCGAGCTCGTCGTCGCCGTAGAGGGGGTCGTGCACGGCGACGTGCGCGCCCTTCGCCCGCAGCGCCTCGACGGTCGCGAAGACGCCCGAGAACGCCGTCTCCTTGACGCCCCCGCGGTAGGCGGCCCCGAACACCGCCACCGTCTGGCCGTCGAGGTCGCCGTGCGCGCCCTCGAGCAGGCCCACGGTGTACTCCGGCATGCCGGCGTTCGCCTCGCGGGCGCTGCGGACGACGGTGGCGTCGGGGTCGTTCCAGAGGTAGAGCCGCGGGTAGACGGGGATGCAGTGGCCGCCGACGGCGATGCCGGGGGTGTGGATGTGGCTGTACGGCTGGGAGTTGCTGGCGTCGATGACCTGCATGACGTCGATGCCGTGCGCGCCGGCGAACCGGGCGAACTGGTTGGCCAGGCCGATGTTGACGTCGCGGTAGGTGGTCTCGGCGAGCTTGGCCATCTCGGCGGCCTCGGCGCTGCCGAGGTCCCAGACACCGTTGCCGCGGGGCAGGTCGGGCCGCTCGTCGAACTCCAGGACGGCCCGGTAGAAGTCCGCGGCCCGGCGCGCCCCCTCGGGCGAGAGGCCGCCGATCAGCTTGGGGTACTTGCGCAGGTCGGCGAAGACCCGCCCGGTCAGCACCCGTTCGGGGCTGAAGACGAGGTGGAAGTCACGGCCCTCGACGAGTCCCGAGCCCTCCTCGAGCAGGGGCTTCCAGCGGGTGCGCGTCGTGCCGACCGGAAGCGTCGTCTCGTACGAGACGAGCGTGCGGGGGTCAGGTGCTCGGCCAGGGAGCGGCTCGCCGCGTCCATCCAGCCGAAGTCGGGTTCGGCGGTCTTCTCGTCGACGAACAGGGGCACCACGAGCACGACGGCGTCGGCGCCGGGCACGGCGTCCGCGTAGTCGGTGGTGGCCCGCAGCCGGCCGGCCGGGACGAGCTCGGCCAGCTTCTCGCCGAGGTGCGCCTCCCCCGGGAAGGGCTCGGTGCCCGCGTTGACGAGGTCGACGACGGTGCGGTTGACGTCCACACCCACGACGTCGTGTCCGCGGCTCGCGAACTGCACGGCGAGCGGCAGCCCGATCTTCCCGAGGGCAATGACGGCGATCTTCACAGGGGTCCCTCTCGGCCATTCGTCCACCTCAAGCCTAGCCGCGGCCAGGCTAGGATCGCTGGCGGCCGTGACCCGCCCGTCGCTGCGACGTGCCACCGACACCGGCCCTGACGGAAGAGAAACAAGCCCGTGGGTGCGCCCCTGCTCGTCGTGACTCCCTGGTACCCCGTGCGGGGCACCGGGTCGGCGCTCGACGCCGCCGTCGCGGCCGCGGTGCACGCAGCGGCCAGGGCCGGCGCCGACGTCACCGTCGTCCACCTCGTCCCGGCGCCCGTTCCGGACGACGTCGCCGGGCCGGTCACGGTGCGCCGTGTGGTCGTGGCGGGCGGCGTCGCCCCGGGCGACACCGGCCGGATCGACGCCGTCGCCGCCGCGCTGGCGGCCGGCGCGGCCGATCTGCTCGGCGCCGCCGCGGTGGTGCACGCCCACGCGGCCGTGCCGGTCGCGGCCGCGGTCGCCCGGGTCGCACCCGAGGGCGCCCGGCTGATCGTCGGCGAACACCTGCCCTCGGCGGTCCCGCTGCTCGCGGCGGCGGCGGAGGACGCGCTGACGGCAGCCTGGCGAGCCGTCCTGGCCCGGGCGGAGGTCGTCCTCGCCCCGAGCGAGGACCTCGCGCGCCGGCTCGCCGGGCGCGTCGAGCCGGCCGGGTCGACGCGGTTCGAGGTCCTGCTGTACCCCCCGACGCCCTTCTCGGCGGCGGCTCCGACCGCGATCTCCACGCCCCTCCCCCCGGCCGCACCCGCGCAGGGCGGGCAGCCGGCGCAGCCCACGGCGGCCGCCCTGCCCGCGACCCGCTGGCTCCTGCTCGGCCCGGTCTCGGCCGGTGGGCCGGTGGTCCGGGCGCTCGCCGCCGACGCGCTGGCGGGTGCGCCCACCACGCTTACCGTCGCGGGCACCGAGGGCGACGAGGCCGTCGCCGGCCTCCGCACCCTCGCCGCCAGGTTCGGCGTGGAGCGCCGGATCGTCCTGGTCGCGCCCGAAGCGCTCCTGGCCCTGCTCGCCGGGGCCGCGGACGGCGGCGACCCCGCCGCCGACCCCGCTGTCGACCTGGCCGTCGGGCCCGACCCGCTCGCGGCCGCCGACCCGGTGCTCACGGCCGCGTTCGTCGCCGGCATCCCGGCCGTGCTCGCACGGGCGGCCGGGTCGGAGGATCTCGTCGACGAGGTCGCGGCCACCGGCCTCGTCCGCATCGTCCAGCCGGGCGCCAGGGTCGTCGCGCTGCTCGAGGCCGTCGCCGACCTGCGCCGCCACGAGCTCGCGCCCGAACGCGCCCGGCGTCCCGCCGGCCTGCTGGCTCCCTGGCGGACGTCCCCCGACGGCCCCGTCGCAGTGCTCGCCCGGCACTACGGGGAGACGGTGGCGTCGCCGACGCCGGGCGCGGCGGGCCGCCGCTGGCCGAGGGTGTTGCTCGTCGACCTCACCGGCGGCCACCGCAACGAGATCGGCGGGGTGGCCCGCTGGCTCGTGGGCATCGGCGGGGAGCCCGTCGTCGTCACGGCCGCCGCGCCGCCGCCGAGCTCCGGGCTGCACGGAGCCGTCTCGGTCGACCTCCGCCCCGTGGAGCGCGCCGTGGCCGGGCAGCGGCTCCAGGGCGCGCGGCGCCGGCTGCCCGGGCTCGCGCGACCGGCCTTCGACCGCGCGCTCCTCGCCTACCGCACGCTGCGGCGGCCACCCACGCTGGTGGACGCCGCCCTCGCCGGCCCGCTCGCCCGCGACACCGGTCCGTCGCCGGAGGTGGACGCCGTCGTCGCCGCCGATCCCACGAGCGCGGAGCTGGCCCGCCGGTGGACCGGGGCCGGGCAAGCCCTCCCACCCGACACCGATCGGCTCATCGCCCATCTCACGTCCGCCGCGGCCGACCACGCCGGTAGCGTGAGCCGCTCGCCAACCGCCTCCCCCGGGGGAATCGAAGGATCATGAAGGTCGTCAGCATCGTGGGCGCCCGCCCGCAGTTCGTGAAGCTCGCCCCCGTCGCCGCGGCCCTGTCGGCCGCGGGACACGAGCACGTCATCGTCCACACCGGTCAGCACTACGACGACCGGCTCTCCGACGTCTTCTTCGCCGACCTCGCGATCCCGCAGCCCGACGTCCACCTCGGCGTCGGCTCCGGATCGCACGGCGTCCAGACCGGGACGATGCTGTCGGCGCTCGACGCCGTCCTCGACGCGCAGCGCCCGGACTGGGTCCTGGTGTACGGGGACACGAACTCGACCATCGCCGGGACGCTGTCGGCGGTGAAGATGCACCTGCCGGTGGCGCACCTGGAGGCCGGCCTGCGGTCGTTCAACCGGGCCATGCCTGAGGAGCACAACCGGGTGCTGACCGACCACGCGGCCGACCTGCTCCTCGCCCCGACGCAGGTCGCCGTCGACCACCTCGCCAGCGAGGGTCTGGCCAAGCGGACGGTCCTCGTCGGCGACGTCATGACCGACGTCTGCTTCCGCGTGCGGGACGCCGTCCTCGCCGACCCGGTGCCCGCCCCCGAGGGGATCACGGGCGACTACCTCGTCTCGACGATCCACCGCGCCGACAACACCGACGACCCGCAGCGGCTCGAAACGATCGTGGCGGCGCTGGCGGGGCTCGAGCTGCCCGTGCTGCTGCTCGCCCACCCCCGGCTGGTCGCGAAGGCCGAGGCCGCGGGGATCGACCTGCACCGGTCGGGCCCGGGAGGCGGCATCGTCGTCGCCCGCCCGCTGCCGTACCCCGAGATGGTCGCCGCGGTGCTGGGCTCGCGCGGGGTCGTGACCGACAGCGGCGGGCTGCAGAAGGAGGCCTTCCTCCTCGATCGGCTGTGCACGACGGTGCGCACCGAGACGGAGTGGGTCGAGACCCTGGAGGGCGGCTGGAACGTCCTGGCCGGCACGCCCGAGCTGATGGCACGGCTGCCGGAGTTCGCCGCCCGGCCGGTGCCGGCGAGCCCGCGTGCCACCCCGTACGGCGACGGTCACGCCGCACCGCTCGTCGCCCGCACGCTCGCCGAGTGGGCATGACCCCCGTCCTCGACCGCACCGCGCCGCTGCGGCGCGCGCTCGGGCAGCTCGGCCAGGGCGGCACCGTGGATGCCGCGCTCGAGGCCTGGGAGACCGCACACGCGCACCCCTCGACGCGCGCCGCCGCTCGGGCGGCCGCGCCGGCGCTGGTGCGGGCACTGCGCAGGCGCGCGTTCCAGCTGTCGGCGCCACCGGAGGCGCCGGCGCTGCGGCGCCGGCTGATCCTGCTCGCGGACAGGGTCCGCCGGGAGAGCGAGGTGCCCGCGCTGCGCGCGGAGCTGCGGCTGGAGGGTCTGCTCGCCCGGCTCGACGCCGGTGAGGCGCTGGAGACGGCGGAGCTCCACGAACAGCTCGCGCCGGTGCTCGCCGTCGCCGACGCCTTCCTGCCCGGGGCGGGCGTGCCTGGGGCCGAGAACCCGCTGGAGGACCTGACAGCCGCGGCGCGACTGCTCAGCGACGCCCTCTCGGCGCTGCTGCACCGGACGCTGCACAACGACGACGTCGACTCGCCGTTGGCCTCCGGGCCGCGGGCCTTCCTGGCGCCGCTGCGGGAGAGCACGGCGTTCGGGCTGGCCACGGCGCCGCTGCGGGCGGACCGCCCCGCTCCCCCGGCCGGGCCGGCCCGGCGGGTGCTGCTCGTGCACGGCGAGAACCACAACTTCGTCGCCGACCTGACCCGCCGGATCGAGGCGTCGGGCGCGCAGCTGCGGGTGCTCGACCTCACGGCTCCTCCCGAGGGGCTCGCATTCCCCGGGTTCCAGCAGCTCGTGGCCGAGCGGCTCGCCCGGGCGACCGGACGCGCAGGGCGCCGTCCCCAGCACGGCGCCCGTGCCCGGGTCACCCGCCGCCGAGCTGCTCGCCTGGCCCGACCTCGTCGTCGTCGACTGGGCGATGGAGGCGGCGGTGTGGGCGAGCCTGCACGTGCCGGACAGCGCCCGGCTGGCGGTCCGGCTGCACCGGATCGAGGTGTTCTCCGTCCAGGCGCAGGCCGTCGACTACAGCCGCGTCGACGACCTGGTCTTCGTCGCCGACCACGTCGTCGAGCTGGCCCGGCCAGGCGCTGCCGCTGCAGCCGGACCAGCGCGTGCACGTGGTGCCCGTCGTCCCGATGTTCGACCACTACCCGACCATGAAGCGTGCGGCGGCCCGTCGGACCCTCGCCCTGATCGGCTGGAACGTCCCGGTCAAGGACGTCGGGTGGGCGCTGGACGTGATCGAGGGCCTACGTGCTCACGATCCCGCCTGGCGGCTGCTGCTCGTGGGGGGCGGGCTCGGTGACAAGCTCACCGCTCGCTCGTGGACCTACAAGGCGGCGACCGAGAAGCGGATCGCCGCGGCCGAGGCCACGGGTGCCGTGAAGCGGCTGGGCTTTCGTGACGACGTGCCCGACCTGCTCGCCGACGTCGGCGTGATCCTGACGTCGAGCAAGATCGAGGGCTGCCACGTCGGGTTCTTCGAGGGCGTGGCGGGCGGAACGTTCCCCGTCGCCCGGGACTGGCCGTGGGTCCGGGCCTTCGCCGGCGGCGCGCGATCCGTCATGCCGGCCGACTGGATCGTCGAGGACCCGGCGGCGGCCGTCGCGCGCATCCTCGAGGCGGACGCCGCCGGAGAGCTGGCCGCGGGAGGGCTGGCGGCGGCCGCGTACGTCCGGGAGCGGTACGGGGACACCGACGCGCGGCTCGACGAGGCGCTCGGGCTGCTCTGAGCGCCGCGCCCGACCGGGTGCCCCTACCCGGCCGTGATCGGCGGCGCGGCGGCAGCCGGTTCGAGGTCCTCGACGAGGAGCCGCGCGAAGCGCTCGCACCGGCTGCCACGTCGAACGACTCACGCGCCTGCGCCTGCGCCTCGTGCCGCAGCCGGTCCCAGCCCTGGTCGCGCGTCTGGAGCAGGATGCGCTCGGCGAGTGCCTCGACGAGTCCGGCCTCGTCGGCGGCGGGAGAGGATCCATCGCTGGTCGTAGATCGTGTCCGCGCCGGGCCAGGCGCGGATCAGCGGCACCGCGCCGCTCGCCATCCCCTCGGCGGGCGCGAGGTGGAAGCTCTCGTCGTCGCTCAGCGAGAGCACCCAGCCGATCTTGCGCAGCCACGCTCCCACGTCGGGGCCGTACGCGTCGAAGACGACGCCGTCGGCCAGCGCCGGGAGACCCCGCACGCGCCGCAGCGCACGCTCCGTGGCGGCGCGCTCCTCCGGGTCCCGCCAGGCCCAGGGCAGGTCCCAGGCGAACTGGCTCTTGACGTGCAGGCTGAAGCGGCGGTCCGCCGCGCGGAGGCGTTCGACGACGTCCAGCGCCAGGTCCAGGCGCTTGCGCCGCGGGGTGACGCCCACCATCCCGAGGGTGAAGGGCGCTCCCGTCAGCTTGGGGCGGTCGAGCACGGCACTGTCGACGTAGTTCGGGATCGCGACGATCTTCTCGGCGGGCCAGCCCGTCGTCTCCATCGTCAGCCGGGCGTAGTGCCGGCTGACGCAGCACGACCTGGTCGACCGCCTCGACGTCGATGTCGTGCCACCACGTCGAGTAGAGCTCGGCCCGGTGCAGCCGGACGACCAGCCGCTGGCCCGGGCGCTTGTTGCGGCTGTACCAGGCCGCGACCGGGCTGGCCCACTCGCACAGGACGGTGTCCGCCCAGGCGACATGGGCGCGGCTGGCCGCTTCGTCGTGCCGGGCGAAGGACGGCACGTGGTCGACCCGGAGCTCGACGTCATCCACGCCACGCAGCCACTCGGTGATCGCGTCGAGGAAATGCAGCGCGTGACCCGCCACGACCACCCGCAGCGGGCGCACCCGGCCCGGCCACGGCGTCGCCGGGAAGGTCCGGTCGAGCAGGGCGGCGAGAGCGCCGTCCAGGTCACCGTTCCCCGATGCCGACGGCGTGTTCAGCGGGAGCACGACCGTGCGCTTGACCGCAGTGCCCAGGCCTGCACCGACGAGACCGCGCGTGCGCTCGGTGGGCAGACGACCCAGCGTGCAGCTCCGCGGCGGCGACCACGGCGCCCGGCACGGCGGCGAGCAGCTCCAGGTCCGGCGGCAGGGCCACGGCGACCGCCCACAGCCGGCCGGCCAGCCCGGTCGCGGCGGCGGCCGTCGCCAGTTGGTCCGCGCCGCCCAGGACGACCAGGTCGGCGGGGTGGACGGCGTCGTGCTCGACCAGGGCCTCGGGGCTTCGAACACCTCCACCCCCACCCCGGCACGCCGCAGACCCCCCGCGAGGCGGGCGAGCTCCGGCGCGTCACCGGCGACCAGGGCGCGCAGCCCGTCGCGCCTCACGCCCGCTCCTGCCCGGCGGCCACGACGTCGGCGACCGTTGCGCCCGGGTGGACCTCGCCGGAGAAGAGCTGTCGTGCGTCGGCGAGCATCGGAGCCTCCCGGGCGTGCCGGGCGGGACGAGCACGGCGGGCACGCCCCGGTCGCGTGCCGCGTGCAGCAGCTCGAGCAGGGTCCGGGCGCGCTCGGGGACGTCGTAGCCGCCCGAGCCCGACCACGGCCCGTCGCGGCCCGCCCTGGCGTCGACGACGAGCACGTCGGGCGTGACGGCCGCGAACACCGCGAGGGCGTCGTCGGGCCGCAGCGGCTGCACGTACGCGCCATCGCCCCAGCCGGGGGCGGCCGCGTCGGCGACGACCGCGAGCACCGGCCGGTCCCGGGTCGTGACGAGGGCGGCGGACGCGGCGAGCAGTCGCTCCGGGAGCCGGTCGCCGGCTGCGTCGTTCGCGGCCGCCGTACGCGCGGGCGGGCGGGCGGCTCTGGGGCGGGTGCGGCGGCGGGTGCCGTGCGGCCCCGGCGCGCGCGGCCGCGGAGGAGGGCCACGGCGTGCCGCAACTCGGCGAGGGCCTTGCGGGGGCTGCGCACGGCAGCGGCGAGCGTCAGGGCCAACCGCACCGAGGTGGCGTTCTCCAGGCGGTGCAGGCGGAGAGTGACGCGGGCGAGCTCGGCCTCGGTCTCGCGCAGGCTCCGCGCCAGCGAGGCGGCGTCGAGCACCGGCGGCACGTCGCGGTCACGGCTCATCACCAGCTGATCTCCAATCGACCTTCACCGGCCCGCGGGGCCTGGATGCACCGTGACGGTCACCGTATCGGCAGCGTCCCGGAGGCCCAAACCCGTCACGTGCGTGACCCGACGCGGTACATCCCCACCGCGGTCGATCGACCGCCCGTCGCTACCATTGGGCGGCCGCTGGTGACGACCTTGGAGGACCTGGGGGATGACGCATCGTAGTCATGCTCGTGACGAACGACGTCTCGACCGACACCAGGGTGAAGAAAGAAGCGCTGGCGGTCGCCCGGATGGGTCTCACGGTGACCGTGCTGGGGACGACCACCGAGAGCCATCGGTGGGAGACCATGCTCGGCGACGTCCGGATCCTCCGGGTACCCGTCGAGTTCACCTTGCGCAACGAGCGAGTGCGGCGCCGCAACGAGCGGCGTCGCGCGCCGCTGGCGACCGCCCTCGCGAAGCGGACCACGCAACCCGCCCTGGCGGCCCGGTCGGCCGCTGCGCCTCCAGCCGCCGCGCCTCCGGGCTCGGTCGCCGGCGCGGGCGGGGCCGACGCACCGGGCGTCACCGGCGTCCGCCCTGGCCTTCCCGGCTCCGCCTGGGCGCAGGTGCGGCGCCTCGCGCGCCCGGGCAGGCGGCTCTACCGGAAGGCCCTGCGTGCTCGCAAGGTCTATCTCGGGAAGACCGCGCGCGCCGGTGACCGCACCTACCGGCGCGCATGGGCGGCCTACGACGCCCGCATCGGGAAGGTGCCGTACAACGCGCGGTGGCGCATCCTGCTGCCGGAGATCATCGACTACGAGCGGGCCCTCGCCCCTGTGATCGACGAACTCCGTCCCGACGTCCTGCACGCCCATGACATGCAGGTCGTGGGCATCGCGGCCGAGGCGGTCGAGCGCGCCCGATCCGCGGGCCGCGAGGTGCCGTGGATCTACGACGCCCACGAGTTCGTCCCCGGGTTGTCCCAGTACGGCGACCGGACCCGTCGCGTGATCGCCGCGTGGACCGATCTGGAGCAGGAATACGTCCACAGCGCCACCCGCGTCATCACGGTGAGCTCCCCGATCTCGGCGGAGCTGCAGCGCATCTACCGGCTCCCCCATCCGCCTGCCGTCGTGCTCAACGCCCCCGTGGCCGACCCTTCCGAAGGGTCACCCCCCCAGCTGCGGCAGGTCGTCGGCCTGCCCGACTCCATCCCGCTGCGTGGTCTACAGCGGGATGATGACCACGGCCCGCGGCGTCCACACCGCGATCGAGGCGATGAGCCTGCTACCCGGCGTCCACCTGGCTCTGGTCTGCGTTCCCCACACCGGACACGTGGAGTGTCCGCCGGTTGCGGCCACTGGCCACGCAGGCGGGTCTCGACGCCCGAGTGCACTTCCTCGAACCGGTGCGCCCGGGGGAGGTGGTGGAGTTCCTGCGGTCTGGCCGACCTCGGGCTCCTGCCGTTCCAGCACTTCCCGAGTCACGAGATGGCGCTGGCGAACAAGATGTTCGAGTACGTCAACGCCGGGCTCCCGGTCGTGGTCAGTGACTGCCGCACCCAGGCCGAGTTCGTCCGCAGGCACCGGATCGGCGAGGTCTTCCGCGCGGGCGACGCCGCCGGCCTCGCCGACGCCGTCCGCCGGGTCCTGGGTGACAGGGCGACCTACGCCACGTCGGCCTCCGACCCCGAGTTCCTCGAGCGGTACTCCTGGCGCAGGCAGGAGGAGGTCCTGCGTGGCGTCTACGCCGAGGTCCTGGACCGGTCGCTGGAGTGGACGGACGGCCCCTCCGACCGGGCGGTCGTCAATCTCCGTGAGAGCCCTCGCATCCCGCACACCCCGGCCCCGGTGACCGGCTCCTGAGGCCGGTGCGCAGCCCGGGGCCCTGGTGGCCCCGGGCTCCGCTCAGGCGCGCGCGGCCGGTTCCCGGGCGTCGCTCGGCGCTTCGAGCGCGACCTCAGGCAGCTTGACGTCGACCGTCCGGCCGCTCGACGACGACTCGATGACGGCCTCGGCGACGGCGACCGTCGCCAGCCCCTGCGCCATCGTGACGATGTCGGCGGGCTTGCCCAGCACGGCGTCGCGGAAGGCCTCGTGCTCGGTGCGCAGCGGTTCGGGCTTGGCGATCGCGTAGCGCACCATGTCGCCCTCGGAGACCCCGCGGAACTCCGCGAGGCTCCCCCACTGGGTCGGCACGGTGCCGTTCGCGTGGAAGGTGAGGTCGGCCGTCAGGGTGTCGGCGACGAAGGTGCCCTTCTCGCCGGTCACGATCGTCACCCGCTCCTTCATCGGGGAGAGCCAGTTCACGAGGTGGTTCGTCACCGTGCCGTCGTCCAGGAGGCCGACGACGGCGACGAGGTCCTCGAACTCGCGGCCGCTCTTGAACGCCGTCCGCGCCGCGACCGAGCGGAACCGTGAGCGCGTCACCCAGGCGGTCAGGTCGATGTCGTGCGTCGCGAGGTCCTTGACCACGCCCACGTCCGCGATGCGCGCCGGGAACGGGCCCTGGCGACGGGTGACGACCTGGTAGACGCTGCCGAGCTCGCCCTGCTCGAGCCGGGCGCGCAGGTGCTGCAGCGCCGGGTTGTACCGCTCGATGTGCCCCACCGCGCCGACCAGGCCTCGGGCCGCGAACGTCTCCGCGAGCCGGCGGGCGCCGTCGCCGTCGGGGGCGAGCGGCTTCTCGATGAGGGCGTGGACGCCGGCGTCGGCGAGCGCGAGGCCGATCTGCTCGTGGTAGGCCGTCGGCACCGCGACGACGCAGTAGTCGAGGCCGGCGCCGATGAGGTCCTCGACCGACCCGTGCAGGTCGAGCCCGCCGGCCACCTGGTGCGGGTCGCCGATCGGGTCGGCGACGGCGACCAGGTCGACGCCTGCCAGCGACCGCAGCACGCGGGCGTGGTGGCGGCCCATCATGCCCAGGCCGATGAGCCCGGCGCGCAGCGCCGCGGGGGATCCGCGGCCATCAGGCGCCCGCTCCCGCGAGCGCGTTGACGCCCGCCACCACGCGCTCGAGGTCGCCCTGCGACAGCGAGGGGTGCACCGGCAGCGACAGGACCTCGCGGGCCGCGCGCTCGGTCTCCGGCAGGTCGAGCGTCAGGCCGAACGACGGCAGCCGGTGGTTGGGGATCGGGTAGTACACGCCGCTGCCGATGCCGTACTCGCTCTGCAGCGCCGCCGCGAAGCCGTCGCGGTCCTCCGGCACCCGGATCGTGTACTGGTGGTAGACGTGGGTGGCCCCGGGGGCCACCGGCGGGACGACGACGCCGCGCAGGTTCGCGTCGAGGAAGGCCGCGTTCTCCTGGCGCTGCTTGGTCCAGGCGGCCAGCTTGGTGAGCTGCACCCGGCCGATGGCGGCGTGCACGTCGGTCATCCGGCAGTTGAAGCCCACGACCTCGTTCTCGTAGCGGCGCTCCATGCCCTGGTTGCGCAGCAGCCGCATCATCCGTGCCACCTCGTCGGTGGCGCACGACACCATGCCGCCCTCCCCCGAGGTCATGTTCTTCGTCGGGTACAGGCTGAACATCGCGAAGGTGCCGAACGTGCCGACGGGCCGGCCCTGCCAGGTCGCCGCGTGGGCCTGGGCGGCGTCCTCGAAGACCTGGACGCCGTGGCGGTCGGCGATCTCGCCGAGCCGGGTCATGTCCGCCGGCTGCCCGTACAGGTGGACGGGCATGACGCCGACGGTCCGGTCGGTGATGGCGGCCTCGACGGACTCCGGCGAGAGGTTGAACGTCTCGGGGTCGATGTCGGCGAAGACCGGCGTCGCGCCGGTGAGGGCGACCGAGTTGGCCGTCGCCGCGAACGTGAACGACGGGACGACGACCTCCTGGCCCGGGCCGACGCCGGCCGCGAGCAGCCCGAGGTGCTGGCCGGAGGTCCCGGAGTTGACGGCGACGCAGGCGCGCCCGTCGACGAGCTCGTCGGCGAACTCGCGCTCGAAGGCCGCGACCTCCGGTCCTTGCGCGATCATGCCGCTGCGCAGCACGCGGTCGACCGCCGCCCGCTCCTCGTCGCCGATGAGCACCTTGGCGGCCGGGATGCCCGCTCGGGTGGTCGTGTCCGTCATGCCGTCGCCTCCGTGAGCGTCTCTGTCAGCTGTCCGTCGTCGGTCTTCGTGGTGGTCTCGACGTAGCGCTCCCCCGTCTGCGGGCAGCGCCACGAGCCCTCGCCGCCGGCCGGATCGGCCTCGAGCGGGACGCCGGCGCGCCCCACCCACCGCAGCCGGCGCGCGGGCACGCCCGCGACGAGGGCGAAGTCGGGCACGTCCTTGACGACGACCGAGCCGGCGGCGACGAGCGCCCACCGCCCGATCGTGACCGGCGCGACGCAGACCGAGCGCGCGCCGATCGAGGCGCCCTGGCGGAGCGTCACGCCGACGGCCTCCCAGTCGTCGCCGCGCTTGATCGAGCCGTCGGGGGCGACGGCCCGCGGGTAGTGGTCATTGGTGAAGACGACGGCCGGGCCGACGAACACGCCGTCCTCGAGCACGGCCGGCTCGTAGACCAGGGCGTAGTTCTGCAGCTTGCAGTTGTCGCCCATGCGCACACCCGGGCCGACGTAGGCACCGCGCCCGACGATGCAGTTCCGGCCGAGCACGGCGTGCTCCCGCACCTGGGCGAGGTGCCAGACGCTGCTGCCGTCGCCGATCTCCGCGCGCTCGTCGACGTCGGCGCTCGGACGATCCGGACTGTCACTCGACCTCCACCTCGGTCCTGTCGCCCACCGCGCCGGCCAGGTCGCGCAGCCGCCGGGCGAGCTCGTCATAGCCGGACGCCCCGGCGAATTCCTCGCGGGCCCAGGTCACGGCCGCCGCGCGCAGCGGCGTCAGCCCGGCGGGCTCCTCCGCCCAGCCCCGCAGCGTAGCCGAGAGGCCGGCGGCGTCCGGAACGACCACACCCGCGCCACTGCGCGTGACGATCTCCGCCGCCCGCGGCAACGGCGTCGTCGCGACGGCCAGACCCGCGGCCAGGTACTCGTAGAGCTTGCTCGGGACGGCGTCGCGGAAGGCCGGCGTGTCCTCGAGGAGGGACAGGCCGACCCACGCGCCGCGCGCCACCGCCCAGGACTGCGCGGGAGCCCGGCGGCCGTGGAAGCGGACCCGATCGGCCGCGGGGGACGTCGCGCGCCAGCCCGCCAGCCAGGTCTCGTCGGCGGCGGCCACCGGGCCGACGACGTCGAGGAGCCAGCCCGGCGCGCCCTCGATCGCCGCCAGCATGACCTGCAGGCCGCGGGACCGCCGGACGTCGCCGACGTAGACGGCGCGAGGCACGGCGTCCGGTGCCGACGGTGCGGGCACGTAGCCGCCCGAGGGCTCGTTCCGGACGACGAGGCGGTTCGCCGCCGCCAGCGGCGGCACGTGGTCGTCGGCGACGACGAGCAGATCGGCGCGCCGCGCCGCGGCCAGCACCGCGCGGACGCCGGACCGCGCCAGTCGCCCCGTCACGCCGCGCGCCCAGGCCCGGTCGCGCAGGAGCGCCAGGTAGTCCTCGTGGACGTCGACGACGAGGCGGCGCCGCCGCAGCCGCGCGGCGAGCAGTGCGGCGGGGACGACGTCGGGGTCGAGCGTCAGCAGCACGCGCCCCCGGGCCCGCCACGGCTGCGCGAGCGCGAGCGCCAGCCGCCGGGGCACGCCGTGGAGGTCGTGGCCGGACCGACAGGGAGGCGCCGGCGGGCCCGTCGGCCGCGGAGCCGAGGCCGAGCACCTCGACGGTCAGCCCGGCCGTCACTGCCGCGCTCACCTCGCGGTGCAGGCGCGCGTCGGCGACGTCGTGGCCGCTGCTCACCACCGAGACGTCAGGCCGTGCGTCCCGGCCCGCGTCCGAGCGCGTCAGTGGGCCCTTCGGACGGGTCCGCAGCACGGCCTACGTGTCCTCCATCGAGATCGCGTCCCGCTTCACGTCCATCGAGTCGGTGTAGGCGTCCACGATCTCCTGCGGCTCGCCCCGCGCGATGAGCTGGCCCTTCTGCAGCCAGATCGCGTCGTTGCACAGGTCGACGACCGAGCCCAGCGCGTGGCTTACCAGGAAGATCGTCCGGGCCTGCGCCATGAGCTCCTGCATCTTGGCGAAGGCCTTGTGCTTGAAGCGCGCGTCGCCGGCCGAGAGCGCCTCGTCGACGAGGAGGATGTCGGGCTCCATGTGGACGGCGACCGCGAACGCCAGCCGCCCGTACATCCCCGAGGAGTACGTCCTCATGGGCATGTCGATGAAGTTGTCCTCGAGCGCGGCGAACTCGGCGATCTCGTCGTAGCGCTCGCGGATCTCGGCGCGGCTGAGCCCGGCGGCCAGCCCGCCGAGCAGGACGTTCTCGCGGCCCGTGAGGTTGGAGTTGAAGCCCACCCCGAGGGCGAGCAGGGTGCTCACCCGGCCGTTGACCTCGATCGTCCCGCTCGTCGGCGGGAGGATCCCCGCGAGCGCCCGCATCAGGGTCGACTTGCCCGCACCGTTCGGGCCGACGATCCCCATCACGGTGCCCTGGGCGACGTCGAAGCTGATCCCCCGCAGGGCCTTGACCTCACGGATGTTCGGAGGCCCGCCCCGGCCCAAGGAGAGCACGCGCTGGCGCATCGTGTGGGCCTTGCGGTCCAGGGCGGTCCGGTAGGTGATCGAGACGTCCTGGACCGAGACGGTGGTGCGCTTGGACGCCTGCCGGGGGCGCGCCGGTTCGGGCCGGGTACTCGCGCTGCCCGGCGGACTGCTCGACTGGTTGCTCGGTCACGGACGGCTGCTCAGATACGGACGGCATAGTCGCGCTCCCTCGACACGTAGACGACGAAGCCCACCACGAAGAGCACCACGGAAACGAGCAGCGCGCGCAGCCAGGTTTCCACGGGCGAGACCTCACCGCGCACGATGGCGTCGCTCCAGAGCTCGAAGATCGGGCTCAGCGGGTTGAAGGCGGCGATCCGGCCCTTGAGCCCGCTGCTGCTGTCCGCGAACCACAGGATCGGCGTCATGTAGAGGCCGAGCCGCAACAGGTAGGGCAGGAGGTTCTTGAAGTCGGTGTTGTACACCTGCACCGTCGCGCAGACGAAGCCGAGCCCTGCCGTGAAGAGCACGAGCAGGCCGAAGATCGGGATCGTGAGCAGCAGCGTCCAGCTGATGTTCTCGCGGTTGTTCAGCAGGATGACCGCGGCCAGCACCGGCAGCGTCGGCAGGAACTTGAAGAACGCGATGACGATCTGCGTCACCGGCAGCAGGAGCCGGGGGAACGCGGTGTTGAGGATCAGCTTGCCGCCACCGGCGACCGACCCGGCCGCCTGGGACACGCCGCCCGAGAAGAACGTGTAGGCGAAGATCCCTGCCAGCAGGTGGGTGATGTAGTTGGGCGGTCGCTTGCTGCCGCTGCTGAGGATGTCCACCAGGAAGAAGTAGACCGCGGCGTTCAGGAGCGGGTTGAGCACCAGCCAGAGCTGGCCGAAGGCCGTCTGGTAGTTCTGGGCCTTCAGCTCGGCCCGGGCGAGCTCGCGGGTGAACGACCGCCGGCGCCAGAGCTCGCTGATGTAGCGGCGCAGCGGCGGCAACCCGGCCTTGTGCGGCTTGTAGACATGGTGCTCGCCCAGGTACTCGTCCTGCGCGGGCCTCACCGGCGCGGCCACGTCCACCTCCTGAGATGCTGCACGACCCCACCGGTCGAGGGGCGGACCTGCGCGCCGCCGACCAACCATAACCCTCTCAGGAGCCATTCCGCATCGGCAGCCCGGACCGCAGCGGCAGCGCCGACCGGTCCACCGAGCGATACCCCCCTCACGGCAGCACGGGCGGCAGCGCCGACCGGTCCAGGGAGAAGCTGACCGGCAGGTCCGGACGGGCCTTCGCCAGATGCCAGCCGATCGACACGGCCTGGGCGTCCGCGAGCAGCACGAGGTCGATCGCGCCCAGGTCGACGTCGGGCAGCAGGATCGACCGCGCGGAACGCCAGAGCAGCCACGGCCGGATCACGTGGTAGCCCTTCATGAAGACCCGGGTGTGGAAGGCGCCGCCCAGCCGGTTGTACGCCACCCGGACCTGGTTCGTGCGCGCGACCGCCGCGCCGGCCGGCGCGCCCGCGCCCGGCAGGCGGCCGAGGCGGCGGAACGCGCCGGCGGCCACGCGCAGCAGGAGGTTCGGGAGCCCGACCACCAGCCCCTGCTCGGCGCGCAGCAGCGGGTGCCGGAGCTCGGCCTTCTCGACCTCCGAGAACGTCACCTGGCCCTCGAGCTCGGGCCAGTCGGACGCCCGCATGCACACCAGGGTCACCTGTGACCCCGTGTCGAGGATGTAGCGGATGTCGTCCACCACGCCCTTGCGCCGGCTCCGCGTGACGGACACCACGAGCACGTGACGGCGCGGTCGCGGCGCCCCCGGCGGGGCGCCGGCCGGGCCCGCGACGGCCGCCGCGGCGGGTGCCCCGACGGCGGCGGACGTGCTGACGGCAGGCATCTCGGAACCTCTTCCAGTCGGGGTGTCGCCCCGGTACAGGGCGTCGAGCCGGGCCGCGACGGCCTCGAACCCGTAGCGGGAGCGCAGGACGTCGCGGGCCGCGAACGGGTCCACACTGCCCCAGCGGTCGCGCAGGTCGCGGTACGCCTCGACGATCTCGTCGGCGCCGGTGCCGATGTCGAAGAGCCCGCCGGCCTCCTTCTCGATGCCGGCGAGCACCTCTTCGGCGGCGGCGTACCGGGCGACGAGGACGGGGGTGCCCGTCGCGATCGCCTCCACCGGCGTCATGCCGAACGTCTCGTGCCGGCTCGGGTGGACGAGCAGGTCGTGGGCCCGCAGCACGGCAGGCACCTGCGACGGCGCGACGACGTCCAGGATGCGCACGGCGTCGGCGACGCCGAGCTCCGCGGCCAGCGCGAGCGCCTCGGCCCGCTGGGCCCCGTCGCCGAGCAGGCTGAGCTCGAGGTCGGGCTCCTCCTGCCGGCAGCGCGCGAAGGCGGCGATCAGACGCAGTGGCCCCTTCCGGTCGATCAGCGTGCCGATGTAGAGCCAGCGCCGCGGCCGGACGGGCTTGGCGCTCCGGGGCCGGATGCCGTCGAAGTCGACGGGGTTGCCGACGACGTGCAGCTTGCCGGCGTGGTGCGGGAAGGCCTCGAGGATCTGGTCACGCAGCACGCCGCTGACGCACACCCACGCGTCGGCCCGGTGCATGGTCTCGTCGTACAGCGCCCGTGCCTCGGGCTCCCCGAGGATGTCGGCGAGGTACGAGGCGTGCTCCGTGACGACGACACGGGCACCCGCGGGGGCGTTCTCGACGGCGACGAGGCCGCCCGGCAGACCCACGTGGGCCTGGACGGCGACGGCGTCGAAGGGGCGCCCGCCGCGCGCTGCCCGGACGCTGTGCGCGACCGAGCGGGCGTACTCGGCCCAGGCCCGCCGCGGCTGCACGAGGACGGGCAGGCGGGTGAGCCAGACGCCGTCCTCGAACACGGGCCGGACGGCCCCCGCGCTGACGTGGGCGTACTGCCGCCGCAGCGACCCGCTCAGGAACGGCCTGCGAGGGACGATCCAGCCCTCCATCGCCAGGACGTCGATCCTCCCGGTGAGGGGCCGCACCGCGCGCACCTGTGCCTCGACGAACGAGCCCTGGGAGGGCTTGTCGGGCGAGGGGAACCAGGGCGTGACGACGGTGAGGGTCTCAGGCATGCGACGCCTCCGCGAGCGGCGCGACATGGCCCTCGGCCACGGTGCCGCGCCCGGGGCGGGGGTGGCCCGCGAGCGCGCGCAGCTCGCGCTCGAAGCCGGCGAGCTGGCCGTCCCGGGTGTAGCCGGCGGCGTGGGCGCGGGCGGCCGCCGCGAGGGCGGGGTCGGCGGCGCGGGCGGCGGCCGCGGCCTCGCGCAGCACGCGCGCCACCTCCTCCCCTGTCAACTCCCGGACCGGGAACCACAGCGGGTACTCCTGGAGGAGCCCGCTGGCAGCACTGCCCGGGTCGTGCACGGACACGATCGGCCGGGCGGCCGCCATGTACTCGTAGACCTTTCCGGAGGTGACGTAGCGGCCCCCGGCGAGCATGAGCACGAGCACGTCGAGCCCGGAGTAGGCGGTGCCCACCTCGGCCTTGGGGACCGGCCCCTCGTAGTGGACGCCGTCCTCGCCGTCGCGCGGCAGCTTCGCCCGGAGCGCGCCCACCGACCCCGGGAAGAAGCCGAGGTGGCCGAAGACGTGCATCGACGCCGAGGCCAGCCCGGATCGGTCGACCGCGCCCGCCGCCAGCCGTCGAGGAAGGGCTCGACCGGCACGTGCTGCGTCAGCGTGCCCATGTACCCGAACCGCAGCGGGCGCGCCACGCCGCCGGTGACCACGGGCGGGGCCGGCGGCAGCTCGCCGAGGATCTCGGGCTCGTAGCCGTTCTGGACGACCAGCATGCGGTCGGCCTGCTCCGGGTAGCGCTCGGCGTGCCACTCGCGCAGCGGGTCGTTGACGAAGGCGATCCGCGCGGCGCGCCCGAGGATGCGGCGCTCCCACCGCCAGGCGGGGTGGTCGTCGGGGTACGCCGGGGCGTCCTTGAAGAGGTCGAGCGTCCAGGAGTCGCGGTAGTCGACGACATAGGGGATGCCGGTGAGCCTGTTCGCCGCCCAGGCCGCCGCGAACACGCTGAAGGGGTTGCCCGTGGCCAGCACCAGGTCGACCGGCGCGCGCCGGTGCAGTTGGCGGATCCGCCGGACCACCGGCGGGATCCACGGCGAGTAGCGCTCGGGGAAGATGGCGGTCTCCAGCCTGCTGGTCAGGCTCTTCGACACGCTCGGCAGGTTGGCCCGCAGCCACGAGAAGCGGCGGACGTCCGGCTCCCAGGCCTGCGCCGGGAACCGGACCCGGTCGACGGTCACGTCGCCCCGGACCGTCGCCTCGAGGCTGGGGTCATAGGAGTCGATGTAGTGGGTGAAGAACTCGCGCTGCGGCGTGATCACCGTCACGTCCCAGCCGGCCGCCGCGAAGTGATTGGCGGTCGCCCTGCTGCGGTACACGCCGCTCGCCCGGGTCGGCGGGAAGTAGAACGCGACGTAGACGAGGCGCGGGCGGGCGGACTGCCGGGGGGTCGCGGGAGGCGGCCGGCGGGGGGACATAGACCTCGAATCGTCGTTCTCGTCGGTTCACGGCCGCAGGCGCGCGACGTCGCCGCGCCCGGCGGAGCAGGCCCTGCCGATCGTCCTGCCGATCCGTCGAGCGATCGTCGGGCCCGCCCTACCGTGTCTGGATCCTACCGAAGTGAGCGGCCCTGACGGTCCGGACCGGGCCGGGCGGGGCCCTGCGCCTGCGTGCGGAATCGCTCGTAGACGCCGGTGAGCACCCGCGCCTGGTCCTCCCACGTCAGCCGGCGCAGGGTCGGCGCGGCGACCGCGTAGGCGGCCCGGTAGCGCTCCGGCTCGGCGAGCACGCGCCGGGCCGCGACCGCGAGGGCGGCCGCGTCGGGAGCGTCGCCGGCGCCGACGGCGAAGACCTCGCCGAGCCCATGGGCCCGGGTGAACGCCGCCATCGTCCGGACGTCGCTGACGACGAGCGGCAGGCCGGCCTGCACGTACTCCGCGTACTTCGTGACGAGCGAGATCTCGTGGTTCGGCCGGTGCCGCAGCGGGACCAGCCCGGCGTCGGCGCCGCGCAGGTGGTCGACGACCTGGTCGGGGTCGACGTAGGGCACGACGTGCAGCCGGTCGCCGGCCCCGAGCGACGCGGCGAGTGCGACCAGGCCGGGCACGTGCGCGTCGTGGTCCGGCGCGACCAGGGCGAGGTGGGCGCCGGGCAGCGCCGGCAGGGCCCGCACCGCCAGGTCGACGCCGCGCGAGGGCGTGAGGCCGCCGGCGTAGACGAGCAACGGCACGCCGGCGGCGACCCCGGCGCGATCCCGCAACGAGGGGGCCGGGCGGGCGCCGGCGACCGGCGGTGCGTTCATCACGACGACCGGCCGCTGCTCGAGGCGCAGGTCGGCGCGCAGCCGGTCGGCCAGCTCGTCGGACACCGTGACGACGTCCGCGGCAGTGGGCACGAGCTCGCGGAGCATGCCGCCGACCATCCGGCGGCGCAACACGCCACGCAGCCCGCGGGCACCCCGGTCGGCCGTCGCCGTGCTCAGCTCGTGGGCATCGTGGATCCATCGCACGTCGCGGCCGCCGGCCCGCAGCACCGCCGTCGAGCGGGCGGCGAGCGGCGCCGTGTGGTGGTCGTGGGCGTGCACGACGGCGGGGTCGAGCGCCTCGACGTGCGGCGCCAGCGCGAGCTCGACCTCCTGCACCCACGGGTCGAGCAGCCGCCACCCACCGGGCAGGGCGGCGCCGGCGAGGGTGCGGGCGAGCAGCGCGGCGCGCCGGCCCGGGCCGCTCCCCGGTCGGCTGACGAACCGGTCCACGAACCGGTGGAGGGCGCGGCGGCGGGCCTGAAGGGCAGTGTCGCGGTCGGCGAGGAGCCGGCGCGCCGCCGGGCGCCGGGGATCGGCGCCGGCCAGCACCGGGGGCACCGGCACGAGCACGACGGGGACGCCGTCGAGCACGAGGCGGCGCTCGTCGTCGTCGGGCGCCGTGCCGAACAGCGTGACGTCCCAGCCCGCGGCCGCGAGCGCGGCGGCGGACTTGCGCACCCGGGAGTCCTCGACGACGCCGTTGCGGACCACCATCGCGACGCGGCGGTTCACACCGCCCCGCCCGCGGGCGACGCCACGGGCCCCGACGAGGCCCGGCCGGCGGCCGGCGCCGCCGGGGCCGGCAGTGCGTCGTACGCGGCGAGCAGCACCTGCCCGTCGCGGTCCCAGCCGAGGTCCCCCCGGTTGGCCTCGACGGCCGCCACCATCTCGGGGTAGCGGGCCACGACCTCGGCGACGGCCGCGGCGAGCGAGGCCGCGTCGCCCGGCTCGTAGGTCGCGCCGATGCCGCGCTCGCCCACCAGGCGGGCGAGCTCGGGCAGGCGCGCGGCGACCACGGGCACCCCGGCCCGGACCGCGTGGAAGAGCTTGTTCGGCAGGGCCAGCCGGTGGTTCTCGCAGGACCCGTCCAGGGTGGCGACGGCCAGCCCGGCGGCGCGGTAGACGTCGTCGACGTCGTCGAGCGCGAGCGGTTCCGGGCGCAGGTCGACGCCGTCGGCAAGCGGTGCGTACCGGGCGAGGTACTCGGCGTCGGCGGGCCCGACGACGACCGGGCGCACCCCGACGGCGGCCAGCGCGGGTGCGGCGGCGGCCAGCGTCTCGAGGTCGCGCCCGGGGCCGATCCGGCCGGCGTAGACCAGGCCCGCCGGCCGGGCGGGGAGTGCCGTGGCAACCGCCCGCGCCGGGAAGGAGTTGCGCACGACGACGACGCGGCCCCCGCCGCGACCCCGCAACCGGTCCGCGATCCCGTCGCTGACGGTGATCACGAGGGCGGCCCGGGCCATCAGCTCGTCCTCGCGGCGGGCGGCCCGGCGGCGCCGCAGCGGCTCGGGCCGGCCGACCCGGGCCCGGCCCGCCCACAGCTCGTGCGCGTCGTAGACGAGCACCGCACCGGTGCGCCCGGCCACGGCGGCGGCCAGCTCCAGCGTGTTGTAGTCGTGCGCGTGGACGACGTCCGGGGCGCCGTGCTCGCGGACCCAGCCCGCCACCTGCCGCTCGGCACCGGCGCGCCAGGCCGCCTCGACCCGGGCGCGGTGCTCGGGCAGCAGCAGCCAGCGGGCGGCGGAGGTCACGACGCGGGCGGGGCCCGCGGCGGGGCGCGACCCGGGCGTGCCCGCGGGCCGTAGGCCGGCGCCGCGGCCGACGGAGCCCACCGTGACGCCGGCGGGCGGCGTGAAGCCTGCCGGGACGCCGCGGCCGACCACGTGCACGAGCGCGCCACCGCCGGCCAGTGCCTCGGCCTCGCGCAGCACGCGCGAGTCACCGGCGACCGCCGACTGCACGAGCATCAGCACGCGCCGCGGCCGCCGGTCCACTGCCGGGGTCACGCCCCGACCTTGGCTTTGAAGCGGCGGACCGCCGTCGAGTGCCGGCCGAGCGTGCGCAGCGGCACGAGGAACCCCGCGCCCCAGGTGAGGTGCATGGTGGCGACGACCACCGGCAGCCAGGCGCGCTCGCGCGGGTCGGCCCCCTTGGCGATGACCTGCGACCCGACAGCCACGCCGGCGACGTACAGGGCGGGAGCGGCGAAGCCCAGCCGCAGCCAACCCTGGCCGGTGACAGCGCCGGCGACGCCCGCGGCGGTGCCGAGCACGATCCCGACGACGACCACCGGCGGCGCCAGGTACCGCGGGCTGGCGGTGTCGGGGTACCGGCGGGTGACCTGGCGGCGCCAGCGGCCGGTGCGGAAGAACTGCAGCGCCAGTGCCTTCCATCGCGAGCGCGGGCGGTACGTGACCCAGAGCTCGGGCGAGAACCAGACCCTGCCGCCGGCGAGGCGGATCCGGTGGTTGAGCTCCCAGTCCTGCGCACGGTGGAAGTGGTCGTCGTACCCGCCGAGCCGGTCCAGGGTGGTGCGCCGGAAGACGCCCAGGTAGACCGTCTCGGCCTCGCCCTCCTCGCCGCCCACGTGGAAGCGCGCGCCGCCGATCCCGAGCCGGCTGCTCATGGCGCGGGCGACGGCCCGCTCGAAGGGGGTGCGGCCCTGGGCGAGCATGATCCCGCCGACGTTGTCGGCGCCGGTGCGCTCGAGGATCTCGACGGCGCGCCGCACGTACCCGGGCGAGAGCTCGCTGTGGGCGTCGACGCGGACGACGACGTCGCCGGTCGAGGCCTTGACGGCGGCGTTGAGGCCGGCCGGGGTCCGGCCCGTCGGGTTCTCGACGACGTGCACGCGCGGGTCGCGGGCGGCGAGCCGGGCGGCGACCTCGGCGGTGCGGTCCCGGCTGGGGCCCACGGCGAGGACGACGTCCATCGCCCCCGGGTACTCCTGCTCGAGGACGTTCGTCACGGCGGCGTCGAGATGGCGCTCCTCGTTGAGGACGGGCACGACCACCGACACCGGGGGCCACGAGGTCGGGGCGGCCGTACTCGACGTCACGAGGACGACGGTAGCCGACTCCACCCCGTCCTCGATCCCGCATGCTGATCAGGCCGCTGTCAGGGCCGGGGAGAGGACCTTCGGCCCTCACCGGTGCCGTCGCCCGCGCCCAGGCTGGAGGCGTGTCGGGCGCCGTTCCGGTGCCCCCGGCCAGCGGAGGTCACGGTGTCCAGCCAGACCAGCTCTCGTCTCGTCGTCGGGGTCGACGGGTCGCCGCACGGCGACGACGCGCTCGCCTTCGCGCTCGCGGAGGCCGCACGGTGCGGCGACGAGGTCCTTCTCGTCACCACCTGGGACCGGACGCCCGTGGCGCTCGGGCTCCCGATGACGCCCATCACCGTGCCGCCCACCGACGAGGAACTGCGCGAGGGCGCGCGGCAGGCCCAGGCGGCGGCGCTCACCCGGGCGCTGGCGGTCGCCGGGGATCACGGCGTGACCGTCGGCAGCGAGGTGTTCGAGGGCGACCCCGGAGTGCGGCTGGTGCAGGCCTCGCACGGTGCCCGGCTGCTCGTCGTCGGCTCGCGCTCGCTCGGCGCCGTCCGTGCCGTCCTGCTCGGGTCCGTGAGCCGCTACGTGGCGCGGCACGCCGAGTGCCCCGTCGTCGTCGTGCCCGCCCGGCACGAGCGCGAGCACGACGACACGCACGAGGGGGCCGAAGCTGCCCGCGAGCGAGACCCCGCGCGACTGGGGCTCGAGCACCCTCACGCCGATGTACCGACGCACCCGGGTGTACCGATGAACCCGATCTCGTGACGGCACCGCCGTCCCGGCGCCGCTCAGGCCACGGCGGCGCCCGCGGCGGCGGCCGAGACGACGAGCCAGGCGATCTGCGGGGTGCTGGATGTCGGAGTGGGCGCCGGCGAACGAGGACTGGTGCACGTCGGCGACGACCCGGGCGCTGTCGACCGAGTGGAAGGTGCCGGGCTGCAGGTCGTAGCCGAGGCCGGCGTCGGCGAGCGCGAGCTGCTTGGCCGGCTGCGACCCCTGGAAGCCGTCGGCGCCGAACCCTCCCCACTGGTTCTGCAGCGGGTTGCCCTCCGCGTCGGAGTGCGCCAGGGACGACGCGGCCGGGTACCAGCGGCCCACCGCGTAGTCGTTGACGCTGTAGGTGGCGACGAGCGGGCCGTGCACACGGTCGGCGACGTCACGCAGCACGCCGGGCTGCGAGAAGCCCTGCTGCGAGAACGCCCAGTGCGAGAACGCGCCCTGCAGCAGATTGAGCGAGTGCACGGGGCTCGCCTCCCGCGACGAGATGCCCGCCAGCGTGAACGCCGCGAGCCGGGCCCCGAAGCTGTGCCCGATCAGGTGCACCCGGACGTCGCCGTGAGCCGCGTGCAGGCGTTCGAACATCGGGCCCATGCCCGAGCGCCCGACCGCGCCCGCCCGTGACTTCATCTCGTAGTACGAGGCGACCCGGATGGCGTCCTTCGCGCCGTTCCACGCGTTGCCCAGCCAGTCCCCGATGCCGCGCGCGTCACCCTCGTCGGCGGCCGAGCCGGTGAGCCGGGCGAGGTCGCCGTAGGCCTTGGCCGGGTCGTCGGTGGTGATCAGGGGCCACTTCCCCTCGTCCTCGCGCGCGTGCGGGCTCGCGGTCACGAGCTGGGGCAGCAGCGCGTGCAGCTGGTCCAGCACCGGCCTCTGCTCGGCGTCGGGGGCGGCCTGCGCGTTCAGCGCGGTACCGCGGTCGAGCAGCTCCCCGATGGCGGCGACCGCCTGCTGGGCCTGCGGGTGGCCGTCGTATCCGGGCGCCAGCGCCTGCGCGATCTGGGCCCCGTTCGCCGGCGTGTCGGGGAACCACAACGAGGGCCAGAAGACCCCGGCGAAGCCGATGGTGCCCAGCTGCGGGCCGTCGTTCGGCAGCTGGCCGACGGCGCTCGCGATCTGCCCGCACAGGCCCTGGTAGAGGTTCTCGGCGGTCCCCTCCGAGCTGCCCCAGCCGTGGCTCATGACGAAGAGGTCCGTGACGCCGGCCGCCGCCACGGCGTCGGGCAGGCCGGCGCCGACGGCGTCCAGGGTGCCGGTCGCGTCGGAGTGGACCTGCCAGTAGGGGTGACCTGCGATGTCGGCCACGGGGGCTCCTCGGGTGGGGGTCGCGGTGCGAGGTGGGTCGGGACGGTCGGTGCGGTCGGGGGCTGCCGGTGCTGTCAGGACTGGCCGAGCATGCGCATGAGGTCGACCAGGCCGTGGCCCTGCGCGTAGCGCTCGCGCAGGAGGTCGGTGGCGGTGGCCAGGAGGAGCTCCTTGACCTCGTCCGGCCGGCCGACGTACTCGGTGCGGACCGACAGGAAGGCGGCGAGGACGCCGGAGACGTGCGGTGCCGCCATCGACGTCCCGCTGTCGGGGGCGTAGGTCAGGTCGGGGGCAGGCTTCCCCTCCGCGGCCACGGCGTCGAGGCCGGCGTGGGTGCGCATCCGGCCGGTGGCCGCCGACGTGATCCACTCGCCCGGCGCGACGACGTCCGGCTTGGACCGGCCGTCCAGGGTCGGGCCCTTGCTGGAGGTGTACGGTGACGCCGAACCGGTGCGGCGCCTCCCGATGCGTCGAGCCGACGGCGATGCAGCCGGCGGCGTGCGCGGGCTCCTCGATCGAGCCCATCAGCGCGATCGTGTCCGCGGAGTTCGCCCGCAGCTGCTGACCGCCGTTGCCGGCGGACACCACGACGATCACGCCCGACGCCGCGAGCTGGTCGATGGCCTGGCAGAGCGGCGAGGCGCCGGCGGCGTAGTGCGACGGGTCCCAGGCGCAGCCGAGGCTGAGGTTGATGCCGTGGATCCGCAGCAGGTTCGGGGCGACGTTCACCTCGGTCCTGATGTAGTCGAGCGCGCGCAGCACGGCCGCGGACGACGTCACCAGCGTGTCGCCGTTCAGGCGCAGCACCTTGAGGCTGACGAGCTCGCACTCGGGCGCCATGCCGGCGAGCTCGTTGGTCGGCGCGCGGACGACGTACGGCTCGTCGAGCGGCTCGTCGCTGGTGCCGACCCAGGGGGCGGCGCCGGGCGGGCACCGGCCGGCGATGATGCCGGCGACGTGGGTGCCATGGCCGTCCTGGTCGCGGAAAGGGGCCGACGGGTCGTCCGCGGGATCCGCCGGCGGGCCGGTGGGGACGGGCGCGTCGGGGTCGGGGGGCACCCGGACGAGGCCGGTGAAGTCCCGGTGCAGGCCGGCCGTCCGGGTCGGCGCCGCGGCGGCCGGGGGGGCGGCCCCGGCAGCCGGCTGGGTTCCGGCGGCCCGGGCGGCGTCGGCGGCGATGCCGAGGCCGCTGAAGTGCGGGTGCGCGGCGTCGATGCCGGAGTCGAGCACGGCCCAGACGATCCCCCGGCCCGCGGCGGCGAAGGTCCGGCGCGCCGCGTCGGACTTGACGGTGGCGGCGCTGCGGTCGATGTGGGCGGTCATCGTGTAGTCGGGCCACGCCTTGAAGATCGTCGGCGGGGGCTCGCGCCGGTCGTCGGCGATGAGGTCGTGCAGCTGCTGCCGGGTGAGCACCGCCTGGTAGAGCCTGCTGGTCACGTAGGTCAGCCCCGGCGGGACGGCGTCCGGGTCGCGGCGGGTCCGGCCCCGCGCACCGCCCGAGCCACCGGCTGCGCCCGTGAAGGCGCGCCAGCGGGCGAAGAACGCGCGGGTGCCCTCGACGCGGCCACCCGGGTGCATGGCGTCGAGCTCGAGCAGCACCGGCTGAGCAGGGTCGAGCGGCCCGACGTCGCCCGCGAGGTCGCCGACCGCGACCGATCGGTAGCCGCGCTCCACGACCACCCCCTCGCTCTCGTCCCTCGCTCCGCCCGGCCCGAAGCCGCCTCGGCCCTACTCGTACGCGCCCCGGCGCCGCGGCGGCAGAGGCAGAGGTGTGCCCCTTCGTGCGAGCCCGCTCATTCAAGCCCTGCGCGCCGGCGGTGTCCCGCGTGTCCCACCGGCGCGTTCGTCGCCGAGGCGTCACGGCTGGACGGTCAGCGACCCCACGGCGGCGTCCAGCACCGCGGGCACCCCGAGCGGGACGGTCGCCTGCACCGGGCCGTGCCCGAACGGCAGGCCCGCGACGACGGGGACGCCGAGGCCGGCCAGCCGATCGACGAGGACGGCCTCGACGTCGGCGGGGGGCCCGCAGCCGGTCCAGCTGCCGCAGGCCACGGCGGCCGCGCCGTCGAGCCAGCCGGTGGCGAGCAGCTGCGTGAGGAGGCGGTCGATGCGGTAGGGGGCCTCGGAGACGTCCTCGAGGACGACGACGGCGTCGCGCGCGCTGCCGAGGTCGGGCGTACCGGCCAGGGTGCAGAGCATCGAGAGGGTGCCCCCGCGGGTGAAGCCGCTCGCCGGGGGGCCGGCGACGAGCGCGTGGCCGCTGCCGATCGTCACCGGCGCGCGGGGCGCCAACAGGGCCCGGCGCAGCGCCGCGAGGCTTTCGGTGTCGGGCTCCGCCGCGCCCAGCACGGGGCCCGCCACCGTCGGCCCGAACCAGGTGGCCACGCCGAGCCTGGCACCGAACGCGGCGAGCAGGGCCGTGGTGTCGCTGGAGCCGACGAGCGGTTTGACCACCTCGGCGGCTCGCAGCAGGGGCCAGTCGACGTGCGCGATCGTGCGGGTGGCGCCGTACCCGCCCTTGGCGGCCCACACGGCGTCGATCGTCGGGTCGAGCCACGCCTGCTCGAGATCGGCGGCGCGGGCGGCGTCCGGCGCGGCCAGGTACGGCTGCGTCGCGCGGTCGAGGACGTGGCGCGCGACCGACACCTCGAGGCCGAGCCGGCGCAGGGCCGCGCACCCGCGTTCGAGGCGGGACGCGTCGACCGGGCCGGAGGGGGCGACGACGCGCACGTGCGCGCCGGCCTCGAGCGGTGCGGGGATGCGCGGTTGCGCCGTCGCCGGGGCCGGCTCCCTCACGCCACGCCCGTGACGCGGCCGTCGGCGTCGGTGACGTACCGGCCCTTGGCCAGGTCGAGCAGGACGAGGCGGTTGCCGAAGGGGTCGCGGACGACGACGAGGGTCCCGACCGGCAGCTCGACCGGGCCGTCGACGACCTCGCCGCCGCCCTCGGTCACCTCGCGCGCCGCCTGCTCGGCCGACCCCACCAGCCACGCCGGCTCGTACGGCCGGCTCTCGCTGAGCACGATCTCGGTGCCGGCGTCGGGCAGCCGCAGGCCGGCCTGGCCGGCGTCGTCGTCGCGCCACAGCAGCTCCTGGCCCAGGACGTCGCGGTAGAAGGCGAGGCCGCGGTCGAGGTCGGGCACGGGGACGGTCACGCAGTCGACGGATCGCAGCACGGGTTCGGGCGCCATGCCGGTCAGTCTGGGCGGCCGGCGGCGTGAACGCGTCAGGGGCCGGTCTCCGAACGGGAGACCGGCCCCTGACCTGGGTGGAGCTGAGGGGAGTTGAACCCCTGACCCCCTCGATGCGAACGAGGTGCGCTACCGGACTGCGCCACAGCCCCAAGGCCTCGACAGATTAGCACTCCGGCGGCGGCCGTTCCGAACCCGCCGCGGGCGCGGGGAGTCAGCCGTTCACCGCCCGACGGCGCTCGAGCACGCTGTCGAGGTCGACCTCGGGCTCGTCGTCGGCGACGGTCACGGACGCGGCGGCGGGGGCGGGCGCCGAGGCCGCCGCGGGCGCGGCCGGGGCCAGGTCGGGCTCCAGCGGTGCGGGCTCGGGCCTGGGCGCCATCGGCTTGAGCGTGTAGGTGGGCGGGGGCACCGGCACGGGGACCCAGGTCCCGTCGTCCGCGGCGGCCGCGGGTTCGGCCTGCGCCGGCGCGGCCGGTGCTGCTTCGGGCAGCTCGGGCGAGGTGACCTGCGCGGCCCGGGCGGCCAGGCGGGCCTGCGCCTCGCGCTGGGCGGCCAGCCGTTCGGCGGCCCGGGCCCGGCGCTGCGCGGCCGCGGCCTGCGCCGCCAGGGCCGCACGGTGGCGGCGGCCGCGCAGGGCGACCGTGCGCAGCGCGGCGACGTCGAGCACGAGCAGGGCCAGGGGCAGCGCCACCAGGCCGGCCGGGACGGCGCCCGCCACGGCCCCCACCGACACCAGGAGGGTGACCGCGAGCAGGGCCGCGAGCACGAGGCCGCGGCGACGGGCGCCGGCGCCCGCGCGAGGTGCGGCGGCAACGGGGCGCCTGGCCGGGGCGGGCGCGGTCGGCGCAGCGGCGGGCGCGGCCGGCGCAGCGGCGGGCGCGGTCGGCGCAGCGGCTGGCGCCGTCGACGCGGCGGCCGCGGGCGGCGTTGCACCGGTGCGGGCGACCGGAGCAGGCCGCGCGGCGGCGGCCGCCGGCAGCGGGACGCTCGGACCCTGGACGGGGGCGACGACGATGCGCGACGCCGTGAGGATGGGCGTGGAGGAGCGGCCCGGCTGGCCCCGACGCCGGCGGTCGAGCACGCGCAGGGCCTGCGAGTGGCGGTCGGCACCGCGCGACGCGCCGAGCGCGTCACGCCGCCGGATCCACTGCGGCAGCAGATAGGCAGCCCACAGGGCGACGATCGCCACGAAGACCAGGGAGTCCGGCTGCACGAGACGTAACGGTAGGTGAACGCGCGCCGCGCATCACGCACCGTCAAGCGCGTGTCTGCGGACCACCCTGCCGATACGCCTGTGACTAGTGTGAACGCTCTGCGTCACGATCGGCCTTGACCGTACGCCATCTCGTCAACAATCCGCCAGGAACGTCCTCGGCCGTGAGCGCGAAGCTCGCGTGGTCCCGCCACGCTCCGTCAATGTGGAGGTAGCGGGGGCGCAGGCCCTCGGGCCGGAAGCCCAGTTTGTGAGCGACCCGCAGGCTCGCGGCGTTCTCCGGCCGGATGTTGATCTCGATCCGGTGCAGGCCCACGCGTGAAGAAGCAGTGGTCGACGGCGAGGGCCAGGGCGGTGGGGATGACGCCCCGGCCGGCCACCCGGCGGTCGACCCAGTACCCGGCGTGGGCCGAGCGCAGCGAGCCCCAGGCGATGCCCGAGACGGTGAGCTGCCCGACGAGGGCGCCGTCGAGCAGCACGGCGAACGGCAGCATCCGGCCGGCCCTCGCCTCGCGCGAGAAGCTGCGCACCATCTGCCCGAACGTGGGGGGCGGTGCGGCCGCGGCGTCGGGGTGGGTGGCCTCCCACGGGGTGAGCCACGCGATGTTGGCCGAGCGCACGGCACGCCACGCCGCGCGCGTCGGACCGGCGCAGCGGGCGCAGTTCGACGTCACCCTCTCTCAGCACCACCGGCCACGACCAGGCGCCGCCGTCGACGAGCCCTCTCATGACGGCATCCTTCCACCGCCGCGCACCCCACGCGTCACTCCCGCCGGTGCTCAGCCCGGGCGGCGATGCTCAGCTGATGCGGCTTCTTCGGCGACCGCGAGCCCGCACCGGCTCGGCGGCGCCACCGACGATGAGCACCGGCCTGTGCCGCCTCAGCCGGTCGCCCCGACGCCGCCGCCGGGGCGGTGGTCGCCGCCACGGATCTGCTGCACCGCGTGTGGCAGCAGCCCGCGCAGGACCGCGATGCCGTCCCGGCAGCCGCCGGGCGAGCCGGGCAGGTTCACCACGAGGGTGCGGCCCCCGATCCCGGCGAGCCCGCGCGACACCGCCGCGGTGGGCACCCCGTGGGCGGTCCCGTGGGCGCGGACGGCCTCGGCGATGCCCGGCACCGGCCGGTCGATGACGCGTGCCGTCGCCTCGGGGGTGCACGTCCGTGGGCGAGAGCCCGGTGCCACCGGTGGTGAGGACGACGTCGTACCCGGCGGCGACGGCGTCGCGCAGGGCGGCCTCGACGGGGTCGCCGTCCGGCACCACCACCGGACCGTCGACGGCGAAGCCCATCGCGGCGAGCCCCTCGACGAGGATCGGGCCCGCCGCGGTCCTCGTAGACCCCCGCGGCCGCCCGGTTGGAGGCGGTCACGACGAGGGCACGCCCGAGCGTCTCGGCCATCCGCTCACCCACCGGCCGACTCACCTCCTGACCCACGGACCGACTCGCCCGCCGACTCACCCGCCGACTCACCGGCTGATTCGCCGCCTGGCTCGCGCTGCCAGTCCCCCGAGCGCCCGCCGCTCTTCGCCGTCGACCCGGACGTCGGTGATCGTCGTCAGCTTGTCGACGGCCTTCACCATGTCGACGAGTGCCAGCGCCGCCACCGCGACGCAGGTCAGGGCCTCCATCTCGACGCCGGTGCGATCGGCGGTCCGTACGGTGGCCCGGATGTCGACGCCGTCGTCAGCGACCTCGAGCTCCACGGCCACCGCGTGCACCGCGACGGGGTGCGCGAGCGGTACGAGGTCGGGCGTCCGCTTCGCCGCCTGGATCCCGGCGAGGCGTGCGACCGCGAGGGCGTCGCCCTTGGGCACCCCCTCGCCGCGCAGCAGCTCGACGACGCGGGGCGCGCAGAGCACCCGCCCCGCCGCCGACGCTTCCCGAACCGTCACGGCCTTGGCCGAGACGTCGACCATGCGGGCCTCGCCGCGGGCGTCGAGGTGGGTGAGCTCGTTCACGCGGCGCCCTCCAGCGGCAGGCACCGCAGGACGTCGCCGGGGCTGACCCGGGTGACGTCCTCGGGGACCACCGCGAGACAGGTCGCCGCGGCGAGGTCGGCGACGAGGTGCGAACCCTGGGCACCGACGGGCGCGACGACAGGGCCCGACTCCCCGGCGCGAGAGGACGCCGCGGACGAACTGCCGCCGCCCGGCCGGCGACGACCAGCCGACCGCGGCGGTCGCGATGACCTCGCGCCGCTGCGCCGGCACCGGCACCCCGGCGAGCGCGCGCAGCACCGGGCGCACGAACACCTCGAACGACACCATCGAGCTCACCGGGTTGCCCGGCAGCGTCAGCACGGGGGTCTCATCGATCGTGCCGAAGCCCTGGGGCATCCCGGGCTGCATGGCGACGCGGTCGAACCGCACGCCGCCCAGCTCGGTGAGCGCCTCCTTGACGACGTCGTAGACACCCGCGCTGACGCCACCGCTGGTGAGCAGCAGGTCGGCGCCGGCGGCGGCCTCGGCCAGCGCGGCCCGCACCGCGGTCGCGTCGTCCGGCACGATCCCGAGGTACCGGGCCTGCGCGCCCAGGGCGGTCGCGGGCAGCCGCGCAAGCCGTAGCCGTTGCTGTCGTGCACCTGCCCGAAGCCGAGCGGCCGGCCTGGCGGCACGAGCTCGCTGCCACTGGACAGGACGGCCACACGCGGCGCGCGGTGCACGGCGAGGGCGGCGTGCCCGGTCGCGGCGAGCAGCGACAGGTGCCGGGCGGTCAGCACGGTACCGGCGGCGACGACGACCTCCCCCGGCGACACGTCCTCCCCCGCCCGCCGCACGAACGCGCCGGCCTCGGGCGCCTGCCGGACGGCGACCACGCCGGCCGCCGCGTCGCCGTCGGTCCAGCCGCCCGTCCACTCGACGGGCACGACGCTGTCGGCCCCGTCGGGCAGGGGTGCTCCTGTCATGATCCGCACGGCGGTGCCGGGTGCCAGCCGCTCAGGACGCCCGCCGCCCGCCGCCACCTCGCCGCTGACGGCCAGCCTGCGGGGCGCGTCGGCGCCGGCACCGGCGACGTCCGCGGCCCGCAGGGCGAACCCGTCCATGGAGGAGTTGTCGAAGCCGGGCAGCTCGATCGCCGACGTGGCGTCACCCGCGAGGACGTGCCCGAGGGCGTCGAGCAGCGGCAGGTCGACGACGGGCAGCGGCCCGACCGCCGCGAGGCAGCGGACAGGTGCTCCTCGACCGTGATCACGGCAGCGTCACCGAGGCTCCACGGACACGCGCGTCAGGCGTCGCGCGACTCGGTCGCGGGGCCCATCCCCGCGACGTAGGAGCGCAGCCAGGCCCGCAGGTCGGGGCCGAGGTCGGCGCGCTCGGCCGCCAGCTGCACGACGGCCTTGAGGTAGTCGAGGCGGTCGCCGGTGTCGTAGCGCCGGCCGCGGAAGACGACGCCGTACACCCCGGCGCCCTCGCCCTCGCCCTGTGCGAGCGTCTGCAGGGCGTCGGTCAGCTGGATCTCGCCGCCGCGGCCCGGCTCGGTCTCGCGCAGCACGTCGAACACGCGCGGGTGCAGCACGTAGCGACCGATGACGGCCAGGTTGCTCGGGGCGTCGCCGGGGTCCGGCTTCTCGACCATGCCGGTGACGCGGACGACGTCCTCCTCGCCGGTGGGCTCGATCGCGGCGCAGCCGTAGAGGTGCACCTGCTCGGGCGGCACCTCCATCAGGGCCACGACGCTGGCGCGGGTGCGCCGCTGCACCGCGATCATGCGGACGAGCAGCGGGTCGCGCTCGTCGATGAGGTCGTCGCCGAGGAGCACCGCGAACGGCTGGTCGCCGACGTGCTGGGCGCCGCAGAGCACCGCGTGACCGAGCCCGCGCGGGTCGCCCTGCCGGGTGTAGTGCATGTCGGCGAGCACGTTCGACTTCTGCACCCGGCCGAGGCGCTGACAGGTCGCCCTTGGCCTGCAGGGCCTCCTCGAGCTCCCAGGCGCGGTCGAAGTGGTCCTCGAGCGAGCGCTTGTTGCGGCCGGTGATGACCAGCACGTCGGACAGGCCCGCGGAGACGGCCTCCTCGACGACGTACTGGATCGCCGGCTTGTCGACGACCGGCAGCATCTCCTTCGGGGTGGCCTTCGTCGCCGGCAGGAAGCGCGTGCCGAGACCGGCGGCCGGGATGACGGCCTTGGTCACCATCGGCCCGAGGGCACGGACCGCCTCGGGCTCCGCCTCGGCCAGCGCGTCGTCCTGATGGTCGTTCAGCAGGTCGGTCATGCCATCTCCCCTGGACTCCCCCTCGATCCTCCGGACTCCCCCGCGGTGCTCCCCCACCTCGCGGAAGGCTAGCCCTAGAGGGCGGGGGGCGCGGCCCCGACGTCGACCCCGAGCGGCCGGCCGCCCACGCCGGCGGGGCCATCGCCGGCCGTCTCGTCGTCGTCCACGGGTTCGGGGGCCAGCCCGGGCACCGGCACCTCGGCCAGGCACCAGCGGTCGCGCCCCGCCTCCTTGGCCACGTACAGCGCCCCGTCCGCCGCCCGAAGGATCTCGCTCGCGGTGCGGCCGTGGTCGGGGAACGACGCGACGCCGGCCGAGACCGTGACGTCCGCGCTCGCCGCGCCGACCGTGAAGGGCCGCGACCGCACCGCCTGCACGATGCGCGCGGCGACGGCGGCCGCACCGTCCTCGCCCGTCTCGGGCAGGACGACCGTGAACTCCTCCCCGCCGTACCGGGCCACCGTGTCGACCTCGCGCAGGCAGTCCTGCAGGCGGCGGGCGAACTCGCGCAGCACCGTGTCGCCGAAGGGGTGCCCGTGGGCGTCGTTGACGGCCTTGAAGTGGTCGAGGTCGAGCATGACGACCGACAGCGGACGGGCGAACCGGCTGGCCCGCTCGACCTCGCGGGCGAGGGTGGTGGACAGGTGCCGGAAGTTGCCGGCGCCGGTCAGGGCGTCCGTCACCGACAGCCGGCGGGTCTCCTCGTGCTCGAGGACGTTCGCCACGGCGGTGCCCGCCTCGCGGGCCAGCATCTCGACGGCGGCGACGGACTGCGGGTCGAACGGCGGGCGCCCCTCCTCGCGGCCGAGCGCCAGCGCGCCGACGGTGCGGGCACCGGCGCGCAGGGGCACCGCGAGCGCGGGCGCCGCGCGGCCGCCCACGACGGTCGCGTCGCGCGCGACCGCGTCGCGCGCGAGCGCACCGAGCTGGTCGAGCATGCGCGCGGTCTCCGGGGCGTTACCGGGCGCGCTGCCGGCGCGCTCCTCGAGCGTGCGGGTGTCACCGAGCAGCGCGATCCCCGCCGCGGCCGCGGTGGCGGCGCGCGCGGCCTCGACCACCGTCTCGAGCAAGCCGTCGAGGTCGTGGGTGCGGCCGAGCGCCTCGCCGAGCCGCCCGAACGTCTCGGCCAGCGCACCCCGGCTCGCCGCCAGCTCCTGGGTGCTGCCCTGGAGCCGGCCCGCGAGCACGTCGAACGCCGCCGCCAGCTCCCCCACCTCGCCGCCCGGGCCGGCCGGGCCGCCGAGCGGGCCGACCCGCGCCGTGAGATCGCCCTGGCGCAGCCGCCCGGCGACGCGCGTGAGCAGTCGCAAGGGCCGGGTCAGCCGGGCGGTCACGACGGCGAGCAGCACGGCGCAGCAGGCGACCGTCGCCAGCGCGACCGCGAGGAGCACGCCCGCGACGCCGCGGCCGGCGACGGGCTGCCAGGCCACCAGGGTGTAGGGGACGCCGGTGGTCGCCGGGACCACCCGGTACCGGACGCCGCCGGCGACGCCGGCCACCCCGCCGCGCCGGACGGCGTCGATCGCGGGCCCGAGGTCGGGGGTCGCGGGGGCACCCGCGGTCGCCGCCCCGCCGCCCACGGCGCCGGAGTTCGCCGGCGCTGGGGTCGCGGCGGTGTCCCCCGCGGCGCCGGCCCCGGCGCCGGGCTGCAGCACGACGAGACCCCCGGCGAGGGCCAGCCGCCGGCCGAGCTGCGCGAGCGCGGCGTCGTCGAGCGGCTGCACCGCGGCGACACGGGCGGCCTCGCCGCCGGACGTCGCGGGCACGGAGACCCACTCCACCTGCTGCGGCTGAGCCCCGTCGCTCGCCACCCCCCGCGAGCAGGAGGCGAGCGAGGCCGCCGCGAGCCGGGGGTCGTCGAGCTGCGAGGCGGCCGGGCCGACCGCGCCGACCAGCCGGCCGCCCGCCGTGACGGCGATGGTGAGGTCCGGGTGGGCGCGCCGGGCGGCGGCGGCCGCCGCCAGCACGCGTGGCTGGTCCAGGGCGTCGCCCGCGGACACGGCGGCCGACAGGTCGAGGGCGGTTGCACGCGCGACGTCGCCCAGCACCGAGCATCGCTGCGCGAGGTAGGCCGAGGCCGCGGCGACCGAGCGCGTCAGGGCGGTCGCGTCGGCACGGGCCTGGGCTCTCGGCACGAGCACGCCGACGGCGAGACCCGCCGCGACGAGCGGGCCGGCGAGCACGCCGGCCAGCACGAGCGCGAGTCGTGCGCGCAGGGACACCAATCCTCCTTTGCAACGGCGGGCCAGGCGCGTCCACGCCTCGAGTCGGGGCTCGTGGTGATGGGTGTGCGCGTGGCACGATGTCGTGGTACGCCGCCAGCGTCGGCCGGGCGGTGGGTCGGGTTTCTCGGGCAGTCGGTCACAGGTCAACGACGATCAGTCGCCGTCCGATGACGCTGCGTCAGGGGGTATCGTGCCGAACCTCAGCAGCACCGTGACGGGCTTTCCGCAGATCCTGTCCGAGACGCCGAGCGTGAAGGCGGCCCTGCGGCGCCGCATCCGGGCCGAGCGGCGTCGCCGGCCCCCCGCCGAACGGCTGGCCCAGGGCCGCGCGCTGGCCGCGATCGCCCTCGAGCTCCCCGAGGTCCAGGTCGCCCGCTGCGTCGCGCTCTACGTGTCGACGCCAGCCGAACCGCAGACCGGCCCGCTGCGACAGGCGCTCCGCAGTGCCGGCATCGGGGTCGTGCTGCCGCTGGTGCGCCCCGGCGGCCTGGAGTGGGCCTGGGACGCCGGCGACTCGCTGCGGCCGACGCAGGGGCCGGGCGGCGACGAGCCCGTCGGCCCGACGCTCGGCCCCCGTGGCCTGCTGACGGCCGACCTCGTCCTGGTGCCCGCGCTCGCCGTCGACACCCTCGGCACCCGGCTCGGCCAGGGCGGCGGGTACTACGACGGCTCGCTGCCGCTGCTCGACCCCGGCGTCCGGGTGCTCGCGGTCGTGCACGACGAGGAGCTGCTCGACGCCGCCGTCGAGGCCCTGCCCGCCGAGCCTCACGACGTGCCGGTCGACGGCGCGCTGACCCCGCTGCGGTGCCTGCGCCTCCCGGGGCGCAGCCGCCCATAGCTGGAGCGTCCTCCCTACCTGCACCTGCCTGACTCGTCCTGCGGCCTGGGTGGGCCGGCACCGAACCCGAAATGTGCGGTTCTGGGGTCCGCGAGGGCCCCAGAAGCGCACGTTTCGGGTTCGGTCGCACCCGCCGCCTAGGGCGACGCGCTCGGGGTGATGGTCAGCCGTTGAGCGGCGGCACGGTCGACCGACGGTTGCGTGAACGGCCAGGGGAACTCCTCGCCGGAGGCCCAGGCGTCGAGCTGGTCGTCGTAGTTCGCCTGGCCCGGGTGCCCGGAGGCGCCGGTCTGGTTGACCCACGTCGAGCGGTCGAACGCCGACAGGTCGACGACCATCCGCATGGAGGGCGCGGAGGTCACGTCGAAGGTGCCCGACGAGGCGTCGTAGGCCATCGCGTCGACGATCGACGGCCCGCCCGGGGCGTCGATCGGCCCGCGGTTGAGGAGCGGATGCAGGAGCTTGGTCAGGCCGGCCCCGCCGAGGGGCTGCTCGACCAGGCGCAGGCGGTGGAGCTCTCCCCATTGCCACGTCGACGGGTCCTTGCCCAGGTCGGTGGTGAGCCGGAGCCGGGCCCTGACGAGTGCCTGCCGCAGGATCTCGTCGCGGGTCTCGACCACGCCCGGCGTGCTGCGGTTGTCCCACCAGGGGTCGGACGCGTCCTGGAGGAGGTTGCGCACGACCTCGGCCCAGCGGCCGCCGCCGTTCGGCTGCGTGCCGGGCGGCAGCTCGTCGTCGAAGGTCAGCTGCAGCAGCGCGGCCCAGACGGCGTTGAAGTAGGCGGCCGCCGCCGAGTCGGTCGGCTCGGTGTAGTCCCAGGTCTTCAGCAGGTCGACGGCCTCCTGCGTGAACGGGTCGGCGATCTTCTCCTTCAGGAGCACGGGCACCAGTTCGGCGGCGATCCCGTTGCGGGTGTCGAGCTGCATCGACTGCATGTCCTGGACCTGCAGCTTGCGGCCCGCTCCGGCGGCGGCGGCGAGCAGGTCGCGGATCCGCTGCGACCGGTAGCCGTAGTCGAAGTCGTGGGTGAGCACAGGGCCGGCCCCGGCGGGCGTGACGGCCTGGTTGGCCGCGACGATGAACCCTTCTTTCGGGTTGAGCTCCCACGGCAGCCGATCGCTGGGCACGTACTGGGGCAGCCAGTCGTACCGGCTGTCCCAGCCGGGCATCGGCCAGGTGCCGTCGCCGGGGACGGGATCCGACGGCACGCCGCCCCGGCGCTGCGGATGCGGCCGGGGGCCTGGTAGCCGATGTTGCCGTCGATGTCGGCGTAGACGAAGTTCTGGGCGGGCACGTCCATCATCTGCACGGCGGTACGGAAGGACCCGAAGTCGACGGCGGTGTCGACGGCGAAGACGGCGTCCATGTCGTGGCCGGGGGTGAGGGCCGTCCACCGGAGGGCGACGGCGTAGCCGTCCCCCCGGGGCGGCGCCGTCTTGGCCACGGGGCGCGCCGGCCCACGGCCTGGACGGCGTCGATCACGTCGGAGAGCAGCGGGCCGTGGCCGGTCGACCGCACGGTGATGGTGACGGGGTCGCCCCCGGCGACCTTGATCGTCTCCTGCCGGGTCTGCAGCGGGACCGTGGCGCCGTCGCGCAGGTAGCCGCCCTGCGGCGTGACCCGCTCCAGGTAGAAGTCCGTGACGTCCGGGCCCAGGTTCGTCATGCCCCAGGCGATCCGGTTGTGTGGCCGATGATCACGCCGGGGACGCCGGCGAAGGTGAAGCCGGCGACGTCGAAGGGCAGGCCTGCGACAGCGTCTGGCAGTGCAGGCCCATCTGGTACCAGATGCCCGGGATGCTGCGGCGCCAGGTGCGGGTCGTTCGCCAGCAACGGCTTGCCCGTCGAGGTCAGCCGGCCGGACGACGACCCACGAGTTGGAGCCGACGCCGTCCGCGCCGCCGCCCAGGAGGTTCGGGACGGCGTCAGCGCGGCCTGCGCAGCGTCGAGCCGCCCTGCGCGCCGGCCGAGCCGAGCGCCGAGAGCACCTCGCTCGGCCGGGTGCCCGCACGGGCCGGGCCGGCCGTGGGGCTGCGGCGGCGGTCGAAGGACCCGCCGAGGGGCCGGCGGAAGGGGTGGGGGACGGGCTCGCCGAGGGGGTCGGACCGGCCGCGCCGGCGCCGGCGTCGGGCATGATCGGGGCGTGCCGGGACGCGGGTAGGCGGGGCAGAGCTGGTCCACCCGCTCGACGTCCTTGACGCTCCCGTAGACCCGGGCCCGGCCGAGCTCGTCGTCGTAGTTGCCGCGCAGGTCCCACGCCATCGCCTTGAACCAGGTGACGGAGTCGAGGGCGTCCACGGCTCGATGCGCGAGCGGCTGCGCCAGGCCGAGCACCGTGTAGTCGAGGCCCGAGCTGGGACGGGCGAGCGGTTGCCGATGTAGTCGTTGACGCCGCGGGCGTAGTCGTCGAGGTAGCGGCGCGTCGTCGGGTCCGCCTGCTCGAGCTCCGGCTGGGCGACCCGGCGCCAGCCGAGCGTGCGCACCACCTTGTCGGCCTGGAGCGCCGTGTCGTTCTGGCCGACCAGCTCGGACAGGCGGCCGGCCGTGACGTGCCGCCGGAAGTCCATCTGGAAGAACCGGTCCTGCGCCTGCACGTACCCCTGCACGCGGAACAGGTCGTCGGCGGTCGAGGCGTACACCTGCGGGACGCCACGGTCGTCGCGCACGACCGTCGCCGGCGCCGACAGGCCGGGCAGCGACAGCGAGCCGTCCTGCGTGGGGAAGGGCCGCCGGACGACGACCACCGTCGCCACGAACGCGACCAGGACGACCACCACGACGATCCCGGCCACCCCCAGCAAGCTCAGACGCAGGGCTCGGCGGCGTGGCACGTGCCGCACTCTAACCGGGGTCCCTGACAGGCTCGGACCACGACACCGAGGGCGGGAGGGCGAGCGCGACATGGGCGTCGACGACCTCGGCCCGACCCTGCTGGCGGCCTCGGCCGTGCTGCTGGTGGCGGTGGTCGCGGTCCGCCTCAGCGCCCGCAGCGGCCTGCCGTCGCTGCTGCTCTACCTGGGCCTCGGGCTCGCTGATCGGCGAGCGCGGCCTCGGGCTCCGGTTCGACGACGCCCGGCTCACCGGGGTGCTCGGCTACGCCGCGCTCGTCGTGATCCTGGCCGAGGGAGGCATCACCACCAGCTGGTGGGACGATCAGGCCCGGTGGTGCCGGCGCGGCGGTGCTCGCCACGGTCGGCGACGCTGGTGTCGGTCGGTCGTCACCGCCGCCGCGGCACACTTCATCCTCGGGCTCGACCTGGCACGGCGCGCTGCTGCTCGGCGCGGTCGTCGCCTCGACCGACGCCGCGGCGGTGTTCTCGGTGCTGCGCAGGGTCCCGCTGCCGGCCCGGCTGGCGGGCCTGCTCGAGGCGGAGTCCGGGCTTCAACGACGCCCCGGTCGTCATCCTGGTCGTGGCGATCGCCGAGCAGGCCGTCGGCGGCCGCTCGCACCCGTGGTGCGTGGCTGCTCGGCGAGGCGCGATCGAGCTCGCCGTCGGTGCGGCGGTCGGCCTGGCCGTCGGCTGGCGGGCGCCGTGCTGCTGCGCCGCGTCGCGCTGCCCGTCGTCCGGGCTGTACCCGATCGCCGTGCTCGGCCTGGCGGTCGCCGCCTTCGGCGGCCGCCGACGCTCCTGCACGGCTCGGGCTTCCTCGCCGACGTACCTCGCCGCGCTCGTCCTCGGGAACGCGCGGCTGCCGCACGGGGCCGCCGTCCGGGGCTTCGCCGAGGCGCATGGGCTGGATCGCCCAGATCGGGCTGTTCGTGCTGCTCGGGCTGCTCGCCGACCCGGCCCGGCTGCGCCGGGCAGGTGCTGCCCGCCGTCGCGTCGGCTGGTCCTGGTGCTCGTCGCCCGGCCGCTCGTCGGTGCTGGCGTCAGCGCTCGTGCGTTCGGCGTGCGCTGGCGCGAGCAGGCCTTCCTGTCCTGGGCCGGGCTGCGCGGCGCCGTCCCGATCGTGCTCGCGACGATCCCGCTGGCGCACGGGGTGCCCGGCGCCACCCGGGTCTTCGACGTCGTGTTCGTGCTCGTGGTCGGTCTCACCCTCGTCCAGGGCCCGACGCTGCCCTGGGCGGCCGCGGCTCTGCGGCGTCGCGGGGTCGTTGACGGCCGTCGGGCTCGAGGTCGAGAGCTCGCCGCTCGGAGCCCTGGACGCCGACGTCGTCACCGTCCGCATCGGGCCGGGCTCCGCCCTGCACGGGGTCGAGGTGTTCGAGCTGCGGCTGCCGAGCCGGGCCAACATCACCCTGGTGATCCGCGACGGGGAGCCGTTCGTGCCCACCCCGCGCACGGTGCTCCGGCACGGCGACGAGCTCATCGTCGTGACGGCGGCCGCGGCCCGGGCCGCGGCCGAGCGCCGGCTGCGCGAGGTGAGCGCCGACGGCAAGCTGGCCGGCTGGCGACGGCCGCCGGCGAGGTGATCGGGCCGGCCGGCCGCGCCGTTGCGCGCTCGGGCGTGCGGGGAGGGCCGCTGCGCGGGCATACTGCTGGCACTCTGGCAGTTGGAGTGCCAGAGAAGGACTGTCGACGGGCCGTGCGGCCCACACCAGGAGGACGACGTGCCGACGTACGCCTACGCCTGCACCTCGTGCGGGCACCGTTTCGAGGCGCAGCAGTCGTTCTCGGACGCCGCGCTGACCGAGTGCCCCGAGTGCGCGGGCCGGCTGCGCAAGCTCTTCACCAACGTCGGCATCGTGTTCAAGGGCTCGGGCTTCTACCGCACGGACAGCAGGGCGGGGGCCGGCTCGGGGTCGTCCGAGAAGGTGGATGCCGGCTCGAAGAGCGACTCGACGGCCTCGACCTCTGCGTCGAACGGGTCGGCGGGGTCGAAGGAATCGTCCGGCGCGAAGGGATCGTCGTCGGGGTCGAACGGCTCCTCGTCGGGCTCCAAGGAGTCGTCGTCCGGCTCGGCCGGCCCGTCGTCGGGGTCGGGCAAGCCCGCACCCAGCGCGGCCTGACGCCTCGTCCACAGCCGTCGGCGCGCGTCACGCCGTCCACAGCGACGGGGCGGCCGCGCCGCCCGGAGGTCCGTCCTCGCTAGCGTCTGCGCCGTGACGACATCCCCAGCGGTCGCCGAGATCGGGGTGCTCGGTGGCTCCGGCTTCTACTCTTGGCTCGACGGCGCGCACCCCGTCACGGTCGAGACGCCGTTCGGGCCGCCCAGCGACCAGCCCGTGGTGGGCGAGGTGGCGGGGCGGTCCGTCGCGTTCATCCCGCGGCACGGGCGCGACCACCGCTTCCCGCCGCACCGGGTGAACTACCGGGCGAACCTGTGGGCGCTCCGCGCGCTCGGCGTCCGGCAGGTGCTCGCGCCCTGCGCCGTGGGCTCCCTGCTGGTCGAGGTGGGCCCCGGGAACCTGGTGGTGCCCGACCAGGTGATCGACCGGACCTGGGGGCGGCCGCACACGGTCTACGACGAGCCGGGCCCGGTGGTGCACGTCTCCCTGGCCGACCCCTACTGCCCGCGCGGGCGCTCCAGCCTGCTGGCCGCGGCCGCCCGCGCCGGGTGGGCCGCGCACGACGGGGGGACGCTCGTGGTCGTCAACGGCCCGCGCTTCTCGACCCGGGCCGAGTCCCGCTGGCACGCGGCCGCGGGCGGCCACCTCGTGGGCATGACCGGGATGCCGGAGGCATCGATCGCCCGCGAGCTGGCCGTCTGCTACACCGCGGCCGCGGTCGTCACCGACCTCGATGCCGGCGTCGAGTCCGGTGAGGGCGTGACGCACGCCGAGGTGATGGCGACCTTCGGCGCGAGCATCGAGAGGCTCAAGGCGGTGCTCGCGCGCGCCGTGGAGCTGCTCCCGGTGGACGACACCTGCCCGTGCCGACACGCGCTCGACGGGCTGCCCCTGCCGTTCGAGCTGCCGTGACCCGGCCCGGCGACCTGGCTCCGCCCCGGCTGCGCGCCCTGGCCGCGCGCGCGGCCGGCCACCGCCGCCTTGGCGCCGCACTGCTCGCCGGTTCCGCCGTCGTGGCGGCGGTGCAGGCGCTGACGCCGGGGACGGCCGGCGCCGGCACCGCCGACGGCGCGGCGACCCAGCGGCGGGGCGCCCGCCCGGCCGGCTCCCTCGGCGACCTCAGCGGCGCCGACGCCGCGACGTTCGGGCGCACGGCCGTCGCGGTGCGCCTCGCCGACCCCGCCGGCCTGATCCTCGCCGCTCCGGGCCGCCACGTCGACGTGCTCGCCGGCGGGGCGCTCCCTGCGGCCGGAGCGCCTTCGCAGGAACAGGCGCGGCCCGGTGGCGGCGACCCCGTCGCGACCGACGCCGTCGTGCTCGCCGTCCCCGAGCCGCCCGTCCCGGCAGGTCCGGGCGACGCCGCGGGCGATGTCACCGGCGGAGGCTCGGGTGGCGTCCCGGACGGCGGTGGCGGTGGCGGGCTCGCCGGCGCGCTCGGCGGCCCGGCGACGGCCGCCGGGGCCGGGGCCTTCTCCGGCGTGGTGGTCCTGGCGGTCCGGCCGGCCGACGTGCGCGGGCTCGCCGCCGGTGCGGGCAGCCGCGCCTTCTCCCTCGCGCTGCCCCTACCTGCGACGCCCTGACGACGATCAACACCACTGGCTCGCCGGCATCGCGCGCCCCTAGTCTTCGGCACGGTCTCACGTCCGGTGGCAGCTGCCGCCGTCACGGTCAACCTCAGGAGAGTCGAGCGATGATCCAGGGCTTCAAGAACTTCATCATGCGGGGCAACGTGGTCGACCTCGCGGTCGCGGTCGTCATCGGCGTCGCGTTCACCGCCGTGGTCACGGCCTTCACGACCAACATCATCAATCCACTGATCGCGGCCCTCGGCGGAACCAACGTCAACGGGCTCGCCTACCAGCTGAACAAGGCCAACCCGAAGTCGGTGATCGACTTCGGGGCGGTCCTCACCGCGCTCATCAACTTCGTCATCGTCGCGGCGGTCGTGTACTTCCTCGTGGTGGTCCCCATGAACTACCTCGCGGAGCGGCGCAAGCGCGGCGAGGAGCCCGACCCGCAGGCTCCGGCGGAGGACATCGTGCTCCTGCAGGAGATCCGCGACCTGCTGCGTCAGCGCACCATCTGAGACCTCGCCCGGGTCACTCCCAGTGCGGCGGCCGCTCGCGCAGATAGCGCTCGTCGTCGCCCGACCCCGCCGTCGAGGCCCAGTCCTCGGGGTCCGGCGATGCCTGCGACCCGGCCGCGACCCCGGTGGGAAGGTCGCGCCCTGGTTCGTGCTCGGCTCCGGGCTCCAGGTCGAGCCCGGAGTCGGGGCCGGGGTGCTCGTCGGGGGTGCGCGAGGTCACGGCACCAGTGTGTCGAGCCCGAGGACCCGGCGCGAGGCCGCCGCCAGGCCGGCGTCGGCCCGTTCGGTGTGCCTGGCCATCTGGAGGGCCTCGCGCAGCTCGGCCGTCAGCTCCCCGGGCGTCCTCGGGACGCCGTCCGAGAGCACCCAGCGGGCGACGGCGTCGAGCTCGCGCTCGCCGTAGGCGCCGATCGGCCGCCCGGGCGTCACGTCGGGCCAGGGGGTGCGGGTCCGCGGCTGGTCGCCGAGGGGGGCGGGCGCCGACGGCGCGGCCGTCCCGCCGGCCGCGCGCCAGGCGCTCGTGATCCGCTCGACCTCGCGTTCGGGGTCACAGAACAGGTCCATCGCGGCCACCCGCAGGTACCGCCAGCCGGCCCGCTCGAAGGAGGCGCGTCGCTGCCGCTCCCGCAGGTCGGCCGAGGCCAGCCCCGCGTGCGCGGGCCCGTCGACGTCGACGGCGAGGAGCATGCGGGCCGGGTCGGCCACGTCTGCCACGGCGAGGTCGAGCGGGCGGTCGGGCGCGGGGACGCCGACGACGACGGGCAGGCCGGCCTCGCGCAGCCGGCGCTGGAGGTCGCCGACCAGGGCGTCCGTGCCGCCCGGGACGCCCGCGGCGGTCGGGTCGTGGTCACCCCGTGCGACCGGGTCGGCAGCGGTGGCGAGCACGTGGCGGAGCAGCCGCGCGCCGTCGCTGCGGATCCGCTCCGCCGAGATGTCCTCCGCCCGGAAGGCGCAGACCAAGGTGGTCCGGCGGCGTGCCCGCGAGAGTGCCGTGACGAGGCACGCCGGGCCGTGCCGCCCGTCGAGCACCCCGAACCGGTGCAGCACCCGGCCGTGCGGCGTGCGCGCCAGGCCGACGGACACGATCACGGCGTCGCGCTCGACGCCGGCGACCCGGTGCACCGGCCGCACGAGGAACGGCTCGGAGATCCCGCCGGTCCAGTGCACGTCGAGCCAGCGGCGCAGCTCGACGTTGTGCGCCACCTCGGCGCGAAGCGCCTCCTCGATGCGCGCCGCGTGCCGCAGCCCGAGGGTCACGACGAGCAGCGACTCGCCTGGCCGCCGGACGGCGTGCTCCGTGACCAGGTCGACCACGCGGACGACCTCGGCGTCGGGGCTGACCGCGACGTCCTCCCCCGGTGCCGGGACGCCGGTGCCCTCCCGCACGTGCTCGAACTCGAGCGGGGAACGGGCGGCGGCGCCGGGCGTCGCGGCCCACCCGGGGTACCGCGACAGCAACGGCGCGAGCAGCCGGCCGTCCCGGGTGCGGTGGTCGCGGTGCAGGCGGTGGACGCCGTCGAGCCCGGCCACGACCTCGAGCACGGAGGGCCCGCCGGTCGCCGGCGGGAGCCTGTGCCGGTCCCCGGCGGCGAGCACCTGGCGGCCCCGGGCCAGCGCGGCGGCGACCTCGGGGAAGCCCACCTGGCCGGCGTCGTCGACGACCACGACGTCGACGATCCGGCCGGCGTCCGGCGGGGGCAGCAGCCGCGCGACGGCGTCCGGGCTCAGCACCCAGACCGGCCGCAGGGCGGCGACCACGTCGCCCGCCTGGCGGAAGAGGTCGGCGGGCCACTGGGAGCGGTGGCCGCGGTGCACCTCGGACAGCAGCCAGCGGGCCTGCTCCGGGTGGGCGCGCACCGCGGCCCGGGCGTGCTCGGCGACCGCCCTGCGCAGCTGCGCACGGGCCGCCGAGACCGCGGTGGCGTGCGCGTCGCGGACCCGGTCGCCGAGCGCGACGATCTCGGCGCCGTCGTGGCGGGCCAGTCGCTGGTCGGTGCGGATCAGCGACTCGAGCACCGACGTCCACCAGGCGAGGTCGAGCTCCCCGTCGACCTCGTCGGGCCCGGCGCGGCGTGAGCGCAGGTCGTCGAGCAGAGGGCCGAGGCCCGCGTCGCGCAGCCGCGCGAGGAGGGCGGCCCGGCGCGGCGCGTCGCGGGCGCCGTCGGGGTCGCCGGCCAGCGCGGCGAGCCGGTCGTCGAGCAGCTCGACGGGCTGGGCGGCCAGCCCCTCGGGGCCGACGTCGGGCAGCGTGCGGCCGAGCACGCGCAGGGCACCCTCGAGGGTCTCGAGCGCCTGCTCGGCGACGCCGAGCCCGTTCGGCACCCGCGGCCATCCACCGCCGGACGAGCGCGACTGCCAGCCCGCGAGCTGACGCTGCGCGGCCAGCAACCGCGTGTGCAGGTCGGGCAGGTGGACGCCCGGGCGGATCAGCAGCCGGGCCCGGCGGCGCAGGGCGCGGCGGGCCATCCAGGTGGTGCCGGCCGGCCCGCCGTCCGTGGCCGTCGCCGCGATGAGCTCACCCAGCGGCTGTTCGAAGACCGTGGGCAGCAGCACGTCGAGGGTGTCGCGCACGCCGACGAGCAGGTCGAGCTGGCGGTGCCAGCCGTCGGGACTGGCCGCCTCAACCAGGCCCGCCGCCGCGGCGATCCTCGCCATCGACGCGCGCGCCCCCGCCAGGCTCTCGCGGGCGGTGCGCGCGGCCGCCAGGGCGTCCGCCGCCTCGGCCTCGCTGCCGACGTGCGCGTCGAGCCAGGGGGCGCGCTCGGGCGTGAGGGTGAAGGCGCCGAGGGCGGCGGCCTCGTGCAGGTCGGCCCGCAGGGCGTCGCGGGTGCGGGCGTCGAGAGTGCGGCAGACCGCCTGCGGCAGGCGGACCCGCGTCCGCGGCGGCGTGGGCGTGGCCATCAGGGCCGCGAGCGCCACCATCGCGTCATACGCCGAGACCCCCCAGGGCTCCCGGACCTGGTGCACCGCGGCGACGGCCTCGTCGAGCGAGCTCTCGGCGTCGGCACCCGGGTGAGGATCGCCGTCCGGCTCGGTCGGCGGGGCGTCGCCGGACGCCGCGTCGAGTGCGGTGGCCAGCGCGGCGAGGAGCGCCGCGCGGTCGCCGGTGCCGTCGTGCAGCATGAGCGCGAGGTCACCGAGGCCGGCGGCGTCGAGACCGGCCAGCAGCGCCTCCGCCGAGCCCCGGTACGGCGTGACGACGAGCACGCGGCGACCCTGGCCGGCGAGCCCGGCGACGGCCGCGGCGAGCGTGTGGGTGAGCCCGGTGCCGGGCGGGCCTTCGACGGCGACGCTGCGGCCCGAGAGCACGGCATCGACGACGGCGCGCTGCTGGGGGTCGAGGTCCGCCGCGGCGGGGGGCCCGGCGACGGGGGCGGCGGGCGGCTCCCGGACGTCGCGCGGGTTGTCGGCCGGGGGCTCGAGCAGGCGGCCGAGCAGCGGGTGCCCGGCGAGCGCCGGCACGGCCGCCTCGAGATCGCCGATCTGGGCCTCGGAGCCGGCGGTGAAGCAACCCACCAGCAGCCGGGGCTCGACGGCGAAGCCGATGATGCCCGAGCACGCGTCCTCGAGGACGCCGAAGACGGGCGTGGGGTCGAACCCGTGGATCCCGAAGGCGAGCCCGGCGAGCGCCTCGGCGTCGAGTCGCACCCCGTGGTCCTCCCGCAACCGGCGCAGCAGTTCGGGGTTCACGGCCGCCGTGTCGTCGAGCTGGAGCTCGTAGTCGTCGTGGCCGGAGCCGCGGGGCCGCACCGCGCACCCGCGCAGCAGGACGGGCCCCATCAGCCGGGGTGCCAGCCGGTCGACGACATCGCCGTCGGCGGGTGCGGGGGGCAGCACCCAGGAGGCCACGCCCGCCGTCAGCAGGCCGGCGCGCACCCCCCGGTCGCTGGCCAGCTCCCCCGCCACGGTGCGCAGCCCCCGTGAGCGCCGGCGGGCCGCGCTGTGCACGGCGGGCTCGCGGAACAGCATCGAGAGCGGGGTCGGCCGCCCGGCGAGGAGGGTGGCCAGGCCGGAGGGGTGGGCGTGGCTGAGGTCGAGCGCCTGGTCACCGGGGTCGTCGAGCCCGAGCAGGGTGTCGGGCAGGGCGGACGCCACCAGGGAACGGCGCCAGTCGCCCGGGGTGGAGCGCGGCGCCGGCTCGTCGACCACGAGGTCCTCGACGGGCTCATCGACGGACTCGTCGACGGACTCGTCGACCGGCTCGTCGACCGGCTCGTCGACCGGCTCGTCGACCGGCTCGTCGACAGGCTGCTCCGCCGCTCCCCCGGCCCGGTCCGCCGCCGGTTCACCGGGCCGTTCCCCGGCGGCCTCCACCGGGGACTCCGGTCCATGCCCCCCCACGGGCTCCACGGCGGGCTCCACCGCCGGCTCCGTCGAGGCCACCGAGGGCTCCACCGCGGAGCCCCCTGCCGCTCCCGGGTGGGGCTCGTCCACCTGCGCCGGGGCCGCGCCGCCGGGCACGACCTCGCCGGCCGCGGGCGCCGCGCCGTGCGCGGCGGCGGCCGGGGGCCAGGGCTCGGCCTGCGGCTCATGGGTGGTGGCTGACACTGCGTCCACGCTAACCTCCGCCACCCGGCGGATCCCTGCTCTTCGCGCGGCGCGTCGCACCTGTGGAACGTGACCGGGGCCGTGGCGTCGGCCAAGCTCTCGCCGCGGGCCGGATCCCCTGTGATCGCGGCCCGCGGGCCTGCCGGTTCGTCACGTCCGTCCTCACCCCAGCGCCAGGAGCCGCATGCCGCGCACGCCTTCCGAGGGCCGACTTCCCCGCGGCCCCCGGTACGCGCGCCGCGCCGCGGCCCTGGCAGGCCCGGCAGTGCTCGCCGCGACGCTGGCCGCGGCGGGGGGTTGCGCCTCGCCCCTCGCCGCGCCGGCCGCTGCCGGTCGGCAGGCGGCCGCTCGCGTCACGGCCGCGAACACGGGCAGCGCCCCGCCGGACGCCGCACGCTCCACGCCTGCCGCCCCCGGTCGCCCGGCGGCGACGGCGCCGGCCCCCGCCGCGGCCGGCGCCCCCGCGACGACGTCCGGGGCCTCCTCCAGCCGCCGCCTGCAGGGGCCGGTGCACCGCGTCACCGGAACTGTCGTGCGACTGTCCGTGGAGACGACCGGCGGCCACGACGGACGCACCGCGTCGGTCGCCACGTACGTCCGGACGGCCGACGGCCCCGAGAAGGTCAGCGGCGACGGGCTCGACGGCGTCCCGACCGGCAGCACGGTCGTCACCGACCTGGCGGAGGGCCCGCCGCCGAACGCGAGCGGCACCACGAACGGGGCCGGGGATCCACCCGCCCCGGCCGGTGCAGGTGCGGGGACCGGCGCGGCCGTGCTCGCGACCCGCGTGCTCGCGACCCCGCCGCCGGCGGCCCGGCTCGCCCCCGCCGTCCATGACGTCACCACGGTCCTCGCCCTCCCCCCGGGCGCGAAGGCCGACGCGACGACGTCCGCGGGTCTCGCCGCCGCGGTGAACGGGCCGGTCAACCGGTTCTGGTCCGTCCAGAGCGGCGGCCGGCTGAAGTTCCGGGTCACCCACTCCGTCGGCTGGCTCAGGACTCGAAGCCGGTGCGACGACGCCTGGGGCCTGTGGGCCGAGGTCGCCGCCCGGGTCGGCTTCGTGCCCGGCCCCCGCCGGCACCTCCTCGTGCTCGTGCCCTCGGCCGTGCCGGGCTGTTTCGCAGGGTTGGGCACCATCGGCGCCGACCCCTCCGCCGGTGGCCTGGCCTACGTGCGCGGCACCCTGACCGGGCTGATCGCCCACGAGCTGGGGCACAACCTCGGGCTCGGCCACTCGAACGGGCTGCTGTGCGACGGCGCCTCCGACGCGGTGTTCACCGCCGGGAGCTGGCCGGCCGGCTGTCACGCGCTGGCGTACCGCGACTGGTACGACGTCATGGGCGTCAGCTGGGACCACCTGGGGTCCCTGAGCACCGCCCAGGCCTACCGGCTCGGGGTGATGCAAGGCCCGGACGTCGAGGCCGTGTCCGTGCCCACCCGCGCGACGCTGAACGCGGTCGGCGGGCACGCGGGGCTCCGGTCGATGCGGGTCACCGTGAGCGGGGTGACGTACGTGGTGGAGTACCGCGCCGCCGTGGGCGACGACGCCTGGCTGCGCTCCGACTGGCGCGGGCTCGCCCCGGGCGTGCTGGTCCGGCGGGACGATCCCGACGGCCAGGGCCAGACCCTGCTCCTCGACGCGACGCCGTCCGCCGGCGCACCCTCGTCCGCGGACTGGGACGCGCCCATCCCGGTCGGAGCCGCGCTGACGGCCGCCGGCGGCCGCCTCGTCGTGCGTGTCGAGGCCGAGACGGACACCACGGCCGACGTCGCCGTCGAGATCGACGGGGCACAGGCGGCGTCCGGGCCGGCCACGCCCGACCGGGCCAGGGCCCCCCTCCGGATGCCCGCCCGCTGACCCTGTTCGGGCCCTCCGGCGCAGGGCTCCAGCGGGGCTCAGGCCGCCAGCAGCATCGCGAGCACCGCGGTGTCGGGGTCGAGGGACAGGTCGACGCCCACCTGGCTGATGAGCCGGGTGACGGTGCCGTCGAGCTCGGCCTCGACCCAGGCGGCGCGGTGCTCGAGGCCCAGGTGGGGCAGCCCCGGGAGCAGCACACAGCCCGACGCGGCCCCGACGACCTCCGGCGTCGACGGCCTGCTCTCCTCCGGCGGGTGCAGCAGCAGTAGGGCCGGCGGCGTGGCGGCGCTGAAGGCGCCGGGCTGCGGGGCACCGTCGCCCAGTACCGGCCCCGCCAGGGTCACGAGGCCGACCGTGCCGGGCTGGGGGTTGTCGGGCACGTCCTCGATCGCCCGGAACACGGTCGTGGTGTGCACCATGCCGGGCACGGCCGCGAGCCGGACGGCGAGCGCGAGGAACTGCGCCCACTCCCGGGTGGACGACGGCCAGCGGCCCGAGACGACGAACCCGGACAGGCCGTGCCCCTTGCTGAACGGCGAGACCTCGACGCGAGGCTCGGACATGGCGACCTCCTTCTTCCTGCCCACACGTGCACCGTGCGACCGGGACCGGACGACGTCGGCCTCACCCGTCCTGCTGTCGTATCCGCAGGGTGCGGTCTCGACCGGCTGGCACACAAGGGGTCACGAGTGCCAATCGCGCACCCTCAGCCTCAGGAGTACCACCGCGAGGAGTGGCACGCTGGGCGTCATGTCCCTACGCGTGTACCTCGACGAGGGTCGCAAACGGACCTTCGCCGCCGCCCTCGACTGGCCCGGCTGGGCGCGCTCCGGCAAGAACGGCGAGGCGGCCCTGGAGGCGCTCGAGGCCTATCTGCCCCGGTACGCCGTGGTCGTCCGGCGGGCCGGGCTGCAGCCCCGACGCACTCTCGGGCGACGCCTTCGACGTCGTCGAGCGGGTGCCGGGGACCGGCACGACGGACTTCGGCGCGCTCGGCGACCCGCCGCGGGCCGACCTCGCCCCGCTCGCGCCGGGCGAGATGGCCAGGCTGGCCGATCTCGTGTCGGCGGCCTGGGCGGTCTTCGACGACGTCGCCGCGGCCGCCCCGGCCCAGCTGCGCAAGGGGCCGCGCGGCGGCGGGCGTGACCGGGACCAGGTGGTCGCGCACGTGCTCAACGCCGAGGCCGGCTACGTGCGCAAGGTCGGAGTGAAGGCCCGCCAGGCTGCCCACAACGAGCGGCCCGACGTGACGTGGCGCGAGGAGCTGCTCGCGGTGCTGCGATCGGCCCCCACCGGCGCGGCCTCCGGCGGAGAGAGGGTGGCCGCCCCGGTACGCCGCCCGCGCGGATCGCCTGGCACGTGCTCGACCACGCCTGGGAGATCGAGGACAAGAGCGGACCCGGCTGAGCCCCTCGGCGGGGCCTGCGCTCAGCGCGGCGCGAGGTGGGTGTGCACCTCGGTGCCGGGCAGCTCGGCGGTGACGGCGTCCGCGACCTCGTGGCTGAGCGCGTGCGCCCGGTCGACGCTCCAGTCGCCGGGCACCGTGATCGTCACCGAGACGAACCGGTGCCGGCCGGACTCGCGGGTGCGCACGTCGGAGAACCCGACCTCGCCCTGGCAGCACCGGGCGAGGACGGCGTCGAGGCGGGCGAGGTCGTCCACCGGCAGCGCGGCGTCGAGCAGCGAGGTCATCGAGCCCCACACGAGCCGGCCGCCGGTGACGAGGATGTTGAGGCCTACGGCGGCCGCGACGATCGCATCGAGCCGCTGCCAGCCGGTGATCGCACGAGGAGCACACCCACGAGCACGCCGGCGGAGGTCCAGACGTCGGTGAGCAGGTGGCGGCCGTCGGCGACCAAGGTGGCGGAGCGGTGGGTGCGCCCGGCCCGCAGGAGCACGACGGCGACGGCTCCGTTCACGGCCGACGCCACGGTCGAGACGGCGAGCCCGAGGCCGACGCTGTCCAGCGCGACCGGGTGGAGGAAGCGCTGGACGGCGGTGACGAGGATGACCCCGGCCGCGATGAAGATCATCAGGCCTTCGGCGCCCGCCGAGAAGTACTCGGCCTTGCCGTGGCCGTAGTGGTGGTTCGCGTCCGCGGGCCGTTCGGCGACCGTGAGCGCCACCAGCGCCACGATCGCCGCCAGCAGGTTCACGCCCGACTCGGCGGCGTCCGACAGCAGCCCGACCGAACCCGTGATGAGGTACGCCACGGTCTTCAGCCCGATGGTGACGAGCGCCGCCGCGATCGACAGCCACGCGTAGCGCGTGAGGCGGACCGGGCCGCTGCCTGGCGCGTCCGCTACGGGTGTGGGCGCGTGGACGTGCATGACGCAAGACTGCCACTGCCGGCCCCGCGGGCGCGGGACCGGCAGTGGCGGGGGATTGCTGGTGCCGGCTCTCGCCGGCCTCCGGCGGACGCCGTCAGCGCGCGGCGAGCGCCGGGATGCGGCTGCCGAAGACGATGACGATGAACAGCACGGCCGAGCCGATGAAGCCGAGCAGCAGGCCGGCGCCGGCGCTGCCGCCGCTGAGCAGGGTGAGGACGAACGTGGCGAGCGACACCGTCGAGAGGACGCCGAGCAGCTGGTTCTCCGAGAGGCCGACCGTCTTCGCGGGCGACGCGGTGCCCGTGAAGCTCTCGAGCGCGACGATCACGCCGACGGCGACGGCGGTGAGGTACCCGAGGACGAGCAGCCAGAGCGTGACCTGGTGCCACGGGGAGATGCCGTAGTCGCCGGAGATGGACAGGAAGGACGCGACGAGCACGAGGGCTGACGCCGCGAGCACGACGATCTCCCGGGTCGCGAGAGAGTTGGAGCGGGTGGTGGCCATATGACCCTCCGGGGCCGGGCGCGCAGGGAGCGGCGCGGGGCCGCCTCGTATCGCGGGCACCGGCGCGCCGCCAGGGGGCTAGATCGTCCCAGCGGGGGGTGGCAACGTCAAGATCCGTCGCCGGTGCGCCGTGACGACGCGGCGGCGCAGCGAGAGGAGCTCCCACTCCCCGCGGAGCCGGTGCGGGTCATGAGCGCGCTAGGCCGGCTGCCAGAGCTCGATGCGGTTGCCCTCCGGGTCGGTGACCCAGCCGAAGCGACCGACGCCGTCCATCTCCTGGGTCTCGGCAGGGACGTCGGCGCCCTTCGCCCGGAGCTGCATGAGCATGGCGTCGAGGTCGCGGACCCGGAAGTTGAGCATGGTCTGCTGCGACGGGCGCCGAAGTAGTCGGTGCCGGCCTCGAACGACGCGAAGACGGTGGGCCCGGGCTCCTGGTGCCACACGCCGTTCTCGTCGGCATCCAATCCCAGGCAGTCCCGGTACCAGGCACCGAGAGCCGCCGGGTCCGAGGCGCGGAGGAAGTACCCGCCGATGCCGAGAACGCGTTCCATGCCCGGATTCTGCCAGCGTGACGGCCCGCGGCAGACCACCTGCCGACGCCGACACCAGCCTCTCAACCATTTGGTTGACGAAAGGGTGGCTCCCGTCGTAGCCTCCTTGTCAACCGATCGGTTGCAAACGACGACGACCCAGGACGCAGCGCCGGCCGGTCCACCTGGAGGCGGAGGTGTTCGACCTGATGACCAAGTGGATCGAGCGCTACCGCACGGCGCCGAGAGCGCTACCAGCGCCTCGACGCCGTCCTCGCCGAGATGAACGACGACGCAGAGAGACCCCGAAGAAGGGAACGGCATCATGAGCACGCACGACGCACCCGCTACACCGAGGCCGGGATCGAGGCCGACCCGACGGTCCCGATCATCCGGATCACGCGCGACTTCCGCGCCACGCCCGCCCAACTGCTGCGCGCGCACACCGACCCCGAGCTCTTCGCCCGCTGGGTCGGCCCGGACGCCGTGCGGCACCCGCATCGACTACTGGGACGCCCGCACGCGGCGGCAGCTGGCGGTACGTCGACACGCCGCGGCGACGACGAGTTCGGCTTCCGCGGCTGCTTCCACGAGGTCCGCGAGGACCGGATCGTCCAGACCTTCACCTGGGAGGGCATGCCTGACGGCGTCGCGCTGGAGACGCTGCGGTTCGAGGACCTCGGCGACGGCCGGACCCGGCTGCACGCCCAGTCGCTCGTCGACAGCTTCGAGGCCCGCGACGCGTGGCTGCGCAGCGGCATGGAGACCGGCGTCAACGAGGGCTACGCGAAGCTCGACAGGCTGCTGGCCGATGGCGCGCTCTGAGCTCTCGGCGCCCGCCGGCGCAGCGGCACCGCGCTGGTCGCGGCCGCGTTCGCCGACCGGGTCGCGGCGGTGAGCGACTGGGACGGCGCCGGCACCGGTGGACGGCTGGACGGCCCGCGACGTCGTGCGGCCATCTGTCGAGTGGTTCCCCGGCTTCCTGGCCGCGCGGCGCCGACGTGGCGCTCGGCGGCCGCCGACGCCGAGGCCGACCCGGTCGCGGCCTGGCACGCCCAGCGCCGACGCGGTGCAGGCGATCCTCGACGATCCCGCGACCGCGCCGGCGTCACTGGTGAACCCGCACATCGGCGAGGGGCCGCTCGACGAGGCGATCGACCGCTTCTACACGGCCGACGTCTTCATGCACACCTGGGACCTGGCCCGCGCCACCGGGCAGGACGACCGACCTGGACCAGGCGTTCTGCGCCGAGTTGGTGGCCGGGATGGAGTCGATCGAGGAGATGCTGCGCTCGTCGGGCCAGTACGGCCCCGCGGTTCCGGTCCCGGACGACGCCGATGCCCGGACGCGGCTGCATCGGCTTCATCGGCCGCGACCCGTCCTGGCTCCCGGCGTCCGCAGCCTGAGCCGACCGGGCGACCACCATCTGCTGGCCGCGGGGACACTCCTGGGGCGCCGCCCGCTGGGGCGGGCACGTGACGACGGTCCCGAGGCGCCTACCAGCCAGGGCGGCGTCCCCACGCCGAGATCAGCGGTGCGAGGGTGAGGTCGAGCTCGCCGGCGGAGACGGCGGCCAGGTGTGCGTCGATCTCGGCTGCGTCGGCCAGCCGGGCGGCCAGCAGCTCGGCGCGGACGTGTCGGATCGTCGCGATCTCCAGGCGGTCGCACACCGTCCCGCCCACCGGGAAACTGCCCGCCGCGGCGACGTCGACCAGGCCGGCCTCACGCAACGTCCTGGGCAGCGTGCGGCCGTAGCGGAGGTCAGCGCCGCGGCGCGTCATCAACTCCCTGAAGGCGCGCCGCAGCCGGTTGGCGCGCTGCTGCGCCGGACCGCTCTCATCGAGGCACACCAGCGGCTGCAGCTCGGTGTCGGCGTCCTCCACGAGGAGCCAACCGCCGGGCCGCAGGGCTGCCACCATCGTTGCCAGCGCTCTGGCCCGGTCGGGCACGTGGACCAGGACGAGCCGGGCGTGCACGAGGTCGAAGGTGCCCGGCTCCGGTGGCGGATCCGCGGCGACGTCGTGCCGGCGGACCTCATAGCCTTCGTGCGGGTCCAGCCACGCCGGATCGATGTCGGTCGCCAGCACGTACCCGGTCGGTCCGACGGCCGCGGTGAGGGCCGTGGGGATGCTGCGGCCACCCGCCCCCACCTCCCAGCAGCGCCAGCCCGCCCCCAGCCCGAGGCGGTCGAAGTGACCCAGCGTCACGCCGTCGAACAACTCGGCCAGCGCGACGAATCGCTCGCCCGCCTCGGCCTGCGCATTGTCAAGAAGGTAGCGGTGGTCAGGGACAGACCCCGGAACGCCCGACGACGTGGGCCTGCCCGCCGACCCGGCAGCTTCCGCGGCCGGCCCCGCGGGAGTGGCCGAGTGGGGGCAAGGGTCGCGCGGCAACGAGTTCACTGCTCCATCCTCAGCCAACCGGACACGACTGTTCCGGGCGGGAGTGCTCACGTCAGGCTCCTCCTGTCGTCGGGCCGCGATCAGTCTCGCCCCTGTGCAACCGGCCGAAAACTCGCGTCGGGGTGAAACCTTCCTGGCACTAGGACGCGACAGTTGAGGTATGGAAGGCCCTCCGAGTGACGCGGCGCTGTTGGCCGGCGTCGCCGAACGCGACATCGGGGCCCTCCGCGCGCTCTACGAACGCCACGCGGGCTGGCTCGCGCTCCGGCTCGCCCGCCGGTGCAATGACCGTGAGCTCGTGGCGGACGCCGTCCAGGACACGTTCGTCGCGATCTGGCAGAAGCCGCGGAGCTTCCGCGGTGATGGCGACGTCGCGGCGTGGCTGTGGGGCATCGCCATCCGTCGGCTCGTCAGTCACTTGCGCCGGCGGCCCGACATCGCGGACGTGTTCGGGAGTTCCGAGACGGTACCGGCGGCGGAGGACGAGGTCCTGCTGTCCGTCGAGTACGGCGACATGGGTGCGGCCCTGGCCCGGCTCTCGCCGGAGATGCGGGCGGTCATCCAGGCCGTCGTCCTGGACGGGCTCTCCGCCAGGGAAGCGGCGCAGCTGCTGGGCGTGCCGTTGAGCAATGTCAAGACGCGGCTGCACAGGGCCAAGGCACAACTGCGGGCCACGCTGGCGGAGGGACTGTCATGACCGGCTGGCACGTCGACGACGAGGCGCTGCGGCGCTACGTCGAGCGGATCGACTCGGTGGCCGAGGGCGCCTCGGTCGAGCAGCACGTGGTGGCGTGTGCGCGATGCCGCGCGCGGGTCAACGCCGCCGCCGGCGCGGCGGGCCTCGCGGTGGTCGACTTCGCCGCGGTGTGGGATCGCACGCGCGACGCCGTGGAGGTACCGCGTCCGTCGGTGTTCGAGCGGCTGCTGCGCACTGCCGGGCTGCCGCCACACGAGGCCCGGATGGTCGGGGTCGCCAGCGCTTTCCGAGGCGTCTGGCTGATCGGCGTGGCCGCGGTCCTCGCGTTCGCGGCCCTCGCGGCGAAGGTCGGGGACGCCGGGGGGCTCTGGTTCTTCCTGGCCGTGGCACCCGTCGCGCCCTGTCTGCTGGTCGCGCTCAGCTACGACTGGCGGGTGGACCCGGCTCTCGAACCGGAGATGGTGACGCCGTACCCGGCTCTGCGCCTGGTTCTGCTGCGCACGATCGCCGTCCTCGCCCTCGCGCTGCCGGCGGTGCTGTTGTTCGGGATGGTCGTGCCGGGCCAGGCGTCGTTCGTCTGGCTGCTGCCGGCTGTCGGCTTCGTCGCGCTGGTGCTGGCCGCCTCCACCTGGGTGAGCCCCCTGAACGCGGCCACGACCGTCAGCGCCGCCTGGCTCCTGGCGGTCTGGCTACTGGAGACGAGGGCGTACTCGCCGACCGTGCTGCTGGAGGCCCGGATCCAGGCGGCCTTCCTGGCGCTGACGGCGGCGGCGTTCTGCCTCTTCCTCGTACGCGAGCATCACCTGAGTCAGCTTCGACCGTGGAGGTAGGGGCCATGAGCGCTTCGATCAGTCTGCGTGGCGTGGGGCGCTCGTTCGGCGCCACCGCGGCCCTCGCCGACATCGACCTGGACCTGGAACCCGGCGTGGTCGGATTGCTCGGCCCGAACGGGGCGGGCAAGACCACCCTGCTGCGGCTGCTGGCCACCGCGCTCCCGCCGAGCCGGGGAGAGGTGCGCGTGCTGGGCAGGGACGTCGGGGTGCCGGCAGAACGCACCGACATCCGCCGCCGGCTGGGCTACCTGCCCCAGGAGGTCGGGTTCCCGCGTGGGTTCACTGCGTTCGCGTTCGTCGACTACATCGCGCTGCTCAAGGAGTGGGCCGAGCCGGCCGCCCGGCACGCGGAGGTGCGCCGCGTGCTCGACCAGGTCGGGCTGACGGACGTCGCGACCAAGCGGATCCGGGCCATGTCCGGCGGCCAGCGGCGGCGGGTCGCGCTGGCGCAGGCGCTGCTCGGGTCGCCGCCGGTGCTGATCCTGGACGAGCCGACCACGGGCGTCGATCCGGAACAGCGCGTCACGCTGCGGACCGTGCTGGCGGAGATCGCGCGGACGTCGATCGTGGTCCTGTCCACGCACCAGACCGAGGACGTCGCGGCCCTGTGCGAGCGCGTCGTCGTGCTGGACCGGGGCCGGGTCCGGTACGACGGTCCGGTCACCGAGCTGGTCGACCGCGCCGCCGGCCGGGTCTGGCTCGCCGACCAGCCCGACCCGGCGGCGACCGTGTCGTGGCGGACCGGCACCGGCCGGTACCGCAACGTGGCCGCGCAGGCGCGGAACGGCGTCGAACATGTCGAACCGTCCCTCGAGGACGCCTACCTGCTACTTCGTGGCGGCTTGCCGAGCAGCCGGCCGGTCGAAGGAGCGGCGTCGTGAGCGCGACGCTCGCTGCCGGCCGGACCGAGGCCGTCGCCGGCCGGTCCACCTTCCTCGCGCTGGCCGCCCGCGAACTGCGTCGGTTCGTCGTCAACCCGATCTTCCTGTTCGGAGTCGGCATGACCGCGTGGATCGTGGCGGACCCGGATCCGGGCGTCGTGGAGATCGACAGCGTGGCCGGATACCCGGCGGTCTTCCTGGGTGGCTTCGGCATGATGGCCATGTACTGGCTGACCCGGTCGATGCGCGACAGCGAACCGGTCGTGGGTGTCACGCCGACGGCGCTGCCGGTGCGTACCGCGGCGCTGTGCGCGGTCGCGATCGTGCCGTTCCTCTGCGGCTGGGTGGCCCTGGCCGGGTTCGTGACACACACCTACCCGGTCGGCTCGCCGCTGTACGGGGCGTTCAGCGAACCGACCCAGGTCGCCATCCTCGTCGGGCAGATCGCCGTCCCGACGCTCGGCGGCCCGCTGCTCGGTGTCGCGCTGGGCCGGTGGGTCAGCTTCCCGGGCGCCGCGTTCGTGCTGTTCCTGGTCATCTTCGGCTGGCTGCAGCTGGTGACGGTCCCGTCGTTGACGCACCCGGACGCCGTGCCGGCCATCGCTCTGCGGCTGTTCTCGCCGTTCGCGTTCTGGTCGTTCGCCGACGACGGCCCCGACGTCACCCTCTGGCCCGGATCCCCGTGGTTCTTCATCGGGTGGCAGCTCGCCCTGTGCGCGATCGCGGTGCTGGTGGCGCTGCTGCGCGGGGCGGAGGGCCGGGTGCGGTTCCTGCTCCTGCGCGCCCTTCTGGCCGCCTCGGGGCTGGCCGCGGTGATGTTCGTGCTGGCCAACGTCGCAGGGGTCACCCGAGGCGCATGATGATCACGCAGATGCTGCGGGCCGGGGCCTGGCCCGCCGTACTGGGGCTGAGCGGCGTGGCGCTGGTGGCGGGCGGCTGCGGCGTCGCGTTCCCCACCGCCGGCACCGGCCTGCTCGCGATCGCCTTCACCCTGCTCGCCGCCGCGGCCGCGTTCGTCCTCGACGAGCCCGCCAGCCAGGTCGTCGACGTGACGCCGACCGGACCCGCCCGGCGGACCGGGATCCGCGCCCTGGCGCTGCTGGCCCCGGTCGCCGCCGGCGCGGTGCTGATCCTGGCGGCGGCGCAGCGCGGCCTGGCGCTCCCATGGGCGGCGACCGGACTCGCGCTATGCGGCAATGTGGTGCTGGGGTTCACGGTGGCGTGTCTGGCCCGCACCCGCACCGGTGAGCCGGGCGCGCCGGCCTCCGCCGCGGTCGCGCTGATCCTTATGGCGCCCACCCTCCTGCCGCCTGTCGCCCGCCGCGTGAGCACGTTCCCCACGTCCGGTGGCAACGGGCTGTCCTCCAACAGCGTCTGGTGCACGGTGCTGGCCCTGTGCATCGCGACCGTCGCCGTGTCGGTCAGGGACACCGTCCCGTGACAGCGGGACGTCCGCTCGGCCACCGCCGCCGCGTGGATCATGGTCGGCTCGCGGGTGGTCTCGGTGCTTCTGATCGACCTGCCCGCCTAATCACCGAGGCTCCGTGACGTCCACGACGCGAGGAGGAAGGACATGACCAGCTAGGTCGATCTCGATGTCAGCCGTCTCGACCACCGCCGCCGGCGATGGCTCGCCGGACCCTCAAACCCGCCAGCGTGAGGCCCCTCCGGCGGGGTTCCAAAGGGCGGACGGGGCGACGCATCCGCCGGCGGGGTCTGGCTCGGTGGCTTCTCGGCAGTCGACGTCGGCCGACGATGCCGACGACGTCGAGGAGCCCGACGAGGCCGGTTCCGAGTGTCCGGGTGTCTTCGACGCTGCCTTGCGGATCTGCTCGGCGATCTCGGTGAAGGTTGCCGCGAAGGCCGTGGTCACCGAGTTGCCGACATGCTTCACGTCCGCCTTGACGTCCGGATCCTTCGCCGCGCCGCCGAGCACCTCGAAGACGTCCTTCGCCGCTTCGCTCAGGCGTTGGACGGCCTCTTGAACCTCGGCCTTCACGGCGCCGCTGCCGGACGGCTGGGACGGGGCGGTGGAACCGGTATCGGCAGCGCCGTCCGGCATCGCCGAGGTGCCGCCGACCTCTTGTGCCTGTTCGGTCCGCGGGGCCTCCGCCGCTCGCTGCTGCTCGAAGGCCTCCTTGAGCCTTGACGTGAGCGCGCTGATCTGGTGCCCCGCGTCGATCCATGCCTGCCGCGCATCCGTCATGGTCTCATGGCTACTCGCTCTGCGGGCTCGGCACCACCCCCGGTCCACCCTGATCTGATCGGTCCCGGGCCGCAGGCAAACGGCGCACGCCCGGGCCAGCAGCCCGGGCGTTCGTGCATCGTGTGCTAGGGTGGTCCCGACGCCACACTACGAACCGCTTCACAGTGATCTCCGGAATGCCGACTGCTTTTTTTTTTTTTTTTTTTTTTTTTTTTTTTTTTTTTTTTTTTTTTTTTTTTTTTTTTTTTTTTTTTTTTTTTTTTTTTTTTTTTTTTTTTTTTTTTTTTTTTTTTTTTTTTTTTTTTTTTTTTTTTTTTTTTTTTTTTTTTTTTTTAAAAAAAAAAAAAAAAAAAAAAAAAAAAAAAAAAAAAAATTTTTTTTTTTCGTCGGGAACGCGAACACGGTGGAGCGCAGGGCGCCCGTGCCGCCGACATCGGCGACGCCTTCGGTGCTCTCCGCCCACAAGCCCCAGAGCGACGTCGTGCTGCCGGGCGGTGCGCATGAACCGGCCCGATTCGCCCACCGTCCCCGCGGCCGCCCGCCGCGCGTGCCAGGATCGTCGTCGTGATCGATCACGTGTCGGTGCAGTGCCGCGATGTCGAGGTGTCCGCGGCGTTCTACGATCGCGTCCTCGAGCCGCTCGGGGGGCAGCGGGTCATGGACTTCGGGGAGGTCATCGGGTACGGCGCCCCGCCGAAGCCCGAGTTCTGGATCGGGTCGCAGGCGACGGGCACCGGCTTCCGGGAGGGCACACCTGGCGTTCGCCGCCGCCGACCGCGAGGCCGTGCGTGAGTTCTTCCGCGTCGCCGTCGAGCTGGGCGCGGATAGGCGTCAACGACCATCAAGGCGGGATACCAGCGCCTCTGTTTCGTATTTGATCGCGTCACGAGCTGCGAGGTTTGCACTCACAATCAGGCGCCCATCAGCACGAGGGTGTTGCCCCGGCGATACCAGCGCCCGCTCCGACGAGAACCCATACCCATGTGACCACCTCTGCCAAGCGCTCCGGTGGCGGCGCCGTTCATCCTCCTAACGGAACCTGTGCCGTTGGTGCCCATGGCAGGTCGGATGAGGCCCAGGGGCGAGGGTCTTTGCTGCGTCGACGAAGGCGGACTTGCGGCAACCTGCGTGGGGGCGAGCGAGCCCTGCATCGATGCCGCATTTTGCTGCGGTGGCACCGGCGAGTTTGACGAATTGCTGTGCTACTTCGAACTGCTCATCCTCGAAACTCAATCCTTCGGTTTCGAGGCCGAGCGCCTGACCGAGTTGTCCTGCCGCCATGGAACCGAGTTTCGCGCCCGCCGGACCGCCGAAGTAGCCACCGACCGCGCCGCCGAGCGTGGGCAGCGCCGCCTTTGCTGCCTGTTTGAGTCACACGACGACCTGTTGTCCAACGGGCGAGCTTGCGAAGTTTCCCACCGCACTCGCGGCACCGCTCACCGCGCCGCCGATCTTACTAACGATGTCGCCAAGGAAGTTTTCCAGATCCTGTTCGGACTGGATTTCAAGCAGCTCGGATGTCAGCTCCATCGCCTCTGCTTCGCCGATGGCGATGCTCCGGCTCCGGCGACCTCATATCCTTCCTCTTCCGCTTCACCTGATTCAAATTCAGCTCGTACGTTTCTGCCTGCCTGAGCAGAGGTTGTGTTCGATCGATATCGTGCATCTCTCTTCTCCTAGTGATGTTTAAGTCGTCGATGCGGCACTCGCGGACAGCTTGGTGCAGCTGCAATGCCAGTCAGCAGCAAGCCTCATGCCAAGTTGATGTGACGGTCGTCCTGCAGGTCGGGGAGCGCTAAAGAAGAACGCTTTTTTCAAAGCACGTCGCGCAGGAATTGCGCAGCTCGCTTTCAGAACTCGACCCGGCAGGCGTCCCATGATGGCCTCGCGGCGAGGCAATCAATTGGACCGTCTACGGTCCCTAGCAAAAGCAGGCGAAGAGCGATCCACCGGATAACTTTATTGCCTTAGGATGAAATCGATCTTCGTATACTGTCACACGAGGCCACCTCCGCATTCGTCAAGGTGGCGGCGAAACGGCTGCTTGGAGCGACCCCCCATTCGACCGGACATAGAGCGCAACAGCGTAGGCGAGTACCCGAGTTACTCATATCGCTGGGTAGGCAGTTTCAGCTTCACGCAATTGCCAATTGGCCTTGGAGTGTTTTTGTTGCGGCAGTCCCGCTAGGCGGTGACTTCGTCGATCAAGGACTGCTTGGCCGGATCCGCCGATCGAGATACCGAACCGAGAGAATCCGAAGTTTAGATTTCTGCCATATCGAGCCAGCTGCCATGCCTCGGCGTGTAGTGCCACTCGAACCGTTCGACGAGCCGGCGCGCTTCGGCAGCAGGGAATGCCTCGTAGAGTGACGCTGGCTTGTGGGTTATGAGATTGTCCTGCACGAGCACGATCTGCTTCGCCTCGGGAAAGTGCCTTCGACGGCATGGGCAAATCGCGGGCAGCGCGGCGGTCGGTCCCCTCGACGTGCCGCCACTTCCAGCATTGCGAACAGCATGAGGGATTGGCCATTCCCTTGCGCTGATACTCATAGTCGTGCCGTGCGAGGTTTCCCAACTTCGCCGCAGTCGGATCCGTGTTTCGGCAATCAACTGTTTCGAGTTTTGTCCAGGCAGACCACGGGACACGCTGGATCGTGCGGCCTGTGATAGACTTCCAGCACATCTTCCATGCTGGCTACGAAGGCGGCGCCGGCATCCGCCGGGATGACGGCTGACCCACTGCTTCTGAAGTGCGGCTTAAGCGTGTTTTTTTGAGCGGCCGCCCGATCGTAGTCGCTGGCGGGATGTTCCACCGCCTCCTCCAGCAGCAGCTTCAGCGACCGCCGCGCGCGACCCTTGGGTGGTTCGGAACGGCCAGAACGATGAACTTGGCTTCAGCGGCTCCGTCGAAGATGCACGGCATGGCCGAGGCCGGCGAATGCTTGCGGGTCAGCGCCGCCCTCCAGCCCTTCCTCCACCAGTTGCTGGCGCGTCCGCGCCACGGTGTCGATGCTGATGTTAAGAGGCGTAGCAATCTGGCTGTCGCTCCAGGCATGCCCCCACTTCGACCGGACACTGAGCGCACGCCAAGGATCGAGATCATCACCGGCCGCGAGCGGCGGCGGCGCTATAGTGTCGACCAGAAAAGAAACTGCAATTGGTCGAGGAAACCATGCAGCCGGGCATGACGGTCTCGCTGTCGCCAGCCTGCACGGCGTTTCTCCGAGCCTGCTGTTCAAGTGGAGGCAGTTGATATCCGAGGGCGGGCGGATGGCCGTCAGAGCCGATGAGGACGTGGTGGGCTCGAGCCACGTGCGTGAGCTCGAAGCCGGTGTCCGCGACCTCGAACGGCTGCTCGGCCCCAAGACGCTGGAGGTCGAGGTGCTGAAGTAGGCGCTGGCGGCGGCGCGGGGGAAGCGGGAAAACCGAGCTGGCCATTGAAAGCAGAACCCAGGTGAAGCCCTGGTCGTGGATTCGAGCGGAAGGCGGCTTCGGGTGTGAACAGGACGGGACCTGAACGGCCGGCAACCAGACTGAACGGTTCATCGATCTCTCAAGAGCAATCTTCGACGACTACCTCCGCAAGCTGTCCTCTTTCACGCCTCGGTATCATCTCGTTTAAGTTCTCCGCACGGACCTGAGTGATGAAAGGGAAACCCTGAGGAACTTATCTCCCGCCCCGCGCTGAGCCCGATTCATAGGGAGGGCCGAGAAGTCGGGGGAGCGTAGGTGGACCAGCCGAAATCAGACGCAAGTCCTCCGTTTCTCATTTAAAGCTAGAGCCACTGAGAATCGACCGAGGGATGGCGAGAATGTGAGCCCAAAAGCTCGTAAATATGGTCCGGTGTGCTCTGCCGCCAGCGGCTTCGTCCGTCGATGAGAAAGGGGGCTGTATGCGCCAAACGGTAACAAATAAGTGAACACCTCAAGATCTCAAGAGAGTTATTCGCCAAGTACCTCTCTGTTTTAGAGCGGGAAGAACCCGGCGGCATACCAAAATTGAACCCGTGCTCTGATGAATGTGTCGATATTGGGGGAGACTTAGGAATCAACGGATCGGAACCGGCGGGACCAAGCAGTGAACTCGAACAGGCCAGGGCCAGCGAGGGGTACTGACGGAACAACCGTCATGGGACCTTTGCCATGCCGACAATTTCGCGAAAAAGTAGCGGGCGGAAACCTCGTTCCGTTCTTAGCCGGGAACCCATAGACATCCATATATATTGAACATGATAAACTGCAGGCGCGCGAAGTAGCCTTCAACGAAGTGGAAGCTGCGCTGCGCTTGTCATCCTCGAACCATTGTCCGAAAGCTACGATGTTCGTGCCGAATGTGTCGAAAGGTATATCCGCGGAAGCAGACCAAAAGAGGGTATTTCCTTCCATTGTCTATTTGTCCCATTCCGTCTCCAATTCGCGGGATCGGGGGCCGACTGGTTTCCATGTCGTAGGCCGCCGCATCGAATCGCCATCGCACCGTGGACGATGATGGAGCCACCTTCACGGACCCACCGCCCCGTGCCCGGGCGCTCATTGGAAGAACTGCCATTGAGACCCCCTGGCTGACCGATGGCCGTGCAAGCAGCATGCCAGAAACACGCAGCTCCCGTGTGGGGCCGACAAGAATACCGTTTCGGAAGCTGCTTTAATGTGACAGGCGTTCTGTCCGCTGGATCCCGAGGTCTACTGTAGCCCGACTATGGGAGCGCTATGAAAGCGCAGTACGCTTCGCGAGATGTGAGCATTCATGTGAATAATTGCGGCGCGCCGCCGGCGACTGCATAGAATCTCTCACGTCGGATCTTTTGGGCGAAACGTGAATCGGGCTTTGTGATGGACGGATTTCCCGGCTCTAGCGCATCGTTCGTTGCCGGCCTTTCGGGAACCGTCTAGATCAATGAACAAAGGGCGGGGCTCGCGCTCTGCAGCATCAGCGGGAAGAAAAATGCGCGCCATCACTCCTCATCCGCGGCTCAAATGAGCCTCAGTTCTCCAAACTGCGTGCCCTTCCTCGATCCGATCGCCGTCGAGAAGAACACACCTCGGTTTCTGCCCCCTCCCACGACAAACAACGTCATCTCGAGCTCCCGCTCGAAATAGTAGTGCCCCGTGAGGCTGAGTTGCTCAACGCGGTGGCAAGCGCGTTCCACTTCGCAAGTGACACCGGAGGGGTTCATGGAGATCAGAATCAGGTCGCCGTGGCTGAGGCGATGGAGGCCAGATCGAGGGACCGAGGGCGCGAGCCGGCCTGCGTTCCTGTACAATGGTGGTGATGTCGTTTACTACAATGGTATGAGTAAGGACTATACGCCGCAGTTTTATGAACCCTACAAATATTACCCAGACCCTATATTCGCTATTCCCGGCAACCATGACGGCGACACCAAGGTTCGTGGAAACGATGAGCCGGACGATGAACCCACTCTCTTCGGGTTCATGCAGAATTTCTGCGCCCCGCAGGCCGATCATATATACAGCCCGTATCGGGCCACGATGACGCAACCATACGTCTATTGGACACTGCAGGCGGCGCTAATCACAATCATTGGCTTATATTCTAAGGTCGAAGGCTCGCTCGACGCCGAGGCGGATTAGCAGCAACGGTGGTTGCAACAGCAGTTGAAAGCGGCTCCCGAGGACAAGTTCCTGCTCGTTGCAGTCCACCATCCGCCATATTCCCTCGACAAGGCGCACGGAGGCTCGCCTGATGTTGTCGTCGCCTTGGATCGAGCTTTCGTGTCAGCAACCGCTACCCTCATGCGGTTCTCTCGGGTCATGTTCATAACCATCAGCGATTCACGCGCCGTATCAATGGCTTGGAAATCCCATATGTGGTGGCAGGACACGGCGGATATGCCAATGAGCCGAAGACTCATTCACAAGCTCCAGACAGATGAGGAGAAGCGCCCGCCTGGAAAAGGCGTAAAGAACCAATCAGCATTCGACCCGAAACTCGATCTAGTTCTCGAAAGCTACGATACGGAGAACCCCGGCTTCCTTGAAATATCAGCCACTGGCGAGGCGTTGATCATAGAAAACATCGCTGTGCCTTTTGACGGAAGCGCGCCGGCGCGCAATGATCTGGTTCAAGTCAGCAAGGACCACCGGATCAACGGCGGTGGAAGACGCCAGGGCAGACGCAGGTGAGATAGTTGCATATCGAAGCGGCTATGGCTGGGTCGGCTTGGCGCCGGCGCTGGCGGGCGCAGCGCTCTGGTTATCAGTGCCGATCTTCGACACTTGAGGTGTGCGACGCCGGCTAAGTATTGATATGATTGAGTGCAGGTGGTGTATCTGGCAAATATGTAGTGCCACGCCTTGGACGTATTGATGGTTGACGGCTGAGGGTTGCTGGGCGATCGAGGAGAAGCGTTACTCGCAGAGCCGTGCCTGCCGGCTGGTCGGGATGCATGCGAAGACCTACCGCTACCGACCGCGCCGAGTGGACGATGGTGAGATCCGCCGGCGACTGCGCGAGCTGGCAGTACAGCGGCGGCGATTTGGCTATCGCCGTCTGCACATTCTGCTGGCCCGGGAGGGCGTCCGGCTGAACCATAAGCGGCTGTTCCGCATCTACCGCGAGGAACATCTGACGGTGCGCCGACGTGGCGGACGCAAGCGTGCTTTGGGAACACGAGCACCGCTGATACTGCCGAAGCAGGTGAACCATCGGTGGTCCCTGGACTTTGCCTCAGATGCACTACTGGACAGCCGGCGGTTCCGCATCCTTGCCGTGGTTGACGACTTCAGCCGTGAGAGCCTGGCACTGATCAGCGACACTTCGCTGTCCGGCGCACGTGTTGCCCGCGAACTCGATCGGATTGCGGCCCAGCGCGGCTACCCGGGCATGATTGTCAGTGACAACGACACAGAGCTGACATCGCACACCATCTGCGTTGGCAACAGAAGACATGGCGTGCACTGGCACTGCATCACCCAGGCAAACCGATGCAGAACGGCTTTGCGGAGAGCTTCATCGACCGCTTGCGCGATGAGTGCCTCAATGAGCACCTGTTCACCAGTTTGCCGGCAGCGCGTCGGATCATCGAAGCCTGGCGGATGTTGGGGGGCAGGGTCAACATCTATAGTAACAAGGCCAGACCAGGACGGTCTTACTTTGTTTAGTTTGGAGAACGGTAATGGCCATTACGTAGCCCACATCCAGGTGCGTGGGCGTCGAGTAGCGCAACGACTACCCGCTCACGAGCGGGGCGGCCCAACTGGGTATGGCTATCGTACAGAGGTGAAGTTAGGGGTTTACCCGTATCATTACAAAACGGTGCAGTTGGGCCAGGCGTTCGTGCATAGGTGAAAGTGCCAAGACCTACATCGGAAGCCTGAATCTTAACGACTGTGCCAGTGTACGGCTGGGCCTCATCTCTGTGTCTGGATCCCGTGTGAATGAAATCTCGCCAGTCGCGGGATTGAAGTCACCTCGAAAAGGGTCGGTGCTGTCATGAAGATTATCGCAAGTAGAGGGTGCCGGTCCAAAATTTGGCCTGAGAAACATCCCCCCTTTTATCTTAGTGCCTTGGTCTTGCAAAATACACATATCAAATACCCAACCGTTTGCAGTGATTTCCCAATGCCCATCCACTCTTTCGACCTTACCAGTTTTATCTTTGCTACCAAAAACAGGTTGTAGTGCAACGACCCAACCAGATGAAGCGGCTATTATTGCTATTGCAATCGCCGAAATTACCTCTAATTTTTTGATACGATAGGTGTCGCTGTCCCGACCACCTCCTCTCCGTTCCTCGGCCATGATTTTCTCCCTAGTGAAGGCAGTTATGGATCCGGCCTCATTGATTTGAATGTTAACAACCGGCATTCGCAGGTAGAAATTTATCTTAAAGGCCAGCACCATAATGGGCAATGACGGAAGGCAATCTGGCGCTAGGCAGTCGCCACTATCGACTTCATGATGCCGGTGATAGGCTGCTCCTTTCAACCTTCTGTTTCGATGCAACGGTCCATTGGGATGCGTGGCCATGGGTAAAGTCGGTTGCTTTGTTCCTGTTAATGTTTCCCTCTGCCCCCGCTGCCGCGTTCGGGACTAAGCAAGATAGTTGGCAATCCACACGTCCGCTGACCCGCCATGATCTTGTGGCTAGCGATGCGTTCAAGGCTTGGCATGTCCGACCACCACCACCGATAGATGCTTCGACACACTCGGCCCGGCGTCGCGTTCCTTCAGGCGCCAGACAGTCTGCCACACGTTGGTACTGTTTGCGATCTTGGCAATCGTCGCCGGCGCCAACTCTTATCGGACAATCCACAGCTTCATCGATTTTCAGCGTCATGTGGCGATCGATGGCAAGACCTTGCGACGAAGCTTCGACAACTTTCTCGACCGTCGCGCCGCGCACATACTCAGCGCCTTTGCTTCCGACAAGGCTCTAGTGCTGGGACATCTCGAGTGCGACGAAAAGTCCAATGAAATCCCGGCGGTCCAGACTTTGCTCGCCTCGCTTGCGCTGACCGGCTCTGTGGTCACTGTCGATGCCATGCATTGTCAAAAAAAGCATTATGTGGACGGCTCCAGGTTGGCAATGCCTTTGTGCTATTGAAAATTCATCCTTTGTGTTTCCCCACGTCTCGCCGATGTTCTGGCAAGAGGATAAGGATGTGATGCCTGTTTGCATCCGCAGTACAACCGGTACGCGAGGCGGAAGTTCTGCGCATGATTTATGCAGCGACCTTGTGACGTTGTTCTAGGACGGCTGCGGCTCCTTTCTCTGGTTCGCTGATCCCGCGTGGGCGAGAGATCCGGTCAGTTGCGCCCTTATGTCCGGCCTGTTGCGCGGCGCGTGCCGCTGGCCATCATGGGTGTTCGCTTACGTGTCAGGCACCAATCTTCGAGGCGTGCTCGGGGCACATCTTTTTTTCCGGTATTGCCTGAGCTGTGTTCTCGACCACAACCTTTCCCATCACGCCTATTCAGCGCTTCCTGCCAGAACAGTTGAGAGCTTGCGCTCGTCGCCTACATCCAGCGCGAGAACGTCACGCTGCTGCGGCCGCAGCACGTCCTTTCGCGTGGTAGACCTCTTTGCGCGTCATCAGCGCCCATGCGATGCGCGCCATCTTGTTCGCTAGTGCCACGGTGACCAGCCTGACAGGGCGACGTTCTAGTACCGCCCTGGTCCAGAGTCCGGCGGCGCTCTTCCATTGCGGAGCCCGATAAACCATCGACGTGGCTCCCAGAACCAGCAACCTCCGTATTTCACGATTGCCCGTCTTGGTTATCCGGCCAAGGCGGTTCCTTCCGCCAGTAGAATACTGTCGCGGTACCAGACCTAGCCAGGCGGCGAAATGTCGTGCGCTCTTGAACATGCCGATATCGCCGACCGTCGCCGCGATCAGCGACGCGGTGATGGGACCGATACCGGGGATCGTGGCCAGACGGCGCGCGGTTTCATCCTGCCGCGCCTGAACGACGATCTCCGCTTCGACTGTCTCGATGCTTGCAGCAGTCGCACGGCAGTGGTCGAACAATCCTGTAAGCACATGCCGCGCTGTCTCGGGGAATGCCTCATCCGCGTTCACAAGTGCTGCCAGTTCCTCCAGCTTGCCGATGCCCTTTGGAACAGTCAGGCCAAACTCGGTCGCCAGGCCACGCAGGGCGTTCGCTAACATCGTTTGCTGCTTGACCAGCAGGCATCGAGCCGAATGCAACGTCAGGACGCTCTGTTGCTCCAGACTCTTAGCGGACACAAACTTCACGCTAGGTCGGGATGCAGCCTCGCAGATGGCCGCCGCATCGGCGGCATCGTTCTTCCTGCCCTTCTTTACAAACGGCCTGACGGCCTCCGGTGCGATCAGTTTTACGTCATGCCCGAGACCGGTCAGCACCCGGGCCCAATGATGGGCCGCGCCGCAGGCCTCCAGAACGACTGTGCAGGCCTCGTGCTTCTCGAAGAATGGAATCAGCTCGCCCCTCTGCAGCTTGCGCTTCATTGCCACCTTTCCGGACGGGTCCACGGCGTGAACCTGGAAGACTGACTTGGCAGTATCCAGGCCGATCATGCTAATGTTCATGGCGGACGGATCCCTCTTCTGTCGGTTCTCACGACCCGCACTCTGGCACACTGATGCCGTTGGGGCCGTCCACCCCATCTTCGAGCAAGCCGCCGCCACCAGCGTTCATCTGATCGCTCAGGTCAAAGCCAACCAACCCGCCCTTCATCACGCCATCGCCGCGCTGTGCGATACCGCAGCACCGGTCGATAGCACCCAAACCGCCGACAAGAAGCGTCGGTGCCGCGACGAAACCCGTACGGTCGAAGTATTCGCGCCGGGCGGCAGCTTGGCCGACACCGAGTGGGATGGCCACATCCGTGCGATTATCCGCGTCAATCGCGACGTACTCACCCGCTCCGCCACCACTGGGCTATGGCGCGATACCAGCGAGACCGCCTTGTTTGTCAGCGACGTCATGCTGCCAGCCGCTCAATGTGCCAAAGCCATCCGTGACCACTGGCACATCGAGAATCGCTCGCACTACGTCCGTGACGGTAGCTTCGCCGAGGACGCCAGCCGCATCCGCTGCAATCCTGGCATCTTTGCGCGTCTGCGCTCGTTCGCTGCCAACATCCTGCGCCTCAACGGCATTCATAACGTCTCAGATGGTCGGCATCGCATTGCCTTCGGTGGCATCAGTGCGATCCTCGCCATGCGCGTCATGTATTGAGCGTTGAACAGC